>JAVKHQ010000009.1:0-88115 GCA_031459875.1 Candidatus Fervidifonticultor sextus | reverse complement strand
GATACGGCGCCATCCGACTCGTCGTGGCTACAAACGGCCAGGGAGGACTGGACTACATCGTCAGCAACGATTGGCATCGGCGCGGGAAGACCCTGCTCGCTCGCAAGCGCAGCCGCTGGGACATCGAAACGTGTTTCCGCGACACTAAGCAACTGGCGGGGCTGGGGGCCTGCCAGTGCCGGGTGCCGCAGGCCATGGAGCGTCATGTCGCGCTGGTCCTCCTCGCCTTCGTCGTACTCCAGCAGGCGCGGCTCGATCCATCAGACACGGTGGGTGAGGTCAAACGCCGCCTGCAACTCGCCGTCATTCAGGGACACCAGCCCGCCCTCGACACGCCCGTGGCCCCATCCCGAAAGGAGGTAATCATGCCGGCTGCGTAACTCCTGTTCCTGAGTTTCACCCGGCCCCGGCTGGTGTTGATCAGGATGAGGCCGTCGTCCAGCATGAACCAGACCGGCGTGGCCTGGGGTCGTCTCCTCGGGGAGACCGTGGCCAGGACGGCGGCCAGCGGCTCGCTCAGAAATGCCCGGACGTGCTCGTCGAATGTGACCGACATCTAGGGCCCTCCCTGCAGGGATCTTCGTTGCCTCCAACGGTTGGACCCGCCGATGTCTTCCCGGTCAGAGCCGCCCGCACCGGCCTGTTCCTTGCAGGCGGCGTGCTGGGCTTCCCCATCGTGGCGGCGTTCGTGGCTGTGGCGTCCCCCAGGCTCGCCCTCCTCCAGCACCGCTCGATGCCGGTGCTGGCGGCCAACCACCTGGTGACCCTGCTGTGGGGGACCATGATCGCCATCGGCGCCCTGCACCAGCTCCTGCCGGCCGCCGTGGGGGTGCGGCGCGAGCCGGGCCGGGCCGTCCCCTGGCAGTTCCTCGTCCACGTGCTCGGGGTCGTCCTGATGACGGCGGGGTTCCTTGGGCGGTCGGTGGATCTGCTGGTCGCCGGCGCCGTCCTGGTGGCCGCCAGCATCGCGATCCTGCTCGGTGTGGCCGCGTCGCTGATCCGGCAGCGGCGCCGCACCCTCCCGGTGCTGCGCTTTGCGATCGTGGCCCTGGCGTCCCTGGGCGCGACGGCGACCTGGGGACTGCTGCTCGTCGCAAACTGGAAATTCGTCTTCTGGAGGGACCTGATCGGGCCCATGGGCCTGGCGGTGCACCTGGCGCTGGGCCTGGTGGGCTGGTTCGCGTTCCTCATCACCGGCGTCTCCTACTACCTGCTGCCACGGTTCGCCGGCACCGGCGATCTCCCGGGGATCCGGCCGGAGGCTGTCTTCTGGACGCTGGGCGCGGGGTTGCTGCTGCTGGTCGCGGGTGCCCTGTTCAGCCCGCCCCTGGCGCGCGCCGGCGGCGCGGCGGTCGCCGCCGCCGGACTCCTCTACACGGCCGACCTGGTGCGCTACCTGCGCGCCTGGCGGCCGCATGCGCCGGACATCACGCGCGCTCACTGGCAGGTCCTGGCCGGTGAAGGCGCCCTGCTGAGCCTGGGAGTCCTGGCGTGGGCGACGGGCCTGCTTCCCGGGGCGGCGTCGCGCTGGGGGGTGGCGGGGGTCGCCCTGTTCCTCCTGGGATGGGTCACACTTGCCATCACCGGCCAGGCGTTCAAGGTCACGCCGTTCCTCATGTGGTACTACCGGTTCCACCTCGGGATGAGCGCGCTGGAGGTCCCGCGCCTCCCGGCGCCGTACTGGCCGCGCGCCGCGCTGCCCCCGTTCGTGCTGCTGGCTGGCGCGCCGGGGCTCATCGCCCTGGGTGTCCTCCGGGCCGATCCCCTCACCGCGGCAGCCGGCGGCGTGGGATTCCTGGCCGGCGCGTGCCTGTTTGCCTTTGTGCTGGGCTATTCGTGGCTGCCGGCCTGGTGGTCGGGCAGGAGACCTCCCCGGGCCGCCGAACCCCGTTGAGCATGCGCCAGCCTGAGGTCGCTGCGGGGACCGGACCGGACGCACAAACGCCCGCACGGGCCGGCACGCGAGCCGCTGTCCTGGGGCTTGGCGTCCACGTGCCGTCCCGCGTCCTGACCAACACCGATCTGGAGCGGATGGTCGACACCAGCGACGCCTGGATCATCGAGCGCACGGGCATCAGGACCCGCCGGATCGCCGAGCCCGGCGAGGCCGCATCGGACCTCGGGGTGGCGGCGGCCGAGGCCGCCCTGCGCGACGCCGGACTGCAGGCATCCGCGCTGGACCTCATCATCTGTGCGACCACCACCCCCGACATGCTGTTCCCGGCGACGGCCTGCCTGATCCAGGACCGCATCGGCGCCACACGCGCCGGGGCGTTCGACCTGCTGGCCGCGTGCTCCAGCTTCGTCTACGGCGTCGTCTCGGCGGCGGCCGCCATCGAGGCGGGCGTGGCCCGCCACGTGCTCGTCGTGGGTGCCGAGGTCCTCAGCAAGCTCGTGGACTGGAGTGACCGGACGCTGGCCGTGCTGGTCGGCGATGGGGCCGGTGCGGTCGTGATGGGCCCGTCTGAGTCCGGCGCCGGCGTGCGGGCCAGCGTGGTCGGTGCCGACGGATCGGCCGGCGATCTGCTGAAACTGCCCGCCGGCGGGAGCCGCCTCCCCATGAGCCAGGAGGCCATCGCGCAGCGGCTCCACCGGGCGCGGATGGACGGTCAGGCCGTCTTCAAACTCGCGGTGCGGGTCGTCCCCGACGCCGTCCGGCAGGTCGTGGCAGCCGCCGGGATGACCCTGGACGACATCGCGTGGATCGTCCCCCACCAGGCCAACCAGCGCATCATCGAAGCAATCGCCCGCGCCGTGGGCCTGCCCCTGGAGCGGTTCGTCTGCACCATCGAGCGCTACGGCAACACCTCGTCGGCGTCGGTCCCGCTCTCGCTGTGGGAAGCACTGCGCGACGGACGGATCAGAGACGGCGACCACCTGGTGCTGGTGGCCTTCGGCGGCGGCTTCACCTGGTCGGCCTGCGTGCTGACCTGGGGCCGCTAGCCCTCGGCCAGCAAGGACAGCACGTACCCCCCGGGCCCGTCGCCATGTCTATCCTATTTCGGGCGTGTCCCTCACGGCCAGGTTCGCCTCCGCTACATCGTACTGGTCCTGCCGGATCATGGGCCGCAGTCGACCGCCACGGTACGCATCAACGAGATCTCAACCCAACGGGTGGCGGGGTTAGGGGGAGTCGGCCCGCTGAGAAGAGAATCAGGCGCAGACCTGATGGCACGGCGCCTCAGGGCCTGGCACCATCTGGACAGATCGCAACTGGACCATTTGGGTCCTCTTGGAGTCGACGGACCGGTGCAACTCACGCGAGAGGCCGACTACGCCGTCAGGGTGATCCTGGACCTGGCCGATCGGGCGGCGGGCGCCCCGGTGCGCTCTGCAGAGATCGCGCGCCGGCAGCGCATCCCACGCGCGTTCCTGACAAAGGTGGTGCAGCGGTTGGCGCACCGCAAGCTGGTCCGCACCTACCGGGGTACCGGCGGCGGGGTCGCCCTGGCCCGCGATCCGCGCACCCTCACCCTGCTGGATGTGGTAGAGGCGATCGAGGGGCCGATCCGGCTGAACCGGTGCCTGGTCGGTCCGGGGGCCTGCCCCCTGATGCGGCGCTGTCCGGCGCACCCGGTGTGGCGGCGCATCCAGCGGTTCGTAACCCGCGAACTGGACGGCACCACGATCGCGTCGCTGCAGCGGCGCACCGAAGAGTTGAAACACCCAGAGGGAGGCCGACTGATGCCCAGGACCAGCAAGAAGGGTGTTGTGACCGCGCTCGTCATCGTGGGACTGGTGTCCGCGGGAGTCCTCGCCGGCAGACCGCTGTGGCATCCGCAGACGGCCGCACACCGCGACCACCTCCAGCACCTGTTCGGGTCCGCCGCGGGCCCGGCCTCCCAGGCCAGGCCGGTCCCCATGTTCATGGACCTGCTCATGGGCGGGCCCGCCGCCGCCGCCGCGGCGCGGATCGCCGCCGCCGCCGTCCCGGCCATGCGGCCGGAGATCCAGTCCAAGGTCTCGCGACAGGGCGCGGTGACGGTCAGGGAATACACCCTGGAGATCACCGAGCAGACCATCGACTACGGCGGCGGCAACAGGTGGACGGTCTGGACGTACCACGGGACCGTACCGGGGCCCACCCTGCGGGTGAAGGCCGGCGAGATCCTCCGCGTGCGGGTCGTCAACAGGCACACCCGGGTCCACAGCTTCCACACCCACCTGAGCTACTATCCCATCGAGAACGACGGCTCGCAGGCCAACATCATCACCGGCAGGGGCTCCGGCGCCATGATCCCCCCGGGCAAGGAGTACACCTATCAGTACAGCACTGACCGGCCCATGGTGACCTACTACCACTGCCACTCGGGTGACCGGGAGTTCCCGATCAACCAGCACATCCTCCAGGGCCTCTACGGGATGATCATCGTGGAGGATCCCAGGGCGCCGTCGGTGCGTGAGGAAGTTCTTTTCATGGCGGAGACCACCCGGCAGCGTCAGGGGAGCAACGTCCCGCCCTACATCATGAACGGTATGGGTGTCCCCGGCGGCGAACTCGCCCTGGAAGAGATCTACAAGAAGGACGGCCTGCAGGGGGTCGTGGCGCAGCTCGGCAAGACGGTCCCCTTCTTCAAGATGAAAGTCGGCGAGAGCATGCGGCTGCACGTGGTCAACATCGGCAACATCGACCACAGCCTGCACATCCATGAGATCCCCATGATCTCGCTGGGCGTGCTCAACGGCCGCCCCTGGCCAGCCCAGGTGCTGCCGCTGGTGGGCGGCGCCGCCGATACCCTGCAGATCAGCTTTAGGCATCCAGGCATCTGGCTCTTCCACTGCCACGTGGTGGACCACGCGGACCGCGGGATGATCGGCGTCTTCATCGTGGAGTAGCCAAGCGCCCGGCCTAGGACGCGGGCGGCTCCATCGGTTCGGCCAGCGGCGGTGGCGCCCCCCGGGCCGCCGCGTCATCGGTCAGCCGCAGGGTCGCCAGCCCGGCGACCAGGTAGACGCCCGCCGCGGCCAGGAACGGGCCAGCCCGAGCCACGTCGTAGACGGACCCGGCCCACAGCGGCCCCAGCGTGCGGCCCAGGCTGTCAAAGGCCGTCTGCATCCCCAGCGACGTACCGTACCCCAGCGTGGTCCGCCGCGAATTCAACGCGGCCAGCGCGGGGCGCAGCAGCGCCATGGCGGTGGAGGTGACCAGGACGGCGACGGTGATCAAGAAGACCGAGGCGGCCCATGATAGGGCGATGAAGCCCAGGGTGCCGCCAAGAAACCCCAGACGGATGCCGGGCACCTCGCCCCACCGCCTGGTGATCGGTCCGACCAGGAACCCCTGCGTCACCACCGAGCCGAGCCCCAGGGCGGTGAACATGATGCCCACGCTGGAGGGGCTGGCCGAAACCCGATCCATCGCATAGTAGCCCAGCATCGAGAACAGGCTCGACCCGCCGAAGGTGGTCGCGAACGCCATCAGGTACAGCGGCCGCTCGGGGCTCTGGAGGGCGCGGACCAGCGCCGCGGCACCCAGATGAGCCGTCGCCGCGCGCCGCGCATCCATGGCCGGCTCGTGCACCGACCGGAAGACCGTCGGCAGCGCCAGGCCCGCCGAGACCGCAGCCGCATAGAAGGGCATCCGCGGACCGAGCAGCGCCAGGGCCCCGCCGAGCGCCGGACCCACCAGGAACCCCAGGCCGAACCCGGCGCCCATCATCCCCATCACCGCCCCCCGCTCCTCGGGCGGGGTGAGGTCGGCGGCGATGGCCTGCGCCGACGGGAGCACCGCGCTGGAGAGCAGGCCGCCTGCGATTCGCGCCGCCAGGAGGATGGCGTAAGACTGCGCCAGCGCCATGCCGACGAACGTCAGGCCGAAGCCGCAGAGCCCGGTCAGCAGCACCGGCTTGCGTCCCAGGCGATCGACGAGGAGTCCCCAGAAGGGCGCCGCGAGGAACTGGGCCAGCGACCACCCGGTGATGAGCAACCCCATCTGGACGGGTGAGGCGCCGAACTCGCGCGCGAAGAACGGGAGAATCGGCATGATGATACCCATGCCGATCATCGCGAGGAAGATCGTGGCGAACAGCATCCAGATCTGCCGACGGAGGACCGGCGGAATCGCCTGCGCGCCTATCACTCCGCTGACGGAGACCCTACGGGATCCTGTAGCTCACCAGTTCCGACCACCCGCTGATCTGTCGGTCGCCCCGGCGTCCCTTCCGCTCGCTGCGCACCGCGCCCACACCCGGCGCGTACCAGGTGTAGGTGGTGATCTCCGAGTCCTCACCGGTCGCCACCGTCTGCAACTTCCACGCCCGGAAGGTGCCGGCCACCACCTTGATGGTCTCCTCGCCGATCCACCGCTCGGTGATCTTCAGCGCGACGGCGGAACTGGCCGGACTCCACGACCAGGTCTGTCCGGCCCGCGGCGGGAGCTTGAGGGTCGGCCGCGGCGGATTCAGGACCTGGAGCTCGCCGCGGGGGGTCGTCCACTCGACGATCAGCACCTCGCTGGCCGTCGCCAGGAAGCAGGTCCGGCCAATCCGCTCGCGGCCGCGCTCGACGGCTCTGCGCTCGACGACCGTGCACCGGGTCGTCCCTACCGTCTTGGGCCCGACGACCCGCGAGGTCGCCTCGCCCCCATCGTCGCTCCGGCGGACCCAGACGGCCCCGACCACCAGCGGGAACAGGGATGGGGAGGGTCCGGCGGCCGTCCGCCCCTCGGGAACAGCCAGGATCACGATCGCAAGCAGGACCGCGACACGCATAACTCTTCCTCCCCGTTCCTCTTGCTTCGCCCACAGATCCCTGGGGGCCTGCCCCCTCGCGGGCAGCCCCACCGGGGGTTCCTCTGGTTCGAACGGCGGCCGGAGAGGATCTCCGGCCGGCCGGCAGGAATCTTCGCATCGGGTGCCAATACTACACCCTCGTAGGTCAGAACGGCGTCGCCGGCCGCGCAGACCGGCGGCGAACGACGAAAGAGGTGGCAGGGCATGCCGATCGGAACGGTCAAGTGGTTCAGCGCCGAGAAGGGGTATGGCTTCATTACCCCTGACGAAGGCGGGAAAGATGTCTTCGTCCATTATTCCGCGATCCAGGCTGACGGATACCGCAGTCTGAACGAGGGTCAGAAGGTCGAGTACGAGGTGGTGCAAGGTCAAAAGGGCCCGCAGGCCGCAAACGTCAAGGCCCTGAGCTAACAGCTCAGCCCCAAAGTCATGCCGTCGGGAGGTCGATCGCGACCTCCCGATTCTCCCAGCGCGTGCAGCGGCGCCTCAGTCGAGGTCGTGTGCGTCGGGATGTTCCCGGAGGCGCTGGACGACCACCTCCAGGATTCTCACGGCCAGGTCGGGATTCTCCTTGAGGAGCGCGCGGAAATCCCACCGGACGAGCTGGAGGCACGTGGTGCGCTCCCGCGCGGTCACGGTCGCACTGCGCGGCCGTTCCTCCATCAGCGCCATCTCGCCGAAGAACTCGCCCGGGCCGAGGAAGCGAATGTGGTGGCTGTCGTGCGAAACCTCGACCCTACCTTCGGTAATCAGGAAGAACCCCACGCCCGGGTCGCCCTGCTTGACGATCACCTGGCCGGGCTCGTAGATGCGCTCCCGCATTGACCGGGCCACCGACTCCAGCAGGCGCGTCGGGATGTCTTTGAAGATGGGGACATTCATCAGGTAGGCTGTCACCACTGCCGGCTCGGCCATGCCTCTCCCTCCGGGCGTGATGGCTCCTGCTTCGCCGAAGACGGGGTCGTCCCCTTTGGGGGACCATCGGGTGTCGGGGAGTTCGGTGGGCCGCGCCTCGACGGTCCTCACGGCACCGTCCCGCAGGATCCCCAGGCGGACCGGCGTCCCGATCTGCCGCTGTCCGAGGGCCCGCTGCAGATCGTCGCCGGACTCTATGCGGATCTCGTCGAGCGTCACGATGATGTCGCCGGCGCGCATCCCGGCGCGGGCCGCGGCGCTGTCCTGCTGCACCTCGGCCACCCGAACCCCCCAGTGGCCTCCCAGCCGGTGGTGCAGGGTGAGGCGGCGGTCGAGCTCGACGGTCTGCCCCACGACGCCCAGATAGGCCCGCCGCACACGTCCCTCGCGCAGCAGCTGCCCGACCACCCACTTGGCGGTGTTGATGGGGACAGCGAAGCAGAGGCCCTGCGAAAACGCCATGATGGCGGTATTGATGCCGATGACCCGTCCGTGCGAGTCCACCAGCGGCCCGCCCGAGTTGCCGGGATTCAGCGCGGCGTCGGTCTGGATGACGTCATCGATGAGCCGGCCGGTCTGTCCGCGCAGCCTTCGGCCCAGCGCGCTGATCACGCCGGCGGTCACGGTGGCCTGGAAGCCCAGCGGGTTGCCGATGGCGACCACGAGCTGTCCCACGCGCAGCCGGCTGGAGTCGCCGAGTTCGGCGGCCGGCAGCCCCGAGGCGCCGACCCGGAGGACGGCCAGGTCGGTATGAGGGTCGGTCCCGATCACCTGAGCGGCCAGGCGGCGGCCGTCCTGGAGCTGGACGCCGGTGTCCCTCCCGCCCTGCACGACGTGGCTGTTGGTGAGCACGTAGCCGTCCGGCGCGATGATGACGCCGCTGCCCGACCCGCGCAGGTCGGGGACGCGCTGGCGCGAGGCCCGGTCCTCGACTCCCACGCTGACCACCGCGGGTCCGGCGCGCTCGACCGCGCGGATGACCGCCTGCGAATAGGCATCGTAGACCTCGATCTCGTTATCGGCCGGCCTCACGATCGTCACCATTGTCCTCCGTCCCTTCGCCTGCCAGCTGGCGTCACGGCCGCTCGCCGACGGTCACCGCGACCTCCTGCACCGTGCCGCCGCGCAGCAACCGGGCCACCAGCGTCGCCCCGATCCGGTCGGCCCCCAGCACCGCCATGAGGTCGCCAGGATGGCGCACGGTCGTCTCGCCGAGCCGCAGGAGGACGTCGCCCAGCTGGAGACCTGCGCGCTCGGCAGGGCTGCCGGGCTCGACGGACACGGTCAGCAGCCCGGACTCCTGGCCGAGGGCCTGCCGCAGACCCGCCGGCAGGCGCACCGGTTGGGCCCCGATCCCCAGGTAGCCGCGCGGGATGCGGCCGTGCGCGAGCAGCGTCTCCACCACGCGGCCCACGGTCGGAGCGGGAACGGCCAGCACCGCGCCCCGCAGCAGCCCGGCCGTGTTGAGGCCGAGCACCTGCCCCCCGCCCTCCGCCAGCGGGCCGCCGGAGAATCCGGGCGGGAGCCTGCGGTCGATCTGGAGATACCGGTCGATGACCGCTCCCCCCGGGCCGCGCCAGGCCTCGGCCACGGTGCTGAGCATGCCCAGGGCAGCCCGCGCCGTGCGGCCGGGCCGGCCCAGACTCACCACCAGATGACCTACCCGGGCACGGTGGGGGTCGGTCCAGACTGCCGGGCGGAGGCCGCGGGCGTCCGTTCGCAGGACCGCCAGGTCGGTCGTCGGGTCGCGGCCCGCGAGCGTGGCAGCGACGACCGCGCCGTCCGGCAGCCCCACGCGGATGTGCTCGTCGTCCTCGATGACGTGGTCGGCCGTCACGACCAGGCCCTCGGCGGACCACACGATGCCGCTGGCCGGCAGGCGGCCCCGCGCCTCCACGCGGACCACCGACGGAGCCACCGCCTCCGCGATCCCGGCCAGTGCCCGAGAAAGATCGACAATGGACGACACGCCCGCAGTCACCTCCTCCGGCATGATGCGGCCGCCCGCGCCGTCGCGCATCACCCATTTGGGGGGGCCGGGCCCCGCCGACCGGGCGGGTCGGAGGGGGACACCAAGCGCGTCGGTCGCCGGTCAGAGGATGATCAGGCCCAGCCGGGCCGCCCGGGTGACGGCTTCGGTGCGGCTGTGGGCATCCAGTTTGCTCAGGATGGCGTTGACGTGGAACTTGGCCGTATGTTCGCTCAGGCCCAGGCGGCGGGCGATGGCCTTGTTGGACAACCCCTGGGCCATCAACTGCAGGACCTCGTGTTCTCTGGGCGTCAGGTCTTCGAGGGGAACGGGCGCGTGAGGATCCCGCGCCGTCGGCAGGGCTGCGGCCAGGGACGGATCGATGACCACGAGGCCCCGCACCACCCCCTCGACCGCGGCGCGCAGCGTCGAAGCGTCGACCGTGCGGGACAACACCCCGCGCGCGCCGGCCGCCAGGGCACCGAGGGCGTCCCGCCTTGTGGCGACGAGCACCACGGTCGGGTACCGCGTGGGATCGAGGGCCGCCAGGTGTTCCAACACGGGTGCCGCATTCGAGCCCGCATCCCAGATGATCACGTCGGGATCGGCCTCCAGCGACCCGATCACGGTCGCGGAGCCTTCCTGGCCGACGACAGCGGTGGCGGGGTCATCCAGCAGGGCCGCCAGTCCGGCGCGGGCCAGGGGGTCGTCGGCGACGATGAGGATGTCCACGGTGTTCATCGGTGCCCTGGCGCACGGTGCGCACATGCCAGGAACGCCGCCGACCATGGTCGTATTCCGCCATGTGCGGAGGGCTGTGGCCTGAAGCCCTGCAATCCGACGGCTGTGCGCCAACAACGACCCTAGCATGCGCCCGCCCCTGTCCCGAGCCGTCGCGGCGTTTGTGTCGGGCCAGCGGGTTGCCCGCCTGGCCACCGCCGACGCCTCCGGGAGGCCCCACATCGTGCCCATCTGCTTCGCGCTCTCGGGCCGTACGCTGTACTCGGTCATCGACCGCAAGCCCAAGCAGACCGATCCGCGCAGGCTCCGGCGCCTCCGGAATGTGCTGGAGAATCCGCGGGTGGCCGTGGTTGCAGACACCTACTCGGAAGACTGGTCGCGATTGGGATTCGTCCTGCTCGAAGGCCATGCCCGCCTGCTCCATCAGGGATCCGAGCATGCGGCGGCGCTCCGCCTCCTCCGGCGGAAGTACCCGCAGTACCGTGCGATGGACCTCGAGGGCCGGCCGATCATCGCCGTGAGGATCGAACGCGCCGTGCAGTGGGGCGATCTGCGCTCCGGCGGCCGCGGCCTGGGTACGAGGTAGCCTCGGGGCAACGATCCGCTCCTCCCACGACAGCGAGGGCAACCACGAGGACACGGAGAACACATCAGGTATTTCCTCGCCGAGGACGTGGAGGGAGGCCACCGTGCTGGTCAGGAGGATCGATCCGGCCCAGGCCCATCCGGCGGTCCGGCCGGAGTACTTCGAGGGACACGTCCGCATGCAGGCCCTCTACGAACCCGACCGTGACGGCGAAGAGTCGGAGCTGGTCGCCGTGTTCTTCGAGGCCGGCGCCCGCACCACGCCCCACACCCACGACAGCACCCAGGTGCTCCAGGTCGTCTCGGGCCGCGTCGTCGTCGTGATCGAGGACGACCGGCACATCGCCGAGGCGGGGGATTTCGTCATCGTCCCGCGGGGCCTCTGGCACTGGCACGGCGCGACGCGCGACGGGCCAGCCTGCCACATCTCGATCAAACTGCCCGGCCGCACCCACTGGGACGTGCCGCGGCGCCACTGGGCAGACGGGTAGGTGACGGGAGCAGGTCGCAGACAGGGATCGAAGGACCGAGCGCCGCCGGGGGAGAGTGGCCGCGGCTCTCACCGGGCTGCCATCGCCCCCCGCAGCAGCGCCGCCAGCACCAGGTAGGCCTGCCGCAGGCCGGCGGGCAGCACGCTCACATCCAGCACCTCATCGACCGAATGGAGGTGGCGTCCGCTGGCCACCCCCAGGCAGACCGCCGCGGCGCCGTGAGCCAGCGGCACGTTGGCATCGGTGCTCCCGGGCTCCCAGTGGATGGGCGTCCCCAGGGACACGGCGGTGTCTTCCACCAGCCTGACCAGGGGATGGTCCGGCGGCAGACGTCCGCCCGGGCGGTCTCCCACCACCTCGATGGCGGCCCGGACCCCTGCGGCGCGCGCGACGGCCTCGACGAGACCCCGCACCGTCTCCTCCAGCGCGGCCAGCGCGCGGGCGTCTTCCGACCGCATGTCGAGGGTGAGGCTCGCCTCCGGGGCGATGGTGTTGACCGACCGGCCCCCCTCGATGACCCCGACGTTGTACGTGGTCTTCGGCTCCGACGGGACCCGGATCTGGGCGATCCCGCTGATCAGGGTCCCCAGCGCGTGGACGGCGCTGGGCTGACCGAAGTCCAGCCACGAATGCCCGCCCGCGGTGCGGTAGGTCACGGCCAGCCGCCGCGAGCAGACGCCGGCCCGCACGCCCCGGTTGAACGTGGCACCTTCCAGGATGATCCAGGCATCGGCCCGGCTGCCGAACCGGTCCCACACGGCCTTCGCGCCCCGGAGGTTGCCCAGGCCCTCCTCGCCCACGTTCGCGGCCAGGATCAGGGTGCCGCGGCCCGACAGGTCCCGCAGCGTCCGCCCCAACCAGAGCATCGCCGCCAGCGCCACGCTGTTGTCGCCGATCCCGGGGCCATAGAGGAGGTCGCCCTCGCGGCGCACCTCGATCGGTGTCTGCGGGCCAAAGACCGTGTCCAGGTGGGCCATCAGCACCACCGCCGGGCCGCCGGGATCGCCCGGAAGTTCACAGATCACATTGCCTGCCTCGTCCGTGCGGGGATCGCCGAGCCCCAGCGCCCGCATGCGCTCCAAGACGTGCCCGGCCCTGCGGGCTTCATGAAACGTCGGCGCCGGCACCCTGCAGATGCCGATCGCCTCCTCGATGACCTGGGGCACGGCCGCCTCGAGGGCCTGCAGGCCGCGCCGGACGAGAGCGTCCATGGACGCTCTCGTCTTCTCGACGGCGTCGCCGGAACCTGCCGGGCTGTCCCGCCGTATCAAGACCAGATGCCGGAGACGTCTCGCACAGGGAGGGTGGCCATGCGCGCACTGCGTGGGATGGCGTTCTCGCTCCTGATGACGCTCCTGATCGGCGGCACCGCCGCCCGCGTCCACAGCCAGGACGTCTTCAGCATCATCAAGACCCTCGGCGTCGGGTACGCCGTGAGAGCCTTCGCGCCCCAGATCAACACCTTCATCAACGATCTGCTGCAAAACCGCGGCGCGGCCGTGCGCGCCCAGACCAAGGTCGTGCCCATCCTCAGCGTGACCATCGGGATCAACAACCCTGGCGGCGCCTACGTCGGGGCCGCGCAGGTCTCCGGCCCCCAGTCGGCGGTGCGACGGGTCCAGGCTGTCGCCCTGGTGGAGGCAGACTTCCAGACGGCGTTCCGCATCAAGGCCTATGTTCCGGTGGACGACCTGAAGCCCTGGGAGGCGCTGCGGCGGGTGCCGGGGGTCGGCGTGTCGGCGATCGTGGACCTGCGGATCTAGTGAGCCGGCCGGCGGGGCGACGCCCCTAGACCAGAGGACCCGCTTCACTTGAGAAGCCGCTTCTTGGCTTCCTCGTTGGAGACCGTCTCCCCCGCAGCTTGTTCAAGGCCCCGCTGGATCTTCGCCAGCAAGTAGAGGCGCTCCATGGCGTCCTCGACAGTCGCGTCCGCGGGCAGGCTTTCAGCGGCCTCAAGAACCCTCTGCTTGATCGACCTCTGGGTCGCGCCAGCCTCTCCCAACGAGCAGAACCTAATTAGCAGGCGCTCAGAGATGCGAACAGGACGCGAGCCGAAACTCGCGTCCTGTCTCGATTTTTGGTAGCGGGGGGAGGATTTGAACCTCCGACCTTCGGGTTATGAGCCCGACGAGCTACCAGACTGCTCCACCCCGCGTCGCACCTTAGATGCTAGCGCCCAGCCCGCAGAGTGTCAACCACTCCAGCACACCTCCCGCACGCTCCCGCACCGCCCGCATGCCGGACCGCCCGCAACCTGCTCCCCTCACTCCACTCCTCCGCCCACCGCCCGCTCCAGCTGCGCCCGCGCCACGTTCAGGTTGAACAGCGCCTGGATCCGGTTCGCCTCGGCCTGCGCGACCGCAGCCAGCGCCGTGATGACCTCGAAATTCGTCGAGACGCCGGCGGTAAACCGGACGCTGGCGATGCGCAACTGCTCCTGGGCCTGCTCGATGATCTTGTCGGCAGCTGCCAGTTCCTCGGCGGACGCCGCGTGGTTCAGCACGGCGCGGCGGACCTCAAGCTCGACGGCCTGACGCAGGTGCGCCTCAGCCTCCCGCAGTTGCGCCACCCTGGCCTCGGCCTCGCGGATGCGTTCGCTGGTCTGATTGCCGTCGGAGAGGGTCAGGGTGGCCAGCAGCGTGACGCTCCACCCGGCTGAGGCGGTCGGCGCGCCGCCGGTGCCCGAGGCGTTGCCGTACGTCGGTCCCCCCTGCACGACGACCAGCGGGCGCAAGCCGGCGCGGGCGACCTCTACGGCGGCCTGGGCCGCGGCCAGCCGCGCGCGGTGCTCGACGAGTTCGGGACGGTTCTCCAGAGCGCGCCGGATGAGGGCCTCCAGGCCGGTGCGCAGCGGGACGGCGGTCATCGTCTCCCGCGGCGCCAGCGGCGTATCCTGGGGCAGCGCCAGCAGGGTGTTGAGGCCGTGCTGGGCCAGCGCCAGGCCGTTGCGCGCGCGGATCAGGCTCTGGCGGGCGTTGGCCAGGGTGACCTCGGCCTGCACCTCGTCGAACCGGGGCGAGGCCCCGGCGGCGACCCGGGCGCGGGCCAGGCGGAGGTTCTCCTCCGCCGACGCCACGGTGCGCCGGGCGACCTCCACGCCGGCCTGGGCCAGGAGTACCTGGAAGTACGCCTGCCGGACGTCCAGCACGAGTTGCTGCTTGGCCCGCTCCAGGGCGGCCTCGGCGCCGCGCACGTTGGCCTGGGCCAGCGCGATCTGCCATTCGAACCGGCCGCCGGAATACAGCGGGAACTGGTAGACGACGCCCACCGAGTAGATGTTCGGGTCCGGCGGCGGCAGCGTGATGGTGACCGGCGATGGGGTAACGCCGGGAATAGGCGGGATGGTGATCGTGCCCCCGGAGCGCTCGTTGATGCGGGTGTAAGACGCCGATCCCGTCAGCAGCCCCCGTTTGAAGGCCTCGGCCTGCGCCAGCTGCGCCCGGGCCACGGTCACCTCGAAGGCGGCGGCGCGCAGCCCGTGGTTGTTCTGGGCGGCCAGCGTCAGCGCCTCGAGCAACGTGATGGGCCGCGGCGGCTGGGCCGGGGTCTGGGCGGGCGCCATAGACGGCGCCTGAGCCATGGCCACATGGGCAGGAGCCGCGAGCACGAGGCAGGCAACGGCTGCCAGGCAGGCCCGCAGCCACGAATGCGTCAAGACACTCATCTCAACCTCCAGTGAGCGCAGGGTCGGGGTGGGATGCCGCTGTCGGGACCGATGCGCGCGGCGGCCTAGCGCCACCTCGCCAGCGCGGGGTCGTGCGCGAGCATCCAGGCCTCGTTGAAGCGCCAGGGGGACAGCGCGTCGGGACGGACGACGACGGTCGCCTTCGTCCAGAGGACCTCGTCGCGGACCAGCGGTTTCCCGTCGGCCTGATGGTACCACTTGACGTCCTGAATCAGAAACCAGAGGTAGGTCAGATACGACGACGCCACGACCTCGGTGATGTCCATCACGCCGGCGTCGAAGAAGCCCACCGGCGCCTCACCGCCCGGGTCGGCGCGGTCTGTCAACAGCACGTACGGATTGCCGCAGCCGTCGCTGCCGATCTCCACGAACTCCTGCTTCCAGCCGATGGGCCCCCAGTGGGCCCGTGCCTGCCGCGTGGCGAAGAGGAGATCGAGGGCCGACTGCACCGGCGGCACGCCGAGGATCGGCTCGTTGACCACATAGCCGCCGTTGAAGCCCTCCAGCACGGCGCGCATGGACGGGGAGAACCGCACGCCCAGTTCGGCCTCGGCCTGCGCGATCACCCCCGGCGATGCAGGAGGGTTCAGGCGCACGACGCCCGGACGGAAGAACGCCAGTTCTCGGTGAATGTCGTCCAGGGTCACTCGCGGGACCTCACGTCGTCGTCATCGCGGCCCGCCAGGGACGTCACCCAGCGGCTGGGGCTGACCAGCCCCTCGCCGTGCGTCCCGACCCCATGATAGGTGATGAGCGCGAGATAGCGGTCGAGCATCTTGTCGGCCGGCTGCTCCGTCTCTATCAGCACTCCGACACCCGCGACTTCCGCCCCGAATTCCTTCATCAAATCATATACCCCACGGGCTGTCCCGCCACCCCGCAGGAAGTCGTCGATGAACAGCACCCGCGCGCCCTGCGGGATGGCCCGTAGCGGCAGGGTCATCGACTGGACCATTCGGGACGACCCCGACACGTAGTTGACGCTCACCGACGGCCCTTCGGTCACCCTCCCGCCCCGACGGATGGTCACCAGGGGGACGTTGAAGGCACGCGCGGTCATCAGGGCCAGGGGGATACCCTTGACCTCCATGGTCAGGACCGCGTCGGGCCGGGCGTCCTCGAACAGCGTGGCGAAGACCTCGCCGACCGCCGCCGCCAGGGTGGGGGTCGAGATTAGGTCGGTGGTGTGCAGGAATCCGCCCGGCAGCACCCGGGCCGGCTCCCGCAGCCGGCCACAGAGATCCTCCACCAGGCCCAGGATCTGCGCCCGGGTCCTGAGCGGCCGGTAGCGCACGCCGCCGGCGGCGCCAGGGACGGTTTCAATCCTGCCCAGGCCGAAGCGCTCGCACACCGCGCGCAGCAGCGCCAGATCCTCGCTGACCGTAGACTTGGCGGCGCCCAGCAGATCCGCAAACGCCGAGAGGGAGACCAGGCGGTTCGGCGCCGCCATCAACCGGTGAGCGATGACCACCATCCGGTCGCCCCGCCGGAGCCGGCCGGCCCTCCGGCGCCCCGTGGACGTTCCCTCCAGCATCACCCCGCGTCCCCTTCGGTCCCCACGCCTAGACTGTCTCCGGCCGGGTCGGCGCCCAGGGCCCGCCGGATCGCGCGGAGGTTCTCGGGCCGCTCGGCGTCCACATCGAGGGCGAGGGCGGGGTCCTCGACAATGACCGCGCGGCCCCGGATCCCAGCCACCTGGAGAGCGCGCGCCTCCATCTCGGCAATGGAGAGCCTTCCGGAGGCGAACTTCATCACGACGGACCACCCGAACAGGTGCGCCAGCACCCACGGCCTCTTCCGTGCCGCCACGATCTGTTCGACCAACGGCCGGACGCGATCGAGGACGCTGGCGGAGAGGAGCAGCACGCTGCCGCCGGCAAACGTACCGTCGGCCACCCGGACGTAGGTCTTGCGGGCACCCGGATAGCGGCTCTCAATCGAAGACTGCGGCACGATCGGGTAGTAGACATCGGCGCCGCCCTCGCAGCGATCCAGAAAACTCCCGATCGCCTCGGCCGACAGCAGGGGCAGGTCGGACGCCACCACCAGGACCTGGACCGCACCCGGCAGGCTGGCCACAGCCGCCATCAGGTTGTCCATCATGGCATCCCGCTCGGGCACGATCTGGACCGACGCGTCGAAGAGAGGGCGCAGCGACGCCGGCGGCCCCGCCACCACCACGCGGCCCACCGCCGGGCACGCCCGCAGCGCCTCGACAACGCGGAGCACCAGCGGCCGGCCCGCGATTTCCAGGAACGCCTTGTTGGGCAGACCGGGAGCCAGGCCCGGCTCAGGTCCGCCGCCGGCCAGGACGACCGCGTCGGGCACTACCGCTCCTCCGCAAAGGTGCGCGTCACGATCACGTCCAGGTTGTCCATGGTCGTCAGGTCCTCGGCGACCCGTCGCGCCGCGGCCTCGTTGGCCATCAGGCCGTAGACGGTCGGGCCGGTCCCGGTCATGGCGGCGCCGTAGGCTTCCCCGTGCAGGATGCGCGCCTTCACCTCGGCGACGATGGGGTGATGGGCGGCGATGACCTCCTCGAAGACGTTCCCCAGCAGCCGGCCGACGGCGGGGACGTCCCGCCGGGTGATCGCCTCGATCAGACCGGGGATGTCGGGCCGACGGACGATCTCCGCGGGCCTGATCTGCCGGTAGGCCCATTCGGTCGAGACGGGAATGCGCGGCCGGGCCAGCACCACCCACGTCGCCGGTAGCGCCGGCAGAGGCTGCACGCGCTCTCCGCGGCCCCGGGCCACGGCCGCACCGCCGCCCAGGAAGAAGGGGACATCAGACCCGATCCGGCCGGCCAGGGCGGCCAGCTCGCGGCCGTCCAGGCGCAACTTCCACATCTGCGCCAGACCCATGAGCGTCACGGCGGCATCGGCGCTCCCGCCGCCCAGTCCGGCGGCGATGGGAATCCGCTTGCGCACCTCGATCTCCACCGGCTGGGTGATCCGGTGCTCCTCGCGCAGCAGGGCCGCGGCTCGATAGATGGGGCTGTCGGGCCCGGTGGGCACCTCGGCGGTGTCTGCGACGACCCGCACGCCCTCGCCCGCCTCGCGCAGTGTGATCTCGTCATGCAGGGCGATGGTGTGGAGGATGGTCTCGACCTCGTGGAATCCGTCCTCCCGACGCTCCAGCACGTTCAGCCCCAGGTTCACCTTGGCGTAGGCATTCAGGCGCAGTTCCTTCACGTAGACGGCCTCCTGAAGGGCTCCGGCGGCACCGTAGAGGTTAGGTACCATGGGACGCAAGTCCTCTGCGATTGGTGTCGTTGCACGACCTCAAGGGGTAGGATAGACTTGTGGTCGTGCGCGATCCTTTCAACGATCCTGACCAGGCACCCTCGTCCCCGTCGGGCCCCTCGGCGGCCGCCGACGCTGCACAGACGCCCGGGAACGAGGCGGCGCAGGCGCCCCAAAGACCGGCCGGGCCGCCGGCCCGCCCCCGCCCCCGGTGGCGCGTCCTGCTCGTGGCGCTCCCGGTCGCCATTGTGATCGTCGCCGGCCTGGCACTGGGGGCCTACCTCTACGTACTCGGCCGTGTGGTGGTTCCCGGGACCGACCTCCGGCGTCCCGCCTCTCCTGCTCTTGCGTGGCCCCTGCGTCTGACCGACCGGGTGAACGTCCTCATCATCGGGATCGATGTGACGCTGGACAACCGGCGACGCGTCCTCAACGTCGCCAGGGCGGACACGCTCGTGCTGGCGTCCTTCGACCCTCACCGCCGGCGCATCGTCGCGCTCTCCATCCCGCGCGACACCCGGGCCGAGATCCCGCGCGTCGGGGTCCAGAAGATCAACGCCTCCTACGCCTACGGCGGCCCGCGCCTGACCATCGCCACCGTCGAGCACCTGCTGGGGGTGAAGGTCGATTTCTACGTCAAGCTGGGGCCCCGGTCCTTCGCCAGGATCATCGACGCGCTCGGGGGGATCGAGGTCGATGTGGAGAAGGACATGAAGTACACCGACAGTTGGGCCGGCTACACCATCGACCTCAAAAGGGGCCGCCAGCGGCTCAACGGCGAGCAGGCCACCGGGTACATCCGCTTCCGCCACGACGCGCTGGGCGACATCGGTCGGGTCGAGCGGCAGCGGAGGGTCATGCACACGCTGCTGGGGCGGTTCAAGCAGCCTTCGATCGTCCTGGCGGCGCCCAGGCTGCTGCGGGCCTTCGTCGAGAACACCGAGTCCAACCTCAGGCCCCTCGAACTGCTGACGCTGGGCTGGTTCGCCCTGCGGGCCGACGGCGGTCCCCTGCGTGAGTACACCCTGCCGGGCACCTTCGCGCCGATGTTCTGGGAACCCGATCTCCCCAAGGTGCGGATCCTGGTGGCCGACCTGTTCTACGGCGTGTCCGAGGCAGAACTCGCCACGGTCCCCATCGAGGTGGTCAACGCCAGCGGCCATCCGGCGGTGGGCTGGCAGGTGGCCGCCCGCCTCCAGGCCCTCGGGTTCAGGACGGTGCGGCTGCGGGCCGCCAGGGTCGCAGGCGGCGTCACCACCGTTACCGAATCGGGCGGCGGCCCTCATGTGGCGCGCATGGTCGCCGCCGCGGTGGGCAAGGCGGTCGTCACTCAGGGACCGAGCACTCCCGTTTCCGGAACGTCATCGGCCGGCGTCACCGTGATCCTGACCCGTGACGCGGCCGAGAATGCGCAGGGGGCGTCGCTGCGGCGGGCGAACCCGCACTGACACACGTCAGCGGCCGCCGGCTGCCGAGTTAGGCCGGGTTGCTCCCGAAGGAGTACCTCCTCCCACCTCACGCAACCACGTGCCGCTGACGGAAGCACTCTAGCACGGCGCCACAAGAGCCGTCAATCCGAAACGGGCGTTCCCCTCCTGTGGATGTTGTGGACAGGCGGCGCCGTCCGCCTGATGACCCTCGCCAGGCGGGCGATCCCGTCGCGGATCTCGTCTTCCGACGGGTACGAGAAGTTCAGGCGCATGGTGTTGCCTCCGCTGCCGTCGCAGTGGAACTGTTGTCCCGGGACGTAGGCGACGCCCTCCTCCTCGATGGCGTGCTGCAGCAGCGCGCCGGCATCGATCGCCTCGGGTAGCCGGACCCAGAGGAAGAGCCCGCCCTGGGGCCGGGTCCAGGTGACGCCGGGCGGCATCTCGTCCTCCAGCGCGTCCAGCATCGCCCGGCACTTCCGCCGGTAGCGCTCGACGACCGCCGGCAGCCGATCGAGCAGGGTCCCCCGGCCAAGCAGCGCCGCCGCAATCGCCTGGGTGAAGGCGGGCCCGCATAGGTCCATCCCCTGTTTGGCGGTCACACACCGCTCGATCACGGGGAGGGGTGCGGCCATCCAGCCGATCCGCAGCCCGGGTGCCAGCGTCTTGCTGAAGGTGGACAGATAGAGGGTGCGTCCGCTGCGGTCCAGCGCCATCACCGGCGGCGGAGCCTCACCTGCAAACCGCATCTCCCGGTAGGGGTTGTCCTCTACGACCAGGGTGTCGAACTCCTCTGCCAGATCCAGCAGGCGCTCCCGGCGCTGGCGGCTCCAGGTGATCCCTGAGGGGTTCTGGAAGTCAGGGACCACGTAGATGAACTTCGGCCGGCGGCCTGCCCGCCTCAGGCGGGTGAGCGCCTCGGCCAGCCGGTCCGGGGCAATGCCCTCGTCGTCCTGCGCCACCCCCACCATCTCGACCTGGTAGGCCCGGAACGCCTGCAGGCCGCCCAGGTACGACGGCAGTTCCAGCACGATCACGTCGCCGGGCTCCAGGAAGACCCGCCCGGCGATGTCCAGGGCCTGCTGCGAGCCCGTGGTGACCAGGACCTGGTCGCGGATCACCCTGATACCATCTTTGGCCATCCAGCGCACCAGCTCGTCTCGCAGGGCCGCGTCGCCCTCCGTCGTGCCGTACTGAAGGGCCCGGGCCGCACCGCGCGCGAGCAGTTCCCCGACGACCTCGCGGATCTCGTCGACGGGAAAGGTCGCCGGGTCCGGCAGGCCCGGCGCAAAGGAGATGATCTGGCTGCCGGCGGCCGCGGCGATCTTCAGCAGTTCCCGGATCATGGAACGTTCGGCGCCGCGGGTGGAGCGGGAGAAGAACGCCTCGAAGTCGGTCACGGGGAACACCCCCGCTCAGATTCCCCCCGGGAGACTTCCCGCCGCCAGGGGCTCATCCCTCTCCCCGAAGGCCCTGGCCAGCCGCACGAACTCCTCCAGGGAGAGGTCCTCGCCGCGGCGCCGCGGATCGATTCCCGCCGCGCGGCAGCGTGCCTCCACGTCTGCGGGGGACAGGGCGCGGCCTTCCACAGCCTGGAGCGACGAGCGGAGCATCTTGCGGCGCTGGCCGAAGGCGGCGCGGGCCACGGCCATGAGGGTCGGGACCAGGGCCCGCGGTACCGGAGGCTCGTCCGGGACGTCCAGCCTCACGATGCACGAGGCGACCTGGGGAGGCGGGAAGAAGGCGGTCCGGGACACCGCGGAGACGATGCTGGGGAGGGCGCAGGCCTGGATGGCGACGGAGAGCAGGCCGTAGGCCCTGTCGCCGGGGCCGGCGACGATGCGGCGGGCGACTTCCTCCTGGAGCATGACGACGTAGCGGTGGCCGATGCCCATCTGCAGCAGGTTCACCAGGAGCGGTGAGGCGATGGAGTAGGGGAGGTTGGCGACCACCTTGGTGGGACGGGCGGGCAGCATGGTCGGGGTCAGGGCCATGGCGTCCACCTGGAGGATCCTGACGCGAGGATACGGAGCCACCACGGCCCGCAGGATCGGGATGAAGCGGGCATCCACCTCGATGGCGATGACGCGGGCGCCGGTCTTCGCCAGCGCCACGGTGAGGGAGCCGATCCCCGCGCCGATCTCCAGGATCACGTCGTCCGGCCCCGGCTCCGCCGCAGCGAGGATCCTGTCGAAGGTTCGGGGATTGACCAGGAAGTGCTGACCCCGCGCCGGACGCAGCCTGATGCCGAACGCCGCCAGCGCCGCCCGCACGCCGGCGCGGGTGGTCGGATCCAGGTCCCCCGGGTCGGGTGCAGGCCCTGGTCCGGAAACCGGAGGGCCGGGGCTACCGATTCGCCTGGACCGGCGTCGAGAGGAGGTAGACGCGGACAAGCCTGCGGCCGAAGCGGAAGGCCTCCCTGGCGGTGTTGAACCCGAGGTCGATGCGGTGGCCCTTGATGGCGCCGCCGGTGTCTCCGGCGATCGCCCGGCCGTAGCCCTCGATGTAGAGCAGGGATCCCAGAGGGATGATCTGCGGGTCCACGGCCACCACGCCGAAGCCGGCCCGTAGGCCGGTGGCGGTGATGCCGTCAACGCCCTTTCCATGCCAGGGCGCATACGCGGTGGCCTCCATGTGGAGGATCTCCCTTCCGGCAAACTCCCCCCGGCTGGCGAAGACCCGCCGCGTCCCGACCTGGGTGATGCGGTCCTGCGGCCGCCGCACGAGGACGTCCTCCACCACCTGGCGGTCCACCACCAGCCCGTCCGCCGTGGTCACGGCGATCCGGCGGATCTGCGCACCCGGCCGGCCGGGCTGGACCACGCGGGTCAGCCCGCGGGGGAGGTCCGGGTCAGGCCGGGTGATCCGACCGTAGGGCACTGCCACCCGGGCGGTGACGATCCGGGTCTCGATCCGGACGATGCGCACCGTCGCGCGGGGCCAGAGGGCGGCCTCCATCGAGGGGTAGACCTTGTCGCGAGGCCGCAGGCGCGCGCCGGCCTCCTCCAGGAATTCCTCGACCGTCCGGGCCGAGGTCGAGAATGTCTGGCGCCGGCCGTCGGCCACCAGGGTCACCGGGAAGGCCCTCCGTACGGTGATGGTCATTCCGGCGGTCAGCGGAGTCCCCGGCTCCGGCCGGACCCGGTCGTGGGATTCCAGGGTGATCCGTCCTTCGCGCAGGGCCTCGGCCACAGTAGCCCCGTAGGTCTTGACGGACACCGTCCCCGCCTCCGTGCGTACCCGGACGACCCGGGGGAGATGCGCGGACGCCGCGGCACCGACGGCCAGCGAACCGGCCGCCACCGCACCGACGAGCACCGTTCGAAGTCTGCGCGCGCGCATCCTCTCACCTCGTTCCCAGAGGGGCGTCAAGGATCGGCCTGACGGTGCCGGACCGCGAGTGGCCTGAAGGATCCGGGGCGTTCGGAAGGCCCCTCCGGCGACGGCCCCCAAAGCGACGGGATGCGGAAAGTCTGAGCTGAACTGTTTAGTAGTTTACCACCAGCCGACATCGACGGCAACCACCCGGCGGTGGGCAGGATGCCGGAGGCTACCGCTCCACCAGCTCGATCAGAACCCCGTGGGTGCTCTTCGGGTGGAGGAAGGCGATGCGCGTGCCATGGGCGCCGGGGCGCGGGGTGTGGTCGAGCGGCGTACAGCCTGCCGCCTCTGCGCGCGCCAGGGCGCCGGCCAGGTCGGGCACGGCCAGGGCGATGTGATGCACTCCCTCTCCGCGGCGGCCGAGGAACCGGGCCACCGGCCCCTCCGGCGAGGACGGTTCCAGCAGTTCGATCCGGGTCTGGCCGAGGACGACAAAGGCGGCCACCACCCCCTCGTCGGGGAGAGACACCGGCGGGCCGGTCTCGGTGCCCAGGACTTCCTCATAGAAGCGCCTGGCCGATTCGAGGCTTCGCACCGCCACCCCGATGTGGTCGATCCGTACGCTCGGCTGGTCCCCAAAAATCGACCCCGGCCGGCCGAGCAGGCGGTCGGCCGCCGTGAGGGGGTCGAGCGCGCCCGACGCCACACGCTCCGCCAGGTCGTCCAGGCGCGCGCCGACGGCACCCTCCTCGATCTCGGCCCGCAGGCGCGCTTCGGCTGCCCGGATGATCTCACGCCTCCAGCGGTCCCGCCTCCGGGCGCGGAGCCCGTCTGTCGCCTCCAGGTGGCGCCGATGGTCCGCGATGGCGGCCAGGAGGCCGGCGACCCCTTCGCCGGTCGTGGCCACCGTGGTCAGGACCGGAGGCCGCCACCGGTCGTCCGGGACCAGGCTGAGGACCATCTTGAGGTCGGTGACCGCCCGGTCTGATTCCGGACGGTCCGCCTTGTTGACCACGAAGATGTCACCGATTTCCATGATGCCGGCCTTGAGGGTCTGGATGCTGTCACCCAGCCCCGGCGCGGTAATCACCACGACGGTGTCGGCGGCGGCCACGACGTCCACCTCGGCCTGCCCGGTGCCGACGGTCTCCACGAAGACCACCGCCGCTCCCCAGGCATCCAGGACCGTGACGGCCTGCCCTGCAGCCGGCGCCAGCCCGCCCAGGCTGCCGCGCGTCGCCATGGAGCGGATGAAGACGTCGGGGTCGGTGCTGTGGTCCTGCATCCGGATGCGGTCCCCAAGCAGCGCGCCGCCGGTGAAGGGGCTGGTCGGGTCCACGGCGACCACACCGACCCGCCGGCCCTGCGCCCGCAGGCCCCGGATCGCGGCGTTGACCAGCGTGCTCTTGCCGGAGCCAGGGGGGCCGGTGATCCCGACCACGTGAGCCCGGCCGGCGTGGGGAAGGAGTCCCTGCAGGATGTCGGCAGCCTGCTCGCCGTCGTTCTCCAGCAGGGAGATCAGGCGGCCCGCCGCCAGGGGTGAGCCGGCGACGACCTCGGAGACGAGTTGCGGCAGTTCATGGCGGCGCATCTGGTGCCAGGATAGCAGGTCGGCGCCACCGACTCCACCTGCCGGGAAGGCTGCCAGCGCCTCATCCGCGGTTGTGGGGAATTGGTCCGCAGGCCACGAGGCGGTCGTAGCCGGCGGGCGTCAGATTCCCACGCCTATCCAGGACACCCCAGAGGACCCCCTGCCGCAGCAGGCACTCCAGGGCCCTGCCGATCGCGAGTTTGCTCTGGAGACCCACGCGCAGCGCCGGCCCGAACTGCCGGAGGAGGGTCCCCGCCAGAAGGGGGAGGACCTCCCGTCCGGCTTCGGAGGCAGCCTCGATCTCCACCTCATGGTGGCGGACATCGACGCCCCGCAGGTGGAAGACCACGGCGTCCACGGCCAGCTGGGCCAGAGACGGTTCCCCCTTCTCCGTCACGACGGCCCGGACCACCCTGCGCGTCTCGCGGTCCTGGATCACCTCCAGGCCCGCGGCCAGCATGCCCTCGCGGGCGCCAAGACCGGCCGGCGCAGGCCCGACCGCCGGAAGCGTGACGCCGGCACGGGCCAGTTCGTCGAGTGCCGCCACAACGGCTTCGGGGGACCAGGGCCGTTCAAACTCCGGCCGCGCCACGCCGCCGCCGGGCAGCGGGCGCGCGGGGCCTTTCACGGAGATCCACCGCTGGCCGTCGATCTCCCTCAGGCGCAGCGCCAGGTCCCGGGCCTCCAGGGCTCGGTCGGGCGTGTCGAAGTGGACGTCTCGGATCGCGTGGGTCTGGGGCGCCAGGAGCCGGTAGCCTGCGAGGTCCGTGAGATCGGCGAGGCGCTCCGCCACCGCCTCGGGGACATCCGAGGCGATGACCAGCGTGACCTCGTGCTCGACGCCGGACCGAAGCGGCACGGCTCCCCCGGGGATCTAGACCACGATCGGCGGCCGGTAGCGGCTGAAGGCTCCCCGTAGCACGTCGCAGATCTCCCCGATAGTGGCGTAGGCGCGCACCGCCTCCAGGATCGGAGGGAGGAGGTTGTCGGGGCCGCGCGCCGCGTCGCCCAGGCGCTCCAGCGCCCGCGCCACCGCGGCCCCGTCGCGCCCGGCCCGCACGCGCCTGAGGCGCTCGAGCTGCCGGTCAACGACCTCGGGGTCGATGCGCTGGAGGTCGATGCGCGCGGGCGCACCGCTTGCGAACCGGTTGACGCCAACGACGACCTGCTCGCCCCGCTCGACCGCCTGCGCCTCCCGGTAGGCGCTCTCGGCGATCTCACGCTCGATCCAGCCGTTCTCGATGGCCCGCAGCACCCCGCCGGTGGCTTCGATCTGCGAGATCAGCCCCGCCGCCCGCTGCTCGATCTCGTCGGTCAGGTGCTCGATGAAGTACGCGCCGCCCAGCGGATCGGCGGTGGCGGCCACATCGCTCTCGTAGGCGATGATCTGCTGGGTCCGCAGCGCCAGCAGCGCCGAGGCCTCGCTGGGTAGTGCCAGGGCCTCGTCCCGCGCGTTGGTGTGCAGCGACTGGGTGCCGCCCAGCACCGCGGCCAGAGCCTGGATCGTCACCCGGACCACGTTGTTGTCCGGCTGCTGGGCGGTGAGCGCGGCGCCAGCCGTCTGGGTGTGGAACCGGAGCATCGTCGAGCGCGGGTCCTTTGGCCGGAAGCGGTCGCAGACCAGCCGCGCCCACAGCCGGCGCGCCGCCCGGAACTTGGCGACCTCCTCCAGCAGGTGCATCTGCGCCGCGAAGAAGAACGAGAGCCGAGGCGCGATCTGGTCCACCTCGAGGCCGGCGTCGATCGCCGCCTGGAGGTAGGTCAGGCCGTTGGCGATGGTGAAGGCCACCTCCTGAACCGCCGTTGCGCCGGCTTCCCGCATGTGGTAACCGCTGATGCTGATCGGGTTCCACCGGGGCAGGTGCCGTGCGCAGAAGGCGAAGGTGTCGGTGACCAGGCGCAGCGACGGCCCCGGCGGGTAGATGTAGGTGCGGCGGGCGATGTATTCCTTGAGGATGTCGTTCTGCGTCGTGCCGTCGAGACGGTCGGGCGGCACGCCCTGCTTCTCCGCCACGGCGACGTACATGGCCAACAGGACTGCCGCCGTGGCGTTGATCGTCATGGAGGTCGAGACACGGTCGAGGGGGATGCCGCCGAAGAGGATCTCCATGTCGGCCAGCGTGTCGATGGCCACGCCGACCTTGCCGACCTCGGCCAGCGCCTCCGGATGGTCGGAGTCGTACCCCATCTGGGTCGGGAGATCAAAGGCGATCGAGAGCCCGGTCTGACCCTGCTCCAGGAGGTAGCGGTACCGCCGGTTTGACTCCTCGGCACCCCCGTAGCCGGCGTACTGCCGCATCGTCCACAGGCGGCCGCGGTACATCGTGGGGTAGATGCCGCGGGTGTAGGGGAACTCCCCGGGGGCGCCCAGATCGCGCAGGTAGTCCTCCCGCACGTGCTGCGGCCCGTAGACCACCTCCACCGGAATGCCGTCTGCCGTGACCACCTCGGGCGTCCGCTGCTCCCTCACGCCCCGGACCCTCCCCCCGATGTGTCGTCCTCACCCGCACGCACCGGCCGGACCACGGCGAGCACCTGGCCGCCGGTGACCTCCTGGCCCGGTCGGACGCGGATCTCCTCGATGCGGCCGGAGGCCGGCGAGGACACGTCCATCTGCATCTTCATGGCCTCGACCACCGCAACCGTGCCTCCCTCGGCGACCAGTTCGCCGGCTCCGACCGGGAGGCTCACGACGAGCCCCGGCATCGGCGCCCGCACCTCGAGGCGATCGTCGCTCGTCGCTGCCGATGCCCGGCGGATTGGAATCGGCAGCGCCCGCCGCACGCTGACTTGGACGCAGGCGGCACCGACGCCGACCAGCAACCCGCCGGCCACCTCGCGCACGCGTACCGGCACCGCCCGGCCCTCCACCCACAGCCGCCAGCACTCCGACCCCGCCGCAGGATCGAGCCGCACCACCGTCGGCTGTCCTTCTACGGTGACCGTCAGAGCGTCGTTCGACGGTGTGACTTTTACCCCATGCCGGCGGCCGCCCGCAGTGACCTCGAAGGCGATGGAGGGGCCGTCCTCTCCCGGGGCAGTCATCGGAGGGCCTCCTGCCGGGCCGCGGCGACCCACGCCGGGGAGGCGCCATCGGCGGGCAGCGAGGGCCGGTGCCGTGTCCGGTGGAACCACGCCGCCGCCGCCAGGACGGCCAGCCGCTCGGCCTCCGGCGAGGTGGGTCCCCCTCCCCACTGCTCCGCGAAACGCACGTCGTAGGTGCCCTGCACGAAGGCGGGCTGCTCCAGGGCCCACAGGTGGAAGGGGATCGTGGTGTCCACGCCCGAGATGGCGAATTCGGCCAGGGCCCGGCGCACGCGCGCGATGGCCGCCTCGCGCGTCGGCCCGCTGGCGATCACCTTGGCCAGCAGGGGGTCGAAGTGGCGGGACACCGTCTGGCCCACCCACAGGCCGCTGTCCACGCGAATTCCGGGACCCGCAGGTTCGACGACGCCGTCGATGCGGCCCAGCGACGGGAGGAAGCCGCCGTGGGGGTCCTCGGCGCTGATGCGGCACTCGATGGCCCACCCGCTGGCGCGCACATCCTCCTGGCGGAATGGCAGCGGTTCGCCGGCGGCGATCAGGAGTTGCGCGGCGACCAGGTCCACACCGGTCGTCGCCTCGGTGACCGGATGCTCGACCTGGATCCGCGCGTTCACCTCGAGAAAGTAGAAGGCGCGGCCGTCGACGAGGAACTCGATGGTGCCGGCGTTGCGGTAGCCCAGCGCCGTGGCCACGCGCACCGCCGCGTCGGTCAAGGCCTCGCGCACCCCCGGGTCGAGGCCCGGGGCCGGAGCCTCCTCGATCAGCTTCTGGTGGCGGCGCTGGACCGAGCAGGCGCGCTCTCCCAGGTGGATGGCGCGCCCCCGCTGGTCGGCCAGGATCTGGACCTCGACGTGTCGGGATCGCTCCAGCCAGCGCTCGAGGTAGACGCGGGGGTCGCCGAACGCCGTCTGCGCCTCCCCGCGGGCCAGCCGGAGCTGGGCGGGCAACTCCTCCATCGCCCGGACCAGGTGGATCCCCTTGCCCCCGCCGCCTCCCACCGCTTTGATCAGCAACGGGAACCCAACGTCCCGGGCGGCCCGGGCCGCCTCGTCGTCCCCCACGGCGTCCGTGCCGGGCAGCACCGGCACGCCGGCTGCGGCCACCGCGGCGCGTGCGGCGGCCTTGTCCCCACACCGCGCCAGGACCTCGGCGGGCGGGCCGACGAACGCGATTCCTGCGGCCTCGCACGCCGCCGCGAAGGCGGGGTTCTCGGCCAGGAATCCGTACCCCGGATGGATGGCCGAGGCGCCCGCGCGCCTGGCCAGGTCCACCAGCAGGGGCGCGTTCAGGTAGCCCTCGTGCGGGGCATCGCCGGGAAGGGCGAAGGCGTCGTCGGCCAGACGGACGTGAGGGCTGTCGGCGTCGATCGGCGCGTACACCGCCACCGGCGAGACGCCCAGGTCGCGACAGGCGCGCACGACGCGGACGGCGATCTCCCCGCGGTTGGCGATGAGCAGCCGGCGCAGCGGCGGCATTGCGGGGGGCTACTCGCCCTCGTCTTCCTCGGGCTCGCGGGGTCGGTCGGGGCGGTAGACCAGGGCGTACCGGGCGATCTGGAAGCCGACCGCCTCCCAGAAACGCAGGCCGCGCACGTTGCCGGCGATCACGCCGGACTGGATCTCTTCGGCGCCGTGGTCCTTAAGGAACTGGATCACCGCCTGCGCCATGCGCCGGCCGTGGCCCTCGCGGCGGTATTCGGGATACACGAAGAACTCGCCGATGACGCCCTGCTTGCGCGCCTTGTTCGCCCAGTGTCTGGTCAGGACCGCGACGGCGAACCCGATCCTGCGGCCATTCTCGACGGCCCACCAGATGAACCGGTGGGTGCCCTGCTCGGCGAAGAGGGACTCCAGGTACTTGTCCAGCCACGCCTCGGACGGCGGCTCCCCGGTGATCTCTTCGCGGTATCGGCGCAGCCAGTCACGGAAGCGGGGATCGCCTGGGGTGACGGGTTGCAGGTGCATAGGCCATCAGCCACGATCGGGGATCTCCCAATCAGAATTCCACCTGCGGCGCACCGATTCCTCGCCCTCGTCCGCCTCGACCACCCCAAGACCGCAGGGAAGAGCCTACAGGGGGATGTTGCCGTGTTTGCGGCGGGGGGTGGCCTCGCGCTTGCGGTGGAGGACCTCCAGGGCCGCGATCAGGCGCCGCCGCGTCTCGCGCGGGGCGATGACGTCGTCGATGAAGCCGCGGGCGGCCGCCACATAGGGGTTGGCAAACTGCGAGCGGTACTCGGCCACCAGTTCCCGGCGCCGCGCCTCGGGATCGGCAGCCTGGGCGAGTTCCCTGCGGAAGATGATGTCGATGGCGCCTTCCGGGCCCATGACGGCGATCTCCGCCGTCGGCCAGGCCAGGTTCAGGTCGCCGCGGATGTGCTTGCTGGACATGACGTCGTAGGCTCCCCCGTAGGCCTTGCGGGTGATCACCGTCAGCTTCGGCACGGTGGCCTCGCAGTAGGCGTAGAGCAACTTGGCCCCGTGGCGGATGATGCCGCCGTGCTCCTGCGCCACGCCGGGCAGGAACCCCGGGACGTCCACGAAGGTCACCAGGGGGATGTTGAACGCGTCGCAGAAGCGCACGAAGCGCGCGCCCTTGGCCGACGCGTCGATGTCCAGCGCCCCGGCGAGGACCTGCGGCTGCTGGGCGACGATGCCGACCGGCCGGCCGTGCAGGCGGGCAAAGCCGACGACCAGGTTGCGGGCGAAGGCCGCGTGGACCTCGAGGAAGTCGCCGTCGTCGACGATGCGCCGGATGACGTCATGCATGTCGTAGGGCTTCGTGGGATCGTCGGGGACCAGGCCGTCCAGCGCAGGGTCGGCCCGGGCGGGGTCGTCGGTCGGCGTCCGCCGCGGCGGGTCCTCCAGGTTGTTGGACGGCAGGAAGCCCAGCAGGCGTCGGACCAGCAGGAGGCACTCCTCGTCGTCGGCGGCGGTGAAGTGGGCGATGCCGCTCTTCGTGGCGTGGACGTCGGCGCCCCCGAGCTCCTCGAAGGCGACCTCCTCGCGCGTCACGGCCCGGACGACCTGCGGCCCGGTGACGAACATGTACGCGGTGCCGCGGACCATGATGGTGAAGTCGGTGATCGCCGGCGAGTAGACCGCGCCGCCGGCGCACGGCCCCATGATCGCCGAGATCTGCGGGACGACGCCGCTGGCCAGGGTGTTGCGCAGGAAGATGTCGGCGTAGCCGCCGAGGCTGGCGACCCCCTCCTGGATCCGCGCGCCTCCCGAGTCGTTGAGCCCGACCACCGGCGTGCCGGTGCGCAGGGCCAGGTCCATGACCTTGCAGATCTTCGCGGCGTGCCCTTCGCCCAGCGAGCCGCCCAGCACCGTGAAGTCCTGCGAGAAGACGTGGACCGGCCGGCCGTCGATCGTGCCCCAGCCGGTCACCACGCCGTCGGCGGGGCCCTCCACCTTGTCCAGGCCGAACTCGCGGCCGCGCGGGGTGACGAACGGGTCGAGTTCGACGAAGGACCCGGGATCCAGCAGCAGGTCCAACCGCTCGCGGGCGGTGAGTTTCCCGGCCTCGTGCTGGCGGCGGACGCGATCCTCGCCGCCCATGGCCAGCACGCGCTCGCGGCGGCGGCGCAGTTCCTCCAGCCGGTCGGGCGCCACGCAGGCTACGACGGAGGCGGCGCCGTCTCGGGCGGCAGCGGGCCGTAGGGCCGGATGGCGATGATCCCGTGCTTGAACACGAGTTCCTGGACCCCGTTGACTTCCACCATCAGGCTGTAGGTGCCGAAGTCCCGCACGATCGCCGTGGGGATCTCGTAGCCGTCCCGACACCGGATGTGGACGGGCAGGCCGGCTGAGACCAGCCGGCGGTAGAAGGCGTCTTCCATGGAATAGCGCGGGCCCGGCTTGACCCCGGCGGCGCCCTCGCTTCGGATGTCCTCGCGCATCGCGGTTGGCGCACCTCCCTCAGGTTCGGGACGAATCTCGGTCATGGCCTGAATCACATCCGCAGGGTGCGGGACCTCCCCGGCGGCCCGCACCTCTCCAGTGCCGCCCGCCTCCGGGGGGGGTGGAGCCGACTCCAGCGGGGCCGGAGGCCGCACCGGGGCTTCCATCCGGATCAGCCGCTCGTAGTGCCGGCGCAGCCCCTCGAACTGACGCCGCCGGTCGGTCCGGATTCCGGCCGGCTGGGCCGCCGGCCGGATCGGCTTCCGCATCGCATCGAGCACGGCCCCGACGGCGGCTTCCGCCTCGCTGGCAAAGACCGTCTCGGCCCCCACCCGCATGAGGCTCCCGCGCTCACCGACCAGGGAGACCGCCGCCAGCACCACCGTGACGCCCGCAAACGGCATCATGGTCAGCCCCTCCAACTGCGGCCGCCCCCCCGCCCGATCCGCCAGCGGGCGCAGGGCGTCCACCGTGGCCAGCGCCACCGTGCGCAGCCGGTGCACCTGGCCCGCCGGAGCCTGCGCCGATCCGGACACCGTCTTCTGCACGCCGTCCCGCTCGTAGCGCAGCTCCACGACCACCCGGGTCATGGTCTCGGTGACCGTCTCTTCCAGCCGGGCCAGGTGGCACTCCGGCACCGGCTCGGGCGGGGCGGCTGGCTCCAGGTGGGCGATCTGCACCCGCCAGCCGTCGACCGGGAGGCTGTACTGGCTCATCAGCGCCGACGTGATGGCGCGGCGGATGGCGAGGTCGTCGCGGGTGGATTCGGTGGTGATGTAGATCCGGTCGATCTCGCCGGCGTCGTTGGCGACGACCCGGGCCGCGGCGACGGCGTCCAGCCGTTCGAGGAACTCCTCGATCTCCTCGGCAAAGACCTCTCTGGGCAACGGCAGGCTCCGTCCTCCGCGTGGTGGCCGTGCACGTTGTTCTGCGGGTGCGAAGACCTCTCCTGCCCGGGACCTCAGAACCGCGGGAACGCCGCAGGACGGCCGAGGGGCCGGTCGATTAGCACCCCTTCCCCGCCCAGACCGGGACGCTCGGCACCCTCGATCAGGATCCGCACCTGCGCGATCCCCCGCACCTCCGTGCCCGTGTAGACGATCTGCCAGAGGCGGCCCAGCATGCTCGACGAGCCCCCGCCCGAGGTGACCGCCTCCGTCAGGTCGATCACGGCCACGCCGTCCTGCACCGTGACGCCCCGCAGCCGCGTTCCGGCGGGAATCTCGGTGACCAGACCGCGGGCGCGCTCGGCCGCCGACGGCCCAGCCAGCAGCGCCTCCAGGGCGCCGCGGAGGATCTCGGGGGCGCGCCCGCCCACGACGGTGCGTTCCACCGGGGCGACCGTCGCGGCGCCGTCGGTGGAGGTCACGAAGTAGATCCGCACCACCACCGGCTGCGGCCGGACCTGCGTCCACCAGATCAGGACGGCGGCCAGGCCCAACACCGCCAGCCAGAGCAGCGCCCGCCGCATCAGTGCGCCCTCACGCGCCCACCAGCCTGCCGAACTCGTCCTCGGTCAGCACCGTCACGCCAAGCCGGCGCGCCTTCTCCAGTTTGGACCCGGCGGCCGCACCCGCCACCACATACGTGGTCTTCCTGGTGACGCTGTCTGCGGGGGATCCTCCGGCGCGGCGGACCAGCTCTTCGGCCTGGCTGCGGGTCCACCGGCCCAGCGTGCCGGTGAACACCACCTGGGCGCCGGCCAGCGGGCCGTCGCGCGCGGCGACCGCCAGCGCGCCGGCCGATGGCCTGATCCCGGCCTCCAGCAGGCGCGCCACCAGACGGCGGTTGGGGGCCTGCTTGAAGAAGGTGGCGATGCTCTCGGCGATGGTGGGCCCAATGCCCGGGATGTCGCGCACCTCCTCGAACGAGGCGTCCATCAGGGCCTCGATACTCGGGAAGTGGCCGGCGAGGACCTCGGCCACATGGGCCCCCACATGCCTGATCCCCAGGGCGTAGAGGAACCGCGCCAGCGTCGTCTGCCGGCTGCGGTCGATGGCGTCCAGGAGGTTCTGTGCCAGTCGCTCGCCCATCCGCTCGAGGGTCAACAGGTGCGCTGTGGTCAGATGATAGAGGTCCGCCGGATCGCGGACCAGCCCGCGCTCGAGGAGTTGCGCGAGGAGCCTGTGGCCCAGGCCCTCGATGTCCATCGCGTCCCGTGACGCGAAGTGGACGAGGCGCTCCTGGACCTGGGCGGGGCAGGCGAGGTTCGGGCAGCGGGCGACCGCCTCGCCCTCGGGGCGCTCCACGGGCGTGGAGCACGCCGGGCAGTGCGCGGGCATCTCGAAGGGACGCTCCTGACCCGACCGCCGCTCGGGCAGCGGCGCGACGACCTCGGGGATCACCTCGCCCGCGCGCTGCACGATGACCCAGTCGCCGATACGGACGTCCCTGCGGCGGATCTCGTCCTCGTTGTGCAGGGTGGCGCTGGTGACGGTCACGCCCGAGACGCGCACCGGCTCCAGGACCGCCGTCGGCGTCAGGGCGCCGGTACGGCCGACGTTGATCGTGATGCCGATCAACCGGGTGATCGCCTGCTCGGCCGGGAACTTGTACGCCAGCGCCCAGCGCGGCGCCTGGGTGGTCGCGCCGAGCTCGGCCTGCTGGGCCAGGTCGTCGACCTTGACGACGACGCCGTCGGTGTCGTAGTCGAGGGTGGCGCGCCGCTCGGTCCAGGTCCTGATGTAGTCCACCACCTCCTGGAAGGACTCGCAGCGCGCCGTGTGGGGGTTGGTCCGGAACCCGGCATCGCGCAGCCAGCGCAGCGTCTCCCAGTGGGACCAGACGGCAAGCCCCTCGCTGTGTCCGATCCCGTAGGCGAAGATGTCCAGGGGACGGCCGGCGGTGACCTGGGGGTCGAGTTGCCGCAGCGACCCGGCGGCCGCGTTGCGCGGGTTGGCGAAGGGCGCCTCGCCGCGGGAGGCGCGGTCGGCGTTTGCGGCCTCGAAGGCCCGGCGCGACAGGTAGACCTCGCCGCGGACTTCCACCAGCCGCGGGGGCCGGTCCCCCCGCAGGCGCAGCGGGACGCTGCGGATTGTCCGCAGGTTCGGGGTGACGTCCTCCCCCCGTTCGCCGTCGCCCCGGGTCGCGCCCCGGACGAGCCGTCCGTCTTCGTAGGTCAGGGAGACCGCGGCGCCGTCGATCTTCAACTCGCAGACGTAGTGCACACGCGCCTCCCCCAGGGCGGCGCGGACCCTCCGCTCCCAGGCCTCCAGGTCGGCGTCCCCGAACGCGTTGGCCAGGCTGAGCATCGGGAGGCGGTGCGCCACCGCCGCAAAGGCCGCCGACGGTGGCGCGCCCACCCGCTGGGTCGGCGAGTCGGGGGTGATCAGGTCGGGGTAGCGGTCCTCCAGGTCGCGGAGGTCACGGAGGAGCCGGTCGTACTCCGCGTCGGAGATGGTGGGGGCGTCCAGGACGTAGTAGCGGTAGTTGTGTTCGTTGATCTCCGCGCGCAACTGCTCGGCGCGCCGGCGCACGGCGGCAGGAACGCTCATAGACGGTCAGGGCCCGACAGCGGCCGTGTGGCCTGCACTCCACCCTAACCATAGCACGATCGGAGGCGGATCAGCCGCCGGCCATGGCGGGGATGATGGAGACCTCCGCCTGCTCGTCCAGCGGCGTGGCGAGGCCGGCCAGGAGCCGGACGTCCTGCTCCCCCACGAAAATGGTGACGAAGCGGTGGATCTGCCCGTCGGCATCCAGCAGGCGCGAGCGCACCCCCGGGAACCGCCGGTCGAGCTCGGCGATCGCCGATGCCACCGTGTCCGCGGTGACCGTGATCTGCCGCTCGCCGTTGGTGTAGCGCCGCAACGGGGTGGGAATCCTGATGGTCGCCATCGTGCCTCCCTCTCTGGTCCTGTGGGGTCCTTTAGACGGGCGCGGCGGCCAGGGCGGCCTGCTCGAACGCGCGCAGGGTGGGCCGGATACGCACGGAGGCGGCAACCGCCCCGGCCGCCGCCTCCTGGGTTTTCAGGCCCATGCCGGTAATGCAGGCGACGGTGACGCCGTCGGGATCCACCGCGCCGCAGGCCGCCAGTTTCTTCAGGGAGGCGACGGTCACCCCGCCGGCCGTCTCGGTGAAGATTCCCTCGGTCTGTGCCAGCACCGTCATCCCCTCCAGGATTTCGTCGTCGGTGACCGCCTCGATCCGCCCGCCGCTGCCGCGCACGGCGGCGATGGCGTAGCGGCCGTCGGCGGGGGTCCCGATCGCCAGGGAATGGGCGATGGTCTGCGGACGCACCGGCCGGATCTCCCCGCCGTCTTTGAAGGCGGCTGCCACCGGCGCGCATCCGTCGGCCTGCGCGCCGTGGATCCGCGTGGACGCGCTCGGGATCAGCCCGAGGGCGGCCAGTTCGTGGAAGCCCTTGTGGATCTTGACCAGCAGGTTACCCGATGCGATGGGGACCACGATGTCATCCGGCGCCTGCCAGCCCAGTTGCTCCGCGACCTCAAAGGCCAGCGTCTTGCCGCCCTCGCTGTAGAACGGCCGCAGGTTCACGTTGAGAAACGCCCAGTGGTGCTCTTCCCCGATCTCCGCGCACAGCCGGTTGACCTCGTCGTAGCCGCCCTCGACCTCGATGACCGTGGGGCCGTAGATGGCCGACTGCACCACCTTGCCGCGCTCGATGCCGGCGGGCACGAAGACGAAGGCGCGCATGCCCGCCCGCGCCGCATGCGCCGCGACGGAGTTGGCCAGGTTGCCGGTGGAGGCGCAGGCCAGCACGGTAAACCCGAACCGTCGCGCCGCGGCGGTTCCGATCTCGACCGCGCGGTCCTTGAACGACCAGGTCGGGTTGGTGGAGTCGTTCTTGAGGAAGAGCCGGCGCAGGCCCAGCGCCGCCCCCAGGCGCGGCGCGGGCAACAGCGGCGTGAACCCGGCGGCGAGGTCCACGGCGGGATCGTAGGGCACCGGCAGCAGGTCGGCGTAGCGCCAGATGGAGCGGGGCCCGGCCTCGATGCGCTCGCGCAGCGGCAGGCGACGCATCGCCTCCACGTCGTAGACGACCTCCAGCGGGCCGAAGCACTGCTCGCACACGTACTCGGGCCCAACCGGCACCTCGGTCCCGCACTCCCGACACCGCAACCGCTCCACTGGCATCGCATCGCCTCCTCCGTCTGCCCGGCACCGCCTCGGTGCCCGAGCGAGTTCCCCCATCAGCCGTCGAGTGCCCCGCGCGGGTCGATCTCCGTCACCACCACGCGGCTCTCCACCCCGGCCTGCCCGAACGCCCTGCGCATCGCCTCGCCGACCGACGGCGCTGCCTCCGGCGGCGCCAGCGCGGCCACCGTCGGACCCGACCCGCTGAGCACGGCCCCGTAGGCCCCGGCCCGTTGCGCGGCGTCCACCACCGCCCCGAAGCCCGGGACCAGCGGGGCGCGGTAGGGCTGGTGCAGGCGGTCGTGCAGGGCGACCCGCAGCAGGTCTTTCCGGCCCTGCGCCAGCGCGGCCACCAGCAGGGCGGTGTGGCCCAGGTTGAAGACCGCGTCCTCCCGGCTGACCCGGTCGGGCAGCACCTGACGCGCCTTCGCCGTCTCGACCTCCAGCGCGGGGATGGCGAGGACCACCGCTGGCGATCCGGGAGGCACGATCCGGGTCCACCGGATGGCCGCGCTGTTCTGCGCCACGATCACCACGCCGCCCAGCAGGGCCGCCGCCACGTTGTCGGGGTGGCCTTCGAACGAGGTCGCCAACTCCAGCAGCGCGTCGGCGTCCAGCGGCGCCTCCAGCAGCCGGGTCGCGGCCACCGCCCCACCGACGATCGCGGCGGCGCTGCTGCCCAGCCCGCCCCGGAGCGGAATGGGGAAGGAGGCCCGCAGTTCGAAGGCGCCGGCGTAGCCGACGCGCTCTGCCACCGCGGCCGCGCTCCGGTAGATCAGGTTGGTCTCATCCTGGGGGACGGCCACGCCTGTGACGGCGACCGCCGGGGATGCGGCCCGCGCCAGGGCGATCTCGGCACGGATGCCGACGGCGGCCGCCAGGCAGTCGAATCCCGCGCCCAGGTTGGCGACCGACGCCGGGACGCTGACGCGCACGCGCTCGGATGGGATGCCCACAGACGCCTCCGCAGGATACAAAAATCCCCTCCACTTCCTGCCTCTGGAGGGGATCCCACCCTCTTATCCGCCGGAACTGGATCCGCGGGGGTTGGCACCTTACCGCACTGGCAGGTTGCCGGGGGTCATCGGGCCCGTCCCTCACCCACTCTTGATAAGAGAAGCTATTCAGTTGATCGTAAGACTAGCACACGGGCCTGCATCCGTCAACAGGCACCGGCCAGCACAGGCCCGGCACCGGCCGTGGGCCCGCGCCCCGCCGGCCGGTCCAGCACACCGGAGGGGTGCTCGAAGCGGAGGATGGTCTCCGCGTCCATCGCCCGGCGCACCTCGGCGCACATTTCGATAGTCTGGTTGTTCGCGGAGTTGCCGAAGTTGAACCCCACCTTGCGGTTGATCACGTATGGAGTTCCTCCCCCCGTTGGTGCAGTCAAGCCAGGTTGGGGTGGGGTCACCGTCCCAGAACGTCATGTCGCATCCTCGCCGCGACCCCGGCCAGCAACTCCAGCGCCCGCACCGCCGCCGGCTCCGAGAGGGTCGCCATCCCGCAGGACGGGGTGACCAACGAGGCGGCGAGCAGGTCGTCCAGCGGGATGCCCTTGGAGGCGACGAGCCTCAGCGCGCTCCAGAGGCGGTCGGTCAGGCTCTCGGCCGATTCCGCCATCACCGTGGCATCGTCCAAGGTCGGGACGATCCCCCAGGCGATGATGCCACCGCGGTCCAAAAACGCCCGCAGGGCCCGGGGATAGAGGGAGAGCGGTGCGGCGAAGCCGTAGGCGTCGAAGCTGAGGACATCAGCCGAGGTCTCCAGGATCAGCGACCAGTCGGTGTTGCCGCAGCAGTGGACGCCTTTGAGGCCCTGCAGGCCGGCGAAGACCTCCTCGAGCAGCGCGACGACCTCGTGGCGCTCGACGGCCACGAACGCCGAGCCGACCGAGGCCAGATAGGGCTCGTCCACGACGATGATGGTGTGCGGGGCCAGGCGGCGGAGTTCGCGCTCCTGCCAGACCGCGGCCAGCCGCAGGTGTTTCGCCGCCGCGTCGGCCAGCAGGTCATCGTAAAGGATGGCCCGCCGGTCCTGGTCGGTGACGGTCAGCCCCCAGCTCACCGGTCCCACGATCTGGCCTTTGACGGCCGCGATCGACTCCCAGGGCCGGGTCAGAAACTGCGCGAGCCCCGCCGCGTGGTCGGGGCTGGTGGCCGACGCGCCTGCGTCGGCGTTCAGGTAGCGCAGGTACAGGTGCTCCAGGCCGGCCTCCAGATCGCGCCGGCGGTCCACATAGATCCGTCCGTGCTCGAAGACGATCCCGGGAAATCCCTGGCTGTACTGCACGTACATGCTCTCGCGGGGGTCGCGCCTGGGCAGCTGCGGCCAGGCGGGGATATCCGGGAGATACTGGGCGATCAGGTCGCAGGCGACCACCGGGTCGGTGTGGGGCAGGCTCCCCACCGCCGTCGCCCGGAACTCGGGCCGGAAGGCTGACCTCACGTGGTCGGGGACCACTCCCCTATGCCGCCTCGTGCGTTCAGGCGGTCTTCTTCGGTTCCATCAGTTGCCCGTCGTCGATCCCAAACCAGTGCTCGGGCTGCGGGAACTGCCGGGTGGTCACCTCGGCCACGTACTGCCGCAGGCCGTTGAGCGACCGCAAGAAAGCCACCCTGCCCATGCTGCTCAATAGAAGCGCCTCCTTCGGCCCCAGTGTGCACCGGACGGGTTGCGGTGGGCATCGGCTCCGGACCGTATCGAGCCCGCGGTTGAGGGGCCTGGGGCCTCGGGCCTGGTGCGGTCAGGTGGCCCTGCCGAGGACGAACCCCAGCAGGAGCAGGAGCAGCACACCGGTGGAGATGAGGGCGTACCGGCAATCCCCGGTGAAGGCAAAATAGGCTGCAGCCACCAGGACCCGCACGATCGGCGTGGCGATCAACAGGAGCAGGCCGAGGAGGATCACGGCCACCGGCCGACCTTGCACGGCACCTGCCAGCACCGCGCCCAACGTGTGCGGCAGCCCCGCAATGTAGACTTCGTGCTCGGACGTCAACTGCTCCAGCAGCAGCCTCTTGCCCGTCCCGGCGGGAATCAGCAGGATCAGGCCGATCGCGACGACCAGCGCCGAGGTCGCCACGCCCGCCAGCAGGATGCCGCTCACGACATCCTCAAGGGAGTCTCTGGGACGGTTCACAGGCCGAGCCCCCGGACGATCATGGTCACACCAATGTAGGCCAGGATCGGGATGAAGAGGACGCGCAGGGTCTGGGGGTGTGCGCGCAGCATGAGCCGGGTGCCGATCCAGGCTCCACCCAGCACTCCGAGGGCGACCGGGGCGGCCACCAGCGGGTTGATGTCCCCCCGGGCGAAATACACGCTGGCGCTGGCGGCAGCCGTCACCCCGATCATGAAGTTGCTGGTGGCGGTGGAGACCTTGAGCGGCAGCCGCATCACGACGTCCATGGCCAGGACCTTGAAGATGCCGCTGCCGATCCCCAGGAGGCCTGAGATGAGCCCGGCGACGTACATCATGCCGGCGCCGGCAGACACGCGGCGGGGGGCGTATGCCACCTCCCGACCGGTTGCAGCATCGTGGTAGACCCCCGCCAGACCCAGGCGCACCGTCAGAGGATCAGCGGGGCCCGGCGGCGGCAGGTCGATGCCGCGGCGGACGACCATCGGGACGATCGAGTAGAGGAGCAGGGTCCCAAAGATCACATACAGCCAGCGGGGCGCCAGCAGCCCCGTGAGATAGGCCCCCGACAGGGCCCCGGTTACCGTGGCGATCTCCAGCAGCATGCCGACTCGGACATTGGTCAGCCGGTCGCGGACGTAGGCGGCGGCCGCGCCGCTGCTGGTGGCGATCACCGAGACGATGCTGGCGCCGATGGCGTACTTGATATTGACGTGAAAGAGCAGCGTCAGGGCCGGGACCAGGAAGATGCCCCCGCCGAGCCCAAACAACGCGCCGGCGATCCCGGCCCCCACCCCAATGACGGCCACAGCGGCAACGAAGACGAGCGGGTTCACAGCACGTCCTCTGGTGGGATGGAAGATTTCACTCGGTGGATTTCGAATCGACCACGTAGTCCACCTGGGAGCGGAACCTCCCGGGGTCCGCTTCGAAGACGGCGCGGCTGACGATGGCCTCGCGGTCCAGCGCCCGGTCGATGGCCAAGATGCCGTCCAGGTGGTCGAGTTCGTGCTGGAGCAACTCCGAGGTGGCCGGGTCGAGCCGCGGCCACTCGTGGAGATGGCCCTCCCCGTCGGCGAACCGCACCGAGATCGAGCGGTGCCGGCGGACGCGGACCAGCATCCACGGGAAGCACATGCAGTCGTCCCACATGGTAAAGGTCTCCTCGCTGGTCCAGGTGATCTCGGGATTGACGAGGAGCATGGGGCCGGAACCCAGATCCATGGCCACGAAGCGGCTCGGAATGCCGATCTGGGGGGCGGCGATGGCCCGGCCGAAGCCGTGCTCGGCGCGGAACCGCGCCAGCGCGGCCTGGAGCCGGGCGGCCCGGTTCCGGAAGACGGGATCGCGGAGGTCGGCCACCGGCGCGCAGACGATCCGCAGTCGGGGGTCGCCCAGGAGCAGGATCGGATCCGACGGCGGCGTGCTCACGACCGTGCCCCTCCCTTCTGGATGCCAGACTTCCTCTCGACCTGGCCGCCACCCTGCAGACCTCTGGGACCTTGAGGGGGTACTTGATGAGAAGTCAGAAACGTCAAACCCCTTCCATTTACGGTGTCCAGAACGCAGGGCACCCTGGCCGTGGGGGTTCCCTCCGGGGCTGCTTCCCGGGGTCCAATGTGTGGGCCGCCTCCAAACAGGAGCCTTTGGACCGCTCGTACCCAAAGCTCAGCAAGGGTCTCTACCTGCTCGAGAACGGTCAGCGTCGCTTTCTCTTGCCTGTCCAGCAACGAGCAGTGCCTGGAGGCCTTTGGCTTTCGGCCAGCGCGTCGTAGAAGGCCAGCTTGTCTGGGGAAAGCCCGATTCGCTTCACCCCAACGGTCCGCCTAGCGCATCTGACCGGGCCCAGTGGCAATTCGGGTCTCGGTTTTTCCAGCTGCCACGGCTGCCCAGGGGGCAGGCCGTGCGGCGTAGCACATGGCCCAAACCTCCTCTGAAGGTAGGGCCGAGGAAGCACGGCAAGCGCCCACCGGCATCCGATACCCACCGGACCTTGTAGCGCCCGACCTCGAAGGCACTTACCTCCTGCAACAAGGCCCGGTACCGCACTTCCTCGCACTCCCCGACGATGTCTTCGGGAGGAGATTAGCCGCCCTTGGCCCACCGCGCATGAGAAGCGTTTACCCTTCTGCTTGGGGACCTGTTCCCGTCCTCCGTTCTAGACACGTTCTCGAGCTCGAAATACGGGGCGAGTTCAGCCAGCAGCAGGGCCCGGTCAGCCGGGGGCCCTGGAAGCCAAGCCAGTCTTCCAGCTTGTCGCATATGGCGGTAAGCTGGTTGGCCACGGTCCTGGGACTGCGGCCCAGGCGACGGGCAATCGCGGCGTTGTCGAGCCCCCGGCAGGCCAGACGCGCCACGTCCCCTTCCGCAAGGGTAAGCCACCGCCCGACGAATCCACGCCGGCTCCGCATACGCTCGCCTCGGACGATCTCCTCGTAGCGACGGATAGCCTCCAAGGGATCGTCGAGCACTGCGAGTGCTGCCAGCATTACCCCTGAGTCGGTCCACCGCAGGACGGGGATCGGTACGAGGTGCACGACGTCGCCGAGCTCCAGGTGCATCTTCCGCGGTGCTCCGGGCGCCCAACCCTCACTCAGAAGGTGCCAGGCGCGATCCTCGGGTCCGAACAGAAGCTGCGCCACCACCATCGCTGCCACGCTCATGACCTTTCGACCGCCCGACAGCAACAAGTGCACCACGCCGTAGGTGCGCTTGGCGTCACGGACCGCTCTGTAGAGGGTGCCGAGAAGATTGCGGACGTCCGCCTCGGTGCGGAAGTCATCGAGCCTTCTCCTTGAACAGACACCGTCCTCAGGCGCGTCTTCGAATAGCGATGGGACAGTTACACTCCTCAGATCCCGGCGCGGAGCCCAGACCTATGCCCAAGGTAGCACCAAGCCGGCGTGGTCGGGAAGAGATTGATCGCGGCCTCAGAGACGGAGTCGATGGCAGGGCTGAGGTGACCAGCACCCTGCTCCGCCTGGGCGCCCAGCGGCTGGCTCAGGAGCTGCTGGAAGAGGAGGTGACGGACTTCCTGGGTCGGGAACGCTACGTCCGCCACCGCGGAGGCCAGCCGCACCGTGGGTACCGCACCGGGTACGAACCGGGGCGCGGGCGCACGGCGGAAGGCGAGATCCCCGCAGCTCCCGCAAGTCCGGCAGACGCCGGAACCCTTCCAATCGAAGCTCCTGACCTTCCTGCGGGGGCACACCGATGTGCTGCAGCGGCTGGTCGCGGAGATGGATGCGCGGGGCCTGAGCACGCGCGACATTGAGGACGCGCTCCGGGACGGCACGGGCCGCTGTCTGGTGAGCGCCAGCGCGGTGAGCGAACTGACGGACCGCCTGTGGGAAGACTACGAAGCGTTCACCAAGCGGGACCTGTCGGGCTTCGCGGTCGAGTACCGCTTCCTGGATGCGATTTACGAGTCGCTGCGGCTGCAGGGCGGCCCGGCCGAGGCGCTGCGGTGCGCTGGGGCGATCCTGGCCGATGGGCGCAAGGTGCTGCTGCACCTGCCCCTGGGCAATCAGGAGAGCTACGGGGCCTGGCTGGCGATGCTGCGGAACCTGGTGCGCCGCGGGCTGCGCACGCCGGTGAGGGTCACCAGCGACGGGGCGCCGGGGCTGGTGCGGCGATCAGGGACATCTGGCCGAAGAGTCTGCGGCTGCGCTGCTGGGTCCACAAGATGCGCAACGTCCTGGCCAAAGTGCCCGAGTATGCCCGCGCCGAGGTGAAGGCGCACCTGGTGGGCGTGCGGGATGCCCCGACGTACGAGGCCGGCCAGCAGGCCCTGCAAGCCACGCGGGCGCGCTTTGAGTGGGAGTTTCCTGCCGCCATGGCGTCGCTGGCGGATGACCCAGACGCCACGCTGGCGCACCTGCGGTTGCCCGCCGCGCACCGCAAGCACGTCCGCACCACGAACCTCATCGAGCGCAGCTTTCTGGAGGAGCGCCGACGGACGAAGATCATCCCGCGCTTCTTTGATGAGCGCAGTTGCTTGAAGCTCGTCTACGCCACCCTGGTCCGGGCGAGCCAGCGCGGGCACCGGATCCCGATGATCGATCGGCACCGTGAGCAGCTGCGGCAGCTCCGCCAGGAGTTGGGGATCAGCGTACTGCGTCATGCGAGACCGCACCGTGTGACCAGGCTGGGGAGGAAGGTGAAGTAGCATGACCCAGGCCCGAAACTTTTACAGGAAATCTGACACTTGACCTCTCTCGCGCGGCCAGGAGCTCCTACGGAGACGGCGTTCTCTTCCCGGACAATATTCAGGTGCACCCCAAACAACCACCGCCGATCCTGGAGGCGGCCCATACGTTGGACCCCGGGAAGCAGCCCCAGAGGGAACGCCCACGGCCAGGATGCCCTGCCTTCTTGACACCGTAATATGGAGGGGGTGACGTTTCAGGCTTCTTATCAAGTACCCCCCTGGCACCTTGAGCGGCCCGGACAGCCGGTGCTAGACTGACCCCGGCTGTGGACCCCGTGATCATCCAGATCGGCCCCCTGGCCGTGCGGTGGTACGGCCTCCTGCTGGCGACCACCATTGCGCTCAGCATGGTGGTCGCCTACCGCTACGGACCCCGCATCGGGATTCCCCCGGCGGTCCTCGACCGCACCACCGTCGGGTTCACGCTCGCGGCCCTGGTGGGCGCCAGGGTGGGCTATGTCCTCTCCCACCCGGGCGAGTTCCGCCACCTGATCGACGTCGTCCGGGTGGACCAGGGCGGGCTGACCTCCCACGGCGCCATCGCCGCCGGCCTGCTCTACGTGGCCTGGGCCTCCCGGCGCAGCGGCATCTCCATGTGGACCTTCGCGGACGCATTCGGCTGGGCGATTCCCATCGGCAACATCTTCGTCCGCCTCGGCAACTTCATCAACGGGGAGCTCTACGGCGATCCGACCACGCTGCCGTGGGGCGTCCGGTTCGCAACGGCGCCCGATGTGCCACGCCATCCCCTGCAGATCTACGAGATGCTCTTCGCCGCGGGCATCCTGCTCTACGCGCGGAGGGTGGCGGCAACCCGGAGGTTCGACGGCCAGGTCTTCTGGGGCATCGTGGTGCCCACCTCGATCGGCCGCCTGTTCCTGGACATGCTGCGCAGCGACCTGCGGGCGCTGGGCCCCCTGACGCTGGGGCAGATTCCGGCGATGGTCCTGATCATCTGGGGGGTATGGGCGCTCCGCCGGGGGACGCACGTGGGGCCACGCCCTGCAGGGTGACAGCCAGCCCCGCCGCGGGACAGGCGAACGCCCTCCCGCTCCAGGCGGCGGTTGACGCCGGCCGGGAACATCGGGTCAGGACCGTCTCCCTGCGCGTTCCGCCAGGAATGCCCCGATCCGCCAGGCGCCCAGGAAGACGAGCGTGAGGGCAAGCGCCACCCCCAGGAAGACCAGGAACCCCTGGCCGAACGGCCTCCCCAGCCAGAGGTGCCTGGCGAGGAGCGCCGGCGGCACCGCCACGATCCAGTTCGCGAGGAACACCCCAGCGCCGGGACGGCGGTACGTCTTCAGCAGGGCCGCCACGGCGAACCACGCCGCCCAAAGCGGCACCGCGGTCTGCAGCACTTCGCCGAGGGTCACCGCGACCTTGTGGAACCGCAGCCCCAGCACGGTGAACAGGAGCAGGCTGGCGGCATCGCCCCAGGCCAGCCAGGGCTTGGCTGGGGCCGTGCGTAGCGTGCGGCTCACCGCAGCAGCGCGCCCACCTGCTGCGCGAACGCGATGATCGTCCGCGGCAGGAACCCCATCTGCAGCACCGCGGCCGCCGTCAGCAGCAGCACCAGGTTCACCATCGGGCTGGGATGCAGGCGTACCGCACCGCCTGGCTCACCGGCGCTGGAGGAGATCCCGCCGGAGGGGACCGCGGGACCGGGCCGGTCCGCGTACATGACGTATGGGATGCGTAGATAGTAGTACACAGAGACGACGCTGGTCAGCACCCCGATCAGCGCCAGCGCGAGGCCGCCCCGCCCTCCCCCCTCGACCGCCGCGGCGAAGATCCCCAACTTGGCGATGAACCCTCCTGTGGGCGGCAGGCCCGCCAGCGAGATCATGAACAGCGCGGTGGCGGCGGCCAGCAGCGGCGCGCGCTCGGCGAGCCCGGCGTAGTCCTCGATCCGGTCGGCCTCCTGCCCGCCCCGCTCCAGGGCCACCGCCACCGCGAAGGCCCCGATGCCCATCGCCGCGTAGACCGCCAGGTAGGTCATGACCGCCGAGGCCGCATCCGGCGTCGCCGTGGCCACCCCGACCAGGAGGTACCCCGCGTGCGCGATGCTGGAGTAGGCCAGCAGGCGCTTGTAGTTCGTCTGCGCCAGGGCGGCCAGGTTGCCAACGATCATGGTGACCGCCGCCAGGGCGCCGAGCAGCACCGTCCACTGCCCGGCCAGCGCCCCCAAGGTGAGCGGGAACACCCGAACCAGCGCCGCGAACGCGGCGATCTTCGCCACCACCGACATGAACGCGGCCGCGGGTACGGGCGCGCCCTCGTAGACGTCTGGCGCCCAGGTGTGGAACGGGACGAGGGCTGCCTTAAAACCAAGGCCGATGACCAGCAGGCCGACCCCGGCGGCCGCCGCCAGGCTCGACGGCCCCCGCGAGAGGAAGTCAGCCAGACCCGAAAGCCGGGTCGTGCCTGCGGCGCCGTAGAGCAGCGCGATGCCGTAGAGGAAGAAGGCGCTGGCGAAGGCGCCGAGCAGGAAGTACTTCATGCCGGCTTCCTGGCTCCGGACGCTGCCGCGGCGGAATGCCGCCAGCACGTAGAGCGGGATCGAGAGCGTCTCCAGGGCCAGGAAGAGCAGCAACAGGTCGCCGCTGGCCGCCATGAGCATCGCGCCGACGCCGGCGATCAGCACCAGGGCATAGTACTCGCCGCGCTCCATCCTGAGGCGCCGCAGGTACTCCGGGGCCACCAGGACGCCCAGGGCGACGGCGGCCAGGGCCAGGGTCTGGCCCACCCGGGTGAGCCCATCGCGCACATACATGTCGGCGAACCCGACCCCGTCGGGGAGGGTCACCCCCACCAGGGCGGCCAGCACCACGCCGAACACGCTCATGCCGACCAGCAGGCCGCGGCGCTTCGGCCGCACCCAGAGGTCGGCCAGGAGCACGACCATGGCCGTGGTCAGGACGGCGACCTCAGGGGCGATCAGCAGGATCGGGACCGGCGGGCGTCCGATCACCGGTGCCTCCTGAAGGGCTCCGCCATCGCCGGGCGGTCCAGCCGGTCCAGCGCCGCCTGGACCGCGGCCTCGGAGCGGTCCAGCAGCGGCTTCGGGTAGACCCCGATGAAGAAGATCAGCGCCACCAGGGGCGCGAACACCAGGACCTCGCGGCGCGTCACCTCGACCAGCCGCTCGGGATGCTTCGCGGCCTGCGGTCCGTGCATCACCTGCTGGTAGGCCCAGAGGAGGTAGACGGCGGAGAGGATCACGCCCCCCACCCCCAGGACCGCCCACCACGTCGAGGTCTGGAAGGCGCCGAGCAGGATCAGGAACTCGCCGACGAACCCGTTGGTGCCGGGCAGCGCCACCGATGACAGCATGACAATGGTGAAGATCGCGGCGAACCGCGGCATGAGCGAGGCCACCCCGCCGTAGTCGGCGATCTGGCGCGAGTGGGTCCGGTCGTAGAGCACCCCCACAATCAGGAAGAGCGCGCCGGTGCTGATCCCGTGGTTGACCATCTGGATCAGGCTGCCCTGGAGGCCCTGCTCGGTGAGCGACGCGATCCCCAGCATGACGAACCCCAGGTGGCTGACGCTGCTGAACGCGATGAGGCGTTTGAGATCGGTCTGCGCCCAGGACACCACCGCCCCGTAGAGGATGCCGACGATCGCCAGCGCCGCCAGCAGCGGCGCCGACGCCGGGAGCGCCTGGGGGAACAGCATGGGCCCGAAGCGCACGAAGCCGTAGGTACCCATCTTCAACAGCAGCGCGGCCAGGATCACGCTGCCGGCGGTGGGCGCTTCGGTGTGGGCGTCGGGCAGCCAGGTGTGCAGCGGCCACACCGGCACTTTGACCGCAAAGGCCAGGGCGAACGCCGCGAACAGCCACGCCTGCACCCCGGGGGGCAGCACCATGGCCGCGAGCACCTCCAGGTCGAACGTCCGCTCCCCCAGGAGGCTCCTGCCCAGCACGTGGAGGGCCAAAATCGCCACCAGCATCACCACGCTGGCCGCCATCGTATACAGGAAGAACTTGATGGCCGCGTACCGCCTGGCCGGCCCGCCCCACAGCGCGATGAGAAAGGCCATGGGGATCAGGACCGCTTCCCAGAACACGTAGAAGAGAATCAGGTCGAGGGCCAGAAACGTCCCGAGCACCGCGCCCTCCAGGCCCAGCATGGCCACGGTGAACCACTTGACCTGCTCGGTGATCGAGTCCCACGACCCCAGCAACGCCAGGGGGAAGATGACGGCGGTCAGGCCCACCAGCAGCAGCGAAATGCCGTCCACGCCGACGGCGTACCCGATGCCCAGGGCGGGGATCCACGGCACCCGCACGGCAAACTGCATCGCGCCGGAGGCGGGGTCGAAGACCCGGAAGAGCCAGGCGGCGACTGCCAGCGTGGCCAGGCTGACGGCCAACCCCGCCCGCCGGATCGTCTCTTCGCGCTCGCGCGGGATCAGCGCCACGAGCAGGGCGCCGGCCAGCGGAAGCACGATGAGCACCGAGAGCATCCTGCTACCTCCGCTCCCCGGATGCCGGCACCGTCACCACCTCAGCATCCAGTAACCCAGGATGAGCACGGTCCCGATCAGCACGCCCAGCGCGTACTGGCGGGCATAGCCGGTCTGCAACCGCCGCGCCTGCCCGCCGAGCGCCCCCAGCCCCCGGCCCACCAGGTTCACCGCGCCGTCGATGACGCCCAGATCGAACGGCCCGGCGAGCCAGCGCGCCAGCGTGTGGCCGGGGCCCACGATGGCGCGGTCGTACAGCGCGTCGATGTACCAGCGCTGCTCCAGGAAGACGCCCACCCGCCCCAGCACCGGCTCGCGGCGTCCGCGGTGGGCGCGCCACCCGACCAGCACCCCGGCCAGGGCGGCCGCCACCGAGAGCCAACGCAGCAGGCCGGCCGGCGGGTGCGGCGCGGCCTCGGGGCCGGACTCCACCACGCCGAGCAGCCCGTCGAGGAACCGCAGCAGCGGCGCGCCGGCGACGGAGGCGCCCAGCAGGCCGCCGGCGACCGAGAGGATGGCCAGGGCGGCCATCGGCCACCGCATGACCGGCGGCGCCTCGTGCGGGTGCGCGCCCGGCTCGGCGGGCGGCCCCGAGAAGGTGAGCAGGACGGCGCGCGTGATGTAGACGGCCGTCACGGCGGCCGTCACCAGGCCCAGCGCGTAGGGGAGGTAGTTGCCGGTGCGGATCCCGAACGCGAAGGCGTGCTCGAGGATCAGGTCCTTGCTGAAGAAGCCCGCAAAGGGCGGCACGCCGGCCAGGGCCAGTGCACCGATCGTGAACCCGCCGGCGGTCTGCCGCAGCGGCCGGGCCAACCCGCCCAGGCGGCGCATGTCGATGACCCCGTGCATCGCATGCATGACGCTGCCGGCGGCCAGGAACAGCAGCGCCTTGAAGAAGGCGTGGGTGACCAGGTGGAAGATCCCGGCTGAGGGGGCCGCGACACCCATCCCCACGAACATGTACCCGAGCTGGCTGATGGTGGAGTAGGCCAGCACACGCTTCAGATCGTGCTGGCGGAGCGCCACCGTCGCGGCGAAGAATGCGGTCAGCGCGCCGACGGTCGCCACGACCATCAGGGCCTCAGGCGCGGCGAGGTATAGCCGATCCAGCCGCGCGATCATGAAAACGCCGGCGGTGACCATCGTGGCGGCATGAATCAGCGCCGAGACCGGCGTCGGGCCCTCCATGGCGTCCGGCAGCCAGATGTGCAGCGGCAGTTGCGCGGACTTGCCGGTGGCGCCCGCGAACAGAAGCAGCGCGGCCAGCAGGCGCTCCTCCTTCGAGAGGGTCGCCACGCCCTCGCGGATCTCCAGGATGTCCAGCGTCCCCAGGGTCACGAAGAGGAGGAACACCCCCAGCAGGAACGCGGCATCCCCGATGCGGTTCACGACGAAGGCCTTGCGGCCGGCGGCCGCCGCGGCCGGGCGGTCGAACCAGTACCCGATCAGCAGGTAGGAGCAGAGGCCGACGAGTTCCCAGCCGACGAAGAGGAGCAGCAGGTTGCCGGCCGAGACCAGCAGGAGCATGGCAAAGACAAAGAGGTTGAGGTAGGCGAAGTAGCGCGACGGATGGGGGTCGTCGGCCATGTACCCGATCGAGTACACGTGGATGAGGAACCCGACGCCACCCACCACCAGCGCCATGACCAGCGCCAGCGGGTCGACCAGCAGGCTCGCCTCCACCGTCAGGCGCCCGGCGCCCAGCCAGTCAAACAGCGGGATCGGGAGCGAGACCGCCGCGTCCGCCGCGGCAACCGCGCGGTAGGCTGAGGCGACCAGCAGCGCGGTGGCGAAACTGGCGCCGGCGGAGGCGCTGGCGATGACCCCCGAGGCCGTCCGGGGCAGCCGACCGCCCAGCAGGCCGTTGGCCAGCCAGCCCAGCAGCGGCCAGACCAGCATCAACGGCCAGCCGACTCTGATGACCACGTCGTCCATCGTCTAGCCTCGCAGGAGGTCCACGTCGTCGATGTCCACGCTCTCGCGGGAGCGGAAGATGTCCACGATCAGGGCCAGGCCGACGACCACCTCAACCGCGGCCACCACCAGGACGAAGAAGACCACCACCTGGCCCTCGATAGACCGGTGCATCCGGGCAAAGGTCACGAACGCCAGGTTCACGGAGTTGAGCATCAACTCCACGGACATGAAGATGATGAGCGCACTGCGGCGAACGAGGACGCCGACGGCGCCGAGGGTGAACAGCGCCGCGCTCAGGGCCAGATAGGCGGACGAGGGGACCACGGTCTAGCGCTCCTCCTCGCCCTCGGGGCGGCGGCCCAGGATCACGGCGGCCACGATCCCGACCAGCAGGATGATCGCCGCCAGCTGAAAGGGCAGCAGGAACCCTGCAAACAGCGCCGCGCCGATCTGCCGGGCTTCCCCGAAGCCCTCGGGGGCCGGGGGGAACGGTCCGGAGGCGGCCAGCACGGCCACCAGGAGTGCGGCCAGGTAGAGGGCCGCCGCGACCGCCGCGGTCCCCCGTTGTCGGGGCAGCTTGGGGACCGGCCCTTCGCCCGAGCGCGCGTGCAACAGCATGATGACGAAGAGGAACAACACGACGATGGCGCCGGCGTAGATGATCACCTGGAGGACGGCGATGAACTGCGCGGCCAGCAGCAGGTAGGTCACCGCCAGCGCGGCCAGCACCACCAGCAGGGCGATGGCGCTGTGGACGGGCTGCCGGGCGGCGACGACACCCACGCCGCCGGCGAGGGCCAGGGCGGCGGCCGGGATGAAGACGACCCATTCCACCGCCTACACCTCCCGCCGCGGGTCGCGGCCCGACGCTCCGGGATACGGTTCGGTCAACATCGCCTTCGTGTAGATGAGCGACTCGCGGGTGTACCCGGAGAGCTCGTAGTCGCGCCCCAGCACGATGGCCCCGGTCGGACAGGCTTCCTCGCAGAACCCGCAGAAGATGCACCGGAGCATGTTGATCTGGAAGTCCTCGGCGTACCGCTCGCCCTTGCTCACCTGGCGTTCCGGGGTGTTCTCGGCCGCCTTGACGTAGATCGCCTGGGACGGGCAGACGATGACGCACAGCTCGCACCCCACGCACCGCTCCATCCCGTCCTCGTAGCGGGTCAGCCAGTGGCGCCCCTTGAACCGCGCCTCGACCCGGGTCTTGACGTCGGGATAAGCGGTGGTGACCCGCGGGCGGAAGAGATACCGCCCGACGATGAGCAGGCCGCGCAGCAGCGCCAGCGATTGCCTGAGCAGCGACGCCATGGTTATCGTCCCAGCAGCGTCAGGACCGCCGCCGTCACCACGACGTTGGCGAATCCGATCTCGATCAGCACCTTCCAGCTCAGCCCCATCAACTGGTCGTGGCGCACCCGCGGGAACGTGGCGCGCAGCCAGATGAACAGGAAGACGAAGGCGAACGTCTTCAGCGCGACCCAGACCACCCCGGGCAGGACCGGCCCGTGCCAGCCGCCCAGGAAGAGCGTGGCGGTCAGCAGGCTCATCGTCACAATGCCGAGGTACTCCCCGGCGTAGAACATGGCAAACTTGAACCCGCCGTACTCGGTGTGGAAGCCGGCGATCAGCTCCTGCTCGGCCTCGGGGAGGTCGAAGGGGGCGCGGTTGGTCTCGGCGACGCCCCCGATGAGGAACAGGAGAAACGCGACCGGCTGGGTGACCACGAACCAGAGCCGCTGCTGCGCGTTCACGATGTCCACCAGGCTCAACGACCCCGCGCTGAGCACCACCGAGGCCACCGCCAGTCCGATGACCAGTTCGTAGCTGATGACCTGGGCCGAGGAGCGCAGGCTGCCCAGCAGCGCGTACTTGTTGTTGGCCGACCAGCCGCCGAGGATGATGCCGTAGACGCCGATCGACGAGGCGCCGAGCACCAGCAGGATCCCGATGTTGACATCGGCCAGGTACAGGGCCACCCTGCGGCCGAAGATCTGGACCTCCGGCCCAATGGGGATCACGGCGTAGACGAACAGGGCCGCGATCATCGAGACAGCCGGCGCGATCCAGTACACCAGCACGTCGGCGCGGGCGGGGATGAAGCTCTCCTTGAAGATGAGTTTGATCCCGTCGGCCAGCGGCTGGAGCAGGCCCAGGGGGCCGACCCGGTTCGGTCCATAGCGCAGTTGGAAGCGGGCGATCAGCCGGCGTTCGAGCAGGGTCATGTAGGCGAAGGCCGTCAGCAGCAGGACCAAAAGGACGGCGCTCTTGACCGTGGCCTCGACCAGGATGGCGCTCACGGGGCCCACCCGATGCATCCCCCGGCGGGAATCACGCGCCACCTCCGGCCGCCGCCGGCAGGATCGGTCGCACCGCGACCGCGGCGGCGGGGTGGGGCCAGCGGACCAGCGTGTGCACCGGGACGGCGTCGTAGCCGCGGGGCACCAGGACCTGCCCGGGTAGGGTCACATCGCTGGTGCGCGCCTGCAGCACGACGGCGCCGTGCGCGGTCGCCAGTTCGACCAACGACCGATCCCGGATGCCGAGCCGGTTGGCATCGTCGGGATGGATCAGGCAGTGCGGGGCGCCCGCCAGGTCCGTGATGCCCCGGCACCGTCCTGTCATGACCCCCTGCGTGAAGAGCTGCTCGGTGAGCACCAGATGCAGGCCGGACGCCTCCGTCCGCCCCGGTTCCTCGTCGGGGCGCGCCTCCGGCCTCCGGAGGGCGCCGGCCTGGACGCTGACCGGCGGAATCGGCGAGAGGGCCCCCGGGCGGAAGTCGGGGACGGCTGCGCGCATCTCCTCCAGGAGCTCCTCGCTGGTGCCGTACGAGAACGTCACGCCCAGGGCCGCGGCCAGGGAGGCGAAGATCGCGTCATCGGCCCGGGCCTGGCCCGGGCCCACCACCGCCGCGGCCAGCGGGAGGGTACGGCCCTCCAGGTTGGTCACGGTGCCGGACTTCTCGGGGAGCACCAGCGCCGGCAGGACCACATCCGCCGACCGGGCCGTCGCCGAGAGGAACGCCTCGTGCACCACCAGGAAGCCCACGCCCCGCCGGGCAGCCTCCCAGGCGGCGCGGTCGGTGACCGCCGTCGCCGGATCGCTGCCGGCCACGTAGAGCACATCGAGCCTCCCGTCGGCCGCCGCCTCCAGGATCTCGGGCGCGCTCCAGCCGCCATCCGACGGGATCAGGCCGAAGCGCTGGGCGCCGATCTCGTTCCCCCTGCCGCGGGCGATGTGGAGCGTGCCCTTCACCCGCGCCGCCAGGCGCGCCGCCGCCCGCAGCAGGGCCGGGCCGCCCGGGGCATCGAGGGCTCCCCGCCCGACCAGGATGTGGACCCGGGCCCCTGCCGCGATCGACGCGGCCGTGCGGACCACCGTCGCGTCGGTGGCCTCCGCACCCCTGGCCAGGTCCTCCACCGTGGCGGCCAGCCGGTCATGGCGGACCAAGTGCTCGTGCCGGACGAACCGGTGGATCTCCAGGCGCTTGGCGTGGACGACGACGAGGGTCGCGCCCCGGTCGGCCGCCTGCTTCATCCGCAGCCACAGCACCGGGTACTCTTCGGTGACGTCGCAGCCGATGAGCACCAGCACGTCGGCGCGGCCGATCTCCTCGATGGGCGCGCGCAGGCCCCAGGGGACGCGCAGGCTGGCGCCGCCCGGCGGGGCGTCCACCCGATGGTCCAGGTGCGGCGTGCCCACCACCTGGCGGAAGAACCGGGAGGCCACCCACGCCTCCTCGTTGGACAGGCGCGCGCCCCCCAGGAACGCCACCCGCCCGGGCCCGTGCGTCCTCGAGGCGCGCAGGCGGGAGGCGACCAGGTCGAGGGCCTCACCCCAGGACGTCTCTTCGAGCCGGCCGTGGCGCCGCACCAGGGGGGTGGTCAGCCGATCCTTCGCGCTCACGTAGTCGTGCCCGAAGAAGCCGCGGTCGCACAGCCAGATGTCGTTGACCGCCGGTTCCTCCCGCGCGCGGGTGCGGAGGATCTGGTTGTCCCGCACGTCCAGCCAGACCGCGCAGCCCAGGCCGCAGTGGGTGCAGGCAGACGGCACCGGCCGGTTGTCCCACGGCCGGGCGCGGAACCGGTAGGGCCGGCTGGTGAGCGCCCCCACAGGGCAGATCGCGATGGTGTTGCCGATGAACTTGGAGGCCACCGGCTGCGTGAACGCGGTGTTGATCTCGCTGGCAAATCCCCGCTGGAAGCCCTTGAGGGCATCGTCGCCCGCGATGATCTCGCCGAAGCGCACGCAGCGCCAGCAGAGGATGCACCGCTCGCGGTCGAGGGTCAGCACCGGACCCAGCGAGACGGGCTTGGCGAAGTCGCGCTTGGGCTCGATGAACCGGCTGCGGCCGGGGCCCCACCGGAAGGTCTGGTCCTGCAGCGGGCACTCGCCGCCCTTGTCGCAGATCGGGCAGTCCAGCGGGTGGTTGATCAGCAGGAACTCGAGGATAGCCTCCTGTCCGGCCCGGACCTCGGGGCCCTGCGTGTCGACCACCATGCCGTCGGCGGCCGGCAGGGTGCAGGAGGCCTGCAGCTTCGGCATCTTCTCTACCTTGACCAGGCACATGCGGCACGCGCCCAGCGGCGGCATGCGGTCGTGGTAGCAGAAGATGGGAATCTCGACGCCGGCGGCCCGGGCGGCCTGGTAGACGGTCGTCCCCTCTGGCACGGTCACCTGCCGGCCGTCAATGGTCAGGGTGACCGTCCGGGCCCCGACCTCAGCGGCCATGGACCACCGCCCGGGCGATGTGCCGCTCATAGGCGCCGCGGAAGTGGCGGAGCGAGGCGATCAGGCTGGGCGGGACGCTCTCGCCCAGCGGGCAGAAGCATGTCCCGGTCATGCCCTGGGCGATGCTTTCCAGGAGGTGCAGGTCCTCCATCCGGCCGCGGCCCCCCAGGATGCGGTCGAAGATCTGGCTGAGCCAGACCGTGCCCTCCCGGCAGGGCGTGCACTTGCCGCAGGACTCGTCGCGGTAGAACGCCACGGCGCGGGCGATGACCTCCACGAGATCCGCGGTATCGTCGAGGACGATCACCGCCGCCGACCCCAGCATCGAGCCCACCTGCCGCAGGCTGTCGTAGTCCATCGGGACATCCAGGTGCTCTGCGGTCAGGAGCATCGACGAGGACCCCCCGGGAAACGCCGCCACAAACCGCCGCCCCGGCCGCAGCCCCCCGGCATACTCGAACACCAGCGCCCGCAGCGTCACCCCCAGCGGCGCCTCGTAGACCCCCGGCCGCACCACGCACCCGCTCACGGAGAACAGGGCCGGCGGGCCGTAACCGCGGTAGCGCTCCGGCCCCAGGGTGAGGATCACCGGCACGTGGCACAGCGTCTCCACGTTGTTGACCAGCGTCGGCTGCCCGTACAGCCCGGCCTGCGCCGGGAACGGCGGCCGCAGCCTCGGCAGCGCCCGGCGCCCCTCCAGCGACTCCAGCAGCGCCGACTCCTCCCCCGCAATGTACGCCCCCGCCCCCGTGTGCACCACGATCTCCACCGCCTGCCCGGTCCCAAAGACCCGCTCGCCCACCACCCCCGCCGCCCGGGCCTGCGCCAGCGCCGCCTCCAGCCCCCGCCGCGCCCGGTGGAACTCCCGCCGCAGGTAGATGTAGGCCTTCTTCGCGCCCACCGTCATCGCCGCGATCAGGATCCCCTCGATCAACAGGTGCGGGCAGCCTTCCAGGAGCGTCCGGTCCTTGAAGGTCCCCGGTTCCCCCTCGTCCGCGTTCACCACCACGTACGTGGTCGGCGCCTGGCGGGGGATGAACTTCCACTTCTGCCCGGTGGGGAAGCCCGCCCCGCCCTTGCCCCGCAGCCCCGACGCTGTCAGCATCTCGATCACCTGGTCCGGCGTCAGCGCTCCCACCGCCACCCGGCGCGCGGCCTCGTAGCCCCCGGCTGACCGGTAGGCCTCCAGGTCTCCCATCCCCGGCGTCTGCGCCCACTTCAGGATGATCGACTCCCGCATCAGCCGCCCCTCACGGATAGCGCTCCAGGATCCCCGCCACATCCTCGGGGGCGACCTTCGGCCACCGGTCCTCGTCCACCAGCACCACCGGCGCCTCCTCGCACGCCGCCAGGCATTCCACCGCCCGCCACGTGAACCGGCCGTCCGCGGTGGTCTGGCCCGCCGCCACCCCCAGGTGCTCCTCCAACCGCCGCACGACCTGACGGCATCCATTCAGCAGGCACGAGAGGTTGGTGCAGACCTGCACCAGGTGCCGCCCGATCGGCTCCAGGTGGAACAGATGGTAGAACGACGCCACCGACACGACCTCCGACAGCGGCAGGTCCAGCGTCTCCGCCACCGCCGCCAGCACCTCCGGCGGCAGGTACCCCACCTCCTCCTGCGCGACAAACAGCGCCGGCAGCAGCGCCGACTGCCGGTGCTCGTAGCGCCCCGCCAGCCGGCGGATCTCCGCCCGCGCCGCCTCGCTGAGGGTGGGGGCAGGAGGGACGGCCATCAGCGGTCCACGTCTCCCAGGACGATGTCGATGCTGGCGATGGCCACCACGCAGTCGGCTACGTAGCCGCGGTAGAGCATCACCGGCAGCGCCTGCAGGTTGTTGAACGACGGGGCGCGGACGCGGACCCGTGCAGGCCGGTTGCTCCCGTCGCTGACGATGTAGTAGCCTTTCTCGCCCCGGGGGGATTCCACGGCCGCATAGACCTCGCCGACCGGAGGGTGGAGGCCTTCGCTCACCAGCTTGAACTGGTGGATGACCGCCTCCATGCTGCGCACTAGCTCGGCTCGAGGCGGCAGCGCCACCTTGCGGTCGTCTGTGATCCAGGGACCGTCGGGCAGGCGATCGAGCGCCTGGAGGATGATGCGCCGGCTCTGGCGCATCTCCTCGAGCCGGATCAGGTACCGGTCGAAGGCGTCCCCGTGCTTCCCCAGCGGCACGTCGAACTGGTACTGCTCGTACCCGCTGTAGGGAAAGGCCTTGCGGACGTCATAGGGGACGCCCGACCCCCGCAGGATCGGACCGGTGCAGCCGTAGCGCAGGGCGTCATCCGGGGACAGGACCGCAATCCCCTCCGTGCGCTTCCGCCAGATGAGGTTCTCGGTCAGCAACCGATCGTACTCGTCGATCCGGGAGGGCAGGCGGTCCATCAGCCGGCGCACGCGCGCCTCGAATCCCTCAGGCAGGTCCCACTGCATGCCGCCGATCCGGAGGAAGCCGTGCATCATGCGCTGGCCGGACACCATCTCCAGGATGTCGAGGATCTCCTCGCGGTCCTGCATGCAGTAGATGAAGACGCTGGTGACCTGGAGATCGAGGGCGCTGGTGCCCAGCCACACCAGGTGGCTGGCGATGCGGGAGAGCTCCGAGAGGATGACCCGGGCCGCCTGGGCCCGCGGCGGCGGGGTGATGCCCAGCAGTTTCTCCACCGCCAGCACGTAGGCGGCCTCCTCGATGAAGGTCGCCAGGTACTCGATCCGGGCCGGGAAGACGATGTTCTGGTGGTAGGTCCGGTGCTCCATTTCCTTCTCGAACCCGGTGTGCAGGTAGCCGATCACCGGCGAGGCGCCCAGGATGACCTCGCCCTCCAGCTCGAGGATCAACCGCAGCACCCCGTGGGTGGATGGGTGCTGCGGGCCCATGTTGAGGGTCAGGGTCTCGGTCCGGCTACCCACGCGGCGGCGCCTTGGGAATGATCGTGCTGGGCGTCTTCGGCACGTGGCCGATGAACTGCACCGGTTCCTCCGTCAGCGGGAAGTCTTTGCGGAGCGGATGCCCTTCCCAGTCGTCGGGCATCAGGATCCGCGTCAGGTTCGGGTGCCCCTCGAACCGGATGCCGAACATGTCGTAGGCTTCGCGCTCCAGCCAGTTGGCCGCCGGCCAGAGGGATGTGGCGCTGGCGATCGTGGGCGCGCCGCCTGAAAGCCGGGCCTTCACCCGGAGGCGGGCCGGCGGCGCATACCAGGTGAGGAGGTAGACGACCTCGAAGCGCGGCTCGGCCGGATAGCGGTCGAGGGCGGTCAGGTCGGTGAGCACCGGCGTCCCCTCAGGCGCGTCGCGCAACACGCGCAGCGCCTCCAGGATGCGCTCCGCGGGCACCACCGCCGTGACCTCGCCGCGGAACTCCTCGATGATCACGTCCGCCTCGCCCAGGCGGCGGGCGACCAGGGCGGCCCGGTCAGCGGCCCGGCTCACGGCGGCCTCCGGTCCTGGCGATCTTCGCCTGGAGCTTCATGAACCCGTCCAGCAGCGCCTCCGGGCGGGGCGGACAGCCGGCCACGTAGACGTCCACCGGGACCACCTTGTCCACTCCCTGGACCAGCGCGTAGTTGTTGAAGACGCCGCCGCACGAAGCGCAGTCGCCCATGGCGATGACCCACTTGGGCTCCAGCATCTGGTCGTAGATGTGGCGCAGCACCGGCGCCATCTTCTGGGAGACGCGGCCCGAGACGATGAGCAGGTCCGCCTGCCGGGGCGAAGCGCGGAACAGTTCGCTCCCGAAGCGCCCCAGGTCGAAGCGGGCCGCCGCGGTGCTCATCATCTCGATGGCGCAGCAGGCCAGGCCGAACTGGGCGGGCCACACGCTGCTCTTGCGGGCCCAGGCCACCATGCGGTCGACGGTGGTCAACAGCACCCGCTTCTCGAAGGTTGCCGCCTCGCGTTCGGCCGCGACGTCGGTCACTGCCATTCGAGCGCTCCCCGCTTCCAGGCGTAGATCAGGCCGATGCCGAGCACGCCCAGGAAGACCAGCATGGCGCCCAGGCCATAGGCGCCCAGCTGCCGGAACACGACCGCCCACGGGAACAGGAAGACGACCTCGAGATCGAAGAGAATGAAGAGCATGGCGATCAGGTAATAGCGGATCGGCACGCGCTCGCGCGCCGACCCGACGGACCACACGCCGGACTCGTAGGGTTCCTGCTTCGGCGGCAGGGGCCGGCTCCCACCCAGCAGGGCATGGGCACCCAGCAGGGTGACCGTGAGCCCGACGACCAGCACGAAGTGAATGAGGACGGGGAGGTAGTCGACCACGGCGAGTCAACAGGAAGGTTCAACCGGAGGCGCCTTCACACCTTCCGCACCGCCGCCCGGCGCACCGACGCCAGGATGCCCGGCAGCACTGCCAGCGTGCGGTCGATCTCCTCGACCGTGGTCCAGCGGCCCAGCGAGAAGCGCAGCGTCCCGGCGGCGATCCGCTCCGGGAGGCCGAGCGCCGCAATCACGTGGGAGGGCTCCAGGCTCCCGGACGTGCAGGCTGACCCGCTGGAGGCGGCGATGCCCTCCAGGTCGAGGGCCAGCAACAGCGACTCGCTGTCGGCGTCTTCAAAGGAGACATTCACGATCCCCGGCAGCCGTTCGCGGGGATGGCCGTTGAGGTGCGCGCCCTCCAGCGCCGCCAGCCCGGCGGCCAGGCGGTCGCGCAGCGAGGCCACCCGGGCGGCCTCCTCGGCCATGCCCTCGCGCGCCAGGCGCGCAGCCACCCCGAAGCCCACGATGGCCGGCACGTTCTCGGTCCCGCCGCGTCGCCCCCGCTCCTGGCTGCCCCCGTGGAGGTAGGGTTCGAGGGCCACGCCGGTGCGGATGTAGAGCGCGCCGATCCCCTTGGGCCCGTAACGCTTGTGCGCCGACAGCGAGAGCAGGTCGGCGCCCAGCGCCCTGACGTCGATCGGGACGATCCCGGCGCTCTGCGTGGCATCGGTGTGGCACAGGACCCCGTGCTCGCGGGCGATCGCCGCGATCTCGGCGACAGGGCCCAGCGTGCCGATCTCGTTGTTGGCGTGCATGATCGAGATCAGCACCGTCCCCGGCCGGATCGCCCGCCGCACCGCGTCGGGGTCTACGCGGCCCCATCGGTCCACCGGGAGCACGGTAAGGGCCACACCGCGCGTCTCCAGCCACCGACACGGTTGCAGCACGGCGTGGTGCTCCGTCGCCGCGGTGATGATGTGCCGGTCGGGGAGGTCGCGGGCGAAGACGGCCCCGAAGATCGCCATGTTGTTGGCTTCGGTGGCACCGGAGGTGAAAACAATCTCCCGCGGCTCGGCCCCGATCAGGCGCGCCACCTCGGCCCGCGCCTCGTCTATGGCTGCACGGGCGGCCTGACCGAACTGGTGGACGCTGCCGGCGTTGCCGAACCGCTCGGTGAAGTACGGTTGCATGGCGGCCCCCACGCGCGGATCCACGGGCGTCGTGGCTGCGTAGTCGAGATAGATCGGGGAGCCACCTGCCCCGGCGGACGTCGGCTGAACCATACCGACTGTCATTATACGCCACGGACGGGTCTGCCGCTTGGTGGGGCCTGACGGTCGATCCGGGAGCGGGTAAGATACCTAATAAGATACAGAAGAATGTCGTCTTCCAGATGAGGTGGGGTATGAGGACATTGGTCCTGCTGGTCTGCGGCGGCGCGGTCGTTGCGTCGCTTGCCTCTCCGGGGCCCGGCCTGGCGGCCCAGGCGGGCGTGCCCACCGTCGAGACCATCATCCGCGGGCTGGAGGTGCCCTGGGCGATCGACTTCGCGCCGGACGGCCGCATCTTCCTCACCGAGCGGCCGGGCCGGATCCGCGTCGTCAGGGACGGTCAGGTGCAGGCCGCACCCTGGATGACCATCGACGTTGCAGATGTGAGCGAGGCCGGCCTGCTGGGCCTGGCGCTCGACCCCCAGTTCGCGCAGAGCCGCTTCGTCTACGTGGCCTACACCTACCGGGGGCCTGGCGGCCGGCTGGTCAACCGCCTGGTCCGGCTGCGGGACGATCCGGCTGGCGGCCGGGGTGTGCTGGACCGGGTCCTGGTCGACGACGTCGCCGGCGCGCCGAACCACGACGGCGGGCGCGTCAAGGTGGGGCCGGACGGCAAGCTCTACTGGACCATGGGCGACGCGCAGGTGCCCGACCTGGCCCAGGACCGCTCGTCGCTCAATGGCAAGATCCTGCGGCTCAACCTCGACGGGACCGCCCCCGCCGACAACCCGTTCCCCAACTCGCCTGTGTACTCGTACGGACATCGCAATCCCCAGGGGCTGGCCTGGCAGCCGCAGACGCGCCGGCTCTACGCCACCGAGCACGGCCCCAGCGGACCCCAGGGGTGCTGCCGCGACGAGGTCAACTACATCGAGCCTGGGAAGAACTACGGCTGGCCGTCCGTCAGCGGAGACCAGCAGCGCGACGGGATGGTCCCGCCGGTCCTCCACAGCGGCGAGACCACCACCTGGGCCCCGGCGGGCGCGGCCTTCGTCACCAGGGGGCCATGGGCGGGCTCGATGCTCTTTACGGGCCTGCGCGGTCAGGCGCTCTACCGCCTCGTCGTTGATGCCGCCGACCCCCGCCGCGTCCTCCACTTCGAGGCGCTGTTCGAGCGGCAGTTCGGCCGGTTGCGCGATGTGGCCGAGGGGCCCGATGGGGCCCTCTACATCCTGACCAGCAACCGGGACCGGCGGGGGACCCCGGCACCGGACGACGACCGCGTCATCCGCGTGACGGTCCGATGAAGGACCGGCGGCCTTGCGCCCCCTGATCCGGTTCCCGCCCGCGGCCGCGGTCTGCGCGCTGCTCCTGGTGGCGCACGCGTCGTCGGACGTCGGCGCGCCGCCTGCGGCGCTACCGCAGCTATCCGTCCTGACCCCCTCCCGGCCTCCGGCCCCGGCCCGGCGGCCGGGCCCGGTCCGCCAGGCGGTCCTGAGGCCGGTGGTGAGCGGACTGAGCCAACCCGTCTACGTCACGCATGCCGGGGACGGCTCAGGCCGCCTGTTCATCGTCGAGCAGGCCGGGCTGGTCCGCATCTTCCGCAACGGCGCGCTGCTCCCCACGCCCTACCTGGACATCCGCAGCCGGGTCACCTGCTGCGGGGAGATGGGCCTGCTCAGCGTGGCGTTTCACCCCCGCTACGCGGTCAACGGCCGGTTCTTCGTGAACTACACGACGGAGACCGGCGGCCGGCGCTCGGTGATCGCCGAGTACCGGGTCTCTCCCACCAATCCCGATGTGGCCGATCCCGCCGAGCGGGTGCTGCTGGAGATCCCTCAGCCGTTTCGCAACCACAACGGCGGCCTCAACCTGTTCGGCCCCGACGGCACCCTCTACATCGGCCTGGGCGACGGCGGCGGGGCTGGCGATCCCCAGGGCAACGGGCAGCGGCTGGATGTGCTGCTCGGTAAGGTGCTGCGCATCGACGTGGACCGGGGGACCCCGTATGGGATCCCGCGGGACAATCCGTTCATCCGCATCGCCGGCGTCCGCCGCGAGATCTACGCCTACGGCCTGCGCAACCCGTGGCGGTTCTCCTTCGACCGCGTCACCCATCGGCTGTTCCTGGCCGACGTGGGCCAGAACACCTGGGAGGAGATCAATATCATCGAGCAGGGCAACAACTACGGGTGGAATATCATGGAGGGCGCGCACTGCTACCCGCCCGGGACGCCCTGCAGCGTCGGGGACCTTGTGCTCCCCATCGCCGAGTACGACCACACCCAGGGCTGCTCGGTGACCGGTGGGTACGTCTATCGGGGTTCCGCGGTACCCGAACTCGCGGGGAAGTACATCTTCGGGGACTACTGCAGCGGACGGATCTGGACCCTCACCGAGACGTCGCCGGGGCGGTGGGTCATGGCGCTGCTGTTGCATTCGGGGCTCAACATCAGCTCGTTCGGAGAGGACCAGGACGGCGAACTCAACGTCGTCCACCACGGCGGCGCCGTCTACGTGTTCGCCCCGTAGGCGGGGATCCCGGAAGTCGGCGCCTCTAGGGCTCCGCCAGCAGTTCGGTCAGGCTCCTCACGATGCGGGCCGTCACGCCCCAGATGACATGCGGCGGGTAGTCGTAGAAGAGGAGTTCGCGCCGGCGGCCGTCGCGCTCCACCTGCTCCGTGCGCAGGTTGGCGGGGTCCAGGAAGACTGCCAGCGGCACCGCGACCACCTCGGCGATCTCGTTGGGGTTCGGCCGCAGGTCGATCGGCCAGGGAATCCACCCGACGTACGGCGTGATGGCGAACCCCGAGACTACAGCCTCGGCCTCGTCCAGGCGGCCCCATACCTCCACCGCGGATGGGGGGATCCCGAGTTCTTCGTAGGTCTCGCGCAACGCGGTGTCCAGCAGGCTCTCGTCCCCGGGCTCCTCACCGCCGCCGGGGAAGGAAATCTGGCCCTTGTGGTGTTCGACGGTCTCCGTCCGCCGGGTGAACAGGAGGTGTGGGACCCCGTCCGGCTCGAGGACGGGCACCAGGACCGCCGCGCGCCGGTGGTGGTGGGGAGGGAGATCCCGGGCCCGGTTTGCCGCCAGCCGGCTCTTCAGGGTCTGCAGGAGATCTTCAGCCATATGCCGCCACAACATTTAGGGGATCATCGCCCCACGGCCACAAGATCCTGTGCTGAAAAGCAGGAGTTTGCCCCCCGGACGGTGAATCATACCCTGACCCCGGGAGGAAGGCCATGTACCCACAGTTCGCCTCCGCAGACGGAACGCCATCGCAGCGCCAACGCCAAATCTACCTCCTCAGCCCCAGGCTCCTTCCTCCTGAGGTCATTGCTGTGGCGTTTGCGAAGACCTCGCGGAGCCCGAAGCCCTTCCGCGAGATCGCCGCCGAACTCACCGAGGCCTCCTCCAGCGAATTCCATGAGAAATGGGTGGTCGGCTACGGCCATGCCTCGGTCGCCGAGCACGCCGTGCTGCACCTGGCCCTGGAGAACCTCTCGCGGCTGGCGATCGAGTGCCTGGAGTCGAACCGGCTCTGCTCGTACACAGAGAAGTCCACGCGCTACCAGATCTTCGACACGTTCTACGTCCCGCCTGCGATCGCGGCGTCGGCCCACGCCGACCGCTACGTGGCCACCTGCCGGGATCTCTTCGAGACCTACCAGGCGAGCCTCGAACCCGTGCGCCGGGTCATCGAGGCCTGGTATCCGCGGCGGGACGACGAAACCGACCGGGCCTTCCATGCCCGGATCCGATCCAGGTACGTGGACGTCTGCCGGTTCCTGCTGCCGTGCGCGACGGTGGCCAACGTGGGGATGACGGCCAACGCCCGGGCCCTCGAGCACACCATCACCAAGATGCTGTCGGCGCCTCTGGAGGAGGTCCGTGCCATCGGTGCGGAGATCCGGCGCGTCGCCCAGGCCGAGGTCCCGACCCTGCTCAAGTACGCCGGGCCCAACCGGTATCTTATCGAAACCACCGGGGCCCTGGAAGCGGCCGCCCGGGACGCGATGGCGGCCCCGGATGGGTCCTGGCCGTCGGGCTCCGACCCCGGCGGGGACGGGAGCGCCGGCGTCCACCTGGTCCACTACGACCGCGACGCCGAGCTCCGCTTGGTGGCCGCCTGCCTCTACCGGCACGGCCGCGCCCCGTATGCCCAGGCGTGGGCGCGGGCGCAGACGATGAGCCCGTCCGATCGGCTGGGGATCATCCAGCAGGCCCTGGCCCGCCTGCAGCGCCACGACAGCCCGATCCGGGAGTTGGAGCACATCGCCTACACCTTCGACATCGTCTGCGACCAGGGGGCCTACTTCGACCTCAAGCGCCACCGGATGATGACCCAGAGCCCGCAGGCGCCCACGGTGGACCTGGGCTACGCCGTCCCGCGCGCCGTCGACGAGGCCGGCCTCGGCTCCCGCTACCGGGACGCCATCGAGCGGGCCACCGCCGCCTACCACACCATCGCCCGCGACTTCCCCCGCGAGGCCGCCTACCTGGTCACCAACGCCCACAACCGCCGCTTCCTGGCCACCATGAACCTCCGGGAGCTCTACAGCGTGGTGCCCCTGCGGGCGCGTGAGAGCGGCCACTTCTCCTACCGGCGCATCGCGCTGCTGCTCTACGAGGCGGTGCGGGCGGTACACCCGGCGCTGGTAGCCCACATCCGCTTTGGCGACGAGCCGCCCTCGGCCGCCGACCTCCAGGCCCGGTTCTTCAGCGCGGTGGCCGCCCGTCCCGAGGAGGTCCCGACCACAGCCGGGCCTTAAGGGGTAGGCGCCTGCCGCGAGGAGCCCGGCGCCGGGCCCACTGTCCACGTATGACCTCCACCCGAGCGTCAGGCCTGATGCCCTCTGGGACGCTGGACTAGGAAGGAGGCCTGCAAACCATACGCCTCATACCACCACACGCCTCGCGCGCCCGCCTCATACGAGATCCACGCCTCGCGCATGTGCGGAGGATAGCTGGGGATCTCATTCGGGGAGCCGCGGGTGCCAACCGTCAGGCGACGACAGGAGACCGCGGGTAGACCGTGAACCGTGTCTACGAGATCCACACTGTCGGAGGTGCCGTCATGCGGTTTGTCACCGTCGACGCCGGCGGCCGCCAGCGCCTGGGCGTGCTGGAGGACGGACATATCTTCCTCCTGGCGCCCCTGGCCCGGCTGGCGGCCAAGGAGCGGGCCCGGGGGACGGCCCCCCGCCGCGGGCGGGTGTCGGGAGAGATGCCTGACGACATGCTGTCGTTCATCGAGCGCGGCGCCCTGTCGCAGGCGCGCTTGGCGCTCGCTTACGGCCGCCGCCTGCTGCGCGACGGCCGCGCGCGGGATCTCATCATCCCCCTCTCGAAGGTCCGGCTGCTGGCGCCGATCCCCCGGCCCCGGAAGAACATCGTCTGCGTCGGCCGCAACTATGCGGAACACGCGAGGGAAAGCGGCAGCGCGGTGCCGACGGTGCCGGTGTTCTTCACCAAACCGCCCACCTGCGTGATCGGCCCTGAGGCGGCCGTGGTGCACCATGCGGTCACCCAGGCCCTGGACTACGAGGTGGAACTGGCGGTGGTCATCGGGCGGCGGGGCCGGGACATCCCGGCCGACCGGGCGCTGGACTACGTCTTCGGGTACACCGTCATGAACGACGTCACCGCCCGCGACCTGCAGCGCCGGCACGAGCAGTGGTTCAAGGGCAAGTCGCTGGACACCTTCGGCCCGATGGGACCGGCGATCGTCCACCGGTCGGCCATCCCCGATCCCCAGGACCTGCGGCTGCGGCTGCGCGTAAACGGCGGGGTCCGCCAGGACGCTTCAACGCGGGCCATGATCTTCCCCGTCGCCCAGTTGATCGCGACCCTGTCGGCTGGCATGACCCTCGAACCCGGCGACATCCTGGCGACGGGGACCCCCGAGGGCGTCGCGATGGGGCGGACGCCGCCTCCCTGGCTCGTACCGGGGGATGTGGTCGAGGCCGAGATCGAAAGGATCGGGGTCCTGCGGAATCGAATCGTGGCGCCGTAGGGACAATCGCCCGGGCCATCCTCTGCGCCAGGGACGTCCCTCGAATCCTCGGTGACACAGTCTTTACATTCCCCTGGTACCGAGAGAGCATCACGGGGCGTCGGATTCGCCACGACCCCTGCAGAGGAGGGACAGATAATATGAGAGCCCGGCACCTGTGGGCAGCACTCCTGATGGCGGGGATCCTCCTCGGACTCTCCACGTCCGCACCAGCCCAGACGTCCACGCGGAAGGTCTTCGAGGTCGCGATGACCTCGTTCAAGTTCGAGCCGAATCAACTGCGCTTCAACGAAGGCGACACCGTGGTGATCAGGCTCAGGAACATCGACCCGTTCGGGCGTCCGCACCAGGTCGCCTCGGCCTACCTGCTCAACATTCCGCTGACCGTCAGGGGCGACGCTCAGCAGGGGATCAATGAGGGCAGGAAGTTCGTCACCGTCGAAGCCGGAAAGCAGGCTGAATTCGAGTTCGTCGCCCAGGGGCGGGGCTCGTACGCCTTCATCTGCGCCCTGTTCAACCACGCGATCAACGGGCAGACCGGCATGCTCTTCGTCCAGCCGGCCGGATCGCCCTAGGTTGACCGACGGGGGATGAGGGACCGGAGGGCGGCCACGACGGGCCGCCCTCCGCGTTGTGTGCACGGACGACGGGGGATCGGTCCGCTATCCTCCCAGGTCTCTGGTGTAGGTGATCTGGATCGGCCTGTCGCGGCTGGCCCGGCCGGAGCACAGGGAGCGCTTGCCCAGGACGATCTGAAACTGGAGGGCCCGCACATCGTGCAGCACGCGGAAGATCGCCTCCGAGGCGAACTGCGCCTCCACCTGGAGCAGTTCGCGGGTGAACGCCGTGGAGTTGGACGACCTGTAGGTGGCCGACTCCCACACCATGTCCACCGTCCGCCCGCCCTCGATGAGGCGGCTGGACCTCACCAGCCCCTTGCCCAGGATGTTCTCCGCCAGGTTCCGGGCGAGACCGGCGGTATCGTCGGCCCTAACCGCGAGGACCGGCAACAGGACGGCCAGCGCAGCGGCGACGAGGGTCCGCGCCATATCCGGTCGTTCGCGGGCGCCCCCCGCCGTCCCTGCCATCCCCGGCAGGGAACCGGGGCATGACGCCGTAGTGTTCCCGCAACCGCCATGGGTGGGAATGGGTGGGAAGGAGATGGAAGGGGGGGGGAGGGCAGTGGGCAGTACTTTCAAGCGACTTTTGAGCGTCGCAGCGCTGGCCGCCGTGGTGTTTTCCTGGCAGGGCGGGCCGGCCGGCGCGCAGGCGGTGCCCAGGCAGTTACGCATCGCCATCGGCATCGATGCCGACCGGCTCGATCCGGCCGAGCAGACCACCACCACCATCGCCAACATCGTCGACTACATGTTCGAGACGCTGGTGGACCTGCATCCGGTGAAAAACGAGATTGTGCCGCGGCTGGCCACGCGCTGGCAGGTCTCGCGCGATGGCCTGACCTATACCTTCACGCTGCGCCGGGGGGTCACCTTTCACGACGGGACCCCCTTCAACGCGCACGCTGTGAAGTTCACCCTGGAGCGGCTCCAGGACCCGCGGATCGCGGTGGCGCTGCGGTTCCTGGTGACCCCCATCAAGAGCGTGGAGGCCGTCGGGGACGATACGGTCCGGATCACGCTCAGCAAGGTCACCCCCACGTTCCTGGCCGACCTCACCACCACCCAGTTCGCCATCGTCTCGCCGGCGGCGGTCGAGCGGGCCGGCGACCGGTGGCGGGCGGCGCCGGTGGGCGGCGGAACCGGGCCGTATGTGTTCAAGGAGTGGCGGCGGGGCGACGCCATCCTGCTGGAACGCAACCCCGCCTACTGGGGCAAGAAAGGCCCGTTTGAGGAACTCCTCTTCCGGGTGGTCCCCGATGCCGGCACGCGCCTCACGCAGGTCCTGGCGGGCGACGTCCACCAGGCCATGCTGCCTCCGGCCCCGGACGTCAAGGGCCTGCGGCGCAACCCCCGGGTCACGGTGGTGGAGGCACCCAGCGACCGGGTCATCTTCATCGTCCTGAACACCCAGTGGGGGCCGTTGCGGGACGTGCGGGTCCGCCAGGCGCTCAACTACGCCGTCAACAAGAAGGCCATTCTGGCCAGCGTGCTGTTCGATCTGGGGACGGTGGTGCATTCCCCCTGCCCGTCCATGATGTTCGGGTACTCCCCGGTGCAGGAAGGGGGGTGGCCCTTCAACCCGGTCAGGGCCAAGCAACTGCTGGCCGAGGCCGGCTACAAGGACGGGTTCGAGGTGAACTTCTTCTCGCCGACCGGCCGGTACATCCAGGACTTCCAGTTCGCCCAGGCCGTCGCGGCGCAGCTGCGCAACGTCAACGTTCGGGCCAACGTCGGGACCATGGACTGGCCGTCGTACGTGGCGATGATCCAGACCCCGCTGGAGCGCACCAGGGTCCAGATGATCGTCCTGGGATGGGCCTGGCCGGTGCTGGACTGCGACGGCGTCCTCTACGGCCAGTTCCACTCCTCCAACCACCCCCCCAGGGGCCTGGGGCCGGCCTACTACCACAACCCCAGGGTGGACCAGTTGCTGGACCAGGAGCGGCAGGAGCCCAATGTCGAGAAGCGCAAGGCCCTGCTGAAGGAGGCCCAGCAGATCATCTGGAATGACGCGCCCTGGATCTGGCTGTGGAGCCAGAAGTGGTACGTCGTCACCGCCAGGAACCTGGAGGGCGTCCGCATCCACCCCATCGAGAAGTGGACGGCCCTGTGCGAGCCGGAGGCGCCTGCGGTCGGACACCATTGCGTGACCTGGAAGTGAGCGCCGCCCGGAGCGGGCGGCCGCGCGCGGTCGCCCGCTCCGGGGCCTGGCCTGCGGCCTCCTGATGTCCTCCTCGCTGGGTACCTACCTCCTGCGACGCCTGGGCCTCGCCGTGCCGACGCTCGTCGGCGTGACGATCATCGTGTTCGCCCTCATCCGGCTCATCCCGGGCGATCCGGCCCGCCTCATCCTGGGGCTGCAGGCCTCCGAGGACGAGGTCCAGCGGCTGCGCATCGAACTGGGACTGGACAGGCCGCTGTACGTCCAGTACGCACGGTTCTTCGGCCGGCTGGTCCGCGGCGACCTGGGCCGCTCGGCCGTGACCCGCGAGCCTGTCCTTGGCGAGATCACCCACCGCCTGCCGGCCACCGTGCAGCTGGCGGTCGCCAGCATCACGGTGGCTGCGCTGGGCGGCATGACGGCGGGGGTGATCTCCGCCACCCGACAGTACTCCGCCCTCGACTACCTGGTGATGACCGTGGCGTTGTTCGGGGTCTCACTGCCGGTCTTCTGGCTGGGCCTGATGCTCATGCTGCTCTTCTCGGTGTACCTGAAGTGGCTGCCGGCCGGCGGCTACGGCACCTTCGCGCACCTGGTCCTCCCCGCGGTCGCGCTGGCCGCCTTCTCCGTGGCCATCATCGCCCGCATGACCCGCAGCAGCCTGCTGGAGGCGCTCAACCAGGACTACGTGCGCACCGCCCACGCCAAGGGCCTGCGCCAGCGCGTCGTGATCGTGCGCCACGCGCTGAAGAACGCCCTGATCCCAGTCATCACCGTCATCGGGCTGCAGTTCGGCACGTTGCTGGGCGGCGCCATTCTCACCGAAACGGTCTTCGCCTGGCCCGGCATGGGCCGGCTGCTGGTCGGCGCCATCACCGCCCGCGACTACGCCGTGGTCCAGGGGGTCGTGCTGGTCTTTGCGGCGCTGTTCACCCTGGTCAACCTGGCCGTCGACCTCCTCTACGCCTATGTCGATCCGCGCATCCACTACGGTTAGATGGATACCTGCCGCGGTGGAGGTCCGGGCGCGACCGGGCGTCTGGCGGCGCCTGCGCCGTCACCGTACCGCCGTCGTGGGCCTGGCGGTGCTGGCCGCGTTCCTGGCGGCCTCGCTGCTGGCGCCGGTGCTCTTCGTCGAGGACCCCAACGAGGTCAACTTCGACCGGGTCCTCCAGCCGCCGTCGCGGGCGTACCCGCTCGGCACCGATCAGCTGGGCCGCAACCTGCTGGCGCGCATCGTGTACGGTGCCCGCGTCTCGTTCCTGATCGGAATTCTGGCGGTGGGCCTCAGCGCCGCGCTGGGCGTGCCGGTCGGGCTGGTCTCCGGATACTACGGAGGGGTGGTCGACCTGGCGGTCCAGCGGGTGGTGGATCTCCTGCTGGCCTTTCCGGGATTCCTGCTGGCGTTGACGCTGATCGCGGTGCTGGGCGTGGGCGTGACCAACGTCGTGGTGTCCGTGGGGCTGGCGACGGCGCCGGTCTACATCCGGCTCGTGCGGGGGGTCGCCCTGTCCATCCGGTCTCAGATCTACATCGAGGCCGCGCGGGCCGTCGGCGTCCCGGAGGCCCGGATCATCGGCCGCCATGTGCTGCCCAACTCGCTGCCGCCGGTCATCGTCCAGTCCACCCTGCAGTTGGGCACGGCCATCCTGACCGCGGCCGGCCTCGGGTTTTTGGGACTGGGCGTGCGGCCACCGACCCCGGAGTGGGGGACGATGCTGGGGGAGGGACAGACGTACCTGTTCTCCTCCTGGTACATCGCCACGTTCCCCGGCCTGGCCATCTTCCTGTCGGTCATGGCGTTCAACCTGCTGGGCGACGGCCTCCGGGACGCGCTCGACCCCCGCATGAAGCTGGGGTGATGCGGGCTGCAGATGGTGGCATCTCCGCAGGCGGGCCAGGACGAGCGGCAGGTCCGCCTGTCCGCCCTGATCGAGGCGTTCCTCGACGAGGCCCAGACCCGACCGGTTCGCTTCGGGGAACTGATTGACCGGACAGCCGAGCGAGGGTACGGCCTGTGGATGATCGTCCTCGGGCTCCCCATGCTCATTCCAGTCCTGCCCCCCGGGTCCTCGACAGTCGTCGGACCCATCTACGCGGTCTTCGCCGTCCAGATGCTGCTGGGCCAGCCCCGGCCCTGGGTGCCCGTGCGCCTCCGGGAGATGGTCCTTGGCGCCAGGGCCGTCCGCGCACTGCGGGAGCGCGGAGTGCCGTGGATCCGGAGGCTCGAACGGCTCTCCCGACCCCGCTGGGCCGTGGTGCCCGAGCGGGTCGTGCTCCGGGCGGCCGGTGTCATGGTGTTCCTGATGGGCGTGATCCTGCTGAGCCCCCTGCCCTTCCTGAACACGCTCCCGGCGATCGCCGTCATGCTCATCGGGATGGGGCTGCTGAACCGGGATGCCCTGTTCATGCTGGCCGGGCTGGGCGTCGGGGTGGTCTGCCTGGCCCTGGTGGGCCTGTCCGCCGGACTGATCGTGGTTATGATCCAGCGGCTCCGCGCGACGCTGGCACGGTAGGGTCTTCTCCGGCCACCAGGAGAGGGCGCCCGCGTCGGGTTCAACAAGGTGAAGAAGGTGCCGACGAAGCCGGCCGTTCAGGCCTACATCGACGTGGAGGATGTCGACACGACGCTCCAGGCGATCCGGAGGGCGCGGGGGAAGGTCCTCAAGCCCAGGAGCGAGGTCCCGAACATGGGTGGTCGCGGTCAGGCGTGCAGTTCGAGGATGTCGCTGTCCTGCAGCAGGTGGTCGCGGCCGACCATCATCCCTTCGATTTCCCCCCGCCGCCACAGGCGCGCGTACCGCAGCCGCTCCGCGAAGTCCTTGTGGACCACCGCGGCGGCGTCCAGCACCGTGGTCCCGCGCCGCAGGATGTAGGGGACCTGCAGGTCGGGCTTCTTGCCGGGCTTCTTGCTGTAAACCCGGATGATGCCCAGCATCTCGAACATCGCCCGGCGCAGCGGGCCGAGATTGACGTCCTGCTCCGCCGAGATGGGGAGCACCGGGAGGCGGGACCCGTAGAACTCCTTGAAGACTTCAAGGGTATCGCGGGCGCCCGGCGCGTCGAGCTTGGCCGCCACGAAGATGGCCGGCACCTCACCGGCGCCGCGCGGCCCCCCCGGCGGGATCAGCGTCACGCGGGCAGACGTCAGGAGGGTCAGGAGTTGTTCTGTAGACGCCAGCAGGTCCTGGTCGGCCAGGTCCACGATCACCAGCGCGCCGTCGGCGCCGCGGATGAGGGCGAAGAGCCAGCCTTCCGCCGACTCCTGGCTGACCGGCGGCAGGTCCACGAGCTGGATCTGCACGTCCTCGTAGGCCGCCATCCCGGCCAGGGGTACGCGGGTCGTAAACGGGTAGGGGGCGATCTCGGGCGTGGCGTTGGTGAGCGCCGCAAGGATCGACGACTTGCCAGCGTTGGGGGCGCCGACCAGGACGATCTGGCCGGCGCCTTCCCGCTCTACGTGGTAGAAGGGCCGGGCCCGGGCCGCGCCCTTGCGGCGCTGCATCTCCGTCCGCAGCTTGGCGATGCGGCGCTTGAGGTCGGCCTGCATCTTCTCGGTCCCCTTGTGCTTGGGGATAACGGCCAGCATCTCTTCGAGCGCCGCCAGCTTGTCCTGGGGTGTGGTGGCTTCCTTGAACTTGCGGTCTGCGGCCAGGTATTCGGGTGTTAGGTTCGCAGGCATGGCTGCAGCAGCATTGTAGCAAAGGGCAAATCAGGTCATCCCATGAAGAGCCGAGGGGGCTCGACCGCCGCGTCCGGCCACTCCTCCCGCACCAGGCCCGCGAGCCGGTCGAGGTGCGCGGCGACGACGTCCGTCGTGAGCCCCACCGGCCCCCACGCCCCAAAGAGCGCGGCGCTGGATTCCAACCGTATGCGCGTACGGAAGTCCGGCCCGTAAACCACAGAAGCGATGACCCCTCCCCCGTCGCGGACGACCATGTCCCCGGCAGACAGCCGCTGCTCCTTCCCCGAAATCTTCGTGTAGACCTCAGCGTCCCGGGCCACGTCCACCCGCAACGGGCCGGCCAGCGCCCCGAGGTCGTGCCCGGAGGTCAGCACGGGGCTGTCCAGCTCGGCTGCGAACATGGCGTGGACCAGGGCCGAGGCACTCTCGATCGGCCGTCCGGAGAGCACCGTCTCCACCTGCATGCCGTCCCTCAGCCAGTCTGGGCCAGGAGATCCTCAAGCAGCCGGGCAGCGGCCCGTCCCATGAACGCTTCGATGTCCGCGGGGGTCTGGGGGTCCGGTTCTCCAGGGCCCGGATTGTAGACCCGGGTGGCGTAGAACTCCAAAAACGGTGAGAGGCTGCGGAACGGGTACACGATGTAGACCTTCTTGCCCGTCGTGTGGGCGTGGATCATCTCCGAGAGGACTCCAAACGACATCTGGCTGGTGGGGTAGAAAACCACGTTGAGGTCTGCCTGGTCGATGAGACGGAGATCGCGCACCACGGTGGCGCGTCCCAACTGCAGCCGTGTCCGCTCGTCCAGGGAGCGGGCCCACTCGCGCAGCGCCTCCAGGGAGCCGGCCCAGGCCTCGATCTCGGCCCGCTGCGCGGGGGAGAACTGCTGCTGGAACTCCTCCTCACCGATCTTCGCAAAGGCCGCCGCTTCCTCGTCTTTGACCGACAGCGGGTCGAAGACGACGAAGTGCTCGCGCAGACGTTCCCCGAACTCGCGCGCCATCTCAATCAGCCGCGTCTGCCCTTCACGGCGCAGGTTGGTGATGGGGTAGCCCAGGTAGATCAGGGGCCTTTTCAAGCAGATGAGGTCGAACAGCGTCCTGGTGGGCTCGTCGTGGGCGATCAGGTAGTGCGGCACGCGCTCGTAGGCGGCGAACATCTTGGAAATGAAGACTTCCTGCTCCTGCCAGGCGATGAGCTCGTTGGGGGTCAGCCGACCCCGCCACTGCTCGGTGGCGTCCAGCCGGCGCTGGATCTGGTAGATGCCGTCGACGATCGTCACGTAGAAGATCCCCTCGGGACGGACCGGCGGGGCCAGGCGCAGGCCCGGCAGGGTCTCCTGGACGGCCCGCACGTCCTGGGGCGGCATGCGCCGGCGCGTCTCGTCAAAGAGCAGTTTGAGGTAGTGGGTGTCGAGGCCCGGGATCAGGTACCCCTTCCACCAGAAGCACGCGTGGGTCACCAGGATCGTGCACAGGTCGGGCTCCCACAGCGCCGGGTCGTTGACGACCTCGGTGAACGCGATGGCGCGCAGTTCCTGGAGGGCCTCCGGCGCCATGTCCAGGATCGTCTCCGTGCGCACGTCCATGCCCAGGTCGCGCGCCCGCGACAGCATGAGGCCCCCCATGTCGATGTAGCGCAGGCGCCGGATCGGCGAGGTCCACCGGCCCTCCCGCTGGGCGGCGGCGATGCGAGCTGTGCCCTCTTCGATGAGCCGGACGAGGTAGCCCGGTCCGCCGCCGGCCTCGCTGAGTTTGCCGCTGCCGGAGATGCCGGTGGCGATGACGATCATCGCTGCGCCTCGTCAGGGGAGGAGCGGCTGGAATCCGTACTGGTCGAAGTGGGTGTCAAACGTGAAGGCGAGGCGTACGCGGAGCCGTTCCACGATCCCAAATGACATGGCATCAGTCAGCGTGTAGCTCTGGTCTCGATGCCTCTGGCTGATATCTCGGCCCCTGCCGCAGTCGGCTTCGGTCACCCAGGCCTCGGAAAGGCTTGTCCGCCAAGCCGCAGACTTCTACCTGAACAGGTCCTCTTCCTCGGACCGCACCAGATCGGAGGCATGACCCGTCCCCGCATGGTCAACTCCCCGGACCAGTACCACCGGCCTGCCCTCGGCGGCCTGACCCTGGAGCAGGTTCGCCAGCGCCGCGAACTCGTCGGCGACGGCCTCCACCGAGACCCGCAGGATGTAGCCGTAGCGGTCCGCTTCCCCCACATACGAGCGCAGGACCCGAAGGCCGGCGGCGCCGATGGCGGCCCCGGTGGTCCCCTGGCGGAAGGGCCGGCCGTGGCTGTCGTTGATGATCACGCCCACATCGGCACCGAACGCCTGGCGCAGCCCGGCCCGGATGCGTTCCGCAGAGGCGTCGGGGTCGCGCGGCAGCGTCACGACCACGTCGTCGCCCAGGCCGACGTTGGAGTGGTCCACCCCCGCATTGGCACAGACGAATCCCAGCCGGTGCTCGGCGATGATCAGGCCGGGCCGCACCCGGCGCACGGCGCGGGATTCGCGCAGGATGACCTCGACGAGGCGCGGATCCCTGCGCGCCTGCTCCGCCAGCGCCGCAGCCTCAGGGCCGGGGGTGATGCGGCGGAGATCCACGACGCTGCCCTCCGCCTTGGAGACGATCTTGTGGGCCACCACGACCACGTCCCCCGGCTCGGGGATAAGACCCGCGCCGCGCAGCGCGGCGGCAATCGCGCCGGTGAGATCATCGCCGGGACGGATCTCCGGGAACGGTTCCGGTGCCCAGGCGATCAGGGTCTTCATCGAGGTCGCGCCCGGCCGGCTTCTGCGCGCATCAGGGGCGCGGCCGGGCGTGGGCCGGGAGGTGGGCAATCCGGATGCCGAGATCGCGGCGGCGGTAGCGGATGTTGAGCCCGATGACGAGCACGGCCAGGGCCTCGATGGTGGCGGCGGCGGCCAGGTTCCCGGCATCCACCCCGCGGGCGCCGATCGCATCGGCCAGGTCGATGATCCGCGCTCGCGCCTCGGGGTCATCGCCGCAGACCAGCACGTCCTGGTCGAGCGGCCGCGAGAGGTCCGCGAGCAGCCGCGCCGACAGAGTGTGGAACGCGGCCACCACGCGCGCACCCGGGGCCAGCGCCCGGGTCTCCGCGGCGGCTGACCCCGCCGCCGGCGGCGCATAGACGTACCCCGCAGCCATGGGGACCGTGGCGTCCACGACGATCCGGCCCGCCAGCAGGCCGGCCAGGCCGGAGACCAATGCGGCATGCCCTTCGGCCGGGCACGCCACGACCACGATCGAGGCCGCCCGGGCCGCCTCGGCGTTGGTCGCCCCGCGCGCGTTGGGCCGACTGAGCCGCCGGGCAGCCTCCGCTCCCCGCGCGGCGTCCCGGGATCCGATGACGACGTCGTATCCCGCCGCGCACAGCCGGGCGGACAGACCGAGCCCCAGATTGCCCGTCCCGCCCAGGATCGCGATGGTCTCCGGCGTCGGCCGCGCCTGGGCGGCGGAGGGACTCACGGCTGACGCTCGGGGCCGGCAATTGCCAGGACGGCACCGTCGGTGGGGAACCGTCGGATGGCGGCCACGACGTCGTCCCGGCTTACCCCGGCGATGATGGACGGGTAGCGTTCCAGGTGGTCCAGGCCCAGGTCGTAGAGTTCGATGTCGGCCAGCGTCTGCGCGATACCGGCGCTGGACTCCAGACGGACCGCCAGGGAGCCGACCAGGAACGTCCGGGCGTCGGCGAGCTCGTCTGGGGCCGGTCCGTGGGCCTGGAGGTCGGCGACCTCGCGGAGGACCGCGGCGACGGCGCGCTCCACGTTGACCGGATTGACCCCGGCCCGCACCCACCAGGGCCCGGCCAGCAGCCCGGCCCGCAGTTCGCTGAACGCGTAGTACGCCATCCCCTGCTGCTCACGGACGGCCCGGCCGATGCGGCCCATCATCCCCAGTTGTCCCAGGAGCAGGTTGGCCATCATGACCCCGTAGTAGTCGGGATCGGTCCGGGCCACGCCGGGACCTCCGAGGACCAGGTCCGACTGGGTCTTGCCCGGGACGACCGCCTCCTCCTGCCGGCGGACGACAGACCCGGCGGGGGGAGGGAACGCCGGTATTCGCCACGGACCGCAAGCCCACTCGCCGAACGCCCTGGCCAACTGGTCGGTCGCCTGCCCGGGGTCCACATCGCCCACCACGGCGATCACCGTGGCCCCGGGCAGGAAGTGCCGGGCGTGGAAGGCGCGCAGGTCATCCGGCTGCAACGCCTCAAGGACCGCCTCCTCGCCGTCGGGATGACGGCTGTGGGGATGGCCCTCGGGATACGTGAGCCGGCGGAAGATCCGTTCCGCGACCTGGCGCGTGTCCAGGCTGTTGACGCGCAGGGCGGTGAGGAGTTCGCCGCGCACCTTCTCGACCTCGTCGACGGGAAAGGCGGGCTCGGTGAGGATCTCGGCGGCTGCGGCCAGGAGTCTGGGGAGATCGTCAGCAAGCGCCCGGCCGGTGATCACCGTGGTCTCGGTGCCGGGCGAGACGGCGAGGACGGCCCCCATGGCGTCGAGGTCTTCGGCCAGGTCCCGGGCAGACCGCCGGTGCGTGCCGCGGATGAGCATCGAGCCGACAAAACGCGCCAGCCCCGGCCGCGCGCCATCGAAGATCCCGCCGGCCTTCACATACCCGTGAATCGTCGCCACGCCGGTCTCGGGAAACGGCCGTACGAGGCAGGTCAGGCCGTTGGGCAGGACGGTCCGCGCGACCTGGGCGGCGGCGATCGGGACGGTCATGCCGCGCCCTCCCGGGTCGCGCACCGGCGTCCCCCAGCCTGCCCGGGACGGCTGTCGTCCGGGACGTACCAGCCGACCGTCCGGCGCCGCTCTGTGAGGTAGGTCCGCGCCACGCGGGCGACGTCCTCCGCCGTCGTCCGTTCGATGGCCTCGGCCAGGGCGGGCAGGGCCTCGGGCCGATCCACCACGGTCATGGCGCCCAGCGCCCGCGCCAGAGGAAAGACGCCGTCGCGCAGGTAGACGAACTGCGCGCGGGCCTGCCGCTTGACCCTGGCAAGTTCGGCCTCCTCCACCGGCTCGTCGTGCAGCCGCGCGATTTCGGCGGCCACCGCCGCTTCCACCGCGGCCACCTCGACGCCGCTGCGGACGGTCGCCGTGATCCGGAAGAGCGTGGGGTCGATGCTGGGCGTGATCGACGATCCCACGGTGGCGGCCAGCCCGCCGTCCACGAGGGCCCGGTAGAGACGGCTGCTGCGCCCGCTGCCGGTCCCGTTGAAGGAGCCGACCCCCTTGAAGCCCGTGAGGAGGCCGTCGGTGACCATGAGCGCCGGCAGGTCCGGGTGGGCCGCTGGCGGAACGTGGAAGGCCAAGTGGAGATAAGCGGTCCCGCCGCCCGGGCGCCGGAGGATCACCCGGCGCTCCCCCGACTGCTCGGGCTCGACCGATCGCACCGGCGGCGGGGGGTCGCCGGGCGGGATCGGACCAAAGGCCTCCTCGATCATCCGCAGCACGCCCTCGGGCTCGAAGTCGCCCACAGCCAGGGCCACCGCGTTGTTCGGGTGGTAGTGGGTCCGGTAGTGACGGTAGAGGTCGTCGTGCGTGATCGCGCGCAGGTCCTCCTTCCACCCGATGACCGGGTGGCGGTAGGGATGGACCTTGAAGGCCAGCGCCTCCACCTCTTCCCCCAGGAGGTAGCTGGGGAAGTTCTCCGCGCCCTCCCGCTCCGAGATGATGACGGTGCGCTCGCTGGCGACGACCTCCGGGTCGAAGACGGTGTTCTGCATGCGGTCCGCCTCCAGCCGGATGGCGGTCTCGAGGTGTTCGGCCGGGAGCACCTCGAAGTAGGCCGTGTAGTCCTTCCAGGTGAAGGCGTTCCACCGGCCGCCGAGCCGGTCGATGAGGCGGGTGAGCATGCCCGCGGGATGCCTGGGCGTCCCCTTGAACAACAGGTGCTCGACCCAGTGGGAGATGCCGGTGAGCCCGGGCATCTCGTTGCGGCTTCCCACGCGATACCACATCCAGAACGTGGCCACAGGCGCCGTGTGCGACTCCTGGATCAGGACCCGGAGCCCGTTGGGGAGCGTGGACGCCAAGACCTCCTGCATGCGATCAGTCACTCGTCGGCCCGCCCCCCCTTTTCCCGGGCTGCGATCTTCCCTGGCGGCACGGTCCGGACGGCTGGCGTGCGGCAACCCGTCGTAGGTTCGTCTCCGGCGCGGCGCTCCCCTCCCCCACCCAGGTGGGATGTCAGCGAGGAGGGGCCCGCCGCGACCGCGTATCCCCCAGGGGATGCGGGTGCTGACGCCTGCGGCCGTTCGACGGTATCGCCGCGCCGTGCTCCGAGCGCATCGGGTGCGGACCCGGCGAGCAGCCCTGCGCTTCATCGACGCCCTTGGCTTCTGCTACGCCTTCACCGGAGGGCCCGGCGGCCTGCCGGGGCTGTTCGACGTCCTGGCCACGCGCAGCAGTGACCGGATGTGGTCCTGGGCGTGGCAGTGGAAGGACGACCTGGCGACAGGGCGCTGGGCGTACTATGGCAAGGTCATCCGACGCAAGCCTTCCTACATCTCGCTGGCGTTGCTGCCGGCATTCTATGCCCTCTCGGGCAACGTCGGCGAGCCCGACGACCACCTGCAGGCCTACTGCGAAGGCCGGCTGAGCCTCATGGCCAGGACGGTCTACGAGGCGATCCTGGCCGAGGGACCGGTGTCGACCTGGACCCTGCGGCGCCGGTTCGTGCCGCGGGGGGAGCGCGGAGCCCGCTTCCATCGCGCGCTGGACGATCTCCAGGAGCGCCTCCTAGTGGCCAAGGTGGCCGAGGAAGAGGAGTGGCGACACGGGTTCATCTGGGACGCCTTCCACCGGTGGATGCCGGAGGTCGTGGCACAGGCTTCGCGCCTGACCACGGTCGTGGCGGCGGCGAAGGTCCTGGAACGATACCTGGGGATCGTGGGTGCTTCACCCGACGAGGAGATCATGGCCACCTTTGGGTGGAGCCCGCGCCTGGTAGAGCAGGCGGCCCGGCAGGCGGGACTGGACCGGGTGCGGATTGGCGGTCGTGAGGAATGGGCGGCCAGGCACCTGCGGGCAGGCATACCTGATGGAGTGGGATCAGAAGGGGGAGGATCCACGCCGTCACCTGCGCCGGCTACCCACCGGCACAACGGCCGGACGGCAGGTGCAGCGCCGCCGTCGGGTCGGCGGGGCCGTGGCCCTGGCCGAGCGGCAGGCCCGCGGCGATCGCCGCGGTGATGACCGCTTTCGCCTGCTCCACGGCCTCGGGTACCTCGAGTCCCTTGGCCAGGCCCGCGGCGATCGCCGCTGAGAACACGCACCCCGTGCCGTGCGTGTGCTTCGTCTCCGCCCGGGGCGCTGCGAACTCCTGGAAGGTCACCCCGTCGAAGAGGATGTCGACGGCCTGATCGGTGCCCTCCAGGTGGCCGCCCTTCACCACCACGTGGCGCGGCCCCATGGCGTGGATCTTGCGGGCTGCCTCCCGCATGTCGTCTGGGGTCCGGACCGGCCAGCCGACCAGCGCGCCGGCTTCGTGCAGGTTCGGCGTGACGACCAGCGCCACCGGCAGCAGCACGCGGCGGAGCGCCTCGGTGGCCTCGGGTCGCAGCAAGGGCGCACCGCTCTTGGCGATCATGACGGGATCGACCACCAGCCGGGTGATCTCCCATCGCCTCACCGCGCCGGCCACCGCCTCGATGATTCCCGCATTGGACAGCATGCCGGTCTTGGCGGCGTCGGTTCCGATGTCGCGCATGATGGCGTCGATCTGCTCGACGACGAACTCCGGGGGCATCTCCACGACACCGGTCACGCCCGTGGTGTTCTGCGCGGTCAGGGCGGTGATCGCCGAGGTCCCGAACACGCCGAGGACGGTGAAGGTCTTCAGGTCGGCTTGGATGCCGGCCCCGCCGCCCGAGTCGGAGCCCGCGATGGTCATGGCCCGGCGGATCGTCACAGGATCGCCTCCATCCTCCACAGCCGCACGGCCCACCTGCCCGTCAACGGGCCGGCGTGTGGCGAAAATGCGTCCAGCCCCCGGGTTCCAGCGGCCGGGGTCTGCCGCCGACAACAATGGTCCGGCCGGCCGACACCGGCACGAAGGTCCCGATGACGGTTCCTGGCGTCCCGACCTCCTCGGAGAGCAGCCTCAGGGCCCGGTCGGCGTCCTGCGGCGCCACGGCGAAGAGCAGCTCGTAGTCCTCCCCTCCGAAGAGGGCCACGTCCAGCGGATCGCGGCCCGCGGCGCCGGCGATCTCGGCGGCGCTGGCATCCACGGGCAGTCGGTCGCCGTCAAGGCGCACGCCCACCCCGCTGGCCTCGCACACCCGCCAGAGGTCCATCGCCAAGCCGTCGGAGAGGTCGATCATCGCCCGGACGACGCGGCTCGCGGCCAGGGCGCGTCCCTCGGCCAGGCGCGGCCGGGGGCGGCGCTGTGCGGCGAGCACCCACTCCAGCGCGGTGCCGCCGGGCGCCGCGCCGCTGGGCGCCACGGCCCCGGGAGCCGCGCGAGGCCGGGCACCTACCCCGGCATTGCCGCCGTCCTCGAGCGCCAGCAGGCCGGCGGCCGCGCGTCCCAGCGTTCCCGTAACGACCACCAGGTCCCCGGGCCGCGCGCCCGACCGGCGGACCACGACCTGGGGGTCGACCTCTCCCAGCAGCGCCACGTCCACGATGATCGCCGGCGCCTGGGCCAGATTCCCGCCGACCAGGGCGATGCCGGCGCCGCGCGCCATCTCCAGGAGGCCCTCGTACAGGCCGTCCACCCAGTCCACATCGAGGTCGCCCGGCAGCATCAGCGAGACGACGGCATGGGTCGGCCTCCCACCCATCGCCGCAATGTCGCTGGCGTTGATCGCCAGTGCCTTCCAACCCACGTCGGCCGGTTCGCCCGTGGCCCGACGGAAGTGGACATCCTCGACCAGCGCGTCGGTCGTCATCAGGACCAGACGGCCGGCGGGCCAGCGCAGCGCGGCCGTATCGTCGCCAACGCCGATCACCACGTCACCGGATGCGGGCCCGATGCGGGCGTCGATCCGGGCCAGCAAAGCCAGTTCGCCCACATCGGCCACGCGCGTCATGGTGGTCCTGGCGCATCCGGCGGGACGGCCGGCGTCCGCACGGTCTCCCTCACGGCCGACCCTGCGCGGCCCGCACCACGGCCAGCAGGCGTCGCGCCGCCTCCTCCACGTCATCGGCGCCCACCACCGCCGAGATGACCGCCACCCCATCTGCGCCCGCACGGATCGCCTCGGCCGCGTTGGCGTGCGTGATCCCGCCGATCGCCACGACCGGGATGCGGACGGCCGCGCGAATCGGCGTCAGGGCCTGCGGGCCGATGGCGTCCCCGGCGTCGGGCTTGGAGGTGGTCGGGAAGACGCTACCGACACCCACGTAGTCGGCGCCCTCGGCCTCGGCGCGGCGCGCCTCTTCGACCGTCGCGGCCGATGCGCCCACGATCTTCTCCGGCCCGAGCAGGCGTCGGGCATCCGGGACCGGGAGGTCGTCCTGCCCGAGGTGGACGCCGTCGGCCTCCAGGACCAGCGCGAGATCCACCCGGTCGTTGACGACCAGCGGCACCCCGGCCGGCCGCGTGATGGCCAGCAACCGGCGGCCGGCCTCCAGCAGCCGGCGCGCCGGCTGGGTCTTCTCGCGCAACTGAATCATGGTCGCGCCGCCCCGAACCGCCGCGGCCACGAGGTCCTCCAGGGGGCGGCCCTTCCCGATCTCGCGGTCGGTGATCACGTAGACTGCCGGATCGAATCGCATCAGACGACCCGGATGCGAGCGGCCTGCTGCGCCTGGTCCGGGGTCAGGTGGTAGAGCGCGTCCAGCAGGGCCGAGCCGAGGGAACCCGGGCCGCGCGCCTCCTTCGCCGCGAGGGCCGCTGCCACGCGGAAGCACGCGAGACCCGCTGCCGCGGCCACCGCGTAGTCTGCGGCCACGGCGTCGTCCTCGCCGTCCGCGGCGACGGCACAGAAACTGCCCACCACGGCCGTGGCCATGCAGCCCGAACCGGAGATCGCCGGCAGCCAGGGATGGCCGTCTTCGATGATGAAGGTGTGGTGCGCGTCGGCGACGGCATCGCGCGGTCCGGTGACCGCGACCACGCACCCGAGCGCACGCGCCGCTTCAGGCGCCAGGCGCGGCGGGTCGGAGGTCTCGGCCTCGGCCACCGACTCCACGCCTCGGACCAGGCCAGACCGACCCAGCAGCGCCGCCGCCTCCCCGGCGTTCGCCCGCACGACCGTGACCCGGACGCCGTCGAGCAGGCGCCGCGCCGCGTCATGGCGGTACCGGGTCGCGCCAGCGCCGACCGGATCGAACACGATGGGGATGCGCCGGTCCACGGCGACCCGGCCCGCCGCCACCATGGCCTCCAGCCGCTCCGGCGTCGGCGTCCCCAGGCTGAGGACGAGCGCGTCGGCCGTCCCCGCTGCCTCTTCGGCATCGCCGCGCGCCATCGCCATCACCGGCAGCGCGCCGAGTGCCCTGGTGACGCTGGCCACGGCCTGCATGGTCACGAAGTTGGCCAGGTGGTGGACCAGCGGCCGGCGCGCGCGGAGGCGTTCCAGCAGGGACGCGGCATGTCCGGCGACGTCGAGAGCCATCCGGGTCTCGCAGCGAGCCTACCGGCTGGGCTGGCCCGCCACCATCGGCACGCCGGCCCGCGCAAGCAGCCTGAGGACCAGCACGCCCAGGACGGCGCCGGGCACGCTGCTTGCCAGGAAGAGCGGCAGCAGCGTCGCCAGCGGAATCGCCTTCCCCATCAGCGCCGGCGCCACGAGCCACGACCCGATGACGGCCCCGACCGGCCCGGTGCCCAGCGGTTCGAGCAGCCCCACCCAGGGCCGCTGCCAGAGGCGGTAGGCGAACCCGACGACGAGAGCCCCGGGGATGCCGCCGGGAAACGCCAGCAGCGTGCCTACCCCAAGGGCATTGCGGAGGATCGCCGCGACGGTGGCGGCCAGCGTCGCGTACCACGGCCCCAGCAGGACTCCGGCCATGGCATTCACCATATGCTGCCAGGGCAGCAGTTTGGCGCCGGCGACCGGAATCGCACCCGGCACGTACGAGAGCACCACCGGGATGGCGGCGAAGAGCGCAGCCAGGACGAGTGTTCGCGTGTGCATGCCATCACCTCACGTCGGAGATCGGTCCCTCGACGGGCTCGGCCAGCGGGTGGATGCCCGCGGCCAGCCGGCCGAGGTCGGTCGGACGGCCGGCCAGCGCCAGAAGGGACGCCAGCCCGGCCGGAACGGCGGCGGCCAGGACGAAGGCGGTCAGGAGGTGACCCCGCGTGAAGCCGGGGTCCGGGAAGAACGCCGCGCCGGCCGCGATGCCGGCCAGCGTGCTCACGGCAGCGGCCCATCCGGCCAGGCGGGGCACGTAGAGCCCCAGGAACACCGGGACCATCGCCGCGGCGCACACCAGGTCGGCCACCAGGAACAGGTAGAGCACGCTGTAGCCGCGCGAGGCGATCAGGATGGCGAATACCGCGAGGGCGACCGTGATCAGGCGCGACGATTGGAGCAGCTGCCCGGCGCGGGCAGCCGGCCGCAGCCGCGCCAGGTCGGCGGTGAAGACCGCTGCCAGACCGTTGAGCAGCGTGTCGATGCTGCTCATGGCCAGCGCGACGGCCAGCACGAGGACTGCGAGCAGGAGCCAGTCCGGGGCAAGTCCCAGCAGGAGTCCGAAGAAGGCCACCGAGGGCACGTCCGCGCGTCCTTGGGCCTTCGCGACAATCCCCAGCAGGCCCGGGAGGATCACGATGGGGGCCGCCAGGCCCGCGGCGATTAGGAATGCGCGCTGCAGCACCCGCTGGTCGCGGGCAAGGTAGACGCGCTGCCAGTAGCCCTGGTGGAGGAGGTTGGCCGCCAGGATGGCGATGACGAACGTCGCCGCCGCCTCGAGGCCTGGTCGGTGGTCGAGGGCCAGCAGCGCCGGATCGCCGGATCGCACCTGGGCCACCACGGCGCCGGCCCCGCCCAGCCCCACGATGGCGCCGGCGAAGGTGATGACCAGCAGCGGGAGGATCACCGCGAACTGAATCCGGTCGGTGAACACGGTGGAGGGCAGCCCGCCGTAGGCGGTGTAGGCCACGGTGGCCAGCCCGACCAGCGCGGCGGTCAGCGGCAGTGGCGTCTTCGCGACGAGATTGACGGCCAGGGCAATCCCGGTCACCTCAGCGGTCAGGAAGATGAACATGTAGAACACCATGATCGCCAGCCCGAGGGCGTACATGCCCGGCCCGTAGCGCCACCAGAGATACTCCGTCAGAGCGTGTTCTCCGGGGACGAGGGCGCGCATCCGCCTGCCCAGGGGGATGAGCGCCAAGAACGGCGCGGCGCTGCCCAGCCCGTACCCGAGGAGGGCGGTGACTCCCCCCCAGGTCCCGGCCTCGGCCGGGCTGAAGAGCACCCAGGCGCCGATGGCCGAGGCCACCAGCGTCGCCACCGTGGCCGAGGTCCCCGCCGAATAGCGGGCGCTGACGTAGTCTTCCACGGACCAGCGCCGGCTGCGGGCGTGCAGGAGCCCGAGGAGGGCGAACGCCAGCGCGGCCACCGCGACGCCTGCCATCAATCCTCCGCTCTCCATCCCGCTCTCCTCCCGGGTGTCCCACGCAGGCTCCCGCGTCACTGGGAGCGGACGAGTTCCTCCAGATTGAGCCCCAACAGCCGCGCCGCCTCGCGGACGGGTCGGAAGTACTCGTCCAGCGTCGTGATTTTCATCTTGTAGGTGGTCTGCAGCGCCTCCAGGTCCGCAAAGCCATGGATGCGGTACAGCGAGTCCAAAGTCTCCCGGCCCGGCGCGGTCCGGGCAATCCGGATCAACGCCCCGGCGGTACGGGCCTTGACCTCCTCGGGCAGGTCGCGGCGGAACGACACGGTGTCGTTGGGAATCGGATCGGTGTAGAGGAGCACCCGCACCACCTCCTTCACGTCGGGGTAGGTCCGGACCACGCGGTCGCGGGCATCATTGCCGAACTCGTCCCCGAAGGTCGCTCCGGCATCGGCGGCCCCTGAGTAGATGGCCAGCACGACCTTGTCGTGGCCGCCGGCGAACAGCACCTGGCTGAAGAACCGGTCGGGATCAATCCCGTGGCGCTTGAGCAGCGCCGCCGGAAACAGGTAGCCGGACGCCGACACCGGATCGACAAACGCGAACCTCCGGCCACGCAGGTCGGCCAGCCCCCTGACGGGCAGGCCACTGCGGTAGAGGATCTGCGACTTGTAGAATGGGATGTCGAACCTGACATTGACCAGGCGGACATCCGCCCCGCACCGCTGCCTGGCCAGCACGTACGCAAATGGGTGCAGGAACGCCGCGTCGACGCGGGCTGCGCACAGCGCCTCGATGGTCGCTGCGTAGCTGGTCGGGACCTGCGCCCGGACCCGGTAGCCGGTCGCCACCTCCAGCATGCGGGCCAGCGTGCTCCCGGTCTCCAGCACTTTCTGGGCATCCGACGACGGTGTGAACGCCAGGACCAGCGCGGTCTGGCCGGCCCCCGAGGCCGCGAGCATGGTCAGCACCGTCAGAAGCGATGCGACGAGCAGGCACGCCCTGCTCCTCTGGATGATCAACACCGGTCCTGTCCTCCTCCCAAACGCAACAGCCGCCCGGTCCATCGGACTGGCGGCTGCGTCAACGACCTCACTCCCCACGCCAGCATTGTCTGGATCGGGTGCATGGAGTCTGCGACGGCGCCGCATCCGGCAATGCGGCCGGTCGCACTCTCAGCCCGGCTTCCCCGAGCTCCCCCAGAGGACCGCTATGAAGTTGGCCTTCCACCCCTCAGTATAGTCGGCGCCCCCCCGGCGGGCAACCGCTGGGCGACGGCCGCCGTCACCCGCCCGGCGGGATCGGCCGGAGGTCTGCCGCCGACCGCCCTCCATCGACCATCAGCGCCTGTCCGCTGATCCATCCGGCCGCGTCCGAGGCGAGGAACACGATCGCCCACGCCACATCGTCGGGCGTGCCCAGGCGGCGCAGCGGATACGTTTCGATCATGGCCGCGCGCTGCGCCTCGGTCCAGGCCTCCCAGACACTGCGGTTCAACTCCGTGGGCACGAAGCCGGGGCAGACGGCGTTGGCCCGCACGCCGTCGGGGCCGTGGTGGACGGCGATGGCCCGCGTGAGGGCGAGCACCCCGGCTTTGGCGGCCTCGTAGGCCGGGGTGCGGCCCTGCGGCGTCCGGAACGCCAGCACCGAGGAGACGTTCACGATCGTGCCCCGCGCGGCGATGAGGTGTGGCAGGGCGTACTTGCAGCAGAGGAACACCCCCCGCAGGTGGAGGGCCAGGGTCTGGTCCCAGCCGGACGCATCCTCCTCCATCACCGGCGCCCTGCGGATCGCCCCGGCGCTGTTGACCAGGACGTCCAGGTGGCCGTAGCGGTCGACGACCGAGGCGATCATCCGCCGGATGTCGTCTTCCGCCGTGATGTCGGCCCGGACAAAGATCGCCTCTGGACCCAGCACCGCCAGGGCCTGCTGGCCCCGGTCCTCCCGTCGGCCGCTGACGGCGACCCGCGCGCCCAACGCATGCGCCAGACGGGCGGTGGCCAGGCCGATGCCCGACGTCCCCCCGGTCACCAGTATCACCTTGCCGTCGAGCCTGATCATGGTGGTCGTCCTCTCCTGGTAGGATGGAACTGCCGAACGCCGCGAACGAGACCACCGGGGGACCGCCGATGGCCGCCCGCACGATCCTGCACGTGGACATGGACGCCTTCTTCGCCGCCGTCGAGCAACTCCGGCGGCCCGAACTGCGCGGCCGGCCCGTGGTGGTCGGCGGCGACGGCGACCCGCGCACACGCGGCGTGGTGTCTGCGGCCTCCTACGAGGCCCGGCGCTTCGGGATCCACTCGGCGATGCCGCTGCGCACCGCGTACCGGCTCTGCCCGGACGCGGTCTTCCTCCCGGTGGACTTTGCGGCCTACCGGGAGGTTTCAGACCGGATGCACGCGATCCTTCGCGACACCGGCGCGAGGGTCGAGTCGCTCGGACTGGACGAGGCGTTC
>JAVKHQ010000008.1:0-98353 GCA_031459875.1 Candidatus Fervidifonticultor sextus | reverse complement strand
GTTGGACTCACTGGTGTATTCCTCCCGGGGGCCGAAGACAGTCGCTTGCTCGGGTAACATATCACATGGCGCGACGATAGGTCCCCGGGTAACAGTTTAGGCGGCGCGATTCGCTCACTCGGCAGGCGCAGGCCAGACGTGGTACACTGAACAGGTGAGACGTTCCCCGCGACTGCCCACCCGGCACGATCCCCGGACGATCTACGAGGTCCACAAGGATCGAGCGACCGGCCTGACGGCCTCGGAAATCGCCGTCAAGCACGGCCTCTCGCCGATGACGGTGCTCGGCGTCCTCAGGCCGACCTCGCACCCCGAAGCCCTGCGGAATCCCTACGTCTTCCACAGCGGCGCCCTGCCGACCAACGCCGCCCTGCAAATGTACTGGCTCGGCTACATCGCCGCCGGCGGGCGCGTGGCCGGCCAGCACCTGCTCTCCACCCTGGTCCTGGCGATCCATCCGCAGGATACCGAGCACGTCCAGTGGCTCTTGAAGGATCTCGGCATGGGCCGGGTCCGGTGCGAGGTCGTGGAGAGCAGTCTTGAGGGGCGCCAGGTCTACATCCGGGATCGCAGCCTGGCCGAAACGCTCCTCCAGTGGGGGATCGCCGCGGCCCCCAACGAAGGCTCAGTTCCGGTCGAGTTCATCCCGCGTGCGCTCGTGCCCGACTTCGTGCGGGGGTACCTGGAGGGCAGCCGACGCACCCCGCCCTTCGGCGGGACGCGCGCCGTTGCCCCCTCTCCGCGCTCGCTGCGGTCGCTGGCGCTGGCAGGACCTCTCCCGCTCATGGAAGGGTTGAACCAGGCGCTGCAGGCCATCTGCGGGGTGAGGACGGGCACGCTGGGGCCGTCGGGCCATCGGGGACTGACGCAGTTGACCTTCTCGCGCCGGGATGCCGTGAAGATCCTGGCGTGCGCCTACCGCCGCCCGCTCCGCACAGGCCCTCGGGCCGTCAAGTTCGCGGCCCGGTTCGGCGATCCGGACGGGCGACAGCGGGGGTCGGGGCCGGCGGGAACCTAGACTTTCCGAACGTTGACGGCCTGCGGACCCTTCTGCCCCTGGGCGACCTCGTATTCAACCTTGTCACCTTCGGTGAGGGTCCTGAAGCCTTCCGCCTTGATCGCCGTGTGGTGGACGAAGAGGTCCTTGGTCCCGTCGTCTGGGGTGATGAACCCGTAGCCTTTCTCAGCACTGAACCACTTGACTGACCCTCTCGCCATCTCGTCTCCGCCTCTCCCGTTGCTCCCCATCGCCTGCCCGACAGCTACGAGGGCGCCTTCATCCTCTCGCGTTCCCCAGGGGTTGTCAATCCGGCGCCGCGCTCTGCCCCAGAGCCCGGCGGGCGGCCCGGGAGACGAGCGTGTCTACCAGGCCGGGCACCAGGAGGTTGACGGCGATGGCGACGCGGTAGATCCAGGGCAGGACGAGGCGCGGGCGCGGACGGTCGGCGAGTCCCACGATGGCGTGCGCCACCCGATCCGTGCTTGTCCGCAGCCACCGCGGCCCGGTCACCCCCAGGCGGGGCCCCGAGCGCTTCGCCCCGAACTCCGTCCCCTGCACCGGCCCGGGATAGATCACGCACACGCGGATGCCCTGGGGGCCCACCTCCCGCCGCAGGGCTTCGCTGAACCCCTCCAATCCGAACTTCGACGCGTTGTAGATCGCCATGGTCGGCGTGGCGATCTTGCCGGCCACCGACCCGACGTTGATGATGACCCCGCGCCGCTGCGCCTGCATGGATGGGAGCACGGCCCGGGTCAGGAGGATCGGCGCGACGAGGTTGACCTGGATCTCGGTCTGGATGGCCTCCTCGGGCAGGCGCTCGAGCCAGTCGTAGCGACCCAGGCCCGCGTTGTTCACCAGCACGTCGATCGTCCCGTAGCGCGCCAGGGCAGATTCCACGACCCGCGCCACGTCCTCGCTCCTGGTGAGATCCGCCTGCACGACCAGGCTCTCCGGCAGCTCCGCGGCCAGTTGGTTCAGACGATCCACCCGGCGGGCCGCCAGCACCACCCGGTCGCCGGCCCGGCCGAAGGCCCGCGCGGTGGCTTCGCCGATGCCGCTGGATGCGCCGGTGACGATCACGGTCCTCCCGCTCATCGCCCGCCTCCTCGTGGCTCGAGGTCGTAGAGCCTGCACCACTGTTCGGTGCGACCTCGGGGATCCCTCGCGGGGCCGGGGTGATGGCGCGGGCAGGAGGCGGGGGCTTGCCGTAGGAGAACAAGTGGCAGATCACGGGGATGCCCGTCGGAGGAGGGGACGGTGTGAGCGACGTCGTTCATCTGTCCAAGGTCCGGGTGGTGCAGGAGAAGCGGCCGCAGCGGCGGGCCTACATCGCCGATTTCCCGCAGCCCATCTACTTCGGGGTGCACGCCGGCATCGCGGACTTCTACAAGACGACCCCCGAGGAGCCGCTGCCGTCGACCCTCGACTATCTGGTCGCGGCGGCGGCCGGCTGACTCACAGGGACCCTGGCGGGCGCGCTGGAGGCGCGCGGAATCCCGTCCTACCCCGACCGGCTGTGGACCGAAGCCGAAGGCACCATCACGGCGCCCGAGGGGGTCATGAAGGTCTCGCACATCAAGGTCACGTACCACCTCACCATCCCCCGGGGACGGCGCGCCGAGGCCGAGCGGGCCCTGTCGGTCGTGGAGCGCGGCTGCCCGGTGGCCCAGACGCTCAAGGGATGCGTCCAGCTGACCTACGACGCCGTCATCGAGGAGCAGGACTGAACGCCGTCCGGATGGGTCCTGGTGGCCAGACGATGAGTATCGCGCCCCACGACCGAGTCTGGTTCGCCCTGCTGGTGGCCGCGTGCCTGAGCATCCTGGCCGCGCTCCTCCTCCCGACCATCGACAGCGACGACGCGCTGTACGCGGTGGTCGCCAGGGAGATGCTGGCCTCCGGCGACTGGCTCAACCTGCGGCCCGACGCTCGACTCGTGCCCCGGCCGCCGCTCACCCTCTGGCTGGTCGCCCTCTCGATCCGGGTCGGCGGGGAGACAGCCCTGGCGCTGCGGGTGTGGCACGCGCTGCTGGGCGTGGCCCTGGTGCTGGCAATCTACCGCCTGGCTCGCGTGGACGGCAGTGGGAATGGGGCGGTGCTGGCCGCCCTCGTGTACGCCACCACCCTGCAGGCCTTCTACCACAATTTCTTTCCCCAGCAGGACGTCCCCCTGGCGCTGTTCCTCACCCTGGGATTTACCGACTACCTGGCCTACCGCTCGGGCCGGACCGCCGGGGCGGTGCTGGCCGGCATCTGGATCGCGCTGGCGGTCCTGACCAAGGGGATCGTCGCTGCCGTGGTGTTCGGGAGTGTGGTCGCCGTCGACCTGACCATCGCCTGGCGTCGCGGCCGGGTCGGGCACTGGCGCTGGAGCCAGGTCGGAGTCGGGACGCTGGTCTTCCTGGTGATCGCGGTGCCCTGGTTCGCCGCCGGGGTCATCACGCGGGGCTCGGCCTTCGTGGACACGTTCTTCTTACGGGGCGACGTCGGCGTGGGCCGGTTCTTCGCCACGCGGTTCGGACCCCGGCACGCGTACTGGCAGGCGCTGCTCTCCTACGTGCCGCTGCTGGCGGCTGGTTTCCTGCCCTGGGCGGGCTGGCTTCCGGCCACGCTGCGATCGGGGTGGCGAGCGTTGCGGAATGCTTCCGCGTCGCTGCAGCTGTGCGCGGTGTGGGCAGGTCTCTACTTCCTGGGCATCTCCGTCTCGCCCGCAGACAAGGAGATCCGCTACCTCCTGCCGTGCTTCCCGCCGCTGGCGGTGCTGGCCGGCCGCGTCCTGGCCCTGGCCATGGATGACCGGCGGGCCGCGCGGTGGGCGGGGGCGGTCTCCCTGGCCGTCGGCGTCGCCGGACTGGCGGCCGTCTGGCTGAGCCGCTCGAGATTTGGTGGGAAGGACCTCTTGATCTACGGCATCTTCCTGCCCGGCGGGATCGCGATGTTCCTCACCCTCGTGGCCTCAGGGGCGGCGGGTCTTTGGGGCTACAGACGCCGGGCCATCGCGGTCGCGGCCGCGGGGACGCTTGTCGCCTATGGGATGATAGAATGGAGCGTCCGCAGCCGCTGGGAGTGGATGTACCCGTGGCGCTCGATCGCTGCTGTGGTCCGCGAGCACCAGCGGCCGGGCGATCGGCTGGTGCTGGCCGGCGACATCATGGGCGAGACGAGTTTCGTCTTCTACTATCTCAGCCCGCCGCTCGACCCGGGGCTGGTCTTCCCGACGTCCCGGGATCGAGAGGCCTTCCTGCGCCACTGGGCGCGGGAGGGCGGGGCGTTCGGATTGCTCGAGGACGACTACTACGCGCAACTGCGCGGCCGCTTCCCCCACCGGGTGCTGGCCCGCATGCCGGCGGGGTGGGTGCTGGTGATCAAACCCTAGATTGACCCGAGGCCGGAGGCGTCACCTCCACCGGCGGGGTTGCCTGCTCGTTGACCACCAGGCGGAAGACGTCCGGCCGGGCGTAGTGACCGGCCACGTCGAAGTCGAACCTCCCCTGCGCCACCTGGGCCAGGTCCAGGTCCGCGGCGAGAATCCCCTCCTGGTCGAACAGCGGCCCGGCCAGGTAATCGCCCAGCGGCCCCACGATGGCGCTGCCGCCCCGGGAGAGGACGTCGGGGGCATCGGCCAGCTCGTCGAGCACCTCGAAGTCGGCGGGGTACATCTCCCTCGTCACGTACTGGCACGCGGCCAGCACGAAGCAGCGGCCCTCGCACGCGATGTGCCGGATCGTCGCCTGCCAGCTGTCACGCGAATCCGCGGTCGGGGCGAGGTAGATTTCGGTCCCTTTGGCGTACATGTGCATGCGGGCGAGCGGCATGTAGTTCTCCCAGCAGATGAGCCCGCCCAGCCGACCGTAGGGCGTCTGGAGTACCGGCAGCGTGCTGCCGTCACCCATCCCCCAGATGAACCGCTCGCCGGCCGTCGGCACGAGTTTGCGGTGCTTGGCCAGCAGCGACCCGTCCGGCCCGACGTAGATCAGCGTGCAGTAGAGCGTCCCGCGGCTGAAGGTCTGATCCCGCTCGATGACGCCAACGGCCACGTAGGCCTGCGCGCGCCGGGCGGCGGCGCCGATGGCGTCCGTGACCGGGCCCGGAACCTCCACCGCATTGGCCCAATACCGCGCCCAGGCCTTTCGGCCCTCGAGCGTCCGACCGCCGATCCGGGTGCCGAAGCGCACGCCCCACGGATAGGCCGGGATGAATGCCTCGGGGAACAGGACGAGCCGGGCGCCGCCCGCCGCGGCCCGGTCGATGAGACGGCCCACCCGCTCCACCGTCGCCTCGCGATCCAGCAGGACCGGTGCGGCCTGCACGACCGCGACCCTCACCCTGGCGAACTGATCACCCATCGGCGTCCCCCTGCTGTTGGTGGGCCAAACCACGCCTGCGGCTCGTGCGACGCCCGTCGCCCGGTGCTGGCCCCAGCGTAGGACCGGCGCTTCTTCGCGGTCAAGCCCGTGCGGCGCCGGCGGCGGCGCGCACCGTGTTGGCCAGGAACAGCAGCACCGCCGCGACGTTGAGCAGTCCACCCCATTCGCGCAGGGGCATCCAGCCCGCGAGGTCTCCGAGCACGCGCATCGCCAGCGAGGCGTGCATCAGGATCACGTGGACGTAGTAGGCTGGTCTTCCCGGTACGGGTCGGCCCAGCACCGCCGGCAGGATGACCGGCGCGTGGGCGAAGATCATGGCAAAGACGAAGCCCACGAGGAGGCCGTGCAGCATCGCGTCATACCGGGGGCCGGTCAAAGTCCCTCCGTAGGCCATCCACAACACGCCCGAGATGGCCAGCCATGCATGTCCAGAAAGCAGCGTTGCTGATGAAAAATCGCATCGGGCCTCGTTGCTTTACCGTGTAGCGCGCAATGTCGTAGCGCAGCAGCCACAAAGCCAACACGAACTTCCCCAGCCCCACGACACGCATGCCAGCCGGAGCACCGATGCCTGCAAAAAGGGAAGCGCCGAAGTTGATCATGACCGCCCCGCGGAAGACGATCTCGCTCCATGGCGAGAGGCGAGCGATGCGGCCGAGTTCAAGCCGCTCCCCCGCAATCGTCAGCACGAGGAATGCTCCCCACAGGGGGACCGCGGCCCGGACCGGCGCGCCGACCAGCCAGAGGAAGTCGCCGGCGACCCACGCGACTGCGCCAAGGGCCATCGTGAAGGTCGCCAGCGTGGGCTGCCGGCGAACGATCACGGCAAAGATCGCCGCTAGCCCCAGGCTGCCTGCCGTGAAGGACAGAGGGGTCACCATGTCGTCCGGGACGATGAGGAGCCCGAGTGTGCCCAGCGCGGTCAGGAACGGCGCCCCATACGCCCACCGGGAGCCCACCGCCACCGCGCGCTCGAGCCCAATCAGCGCGCCCGGGAATCCCGCGACCATCAGCGGGCCGTGGGCCGCGGGCAGCGCCGGCCGCAGCGGGGGCAGCGCCCAGCCCAGGCGCACGCGGCCCTCCCACATGCCGACCAGCAGGGCCAGGATGGCGATGGCGAAGAGTGGCAGGCGGGCAGGGAAACGCCAGCGCGGGGCGGCGGGCGATGTCAGCGGCGAGCCCTCCGAGACCGGGAGGGACGCCTCTGGAGTTTCTCCCGCAGGTAGTCCCTCAGTGCGACTGCGTTGTTGCGCTTCGTCTCGCGGCTGCTGTACAGCAGCGTCACCGGCCCGCGGCGGGCGGCTTCCAGGATCGGCTGCCAGGCTTCAGGATTGGCGTCCAGCTCCGCCCGGTACCGGCGCCGGAATTCTTCCCACTTCTTCGGGTCGTGGCCGTACCAGCGCCGGAGGGGGTCGCTGGGGGCGGCGGCCTTTACCCAGGCGTCCAGGCCCAGGGCTGCCTTCTTCACCCCGCGGGGCCACAGGCGGTCCACCAGAAAGCGGGCTCCTTCCCCGGGTTGTGGAAGGTCGTAGACGCGCCTGATCCGGATCATGAGCGTCCGCGCCGCCGGGCGCGCGGCACCAGGCTCACCAGACCGCGGTCACGCCGCCTTCTGCCCGCGGACAGGCTCGCGGGCGCCCTGCACAACCGTGCCCGGGCGTTCGCCACCGTGCACGAACTCGTACAGGCGATGCGCGAAGCGCACGAATGCCATCGCCGCCTGGACGTAGGCCCGCGCCGCCTCTACATCGTGCTCGTCGTACGGCCTCCTGGCCAGGACCGCCCGGAACTTCGTGTCCAGCACATCCCCGATGTCGTGGAGCAGAAAGTCGGCCAGCCCGTCTGTGAACCCCTGAGCGATGGCTCGCTCGGCCCGCGCCACCACCGGGCCCGGGTCCAGCCCGGCCGGCTTGAGCCCCGTATACGTCGCGCCTTCGCCCGCCTGGTGGAGCCGCACCGCCGTCTCGAAGAACCAGTGGTCGGCAAGGGCCCTGGCGTCTTCGCCAAGCGCCCTGACTCGACGGGCCCGTTGGAAGGCGCGCTCCACCTCCTCTTCGGCCGCCTTGGGCACCCAGGGGAGGATCAAGTTGACATTCCCGGTCTCCAGCGCGCGGCGGGCGGCGGTAACGACCGGGCCATCCATCGTGTCGCAGTGCGGGGGCATCGTGGCACCTCCGTTGTGGGCAGTCGCAGACACGGGACCCGACCAGCGGGCGGCCCCGCACCTCAGGTCAATCGTAGGCAGGAGCCGCGCCCCTGCCCATCGGGGAACCGCCCGATGCTGGCTGCGGACGCCCGAGGGACCAGGGAGATGCCATGCGCCTCGAGAAAACGCTCAGACCGGCTCGCCCCGCCCGGGGGCCTGGGCCGGCGGACGATACGGCGCCGGGATGTACTCGACCCCGGGCCGGCGCTGCCGGGCCTGCGGGTACAGGTCCATCAACTGGTAGATCTCCGTGGGCAGGTCGTCCCTGACCGGCAGGCCCATCGCCCGGGCCTGATCGCTGGTGATGGGGTAGTCGTGGGTCCAGCGGCCGTCGCTGAGCATCCGGGCCAGTTCATCGGCCTGCTCGGGGGTCTGGTGCTCCAGGAGCAGGAAGCGCACGGTCTCGTAGACCTGCTGGACGGCCTTGCGGGCCACATCGCCCAGGATCAGGATGTGGTCGTCCCGGTTCGGGTTGGGCTGATCCAGCGCCTTGAGGATCGACGCCGCCGGGTAGAATCCGCCCTGCGGGCTGCCCAGCTGCGGGTCCACCGGCCCCAGCACCGCGTCGGGATCCATCACGATCTCATCGGCGGCCAGGGCCACCAGCGTGCCGCCGGACAGCGCGTAGTGCGGCACGAACACCGTCACCTGGCCCTTGTGCCGCTTCAGCGCGCAGGCGATCTGCTCGGCGGCCAGAACCAGCCCGCCCGGGGTGTGGAGGACCAGGTCGATGGGCATCTCCGGCGGCGTCAGGCGGATCGCCCGCAGGATCTGCTCGGAGTCCTCAATGTCGATGTAGCGGGCGATGGGAATCCCCAGCAGGCTCATGGTTTCCTGCCGGTGGATCATGGTGATGACCCGGGACTGGCGCTTCCGCTCGATCAGGCGGATCAGGCCCAGGCGACGGGCCAACAGCGCCTGCTTCTGAATGAGGGGGATGAAGACCTGGAGGAGGACCAGGATCCAGACGATGCTGAGCAGATCGCTCATGGGCGTTCGCCGCGCGCCTGTGCCAGCGCCGGGGTGACCTCGCGCCAGGCGGCGATCAGGGCCTCGGCGATGGTGTCGACCTCGTCCTCGGTGTGGGCGGCGGTGACCGTGATGCGCAGCCGGCTCGTCCGCGGCGGGACGGCCGGCGAGATGATGGGCAGCGCGAAGATGTCCCGCTCGTCAAGGAAGCGGGCGATCCGCATGGCGGTCTCGTCGTCGCCGGTGATGACCGGCACGATCGGCGTGGGATCGTCCCGGATGGGCATGCCCCCGGCCCGCAGTGCGGTCCGGAAGCGGCGGACGTGGGCCTGCAGGCGCGCGATCCGGTCGGGTTCGGCCTCCATGACGTCCAGGGACGCCATGACCGCCGCGGCGCTGGCCGGTGGCAGGGCCGCCGAGAAGACGAACGCCCGGGAGGCGTGCTTCAGGAAGGAGATCAGGTCCCGCGATCCGGCGATATAGCCGCCCGCCGAGGGAATGCTCTTGGACAGCGAACTCATCTTGATGTCGATCACCCCGGGGAGCCGGAGGTGGGCCTCGATCCCCTGGCCTCGGTCGCCCAGAACCCCGAGCGAATGGGACTCGTCCACCATCAACCAGGCCCGGCGCCGCCGGCACACCTCCGAGAGGGCGGGTAGGTCGATGAGGTCCCCGTCCATGCTGAAGACGGCGTCCACCACGACGAGTTTCCCGGCCCCGGATGGCACCTTGGCCAGTGCCCGATCGAAGGCCGCGATGTCGTTGTGGGGGACGCGGATGAACTTGGCACCGGAGAGCAGGCACCCGTCCACGATGCTGGCGTGATCCAGTTTGTCGCAGACGACCACGTCTTCCCGACCCAGCAGCGCGGAGATGGCGGCGAAGTTGGCCAGATAGCCGCTGGAATAGACGGCGGCGGCCTCGGCCCCCACGAAGGCGGAGAGCCGCTGCTCCACACGGTCGTGCAGGTCGGTGTTGCCGGCCAGCAGCCTGACCCCGTGGGTCCCCGTGCCGTACCGCGCCAGGGCCTCCTCGGCCGCGGCCTGAATCGCCGGATGCCCGAGCAGCCCCAGGTAGGAGTACGAGGAGGCCAGCAGTTTCCTCCGGCCTCCGATCGTCACGTAGGCGCCGTCCACGGCCTCGACGGGCTGGAGGTAGAAGTACAGCCCCTGAGCCTGGACCTCCCGGGCCCGGTCCGCGTACCACGTGATGCGGCGCTCGATCGGATCCAATAGCAAGCCTCCGAGACCCCCAACGAAGACTGCGGCAGTGCCTAGGCGATTCTCCAGAGGGCGGCAGGAATCCCCCCTGGCGGCGCGCGCCGCCGCATCCCTCCCCGATCCGTTACGATTCGGTGACAGTCTGCGCCTAGTCTGACATGGTATTGGGTAGGGGCGAGGCACCCCGGTCGGTAGGGCAGTCCGTGCACGATGATTCTGCACGCAAGGGGGATGGTATGAGAGCAGTCGTCTTGGTCGTTGTCTTGCTCGTGGCGCTGGCGGCGCCCCTGGGGGTCACCGCACAGCGAGGCGCCTACGTCGCCTATCTCTCGGCCGCGGAGCAGGTGCCGCCGAACCGGTCCACGGCGGGAGGCATGGCGTCCTTTGAGTTGACCGCCGCCGGACTGCGCTACTGGCTGGTCTTCGACAACATCACCAACCTCCAGATGGCGCACATCCACATCGCTCCACCCGGGCAGAATGGCCCGATCGCCGTCTGGCTGTACCCGCCCGCCCCACCCGCCCGCCTGATCTCGGGGGCTACCAGCGGCGTCCTCCAGGACGGGCTCATCACCAACGCCAACCTCACGGGCCCGCTGCAGGGGCGAACGATCCGAGACCTGATCGCCGCCATCGAGGCCGGCAACGCCTACGTCAACGCCCACACGACGGCCTTTCCCGGAGGGGAGATCCGGGGGCAGATCCGCTAGGCAGCGGGGTTCGGGCCGCCTCGCCCCGACACCGCGCCGCGGACGGCCGCGTCAGCTCCGCCCGCCCCTGGCCGCAGCCGGCGGCACTTCTGCCGGCGCCCCATGCAGGCGGACGGGTCTGCGCAGATACCGCCCGGTCGGCGGGGCGGCCACTTCGCCCTCCCGGTACACGAGCCGGCCCCGCAGCACCGTATGCGTGGGCCAGCCGCGGACCCGCATGCCGGCAAACGGCGTGAAGTCCTGCGCAGACAGCAGCACGGCCGGGGAGACCACCTGCTCCCTGTCCGGATCAACGACGGTGAGATCGGCATCGCTGCCCGGCGCAATCGTGCCCTTCTGCGGGTAGAGGCCGAAGGCCCGGGCAGAGTTCGCGCTGGCCAGCTCGGCGATCCGCGCCAGCGGCAGACCCCGCCGGTGGACGCCCTCTGAGATGAGATAGGGATAGAGCAGCGCGGTGCCGCCAAACCCCGGCAGCGCCTTCCAGAGGTCTTCGCCCTTCTGCTCCTCGAAGCAGCAGGCATGGTCGCTGACGACGGTGTCGATCCTGCCGTCTGCGACGGCCTCCCAGAGCGCGGCGCGGTCATCTTCGGTGCGGATGGGCGGGTTGACCTTGCCCCACAGCCCGCCGGCTGTGGCGTACGTGAGCGCCAGATGGTGCAGGGTGGTCTCCAGCCGGACGTCCAGGTGGGGGTAGTCCCGCTTGGCCTCCGACGCCGCCCCGACCGCCTCACGGCTGCTCAGGTGCAGCAGGTTGATCGGACAGCGCACCGCGTCGGCCAGGATGACCGCCTCGGCCATCGAGAGCCGTTCGGTCAGCGGCGGGCGGGCCTTATGGTAGGCTTCCAGTCCCTCAAGCCCGGCCCGCTTCACCTCGTCGATGAACACCCGGATCAACTCGGCGTGCTCGCAGTGCAGGCTGAGGGAAATCCGCCCCGCCGATCCGTACCGCCGGGCCGCCGCGGCCACCTGCCCCATGAGGAGGTAGAGGTGCCCCAGGTCGTAGGACTCGGACATGGTGTAGTCGCTGCCGCGGGTGGAGTCGGCCGTGAGATTCAACCCTTTGTAGAACATGTAGTACTTGAACGAGGCCACGCCCTGGGAGCCCACCAGCCAGTCCACCTCCTCGAGCTGGTCGGCGGTCATGATGGCGATGTGGAAGCCGTAGTCGGTGTAGGCGCGGCCCCCGACGAGACCCAGCACCTCGGGGAAGATGTCGCGGTAGGAGCCGGTCCTGTTGAGGTAGTGCTGGCCGGTGCGGAAGTAACTGATGACCGAGGTCACGCCGCCGGCCAGCGCCGACCGGGTCTCGGACCCGGTGTCTTCTGCCATCGAGCGGTAGATCCCCAGGTGGAAGTGAGAGTCGATCGCCCCGGGGAACACCAGGTGCCCCGCCGCATCGATGACCTCGTCCGCCGAGGCGGGGTCGATGGCGTCGGCGAGCGCGGCGATGCGCCCGTGGCGGATGCCCACGTCGGCCCGAACCGCACCGGTGTAGGGGATCACGACCGTTCCGTTCACCACCGCAAGATCCCACCGTGTCATGGCTGCTCATCCCTCCCTGATCGAACTCCCTCGCCTCGCTCCGCCCGCGCCTCCAGCCGGTCGGCGGCCCCGGCGGCGCCGCGCCCCGCCAGGCGCCCGAGGCCGAAGGCGGCCAGCAGGCCGGTCCCGGCCACATAGGCGTCGGTCCGGCGGGCGGGCCCGGCGACGGCCTCGCCTCCCGCAAACAACCGCGGGATCGGCTTCCCGCCCGTGGCCAGGACCCTCGCCTGTGCGTCCACCACCAGGCCACCCAGCGTCTGGACCAGCCCGGGCGCCACGCGCACCGCCCACAGCGGCGGCCGCAGCGGGGCGCCGAAGCGCGTCCGCCCGAAGGGGTCAGGGGCTCCTGCCGCGGCCGCATTGAACGCCTCCAGCGTGTCCGCCACCACATCGAAAGGGGCGCCGATGAACCGGGCGAGATCCTCGACGGACCGGCAGCGGTGCAGCAGCCCCCGGGCGTCGGCCGTGCGGGGCACGTGCCGGCCTGCCTCCGCCAGGACGGCGTCATCGAACACCTCGTAGACCGCCCGCTGGGCCAGCATGGCGAGGCCGTGGGCGCCGTATCCCTTCGTCTCGTCGCCGAAGCGCCTCCCCGCCTCGTTGAGGTGGAGGGCCCCGGCATTGACCAGCGCCGCCGAGAGAAAGACCCGCTCCGGCACGATGATCGAAGGATGGAACTGGACGCCGTCCATGGCGGCCACCTGTGCGCCCATCGCCTGTGCCCACCGGATGCCGTCACCCCTGCAGCCCGGGGCGGCGACCGGCACGGCCCCGGCAGCGCCCGGGATCCAGGCTCCTACCATCGCCGCGTTGGAGGCGAACCCTCCGGTGGCCAGCACGACGGCGTCCGCGCGCAGCCCTGCGGGACCGTCCGGCGAAGCGACCACCACCCCGCAGACCCCGCCCTGATCGTCAACGAGCAGGCCCTCGGCCACCGTCCGCAGGCGGAGGTCCACGCGGGTCCGTCCTATGGCCTCGAGGAGTGATGCCACCACCTCGGCGCCGCGGCGCGACGGCGGGGCGACCAGCCAGGGCCGGGAGTGCTCCGGATAGCGGTAGTCGAGCACGGGCTCCAGCGGGGACCCCGACTGCACGAGCCAGTCAACCAGCGCGCCTGAGGTCTCGATCAGCGTCCGCGTGATCCCGTCGACGACCGACCCCGCAGCCCGCAGGTCCTCCAGCAATGCCTCAGGCGGGGCACGCATACCGGCGCGGCCCTGCAGGTCCGACCCCGCGGCCGCCACCAGGCCCGAACTGGCCGCCGTGCTGCCGCCCGCGGCCGCGTCGCCCTCCAGGAGGGCGACGTGCGCGCCGCGCTGCGTCGCCTCCAGGGCGGCGGCCAGACCGCACCCCCCTGCCCCGACGACGACCACGTCGGCGGACCCCACGGATCGGACGGCGCGGTGGTGGACGATCACGTCCCCGCCCCCCGCAGCACCTCTCCCAGCGATCGCACAGACGCCATGCCGGGGAGGCGGTCCAGCGCCGCAGCCACCGCCTCGGTCTGGGAGGGGTCGAACCGCTGCTCAAGCGCGGCGCGGTGGCGCGCGCGCAGCTCGCCGCCAGCGAGGGGCCGCTGCGGGCCGCCGAGCGGGTCCGCCACCTCACCGGTGAGCGTTCGCCCGTCCCGCAGAGAGACGACGACCCGCGCGCCCCACTGATGGGGGAAGCGGGCTTCGATCTCCTCGTCTACGCGGATCACCACCCGCCGCGCCAGTCCCTGGATGCGGGCGTCGCACAGGCTGGCCTCCGAGAAACTCTCGAAGTCCACCCGGCCCAGGACGAGGTAGGCGGCCAGGACGAACGGGATGCTGAACTTGGCGCTGGTCGATGTCGGGGCGCGCTGGTGGGCAAAGGGGGCTGCGGCGCCAAACGTGTGAACCTCGATGCGCTCCACCGCCTCGGGCGTGACGTCGTCGCCTATCGACCGCAGGGCATCCAGCGGCGGGTGCGTATAGCGGCAGGATGGGTACGGTTTGAAGTATCCCCGGGTGATCTCGTACGTCTGCCCCAGCGAGGCGAACCAGCGGTCGAACGACTCCGGACCCGTCTCGGCGCGCAGCGGCGTGTAGATGCCCCAGAGGGCCTCGGCCGATCCCTCCATCCCGGCCTGCGCGAGCCGCGCCGCGCTGAGCGCCGCCTGGGCGCTCAACCCCGCGGTGAGATTGCGGGACAGCGACCCTTCGACGAAGGGATCCCACAGGCTGAGGACCGCGAGGTTCGTGGCCAGGCGCCAGGCGGCCCGGAGGGCTTCGCGGTCCAGGCGCCACAGCAGCGCGGCGGCCAGCGCCGGCCCCACCGCGGTCCAGGTGCTGTGGGGGTTGCGGATGATCCAGGAGGTGGCGGCCGAGGTCCGGGCCTTGGCCGGCATCATCAGGCGCTCCACCCGCGCGCACACCTCGTAGGCGCGCAGGACCGCATCCAGCAGCGAGGCCCCGTCGGCGCCGACCTCCTCAGCGGCGGCGAGCGCGCCGGCCACGGTGGCGGCGCCGACGTGACCGGCGGTGTTGTGGCCTTCCTCGGTCTCCTGGGCAATGGCCAGCACCGTGTTCACCATGGCCGCCTGGCCGGGGGAGACGGTCCGTCCGCACCCGATGAGGGTGCAGGGACCGGGGTCGGCGACCAGCGCCCCGACCGCGGCCTGGACGTCGGGGATCGCGCTGCCGGCCGCCGCGGCGCACAGGACGTCGGTGACCACGAGGTGCGCCCGCGCCAGAGCCTCTCTCGGAGGACGAAAGCCTTTCCCGGTGAGGAAGTCCAACAGGCGCGTCTCGTCAATGATCATGGCGGGGTGACGCCACGTCCTGCGCGGCCAGCAGCGCGACGAGGTCGCGGATGGGCGCCGCCTCCACCTGCTGCCACCGCGCCAGCGCCCGAGCCGCGGCCTCAGCACCCAGAACACGGCCGGCCAGACGGGCGAACTTCTGCCTGACCTGGTCGTCGTCGTACGCCAGATCGTCCTCGCCCCTCGGCAGGGAGACCTGAGCCTGGAGCCTGCGGCCGTCGCGCAGGACCACCGACACCGCCGTCGGCCTCCGCGCGGGCTGCGCGGCGGTGAACTCCGGCCGCTCCCGCACGACGACCCGGTCGGCCAGGGCGAACGCTTCGGGCGTAAGGGCCGCGGGCTCGAACGCCTCCGCCGATGAGGTGCCGGTGACAAGGCGCGTGGCCACCGCGAACGGCAGGCTGAATTTGGCCGCCAGTCGGGTCTGGGGACGGCGCCCGGTGAAGGTGCTCGCCGGCGCGTAGGTGTCCACCTCGACGCGGACGACCTCCTCGGGAGCCATTGGGTGCGTTCGCAGGATCTCGTCGAGGCAGTCCAGCGCGCCGTGGAGGTGGCGGCAGGCGGCGTGCATCTTGAAGTAACCGCGGCCGACCTCGTAGCCGTCACCGAGCCGGTGGGTCAGCGCCTCCGCCTCGGGCGGCGAGATCGCCAGCGGGGCCAGCGTCCGGAGCAGGTCCGGCATCCCGGTGATCCCCGACACCGCGAGCCGGGCGGCCAGGAACCCCAGGAGGTTGCTGGCGCCGGCAAAGGTGTCCCGCACGGTGGCGCCCTCGGTGGCCGCGGCGTAGTGCGTGTGGATGGCGTAGTGGGCCGCCAGGCGCAGCGCCTCGGCGACGGCCTCCGGCTCCGCTCCCAGGAGCACCGCCGCGGCTGCGGCCGCGCCCAGCGTCCCCCAGGTCCCGTGCGGGTGGAGCGGCGGCCTCAGCGGCCCGACGGCGCAACCGACCCGGGCGGCGACCTCATAGCCGGCTGCCACCGCGGCCAGGAAGCGCTCACCGGTCGCGTCGGTCACCTCCGCAGCGGCCAGGGCTGCGGGGACCACGTGGATGGCCGGGTGCCCGGCGGCGAACCGGTGGCCCTCGTCCAGTTCGAGGGCGGTGCCGGCGCTGCCGTTGAGGAACGCCGCATGGCCCGGCTCGGCGCGCCAGGGCGTCCCGAGGATGGTCGCGGCGCCCGGGGACGTACGGGCCAGGTACTCCGCAGCCCGCAGGATGGTGGGCATCCCGCCGACGATCGCACCCAGCGTGTCGATCACCACGAGCCGCGCGCGCGCAGCGACCGGCTCGGGCAGGTGGTCAGGCCGCAGCGCGCACGCGAACGCCGCGAGCTGCGCTTCCGGCGTCATGCTCCCCTCCGGATCCGGCGGGCTGCGGTCAGGCCCGCGATGCGGCCCCATCCCAGCGCGGTCAGCAACCCGTTGCCGGGCGAGTACCCGGCGGCGCCGTGGCCCGAGATGCCCACGGCGCTGCCGCCGCCGGCGAAGAGATTGACGATCGGCCGTCCGCCCGGCCGCAGCACCCGGCCCGCGGTGTCGATGGCCAACCCGCCCTGGGTGTGGAACAGTGCCCCGGTGACCTTCACCCCGCAGTAGGGTGCTTCCAGCGGCCGACGCTGTCCGATCGTGCGGCCCAGCGGGTCGCACCCTCCCCGGAGGCCAGCGTTGAGGGCCTCAACCGTGCGGGTGAGGGCTGGCCCCGGCAGCCCCAGCCGGTCGGCCAGTTCGGCCAGCGATCCCGCGCGGCGGATGCCGGCCAGGGCGTCCAGTTCCCGGTAGTTCTGGTCGTGGGATGTCATCTCCGCGTCGATGCGGCCGTCGAAGATCACGTACGCCAGCCCGTCGGGCTGGCGCATCACCAGGGCTGCAAAGGCGCTGTAGCCGAGGTCCTCGTTGGCGAAGCGCACCCCCCAGCCGTTGACGAGGCACCCGCCCTTCTCGACCGCGGCCCAGCTCAACAGGACGCCGTGGGGGATCGCCACGGTACCGTGGCCCTGATAGGCGTCCATGCAGCGGGTCTCTGCCCCCAGCGCCATGCCCCAGCGGATCGCGTCTCCGGTCACGGTCCGTTCGCCGAAGTAGAGGGCCTCGGCGATCTCCGGACAGTAGGTGCGGACCATCTCGGGGTTGCCGCCGAACCCGCAGGCGGCGAGCACGACGGAGCGCGCGCCGATCCGCTCGTGCGCCTCGCCGGCCTCGACGCCGATGACCGCGCCGGCGTCGTCGACAATCAGCCGGTGCACCGGCGCTGAGGTGACCACGGTCACCCGACCGGTGGCGGCGACGGCGGCGCCCAGCGGGTCTGCCAGGTCCTTTCCCTGGCGCGAGGGCGGCGCGTGGAAGCGCGGGACCGACTGTCCCGTGTAGAGGAAATCGGTCACCAGATGCAGCGGCACGCCGGCGTCGATCAGCCAGTCGACGAGTTCAGCCGATCGCCGGCAGAGTTCCAGAACGTGATCCCGGTCCGCCGCCGGCCCCGCCTTGGCCAGGATGTCCGAAGCCATCTGCTCGGGCGAGTCCCGGATGCCCGCCTCGCGCTGCTGTCGCGAGGCCGCGGCCGGGATCATCGCGGTGCTGATGGCGGTGTTCCCGCCGATGCGCCGGCCCTTCTCGAGCAACACGACGTCGCAGCCCTCCTGAGCCAGCGTCAGCGACGCGGCCAGCCCGCATGCGCCCGCCCCGACCACGACCGCGTCGGTCTCGGCATCCCACCGCATCGCCTAGTACCCCAGGTACGCGCGGCGGAGGCCGTCCTGCTGGAGGAGCGCGCGCCCCTCCCCCTGGGCGACGATGGTCCCGTTCTCGATAACGTACGCCCGCCGGGCGAGGGCGAGGGCATGCTGGACGTTCTGCTCCACCAGCAGGACCGCGATGCCCTCCGCGTTGATGGCCGCCACGACCTCGAAGATCCGCTGCACCAGGCGGGGGGCCAGCCCCAGCGAGGGCTCGTCGAGCAGCAGCACCCGGGGACTGGACATCAGGCCGCGGGCGATGGCCAGCATCTGCTGCTCGCCCCCGCTGAGGGTCCCGGCCAGCTGCGCCGAGCGCTCGCGCAACACCGGAAACATGGCGTAGGCCAGCGCCAGGTTCCGCCGCTTCGCCGCCTTGGCCCTGGCAGTGTAGGCTCCGAGTTCCAGGTTCTCCCGCACCGTCATGTCGGGGAAGAGCCGCCGTCCTTCCGGGATGTGGCCGAGCCCCGCCTCGACGATCTCATGGGGTGCGCGTCCGTCGATACGCGCCCCGTCCAGCCAGATGGATCCCTCCCACGGTCGCACGAGGCCCGAGATGGTCCGCAGGACCGTGGTCTTCCCGGCACCGTTGGCCCCCACCAGGGCCACCAGCTCGCCCGGGGAGACCTCGAGGCTCACCGCGCGGAGCACCGGCACCCGGTGGTAGCCCGTCGTCACGCCATCCAGCCTAAGCAAGCAGCGCCGCCTCTCCCAGGTAGGCGTCGATCACCTGGCGATCCCGGGCCACCTGCGCCGGCGGCCCGTCGGCGATCTTCTCGCCGTGGTGGAGGACCAGGACGCGGTGGCAGGTGCGCATCACCGCGCGCATGACGTGCTCGATCAGCAGCAGGGTGATCCCGCGGCCGACCAGCTGGCGCAGCAGATCGCTCATCACCTCCACCTCGTGCGGGTTCAACCCGGCCATCACTTCGTCCAGGAGGAGCAGCCGGGGCCGGGTGGCCAGCGCGCGCGCCACCTCCAGACGCCGCTGCTCGCTGATGGTCAGGTCGCGGGCCGGCACCGCGCCCTTGTCCGACAGTCCGACGAACGCCAGGCATTCTTCGGCGATGGCGCGCGCGGTGCCGGCAGCTGCGGCCCGGGCCCATGCGCCCACCATGACGTTGCGCAGCACCGGGAGGTCGGCGAAGGGCCGGACGATCTGAAACGTCCGGACCAGCCCGAGGCGGCAGATCTCGAAGGGTCGCCGGCCCACCAGCTCCCGCCCGTCAAGGCGCACGGACCCTTCGTCGGGCCGGAGAAATCCGGAGAGGAGGTTGAAGACTGTGGTCTTGCCGGCGCCGTTGGGACCGATCAGGCCCACGATCTCTCCCGCCTCCACGTGCAGGCTGACCCGGTTGACGGCGACCAGGCCGCCGAACCGCTTCACCAGGCCGCGCGCCGCCAGCAGGCTCATGGCCTCTTCGCCCCCCACCACCGCCGGACCGCCCCCACGAGACCGCGGGGGAGGAAGACGATGGCCACCACCAGGATGGCGCCGTAGACCATCAGGTGGACGCCGCGGTAGCCGCCCAGGTAGGCCCGCATCCATTCGCCGAGCGGGACGAGGATGGCGCTCCCGGCCAGCGGTCCCAGCACCGTGCCGGTGCCGCCGATGATGTTGGGCAGGATGGCCGCGATGGAGACGTCGATGCCGAAGGCCAGATGGGGATCCACATAGGAGAAGAACTGCACGTAGAACGTGCCCGCCAGGGCCGTGCAGAAGGCGCTGAGCCCCATGGCGGCCAGGCGCGTGCGGGTCGTGTCCACGCCCAGGGCCTCCGCCGCATCGACGTCCTCGCGGACGGCCTCCATGGAGATGCCCAGGCGGGAGCGCTCCAGCACCAGCGCCAGCATCGAGATGCCTGCGGTCATGGCCACGATGATGTAGTAGTACGCCGCGGGTTCCGAGAACTGGAGGGTCCCCAGGGACTGGCGGAGCGGGATCAGGACTCCCATGGCGCCGCCCAGTGCCCGCCAGTTGGTCACGGCGATACGGCAGACCTCGGCAAAAGCCAGGGTGACGAGGGCGAAATACGGCCCCCGCAGGCCATAGCGGAAACTGAGGAACCCGATGAACACGCCGGCCCCGGTGGCCAGGATGGCCCCGACCAGCATCCCCAGCCACGGGGTGATCCCGCCCTTGGCGAAGAGGAGCGCCGTGGCGTACGCCCCCAGCCCGAAGAACGTCGCATGGCCGAAGGAGAACTGCCCGGCGTACCCGCCCACGAGGTTCCAACTCTGGGCCAGGTAGGCCCCGTAGAAGGTCATGATGAGGATGCGCAGGAGATAGGGCGTGGCCACCAGCGGCGCCCCCAGGACGAGGGCAGCCAGCACCAGGCCGCCGAGCGCCAGGGGGATCTTCGGGGCCGCTGAGAGGGCCCGGACCGGGGCGGGCGCCTCACCCACGGTGGGGAACCCCGAACAGCCCGGTGGGCCGGAACAGCAGCACGAGGATGAAGATGAGGTAGACCACCAGTTCCTTGAGCGACCCGGGGAGCAGCGCGGCCCCCAGCGACTCGCCGATCCCGATCAGGAGGCCGCCGGCCAGCGCGCCGGTGAAGCTCCCCAGGCCCCCCAGGACGACCACGACGAAGCCATAGAGCAGGAAGACGTGCCCGACCTGGGGCGCCGTGTACAGGTAGGGGGTGATCAGCGCCCCGGCCACCCCCGCGCAGGCCGCCCCCAGCCCGAAGGTCAGGGTGTTGATCCGCGTCACGTTCACTCCCACCAGGGAGGCGCCGGTCCGATCCTGCGCGGTGGCCCGGATGGCGCGCCCCAGCTCGGTGAAGGTGAGGAAGAGATACAGCGCCGCGGTGAGCACCAGCGCGCCGGCAAAGGCGATCAGCCGGGGTTTGTTGAGCAGCAGCGCGCCCAGCGGAATGGCCCCCTCCAGCCATCCGATGCGCAGCGTCCGGAAGTCGGGGCTCCACAGGAAGAGCGCCAGGTTCTCGATGATCAACATCACCCCCAGCGTGAGGAGCAGCTGGTTGTGCTGGGGAGCCGCCAGGATCGGCTGCAGGAGCCCCCGTTGAATGACCGCTCCCAGCGCGAACAGCAGGATGAAGGTGACCGGCAGCGAGAGGTACGGGTTGACGCCCAGGAGCACGTGGAACCAGTAGGCCGCATACATCCCCAGCATGAGCAGCGCGCCGTGGGCGAAATTCACCACGCGCATCACGCCGAAGATGAGGGTGAGCCCGACGGCCACCAGGGCGTAGACCGCCCCGGTGAGCAGGCCGGTGACCGCCGCCTGGCCCAGCAGGAGCAGCATGGACTACCCCGGGAGGGTGCCCTCGCTGACCGGCGCCCGCGCTGTCAGGTCGCGGGGAAGACCGCCGTCATCTCGCCGTAGCGCTCCGGCAGGATCACGCGCGGGATCCCGCCGCGCACCTGGAGCAGCACCGGCCGGGCGTTCACATTCTCCCCCTTGCTGTCGAACTTGATCTCCGCCTGCGGGAGGATGTGGTCCCGCATGTTGGTCGCAGCCAGGGCGGCGCGGATCTTCGTGGGATCCACCGCTCCTGCCCGCTCGATGGCGTCGAGCAGCACGCGGGTCGCCGCGTAGGCGTACACCGCGTGGGTGGACATGTCGCGGTTGAACCGCTCCCGGTAGGCCCGGAACACGCCGCGGGTCCGGGGGTTGACCGGGTTGTAGTAGTAGTTGGCGTCCATGACGTTCTCGCTGGCCAGGGGGCCGGCTTCGGCCGAGAACCTGGGATGGCTGAAGGCGCCGTTGGCGACGCCCATGATCCCCTTGGCCCGCAGGCCGACCTCGCGGATCGTGCGCGCGACCAGCACGCCGTCCCGGAAATACCCGGTGAAGATGGCCACATCAGGGTTCGCCGCCCGCACCTTGGTGCACTCGGTCGTGACGTCGGCGGTCACCGTGGGATAGACGATGCGCTCCAGGATCCGCAGCCCCGCGGGGCCGGCAAACCGCACCAGCCGGTCGCCGATGGAGACGCCGAAGATGCTGGACTCGTGCATGATGGTAATGGTGTTGACCGGAGTGCGGGTCATCTTGCCCAGGGTGGTGAGGTACTCAATGGCGTACTGGGCCATGGCCGTGGAGTTGGGCTGGACCCGGAAGGTGTAGGTGAAGCCGCGCTCGAGGATCTCGTCGGCCACCGCCACGGTGATGACGTAGGGGATGCGCCGGCGCTCGGCCACCTGGGTGGTCACGAAGGCCACCGCGCTCTGGTAGGCTCCCAGCAACCCGACGACGCCTTCGCCGATGAGGCGCTCGGCCTCGGCCGCGCCCTTGTCCGGCGAGCCCTCGGTGTTCCCGTGCACCACGGTGACCCTGGCACCGCCCAGTGACCTGATGCCGCCAGCACGGTTTACGTCGTCGGCGGCCAGCAGGATCGCATCGCGCATCTCGCCTCCCTCCAGCGCGAGCCCGCCGGAGAGGGGGTGGAGGTGGCCGATCTTCACCTCGGCGGGCGTGGCCGCTTCCGCGGCGCGGATGGCCCACTGCGGCACCGAGGTCAGCGCCGCCGCCCCACCCAGCACAGCCGACCGTTTCACGAACTCCCTGCGCGTGAGCCTGCTCATTCCCGCATCCCCCTTTGCAGCGTGGCGTAGGCCGCCCACGCCGTGTTGTTCCGTACCCCAGAACGACGTTTCGCATCCGGTGCCGCCGTCTTCATCGCTGCGCCCTCGAAATCCTCCCGGGGCGCTCCCCGGCCAGAAAGCCCAGCGACGCCGAAATCTCGGCCGCGGCCCGCACCACCATCCTGGCGAACCGGGGGATGTCCCCCTTGGCCAGCCGGAGCACCGGCCCCGAGATGGTCAGCCCGGCGACGACCTCGCCCGTATCGTTGCGGATCGGCGCGCTCACCGAGAACGCGCCGGGCACCCGCTCGCTGATCCCCCAGGCATAGCCGCGCCGGCGGATCTCCGCAAGTTGGCGGGGGAGGGCGGCGAGTATGGCCCGGGGGGTGCCGGGCCACCGCCGGGCCTCCCGGATGGCCGCGGCGACCTCCTGCGGGGGGAGGTGCGCCAGCAGCACCTTCCCCGAGGCGCCCAGATGCAGCGGGAGCGGTTTCCCGATCTCGACGAAATGGCGGACATCGTGCCGGCTCTCCACCTTCTCGATGCAGACCCGGTGCCGGCCGACCACGATGTTGAGGTTGACGGTCTCCCCGCTCTGGGCCTGGAGCCTCCGCATGACGGGCAGGGCCTGCGCGCGCAACTCCATGCCGTTCTGCACCACCCGCCCCAGGCGGAAGAGCTGGAGCCCGGGGGTGTAGGCGCCGGTGGCGGGATCCTGGCGGACGAATCCACGCCGCTCCAGGGCCACCAGCAGGCGGTGCACGGTGCTCTTGGACAGGCCCAGGCGCCGCGCGATCTCGCTGACGCCCAGGCGCGGGGACTCGAAATCAAAGCACAGCAGGACGTCCAGCGCCCGTTCGACGCTGCGGACGCTCGCGGAAGGCTGTCGCGGCATGGCAGCCGACCTCACCTTCCTTCAGCGTGGCCGGGGCAGGTAGCGCTCCTCGAGCCGTCGGTACGTCGGCAGCCCCACCAGGTCGTTGAGCGCCTGGAAGGAGAGCATCTCGTCCAGCATCCCGGCGGTCGTGCCCTGCTGCTTCAAGGCCCCCATCACCCGCATGATGGCCGCCGCAGCCGCGCGGACCGCCGCCCCGGGGAAGATGACGAGCCGGTAGCCCATCGCCTCCAGTTCCGCGGCGCTGCACAGCGGCGTCCCCCCGCCCTCCACCATGTTCGCCATCACCGGCGGTGCCAGCTCGCGGGCGATGCGGGTCAGTTCCTCCCTGGTCGCGGGCGCTTCCACGAACAGGACGTCGGCCCCCGCCTCGCGGTACCGATGCGCCCGCTCGATGGCGGCGTCGAGGCCCACGACGCCCCGGGCATCGGTGCGGGCGATGATGAGCAGATCGGGATCCTGCCGGCTGTCGACGGCGGCATGGATCTTCCCGACCATCTCGTCGGTGGGAATCACGGCCTTGCCGGCCAGGTGCCCGCACCGCTTGGGGGCGACCTGGTCTTCCAGCTGGATCGCCGCGGCGCCGGCCCGCTCGAACTCCCGCATGGTCCGGGTCAGTGCGAGCGCATTGCCGTACCCGGTGTCCGCGTCGGCGATGACGGGCAGCGCTGTCGCCTCCACCACCGCGGCCAGGCGCCAGACCGTCTCGGTCAGGCTGACCAGGCCCAGGTCGGGGGCCCCGAGGTGGGTATAGGAGAAGCCGGCGCCGGTGAAGTAGGCCGCCTCGAAGCCGGCGCGTTCGACGATCCGTGCCGTCAGCGCGTCGTGGGCTCCCGGCGCGACGACGATGGCCGGGCTTCCCAGCCGGTGGCGCAGCCGGGTGGACGGCCGCAGGGAGGCCGCCGTCACGGCTGTCCTCCGCGCTGGCCGACCCTGGCCAGCGTGTAGGCCACGATTCCGCCGTGCCGGAGGATCTCCAGGGACGTGCCGGTGAGGTTCTGCACGGGGAGCACGGCGCCCGTGGTCAGGTTGGTCACGGTCCTGGCCGACAGATCGAGTCTCAACCGATCGCCCTGGCCGATCCCTGCGGTGTCGCCGATGATGACGGCGGGGAGGCCGTTGTTGATGGCGTTGCGGAAGAAGATGCGAGCGAACGACCGCGCGACCACCGCCGAGACTCCCGCCTGCTTCAGCGCCAGGACCGCGGTCTCTCGGCTCGACCCGCACCCGAAGTTGACCCCGGCCACCACCACGTCTCCGGGCGCCACGCGCTCGGGGAAGGTCGCGTCCAGCCCCGCAAGCGCGTACCGGCCCACCTCCTCGGCCGGCCGGTCCAGGAAGCGGCCGGGCAGGATCTGGTCGGTGTTCACGTGATCCCCGAACACCCAGGCGCGTCCTTCGAGGACCGGCCGCATCAGAGGACCTCTCTCGGATCGGTCAGCCGTCCCGCCAGGGCAGAGGCCGCCACGGTCAGCGGCGAGGCCAGGTAGATCTCCGCGGTGGGATCGCCCATGCGGCCGGGGTAGTTCCGCGTGACGGTGGCGACGCACCGTTCCTTGGGGCCGAGCAGCCCTGAGTGGAGCCCCGCGCACGCCCCGCATCCCGGGGCCTGGATGACCGCCCCCGCCTCGATGAGCGCCTGCAAGGTCCCGTCGCGCAGGGTCTCAGCCACGACCTGCTGCGTGGCCGGCGTGATCGTCAGCGGAATCCTCACTCGCTTCCCCCTGAGGACGCGCGCCGCCTCGCGCAGGTCCTTCGCCTTTCCTCCGGCGCACGACCCGATGTAGGCGCGGTCGAGGCACAGTCCTGCGGCCTCCTGCACCGGCATCACGTGATCCACGTCGGGCGGCGCAGCCACCAGGGGCGGGACGGATGAGAGCCTGAAGGTGTAAACCGACTCGTGGGCGCAGCCGGGATCGCCCGCCACCGGCAGGCCGGTCGCGCTCACCTCCCGGTCAAACCGCCGCAGGACCGGCCCGCTGGGCGGGATGATGCCGTTCTTCGCGCCCATCTCGACGGCCTGGTTGGCGAGCACGGCGCGCTCGTCCAGATCGAGGGCGTCCACCGCCTGGCCGGCGTACTCCACGGCCCGGTAGATGGCGAAGTCCGCCCGGAGTTCCCGCAGCACTGCCATGGCGAGATCCCGGGCCGTGAGGTACTCCGGCATGGCGTCGTCGAAGCGGATCAACACCGTCGGCGGGACCCTCAGCCAGATCTGCCCGGTGGCCAGCACCGTGGCCAGTTCCGTGGCCCCGACACCGACCGCCACCGCGCCGACAGCGCCGGCGGTGACCGTGTGGGAGTCCGCCCCCACGATCAGCGTCCCCGGCTTCGCCAGGCCCTGCTCCAGCAGCAGGTTGTGCATGACCCCCACGCTGTCGAAGAAGTGCGGGAGGCCCGCCTCCCGGGCCCACGCGCGGGTGGTGGCCAGAATCTCGGCGTGGCGGAGGTTGGCCGGCGGCGTGAAGTGGTCGACGGCCAGCACGATCCGGGAGCGGTCCCACAGGCGGCCGCCCAGGCGCTCCAGCGTCGGCGCGATGCGGCGCGGCCCCGAGGAGTCGTGCATGGCCGCCAGGTCCACGCCGGCCCAGACCTCGTCGCCGGGTGTCACGGACGGCAACCCCGCCGCGCGGGCGATGATCTTCTCGGTGAGCGTCATGGGTGGCACGGGGACGTCTGATGTTCCATTCAATGGAACATCGTTTCAGGTTTCTGCACCCGACCGCCGCTTTCCTCCCCGCCGCCCCAGGAGCCCCGTCGCACCGGGGCCGCGTCGCCGAGGCTGGCTAGAGATGGAGCCGGCCCTTGGCGGCAAACTGCCGCTCGTACAGCCCCCGCAGGTGGGCCAGCGTCGTGGCGGCCTCCGGGCCTTTGTCGTCCCGGATCCGCGTGATCCGGGCAAACCGCAGCGCGAAGCCCGACGGATACTGCGGGCTCCGCTGGATCTCGTTGTAGGCCACCTCGACGACGAGCTGCGGACGGACCGTCACGGTAGAGCCATCGTCACCGACCTTGAGGGCCTGGAGCCTGACCGTCATCGTCCGGAACTCGTCGTCGGTCAGCCCTTTGAAGGTCTTCCCGACCGGTGCGAAGCCCCCGGCGCCGTCAGCGACCGCCAGATGGTAGTTGGACAGCCACCCGCGCCGCCGGCCCGAGCCCCAGTCGGCCGCGACGATCACGCAGTCCACCGTCTCCGCGGGCTTCACCTTGAACCACCGCTTGCCGCGGCTGCCCGGCGTGTAGGGGCTGTCCGGCGCCTTGGCCATGACCCCCTCGTGGCCGGATGCCAGCGACTCGGCCAGGAAGGCCTCCGCCTCTGCGGCGTCGCCCGTCACAACCCTCCGGGCGAGGTACCGCCCGCCGGTGACGCGTTCCAGGGCCGCCCACCTGGCCTCATAAGGCTCGTCGATGAGCGCCCGGTCATCCACCAGGAGGCAGTCGAAGAGATAGAGGACAACGGGGATCTCGCGGGCCGTGGCCTCCACCTGGTGGACGCGCCGGAAGCGCCGCATCAGGTCCTGGAAGGGCAGCGGCCGGCCGTCCGCCCCGACCGCCACCACCTCGCCGTCCAGGATCAGGCGATCGGCCCGCAACTCCCTCCGCGCGATCTCGGCAACCTCGGGCAGGCTGGCCGTCACCTCGGTGAGCCGCCGGCTCCAGATCCTCACCTGCTCGCCCTGCTTGTGCAGTTGAATCCGCGCGCCGTCGTACTTGACCTCCAGCGCCGTGCGGCGGCCGTGGGCCTGGAACACGTCGGTGAAGTCCGACGCCAGTTCCGCCAGCATGGGCAGCAGCGGGACGAACAGGCGCACGCCGACCTGCCGCAGGCCGTCGGCCCCCGCAGTCAGCGCGATGCGCGCCACCTCGGAGAGGTCGGAGCGGTAGTGCGCCGCGCGCCGGACCAGGGCCGGATCGGCGCCGGCAGCCCGGGCGACGGCCTCCTGGATCAGCCCGTCGTGCAGCCCGATGCGCATCTCGCCCAGCAGGATCTGTCGGAGGATGCGCTGCTCGGCTTCGGTGGCCCGGCCGAAGAGGTCGCGCAGGCGCTCGACCTTGGCCCGCTTCGACCCCGGGCCCGAGGCTTCGGCGACCGCCTCGAACCCGCGGACGACATCGCGCAGAAAGAGGGCGGGGGTCTGTGGAGGCGACCCGACGGCCTCGGCCACCTCCGCCAGCGTCGCCCAGCTCACCTCGAGCACCCGCGGGTCGGACGCGGGAAACGGCCGCCCGGTCAGGAATGCCACCGCATGAGGGATTTCGTCCGGCTCCAGCCGGCGCAGGAACTCGGCGGTCAGTGCCGTCTTGGTCAGGCGGCTCCGGGTCGCCGTCAGGTCGGCGCAGAGGGCGGCAAACTCTGCAAGGGTCACCGTGAATCCATTCTAACGCCCTGCTTCGGCATGGCGCGCCTGCCCGCGGTCCGGCCTGCGGCACCCCGGCAGACGGCACCCTGGTATCATGGGAGGCGGTGACGATCACATGCGCATCCTGGCCTGCGCCGACCTGCACGGGAAGCCCGAGCGCATCGCCCGCGTGCGGGCGCTGGTGGCCGAACACGCGCCCGACGTCCTGCTCCTCCCCGGCGACCTGACCCACGTGGACCAGGGTGCAGACGCCCTGGACCTGTTGCGCACCCTGCCCATCCCGGTGCTGGCGATCCCCGGCAACATGGACGGTTCCCTGGCGCTCGATGCGATCCGGCGCCACGGGGGACTGGCGGGACCGAAGCCGCTGGTGCTCCAGGGCATCTCGTTCGGCGGTCCTGCGGCCACCGAGTCGTGCGATGTTCTGGTGACGCACGAACCGCCCCAGGGCACGCTGGACCGGGTGTCCATGGGGAAGCATGCCGGGTCGCGCCGGGTCCTGGAGTTGCTGATGCGCCTGCGCCCCCGCGTGCTGACCTGCGGCCACATCCACGAGTCGCCGGGCATCGAGCGCGTCGGCGGCACGCTGGTGGTCAACTGTACGATGGGCGATGGGAAGACCGGCGGGGCGTTGATCGAGATCACCGGGGACCGGGTGGATGCCCGGCTGCTCGGCATCGGCTGACCGCCGCCCGCAGGCACCGGAGGGTGACCCCCCGGTTGTCTGCACGGTCGGGACCAGTACGCGGTCCCTCGATGAGTTCGTCGCGCTTCTAGCCGCCCGCGGCATCGATCTCTGCCTGGACACGCGACGGTTCCCCACCAGCACGCGCTTCCCGCACTTTGCGCGGGCACCGCTGGAGGCCGCGCTGCGGGCGCGGGGCATCCAGTACGTCTGGATGGGGCAGACGCTGGGCGGGTACCGGACAGGCGGCTATGAGGCACACATGGCGACGCCGCTGTTCCATCGGGGCCTGGAGGAGGCCGAGGCCCTGTTGCAGGCCCACCGCGGCGTGATCCTGTGCAGCGAGCGCTTCCCCTGGCGCTGCCACCGCCGGTTTGTCGCCCGCGCCCTGGCCGAACGTGGGTGGCGGGTCGTCCACCTCATCGACCGCGACCGGACGTGGGAGCCGAAGGCGGTAGGGCGCCGCGCGTGAAGGCGACGCATGCACGGACGTGCCGGCGTGCTCGCCGGTGACGCAAATCCCTGCGCACCCTTCTGGCCACTCATGCCCCGCGCTGGCCCTGCAACCGGCGGAATCCGTCCAGGGCCCGGTCGACGAAGGCCTCGGCACTTCCCAGGTATCCGGCGACATCGAGGGCCTGCTCGATCGCTTGAGGCGACAGGATCGCGCGGATCTGCGGGTCCGATCCGGCGACGTCCCGGAGCGCCGCGCCAGAACCCACGGCCCGGTCGCAGAGCCGCTGGACGATCTGGTAGGCCTCATCCCGGCCGACGGACGGGATCAGGGCCGTCGTGAGCGCCTCGGCCATGATGAGCCCGTGCGCCTGATCCAGATTGACGCGCATCCGCTCCGGGTCGATCCGAAGGCCTCCGAGGGCCCGCCAGACCCACTCCGCCGCCGCGGCGGTCCGCTGGAAGAGGGCGGGGACGGCCTCCCACTCGGCCTGCCAGCCGCCGGCGGCCCGCTCGTGCTCCTGCACGCCGGCCGCCAGGAGCACGGAGACGAGTCCGATCGCCAGGCGGGCGCAGGCCACCGCCGCCACGGCCTCGACGGGATTGCGCTTCTGGGGCATGGTCGAGGAGCGCCCCGAGGCGGCCTGAGCCCCGGTGGAGACTTCGCCGACCTCCGTCTGGCACAGCAGCGCGATGTCGGTCGCCACCTTCGCCATGGCGGAGGCGACGAGGCCCAACAGCCCCGCGATCTCCCCCAGCCTGTCCCGCTCCGCATGCCAGGGGAGGTCGGGGACGGCGAGGTCGAGTTCACGCGCCAGCAGTTCCATGACGCGGACCCCCTGGCTCCCCAGTGAGGCCAGCGTCCCCGCCGCTCCACCTAACTGCACCGCCAGGACGCGCGCCCGGACCTCCCGCATTCGCCCGACGAGCCGCGTCGTCATCGCCAGCCATCGGGCGGCCTTCAGGCCAAAGGTGATGGGCACCGCGTGCTGCAGCAGGGTGCGGCCGGCCATCGGTGTGCGGCGATGGCGCTCGGCGAGGTCGGCACAGCGCCCTGCGACCTCGAGCAGGCGGCGCTCCAGGAGGTCGAGCCCGTCTCGCATCTGGAGGACCATCGCGCTGTCCATCACGTCCTGGCTGGTGGCGCCCCAGTGCACGCACCGGCGGGCGTCGCCCCCGACCAGCCCGGTGAGCGCACGGACGAGGGGGACGACCAGCGTGCCGGCGGCCGCCGCGTCCCGATACAGGGAGGGGACATCGAAGCGGTCGGCGCGGCAGGCGGCCGCGATGGCCTCGGCGGCGGCCTGCGGGACGAGGCCGGCCGCGGCCTGTGCGCGCGCCAGGGCCGCCTCGAAGTCGAGCATCTTCTGGACCAACGACGGACCGGAGAAGACCGCCGCCATCTCCGGCGACGTGAACATGGCCGCCGCGAGATCGGTCACGACGGAGCCGCGGCGGGAGTCGACCGCGCCACCAGGTCGCGCAGCACCGCCAGCTCGTGCGCCGACGGCGGCGGGGTCTCTTCCACAGTCGGGGCGAACCGGACTGGCCATCCGGTCTGCGCCGCGACCTCCTCGCGCCGCACGCCCGGGTGCAACGAGGTCACGACGAGTTCCCTGGTCTCGGGATCAGGGCGCAGCACGGCCAGGTCGGTCACCACCAGGGTGGGTCCCGCCGTGCGGATGCCCAGGCGCTGCCGGTGGTCGCCTCCGGTCCCGTGACCGAACGAGGTGATGAAGTCCACCTGCGGGACGAACGTGCGCGGGGTCTGCGAGACGATCACGAACACCTGGCGGCAGTGGCTGGCGATCTCGGGCGCGCCCCCCGCTCCGGGCAGCCGGACCGTCGGCCGTCCGTAGGAGCCGATCACCGTCGTGTTGATGTTGCCGAACCGGTCGATCTGCGCTGCGGCGAGGAAGCCGACGGTGATCCGGCCACCCTGCAGCCAGTAGGCGAACATCTCCGGGACCGGCACCGTCGTCAGCGCGGTCTGGCAGAGTTCGGGGTCGCCGATGGACAACGGCAGCACATGGGGCCTGGTCTCGATCGTCCCCGACTCGTAGATGAGCGTGACCTCCGGGGCGTGGGTCAACCGGGCCAGGTTGCACGCCGCCGACGGCAGCCCGATGCCGACAAAGCACACATCATCGTTGGAGAGGGCGCGGGCCGCCGCCACGATCATCATCTCCGACGGGGAGCAGTCCGCGACCGCGCCCATGCTAGGCGCTCCCCGGGACGCGGACCCCGCCGCCGGATCGGAGCACGTGCTCGCGCATCCAGGCCAGGAAGGCCTCGCGGTCGCGCGAGATCCCGTCCCAGGCTGTGTAGAACGCGTTGTCGCGGCCGTAGTAGCCGTGGGCGTACGACGGCCGGGCGCCTCCCGGTGCTTCCACGATGGCGTCGACCGTCCACGACGGGAGCACCACGGCGTTGGGACCGGACGCACGCAGGTCGTCGACGACCTCTTCCACGGTGACGACCGCCCGGGCGGCCGCCAGGACCACCTCTTTCTGCACGCCGACGATGCCTTCGATGAGGACGTTGCCGCGCCGGTCCGCCCGCTGGGCGTGAATGACGGCCACATCGGGCCGCAGGGCCGGGATCGCGGCGAGCCGCTCGCCGGTGAAGGGGCAGTCGATGAACCGGACGTTGGGATTGACCCGCGCGAGGTCGGTCCCCTGGTATCCCCGGAGGATGGCGCAGGGGAGCCCGGCCGCGCCGGCGGCGTAGGCCTGGGCCATGCCGGCGTGGCTGTGTTCTTCCAGGTCGAGGGGACGGGGCCAGCCGTGCTCGACCGCATCCCGGAACCGGTGGAGCGAGCCCACGCCGGGATTCCCGCCCCACGAGAAGATAAGTTTCCGGGCGCAGCCCATCCCGATGAGCTGGTCGTAGATCAGGTCGGGCGTCATCCGCACCAGCGTCAGGTCCCGCTTCCCCTGCCGGATGACCTCGTGGCCGGCGGCAAAGGGAATCAGGTGGGTGAACCCCTCCATGGCGACGACATCGCCGTCCCGAACATACTCCGCGACGGCTTCCGAGAGGGAGAGCAAACGGGCCTGTCGTCGGATGCGCTCGGCGGCCTTCAAGGCTCGAAGAAGACCGTCTCGCCGTCGCCCTGGAGGACGATGTCGAACCGGTAGACGACCTTCCCTTCGGTGGGGAACCGCCTGGCCAGCAGGGTCGCCCGGCGGTGCTCCGGCACGAGTCGCAGCACCGGGTCGGCGGCGGTGGTCGGATCATCTTCGAAGTACAGGCGCGTGAAGAGATGGTCGAGCATGCCGCGGGCAAAGACCGCCAGGTTGATGTGCGGCGCCTGGACGGTCTCCCCGCGGAACGGGACCGGGCCGGGCTTCACCGTCTCGAACCAGAAGGTGCCCCCCTCCTCGGTCCCCGACCGGCCGAAGCCGACGAAGGCGGGGTCCAGGGGAACCGGCCGTTCGTCCAGCGGATGGCGGTAGCGGCCGGCGGCGTTGGCCTGCCAGATCTCCACCAGGGCGTCCGTCACCGGCACGCGGTCGCCGTCATAGACGGTCCCTTCGATCCGGATGCGCTCACCCTGCGTCTGGGCGCCCACCAGGACGTTGCCTCCCCCCTGCAGGAGGCCGCCGTGAAAGAAGGGCCCGATGGTCTGCGAGGGGGTCAGGCGCATCCGACTCATGGCGCTGGGTCGGGGTCTCCGAAGGGCTCGAACGGCACGGCGTGCGGCCCCCGGAGGACGATGTCGAACCGGTAGCCCAGCGCGAACCCGGGCTGGGTGACGTCGTGCGCGTAGCGCGCTACCAGGCGCTCTCGCGCCGCCTCGGGCACCGAGTTGAGGATCGGGTCCAGCGCGTGGAGCGGGTCGCCCGGGAAGAACATCTGCGTCACCAGGCGGGAGCCCCACGACGGGCCCAACAGGGAGAAGTGGATGTGGGGCGGCCGCCAGGCGTTGGGATGGTTCTCCCAGGGATACGCGCCGGGACGGATCGAGAGGAACCGGTAGACGCCGTCGGCGTCGGTGAGGCAGCGGCCCCATCCCAGGAAGTTGGGGTCCAGCGGGGCGTGGTGCTGATCCACCGTGTGACGGTAGCGGCCGGCCGCGTTCGCCTGCCAGACCTCGACCAGCGTGCCGGCCACGGGCTCCCCCCGCTCGTCGAGGACGCGGCCGGTCACGATGATCCGCTCCCCGATGGCCTCGCCGCCGGTGCCCATGTTGCGGGTGAGGTCCGCGTCCTCGGCGCTCAACGCGCTGACGGCCGGCCCCGGGCCGGTGAGCTCCGAGAGCGTGGCCGGGAGCGGGATCAATGGCTGGCGCGGCGACCGCTTGACCGTCGCCCGGTACGCCTCGTAGTAGTACGGGGGGTATGTCTCAGCCTCTCGACGCGTCAGGCCGGTCACGGTCTCTCGTCCCCCCGACCGCCCAACTCGGCCTTGGCCATGGCGAAGGCCTGGTTGGCCGCGGGCACCCCGGCATAGAGCGCGACGTGGAGCAACGCTTCGGCGACCTCCCTGGGGTCTATCCCCACGTTCCGGCTGGCCCGCAGGTGGAGCGCGAGTTCCTCGCGTCCGAGGGCGGCCAGGATGGCGATAGTCAGCAGGCTGCGGGTGCGCCGGTCCAGCCCGGGGCGCGCCCACACCGTTCCCCAGGCCACCTCGGTGATGAACCGCTGGAAGTCGGCGTCGAGGTCGGTCTGCTGGGCGTCGGCCCGGGCCACGTGGTCCGCGCCGAGCACTTCGGTGCGGATCTTCCTCCCCACCTCGTACCGCGACTCCATCACGGACCCTCGGGATCTGTCATCGTGTCGCGAGGCCACATTCTTCTACAGGCGGCCTCGGCCCTCCTGGAGGGCCTGAGGCCGCGCCGCGACACGCCGCACCAGGTAGGCCCACGCCTGGCGGACCAGATCGGGCGCATAGCAGTGCGCCCGCTTGGCCAGCGCCTCTTCATCGCTGGACCAGCTCTGCAGTGCGCCGGCGGCCATGGCCAGCAACTGCTTCCGGCAGGCCCGCTCCAGCAGGATCGCGCCCACGACGGCCGTCTCCACGTCGGTTCCCGCGGTCACGATCCCGTGGTGCACCATCAGCGCCGCGTTGCGGCCGCCTAGGGCGGCGGCGAGGGCCTGGCCCAGATCCCGCGTGAGGATGAGATCACCGGTCTTGGTAAACCGCGCGATGTCGGGAGGCACAAACAGCGTGCCTTCGTGGGAGATCGGCCGCAGCGGCTGCGCCAGGGCCGCGAAGGCGACGGCGTGCGGCGCATGGGTGTGGACGACGCTGTGCACGTCCGGACGCGACCGCATGATCTCCGTGTGAATGGGCCACTCGGCGTGGCGCCGGCCCTCGCCGGCCAGCACCTCTCCTCCCCACCCCACCAGGAGGACCCGCGCAGGCGTGACCTCCTCGAACCCCCAGGTGGCCGCCTTCATCCACACGCCCCGGCCCTGGGGGTCGCGCACCGAGACATGGCCCCACACCAGGTCGCCGTGGTCCTCCATGGCCAGCACCTGCGAGGCGGTGGCCACCTGCTGCCGGAGATCGTCATCCCCGGAGGCCATCACCCGCTCCCTCCAGCGGCCGCGTCCGCCTGCGCCGGCCGTCGATAGAATGCCTCCTCCATGCGGCTGGAGGTTCCCTCGGCGCGCAGCGCCGCCTCCCACTCCCGCCGGATGTGCGGATCCTCGTCCCAGTAGGGAATCGCGTTGCCGCCTTCCTCCAGGTGCAGGGCGTTCCTGTCCAGGACCTCTTCCCCCGGCCGGCCGGGTTCGCGGCCGGTCCCCCGACCGAAGGGTCCGAACCAGGCCATCAACCGCAGCGGCCCGGGACCGATCCCGAAGTGCTGATGGAACCACTGGCCGCCCATCGGGGCCGCGCTCACCATGCCCACGGGCTCGTAGTCCTGGCGCACGACCCGGTGGGACTGCCCGCTCTCCCAGGGCCGGGTGCCCACCTCGCGGGGCCAGGCGTAGGTGTACCCCTTGCCCGCCAGGCAGATCAGGACCGCCGCCGACTCGTGGGCGTGCGCTTTCGAATACCGGCCCGGCTCGTGCTGGCCGATCCAGAGGTAGAAGACATTTCGATCCAGGTGGGGCTCCAGGCGCCGGAAGCCCGGCGAGCGGCGGTTGTCCAGCGGCAGCGGACAGGTGATGGCGTTGGGGACGATGTTCGTCCGCACCATGGCGAGCCCCCGGTGCGGGTCCGGTTCGATGTCCTGGAGATGGGCCTTGAAGTAGCCCTCCGCCCCATCGTACCGGTCGAGGAAGCTATACGGGCAGTTGAAGACGAACCCGGCATCCCCAAAGAGGTTCAGCACCGTCGGCGCCGTGGTGCCCACCAGGAGGAGCGCCGGTCCGGAGGACATGGCGTTGATCAGCCGGTGGTACGTGTTCAGCGGAATGGTGAACAGCGACCCGGGCTGCCACTCGACGATCTCGGATCCGGCGCCGTCTCGCGCCCACACCTCGGCGGCACCCCGTCCCTCCACGACGAAGACGACCTCTTCGTAGAGGTGGCGCTCCACTGCCAGCGCCCCGGCCGGAGGGATCTCGACCACGTAGGCCCCCCAGAGGCCTTCGGTCCCGTACAACTGGATGAACGTCCCCCGCCCGCCCATCCGCCGCCAGGGGCCCAGCGGAAGGTCCTGCACCCGACGCACCCCGATGCCACGGTAGATCGGGACGCCTTCGGCCTCCATAAAGACATCGTAGGGCGAAGGTGGGCGCTTCCATCGGCCGAACCCGGCGCGCTCGTCTCCGGACGGCTCACGCCAGGCGCTGGCCATCCCCATCCCCTCGAGCCCAACTGCGGGCGTTCATGGCACGAAGAGCCTCCAGAAGATCCCATCCGCGAACGGGACGTGCAGCAGGTTGACGAACAGGAGGGTGAAGCCCAGCCAGGCAGACGCCGCCAGGAGCAGCGCGGTGACCCATGACTCCCCTGCCTGAATGCGCAGGTAGGCGAAGACGAAGAGCGGGACGGCCCGGGGAAAGCCGAGCAGGAGCACCCCCAGGTAGAAGCCTCCCATCCAGGCGATGACGGCGGCCGTCCGGCGCCCGGCGACCCTGGGGGGGACCTCGGTGGATAGCGTCACGTCAACCGCCTCACGGGGCTCCTCCTCGCGTCCGCGCAGGCTGAGCACCGTTTCTGCGATCGCCAGCGCCAGCAGGGGAATTCCGACGACGCGCGGGTAGAGTGCCGTCTTGATGGGCCACCCCGTCGTCTGCGCCAGAGCCCACGCCGCCAGCAGGGCAACGCCGCCGGCAAAGACGACGCGGCCGGCCGGCCGGCCGGGCCGCCTCACGGCGGCGCCTCCCCGATCGCGACCCGGCGGTACTGGACCAGCGCGGATGCGATGACGCCGACGGTCAGCAGGAGCAGCGCGACGACCACGGGCCGGCCCAGCCAGGCCGCGCCGTAGCGCGCCACCGAGATCCACAGGTAGCGCTCCGCGATCTCGCCGAGGACGAAGCCCAACACCAGCGGGGCCCGCGGCCAGTGAAACCGCACCATCAGGTAACCCAGCCCGCCGAAGAGCAACATCACGGCCATGTCGCCGGGGCTGTTGTTGGCCGTGTAGGCGCCGACGAAGGTGAGCAGCACGAGGAACGGAATCAGCAGCGCGCCGCGGATCGCGGTGAGCCGGGCCAGGTGGTTGAGGAAGACCAGACTCCCGCCCACCGCGACCACGTTGGCGAGCACGATGGTCCAGACCATGGCCAGCGTCACGTTCAGGTGCTTGGTCAGCATGTCCGGGCCGGGTGTCAGGCCGACCAGGAGAAAGGCACCCAGCAGGATCGCCATTGCCGAGCTTCCCGGCACGCCGAAGGCGATGGTCGGGACGAGGGCGCCTCCCTCCTTCGAGTTGTTGGCGGCACCCGGCCCCAGCACGCCCCGCACGTCCCCCTTGCCGAACCCATCCCGATCGGCCCCCGGGCGCGCGCTCTGCACGGCGTGGGCGTAGGCGACCCACTGGGCCACCCCCCCGCCAAGTCCGGGGATGACGCCGATGTAGGTGCCGATGATGCTGCAGCGGATGGTGAGCCAGAAGTGCCTGAAGGTGTCCCGGATGCCGGTGGCCACGCCCGCCAGCCGGCCGATCGGGGTGTCGCCGGCGATGGCGGTGCCGCGGACGGCCAGATCGATGATCTCCGGGATGGCGAAGAACCCGACCAGAACCGGGACCAGATCGAGTCCGTCCCAGAGGTAGAGGGAGCCGAGCGTGTAGCGGAAGTTGCCCGCCTGGGGGTCCTGGCCGACCGCAGCCAGCAGCAGACCCAGGGCCCCGGCCAGGAAGCCGCGGAGCATCGCCCGGGGTCTGCGGCCGCTCAGCGAGGCGATGAACGCAATGCCGAGCACGGCCAGCATGAACAGTTCGGGCGAGCCGAAGGTGAGGACCAGCGGACGCACCACGGGGATGGCCAACAGCAGGGCCCCGGCACCGACGATCGCGCCGACGAGGGAACTGGCCAGGGCCGCCCCCAGCGCCCGGCCGGCCTCTCCCTTCTTGGCCATGGCATGGCCGTCGAGAATCGTGGCAGCCGTGGTCCCCTCGCCGGGAATCCCGAAGAGGATGGAGGTGATGTCACCGGTGGTCGCCACCACCGAGTGCATGCCCAGCAGAAAGGCGAAGGCTTCGACCGGCTGCATCCGGTACACGAACGGCAGCATCAGGGCCAGCGTGGTCCCCCCGCCCAGGCCCGGCAGGAGCCCCACCCAGAAGCCCGCGATGACGCCGATGAGCATAAAGCTCAGGACGTCCCACCGCATTACCTCGAGGAAGGCCCTGAGGAAGGCCTCGACCAGCACGTCCCGGCCTGGGTCAGTCGAACTTATAGAACTGGCTGAAGACCCTGATCACGTCAGGGGGCGCGCCCAGCACCTCGCGGATGGTCCGCAGCGCCTGATCCCCCGGCGTGAGCTTGATCTCGAAGCCTGCCCGCTCCGCCTCCGCCAGGAACTCACGATCCGCCGTCATCCGCCGGAACGCCTCCCGGTAGGCGTCCACGAACTCCGCCGGGGTGGCCGGCGGCACCACAAAGGGCCGGCCCACGACCTCGGGGACCGAGCGCAGGCGCATCACGGCCTTCGCCCGCGGATCCTCGCTCAGATCTTCGTCGACCGGCAGCCGCTCGATCGCCGGGACGGAGGCGTGGCCCCGCACGATGGGGCGCACCAGGCCGCGGTCGATGAACGGCTTGATGGACGAGTAGGACCCGGCGCGGCCATCGGCCTCCTTCCGCTCGATGGCCAGCATGATGTCGCCTGAGGAACGGTAGCCGCTGATGATCCGGAGATTCATCCCAACGAAGGCCTTGAGCAGCAACGGGAAGTCGTAGGTGCTGGCCCCCGGCCCGGTGGCGCCCACGACGACCGCCGGGTCGGCGCGGCGCAGGTCGGCGGGCGTCCGGTAGGGGAGATCGGCCCGGATGGCCAGGATGGTCGTCTCGGTGGCCGGGCTCCCCACCCAGCCGAAGCGCGCCATATCGAACCGGATCCCTTCCACCTTGACGAGCTGGCCCAGCACGAGGTTGCGGTTGAAGAGCCCGAGCGTCAATCCATCGGGCCTGGCCACGTGGAAGACATGATTGGCAGCGACGATGCTGTTCGCGCCGGGCATGTTCTGGACGATCACCGTGGGGCCGCCCGGCAGGAACCGGGGCAGGTGGCGGGCCACCATGCGGGCCATCACGTCGTAGCCGCCGCCCGGCGGATAGCCCACGATGATGGTGACCGTCTTGCCCGCAAACGTCGCCTGGGCCCACGCCGGGGCCGCGGTCGCCCCCAGGAGCACCGCCAGCAGGAAGGCAAGGACCGTCCGCATCACAGAACCCCCCCAAGTTCTGGTTTCCGGCGTTTGTTCCCCGCTATTTCCCTCCGCCGGCCTGTCCTCCTGCCTGCCCCTGCCCCGGGCTGGCAGAGGAGGGTGCCATTGTGTATGCTGGCGGGAGAGCCGAACCGGGGGGTGAGACAGCCATGGGGGAGGAGACCCTTCCGCTTCCAGCGGAGTGGGGCCAGAGCGGCTACCGGGCGTTTCTGGAGCGCGAACAGCTCCCCGTGGTCTCCGGGCTGGCCATAGACGACCTGACGACCGTCGAGGTGGCGCCGTGGCCCCGGCTGGAGGCCCGCGGGAGCTACATCCAGTTGCTGGGCACCGAGGACACCGACAACGCCTACGTCCTGGAGGTGGGCCCGGCCGCCTCCACGGCCCCGGAACGACACCTCTTCGAGGAGGTCTTCTTCGTCCTCGGCGGCCGGGGGACGACGGAGGTGTGGAACCAGGCCGGCGCGCGGCAGACCTTCGAGTGGCAGCGCGGCAGTCTGTTTGCCATCCCGTTGAACACCTTCCACCGGCTGCACAACGGCTCGGGGCAGGAGCCGGCGCGGCTGCTGGCGGTGACGACGGCGCCGTTGATGATCAGCCTGCTGCGCAACCTCGAGTTCATCTTCAACTGCCCGTATGATTTCACCGACCGCTTCCACGGCCAGGCCGACTACTTCAGCGGATCGGGCCCGCTCTACGTCCGTCCGCAGAGCGCGCAGCGCATCTGGGAGACGAATTTCGTCGCCGACGTCTACCGGCTTCCCCTCTATGAGTGGCCCGAGCGGGGGGCCGGCGGGAAGCACGTGAAGTTCGAACTGGCGAACAACATGCTGGTGGCGCACACCTCTGAGTTCCCCGTGGGAACCTACAAGAAGGCGCACCGCCACGGTCCCGGCGCCCATGTGGTGATCCTCTACGGCCGGGGCCACACGCTCATGTGGACCGACCAGCACGAGACCTTCGAGGAGATCCCCTGGAAGCCGGGCACGATGCTGGTTCCGCCGGGCATGTGGTGGCATCAGCACTTCAACACCGGCCCCACGCCGGCCCGGTACCTGGCCATCCGCTGGGGGAGCACGAGGTGGAAGCTCACCCGCTACCTGGACCACCAGGGGATTGACAAGAGCGCACGGGCGGGCGGCAACCAGATCGAGTACGCCGACCAGGACCCCCGGATCCACCGGCTGTTCGTGGAACGCTGCCGGGCCAACGGGGTCGAGGTCAGGATGGACGAGTTCTTCGCGCGGACGGCAGGGTAGCGGATGCACGAATTCGACGAGGACCACATTCACCTCGACGGGGAAGACGGGGCGGCCGTCTACGTCGGCGAGCGCGTCGTGCTGCGCAGCGTCGGTGTCGACATCGGCACCTCGACCTCCCACATGGTCTTCTCGAGGCTGGTGCTCGAGCGGCAGGGACGCCGGCTCTCCAGCCGCTTTGCGGTCACGGAGCGGGCGATCCTGTTCCGCTCGCCGGTGATCTTCACGCCGTATGCGCCCTCGGGGGCGATCGACGCGGCCGCCCTGGGCGGATTCATCAACGCCACCTACACCGACGCGGGCGCCCTGCCAGACGACATCGATGCGGGCGCGGTGATCACCACGGGCGAGGCGGCCCGGCGCGAGAACGCCCGCGCCATCGGTGAGCTCTTCGCACGGGAGGTCGGCAGGTTCGTGTGCGCCACCGCCGGGCCGAACCTGGAGAGCCTGCTCGCCGCCCACGGGTCGGGCGCGGTGGAGTTCTCCCAGGACGACGAGGAGCCGTTGCTGAACGTCGACATCGGCGGCGGCACGACGAAGTTTGCCGTCTGCCGGGCCGGCCAGGTGGAGCAAACGGGGGCGATCCACCTGGGCGCCCGGCTGCTGGCCTGGGACGCCGACGGGCGGCTCACCCGCCTTGAGGAGGCCGGCCGGCGGCTGGCCGTGGAGGCGGGCATCAGCCGCAGCGAGGGCTCGCGCGTCCCGATGCCCGCTGACCGCCTCCCGCCCGAGGCGCTGGACCGACTCGCCTCGCACATGGCCGAGATCGTCCTGGGGATCGCCATGGGCGCCCGCGACACCGACCTGTGGATCACCGAGCCCCTCCTGGCGGCGCCGCCCTATCGCCGCATCGTCTTCTCCGGCGGCGTGGCCGAGTACGTCTACGGACGCGAGCAGCAGGAGTTCGGTGACCTGGGCCCCCGCCTGGCCGCGGCCCTGCGGCGCCGGGCCGGGGAACTCAGGATCGCCCTGCAGGAGCCCCTCGAGGCAATCCGGGCCACCTGCATCGGGGCGTCGCAGTACACGGTGCAGTTGAGCGGGGATACGATCTTCCTGTCGCACCCGCAGGTGCTGCCGCTGCGGAGCGTCCCCGTGGCCCGCCTGCGCCGTGCGGCGCCGCCCGCGGCGGCCATCGCGCAGGCGGTCCGCGGGGCCCTGGCGCGCCTCGACCTGACCGGCGGCGAAGACGGCCCCTTCGCGCTGGCGGTGCACTGGCACCACGGCGCGGACTACGCGTCGCTGCGGGAACTGTGCGCGGGCATCGTGGCGGCCCTGCCTCAGCTCAGGAACGGCCATCCGCTGCTCCTGGTGGTGGATGCCGACGTCGCCGGTCTCGTCGGGGCGCTGCTGCAGCAGGAGTTCGGGGTCACCGGCGCTCTGGTGTGCATCGACCAGGTCCTGCTGCGGGAGTTCGACTACGTCGACATCGGCCGGCCGCTGCCAGACCAGGGCGTGGTGCCGGTCGTGGTCAAGAGTCTCGTGTTCCGCTAGTCCACGCCGACCCGCAGCCTCCGGGCGGTGCGGGGAGGGCTCTGGCACCATGGAGACGGTGAGGCTGGCGCAGGCTGGCGGTGAACTGCTCAGCAAGGTCTTGCAGTTCACCTCCACGCTCGCCCGCGCGCTGGGCGAGGCGATCGTGGCGGCCATCCAGCGGGTGGTCCCTCAGGCTTCGATTCCCGCCGACCTGGTCGATCCCGTGGGATTCCTGGCGGTCCTCACGCTGTTCGTCATCCTGGCAGGGGTCGCCCGACGGATCGCCTGGATCATCGTTGCCGTCGGCTGGCTGCTCATCGGAGTCCGCATCGCCCTGATGCTCGGCGGATGGTCGGCCGGGGCCCTCCTGCAGGGACGGCACCTCCCCTAACTTGCCCGCTGGAGCCCGAGGCGGCGCAGCACCGCCTGCGCGGCGAGGCGGCCGGACTCCGCGCCGCCGTTCATGTAGCCCTGGTAGTCGTAGCTGCAGTGCTCGCCGGCGAAGAACAGGTTCCCCACGGGAACCCCTTCGGCCCCCCGGATGCCGGTCCACTGTCCGGGCTTGTAGCAGGCGTAGCTGCCCTTCGTGAACGGATAGGTGGGCCAGTGCCAGCGCACGGCCCGGCCGGCGCGGGCATCGGCCACGCCCCGAAAGACGCGGTCCACGCCCGGCAGCAGGCGGGTCATCTGGTCGTCGGCAGATCCCCGGCCGACCTCCAGCCCAAGGTGCCCTCCAAAGTACAGGGTGATGCCGCCGACCGGCCCGGACTGCCCGCGGCTGTTGTCCCAACACAACTGGAATCCCGCGTCGGAGTAGGCCGCGCCCGAGTATCCACGCGCGCGCCAGGGCCGCTCCAGCAGCCCCTGCATCAATTTCGCGTTGGTCCCGTACCCGAGTTCGCGAATCGCCTTCCACTTGTGGGAGGGCAGCTCCACACGGAGGTCAACCTCGCGCACCATGGTGAAGGGCACCGCCAGAATCACCACGTCGGCGGCCACGTCCGTGACCCCGCTGCCGCGGCGCTCGAACGAGAGCAGGTAGCCCCGGCCCCGCGCGCGCAGCCCGACGAGACGGTGGCCGAGTTCGATCTGACCGTCCAGGCGCCTGGCCAGGGCGTCTGCGATCTGCTGGTTGCCGCCCCGCACCTTGTAGCGCTCGTCGCTGTCTCCCACAATCCTGAAGCCCTCGCGCAGGTCGGTCCCCACCAGGGTGATGAAGTTCAACGCCGACTGCTCGGCTGCGTCGAGCCCGAACTCGGTCACGTACGCGACCTCCAATAGCGCCCCCAACCATCCCGTGGCGCCGATGCGGCGCAGGTACTCCGCCAGCGACATCCGGTCGAGCCGCACCGCCGGGCCAGGGGTGCGGAAGTCAATGCGATCCCCCAGTCGATCGGCATCCGCCGCGATGCGTTCGGCGACCGGCCGGAAGGCGTTGACCACTTCCGCCTCGCGCCGGTGCCGGCCGTCGAAGAAATACGCCTCCTCCAGGTGTGCCTCGCCGGGAGCCTCCATGTCCATCAGGTCGAGCCCGAACTCTCTGGCCAGCGCCAGCACATCCTCGTGATCGCTGTTGATGAACTCACCGCCGAATTCCGTCACCAGTTCCGGCGCAATGGCGTTGGCGGCCGAGCGGATCCTTCCCCCGGTGCGGGTCGCCGCGTCGTAGACGAGGGCACGGATCCCCGCCCGGCGCAGCCGGTAGGCGGCCTGGAGACCTGCGATGCCGCCGCCGACGATCACCACGCGCGGGGCCGCCGGGGCCGCGGCCGCCACGTCGGCGCCCAGACGGCCGGCCACCCCCTGCACGCCAACCGCCGCGGCGGCGGCCATGGCCGCCTTCAGGAAGCGCCGTCGGGTGAGCCGCTCCAGGCGCAGCCCAAGGAGTTCGTCGACCGGAGGCGCCCCCGGCACGTTGGCCGCTCCCGCCACCCGGACCGCCTGGCGCAGCGCGGCGAACAGCGGGCTGCGGCCCCCGCCCCGGTTGCGCAGTGATGGTGGCACGTGGATCTCCCTCCTCTACCTGTTCTGCATGACGACGTCCACCAGCGCCGGCCTCCGCTCGCGCAGCACATGACGCACCGCGCGCTCCAGCGCCGGCTTCAGGTCCCCGGGCTCCTCCACCGGTCCCCAGGCCTCGACCCCGAACGAGCGGGCCAACCCCGCGAAGTCCACCGGCGGGTCCTTCATGGCCAGGCCGATGTGGGCCCGCTCGACCGGCCGGCCGCGGGCGCGGGCCATCAGGATCTGGTGCTCCTCGTCGTTGTAGTACGTCCGGTTGTTGAACATCACGACCAGCAGCGGGATCCGGTGGTGCGCCGCCGTCCACAGGGCGCTGGGGGTGTAGAGCAGGTCGCCGTCGGGCTGGAGATCGATGCACAGCCGACTGCCGCCCAGCGCCAGCGCGGCGCCGATGGCGTGGCCCAGGCCGTAGCCGACGCCGCCGCCCAGGTGGGTGCCGAGGTAGGGCGTCGCCGTGGTCCAGGCCCATAGCCGGCGCGTCCAGCCCCGCAGGGTGCGGTTGACCAGGACCCAGTCCAGGTCGCGCACGACGTCCCAGAGGTCCAGAGCCAGCCGGGGGAGCGAAATCGGGCGGTCGTCCCGTGCCCGCTCGGCGGCCGCGAGCCACCCGTCTTGCAGCCGGCGGTGGGCGCGCTCCAGCCGCTCCCGTCGGCGGTCGCGCCGCGCCCGCAGGGCCGCATCCTCACCCGCAGCGCGCTCGACGAGGGCGGCAAGGGCGGGGACCGCCAGCGACGTGTCGGCGGCGATGGGGAGATCCACGGGCTGCAGCCGCCCCTGCTCCTGCACCCAACTGCGGACCATGACGTCGTTGAACGAGATGTGCACGATCCGCGCGCTGTGGGGCAGCCGTGAGCGGGCCAGGCGGCTCGTGCGGTCCGTGCTCGCTACGGCCTTCTGGAGGTCGAAGACGTCCAGCGCCAGCACGACGTCGGCCTCCGGGAGGAGTTCGTCCTCGGCGCCTGTGAGGTCCAAAGGATGGGTGTTGGGAAAGTTGAAGCGGCTGCCCAGGTCGATGACCGGAAGCGCCAGCGCCTCGGCGAGCCGCACGAGCGCGGGCACGGCATCGGGGTTCCGCCCGACGTAGTCGGCCAGGACCACCGGGTGCTCCGCCTCGACGAGCCAGCGGGCCGCGTGCTGCAGCGCCGCCGGATCGGCCTGCGTGCGCGCAGGCGGGCCGTAGCGTTCCAGCGGCGGAATCGGCACGGGTGCCTGGAGCGCCTGCTCCTGCAGCCCCGCGTCCCAGCACAGGTACACCGGCCCCTGGGGCTCCGTGGTCGCGATCCGGTAGCCTCGGATGAACGACTCCACGATTCCCTGGAGGCTTGCGGGCTGGTCGTCCCACTTGACGTAGTCGCGGACGACGTTGCCCTGCACGAGCGCGGTGTGGATCCAGTCGATCCACGGCCGGCGGTGCTCGACCGCCATCGGCCCGGTGCCGCCCATGACCAGCACGGGCGTGCGGTCGAGCCAGGCGGTGTAGATGGCCATGGCGGCATGGAGCAATCCCACGACGTCGTGCACGATGGCGGCCATCGGACGGCCCGCCGCCTTCGCGTAGCCCTGGGCTATGGCCACGGCGATCTCCTCGTGGAGGCAGAGGATGACCTCCGGGGTCCGGTTGCCGCCGTAGTTGACGATGGAGTCGTGGAGCCCCCTGAAGGTCGCGCCGGGATTGAGGGCCGCGTACTCGATCCCGTAGGCCTTCATGAGGTCAACGATGAGGTCGGACCCGTACTGTGCCGCAGACGGATACACCCTTCTGCCTCCCCCCGGACGCCCCCCACGGCGCACAACAGCCCTTTCCTACTCCGCCCCGGCCCCGTTCCCTCCCCGGCGCGACACGCCCCGCCCGCAGAGGGATGAGGCGTGGTGGCGCCGTAGTTCCGACGAAAGCCGTCTTTTGGGGGGTGGGGTGGTGGGCGAGATCGAAGGGCGCGTGTTCCTCCGGGGCATCAGCGCCGAGCAGTACGGCCTCGCGGAGTTCCGCCGGCGGCAGCGTGCGGCGCCCCGAGTCCGGCCGGCTGGCACCGTGGTGGACGACGCCCGCGTGGCCCATTCGGCGGATTCGGCGCAGTCGCGGACCTGGTGGATCCTCGGGCCGGGCGATGACCCCTTTCTGACCCAGACCATCCAGATGCACTTCGTGGAACTCTTCCCCGGCGGGTCCAACCGGGGACACGGCCACCAGAACGAGGCGACGTTCTACATCCTGGAAGGCCGCGGCTACGAAATCCACGACGGCCAGCGGTACGACTGGGAGCAGGACGACCTGGTGGTGGTCCACAACGACTCGGTGCACCGGCACTACAACGCCGACCCCGACCGACGGGCCCTCGCGCTCGTCATCAAGGCCAAGGCCGCCTGGATGTACCTGGGCCTCGTGCAACAGGGCCGGGGGGGCCCGATCGCCGACGGCGATCGATACGGGCCGCCTGAGGACTGGAGCCGCCTGTGGACGCCCGGCGTCACCGAGCGGAAGAAGGTCGTCAAACCCCAGGACACGCGCTGGGAGATCACCCGGGACGGCCGGGTCCGCGTGCTGACGTCGCCCGAGCGGACCGACGTCCGCGTGTTCAGCGTCGACATCTACCAGCAGGAGATTCCGGGCGGGAGCCGGTCGGCGAAGCACTGGCACATGGCCGACGAGGCCATCTACGTCATGTCGGGCCGCGGCTACAGCCTGCACTGGGACGTGGAGGCCGAGATCGGCGAACGGTACATGGCCCGCGTGGCGCGGGAGCCCTCGCGGTGGGAGTTTGGCGCCGGCGACCTGCTCTACGTGCCCCACAACACCATCCACCAGCACGTCAACGCCGACCCCCAGAGGCCGCTCGTCCTGCTGTCGGCGCAGAACCGGCTGTTCAAGTTGCTCGGGTACGACGCCGTGGTCTACCTGGAGGACGCACCGGAGTACGCGGCACGCACGCGCGCCGAGGCGGCGCGGTAGCGGCGGACCGGACGCGCCGTCACCGTCGGACCAACGTCTCGCGGGCGCCGAAGGCCAGCAGGAGCGCGGCCAGCGCCAGCAGCGGCGCGTAGGCCAGGAACGCGATCTCGGCTCCGTAGGCGTCCGCCAGGAGGCCTCCGGCCATCGGTCCGGCCAGCCCTCCCAGGTCCCCGAGCAGCCGCCGCTGGGCCTGCAGTACCCCCCGCGCGTGCTCGGGGATGACGTCGTAACTGAACGTGGACATGGAGCCCAGCGACAGTCCGCTGGCCAGGCCGAGGGCGGCCGCCAGCAGCGCGAGGTGCGGGCCGGTCCGGGCCAGCGGCAACACCGCAAAGGCCACAGCAGGAACCGCCACCGCCGGCACGGCTCCCCACTTCCGGCCCACCCGGTCCAGGACGAGCCCGGACGGCACGATCATCACCAGCACGCCCAGGCTGATGATCCCGAAGAGCGCCCCAACCCGGGCGGCGGGGAAGCCGAGCGAGGCGCCCGCGTACACCGGCAGCAGGCTGTTGAGGCTGGTCCGGTACACGTTCATGGCGAACGTGGCCAGCACGAGGACGGCGTATGTCGCGCGGTCGGCCGGTGCGATCTCCCGCCAGCCGTGGAGGATCGCCGCCAGCGGTGCGGTGCGTGCCGGCGGCCTGGCGGCCGACCGGTCGAGCAGGAGGGTGATGGCGAGGACTGCCACCCCGACGCCTGCGAAGAGCGCAAAGAGGGTTCGGAGGCCTGCCGCGTCAACGACCAGGCCGCCCGCCACCGGCCCCGCCGCCAGCCCCAGTGTCTGCAGACCGAAGAAGCCGCTCATCAATCGGCCCCGCTGATCCGCGCGCACCAGGCCGAGCCCGGCGATCTCGCGGCCCGCGGTCCAGAGGCTGCTCCCGGCGCCGGCCAGGGCCTGACCCAGCAACACCACCCAGAAGGCCTGCGCGAGCAGCAACCCGGCGCCCCCGGCCACGATGAAGATGGATCCCAGGAGGAGCACGATCCAGGGACCCAACCGGTCCACCAGGGCCCCGGCGGGCAGCAGGGCCAGCATGCGGCCCGCCATCTGGGCGCTCACCACCTGCGCCGCCAGGCCGGGGGAGACGCCGAAGTGTCCGGCGAGGGCCGGGACGGCGGGGAAGATCATCCCCTGGGCGAAGCTGACGGCCAGGGTGGGAACGTAGAGACCGAGGAGCCGGCTCACCCCGCCGCCGGCTACGCGAAGATCGGCTCGAGGTCGAGGACGAAGCCGGAAAGCACGGAGGGGAACGCGACCGAGCGGGCCTGCTCGACGACCCGCGGGGTGCGGCCAGGCTCGAAGATCTCCACCGCGCGACGGTACGGATCGACGAGCACGGCCAGGCGGGCCCCGTTGGCCAGATAGACCTGCAGCTTCGCCCGGAGGCCAGGCAGTTCGTCGCTGCGCGACGCGCACTCGAACACGGCGTCGGGGCACAACGGGGCAAACCCCTCCTGGGCCCCGGCCTCCAGGGAATCCCAGCGATCCCGACGCACCCAGGACGCATCCGGTGACAGCACTGAACCGTCGGGCAGACGAAACCCGGCGGAGGGGCCAAAGGCTAGGCCCCGGCCGTCAGCCTCGGCCCAGCGGGCCAGTTGTACCCCCAGGAGCAATTCCCGGCGCCCCGCCTTGCTCCCCGTGGGCGTCACGATCAGTTCCCCCGCGGCACTCCGCTCGAACTGATACCCCGGGTTGCGATCGGACAGCTCCCGCAACTCCTCGTCGGTGGGGGGCGCCTTCATCTTGAGGCTGACCGACACGCCCGCCGCCTCCTCGACAGGTTCACACCGATTCTATCACGCCCCGTAGGATTCATCGGCGTCGGGACCCACTCCGTGCAGGGTCAACCATCATCGGGGAACGACCGCAACGTGAATCGCGGCAGGATCCGTGCGTTCCCCGAGGACCCTGAGCGCCTGGTCGGCCTGGGTGAACGGGAACGTGTGGGTGCGCAGCCGCTCCAGCGGGTAGCGGCGGGACCCGAGGATCCGGAGCGCCTCCTCCACAGACTGGGGGTCACGCCCCCGCACCCCTCTCACGGTCAGGGCCTTGCGCACGACGAGGTCGCTCTGGAACCCGGCGACGGGCCGGCCGTGCTTCGAGGAGGCCAGGATCACGGTGGCGCCCTTGCGCGCGATCTGCAGGGCCACCTCCACGGTGTCCGACGATCCCGGCGCCAGATCCACGACCACATCGGCCCCCTCGCCGCCGGTGACCTCGCGCACGGCGGCGACGAGATCGGCCCCCTGAGCCTCCAGCCCCACGGCCCCCAGGGCCCGAGCGGCGTCGAGGCGCGGGCTGCGGGTCCGTCCCGCGACGATCACGCACCCCGCCCCGCCCTCGCGGGCCGCCACGACACAGCCCAGGCCGTGGGCGCCCGGGCCGATGATGACCACCGTCCCGTCGCGCGGCAGGCGGCCATCCTTGCGCACCCAGCGGACGCCGTTGGAGATCGGGACGAACAGGGTCGCGAGATCGGCCGAAAGTTCGGGAGGGAGGCGGTGGACGAGCGCGCGCGGATGGAGGTAGAGCACCTCGCCAAACCCGCCCCACAAGGCCGGCGGCACGTCGATGGGAGTGGCGCCGTAGCGGAGGAAGGGCCGCTCAGACCTCGAGTCGGTGGCCTCGCACAGGGCGGGCCGGCCCGAGATACAGAACTCGCACTGGCCGCACGGGAGGAACTCCTCGACCGCCACCCGGTCACCCTCCGCCACCCCCCACCGCGCGGCCGCCCGCTCGCCGACGGCCGCGACGCGGCCCACGATCTCATGGCCGAGGATGAGCGCTCCCAGATGCGCGCCCCGACGCCGCGTGTAGAAGTCCCAGTCGGTCCCGCACAGCCCGCAGGCCTCCACCTCCAGCAGGCCGTCGTCGGCACCCACGGGCGGAAGGCGGAAGGCCCGGACCTCGGTGACCAGCGGGGCAGGAGTCACCGCGGCCCGCACCGTCTGATCGCCGGCGTTCACCAGAGCTAGACCTCGTCGATGTCGGGATCGGGAATCGCGACCAGGTCGCTGGTGTCCACCAGCGGGGCGAAGTCCATGTGGCGCACCCGCAGCAGCGCCTCCAGTTCGGCCGGGGTGAGCAGGATGCCCAGTCCGGCGTTCATGTCGCGGATGAGCAGGCCCTCGCCGGCGGGTGGGTGCGCCACGGCCACGCCCACGAGGGCAAACTCGTTCTGGAGGCGCTCCAGGTGCTCGCCCGCTGGGGCGCGAAGCACGGATTCCTCCGGTCCCGTGCGGGCCGCCGGGTGGCCCGGCGCGCCGCCCAGCAGCGGGAACGCCTTGTGCCGCGCGCGGGTGAGGCCCTCGAGCTCCAGGGGGTCAAGAAAGGCCTCCATCGGCTCCGGCGCCAGGTTCCGCAGACGGAGCCGCGCCCCGGTCGCCGTCTCGTATCGGCTCACCTCGACGTTACCCAGCCGGGCGAGGGACGTGATGCTGGTGGCGGACCGTCCGAAAGACGCCATCCTCAGGGGATGAAGGACAGGTTGTACTGGGGTTCGTCCGAGGTCAGGAGGACCACCTGTTTCAGGGCGATCTTCCAGGCGCCCCCGACCTGGCGCAGTCGGTACTGGCAGCGCGCCGCGAAGAGCCGCGGCGCGTTCAGGCCTTCCTGACCCGGGCCCCCGGGGCGCATCTCGGCGATCAACTGGCGGCAGTGGACGACCGCCTCGCCGGCCCCCTCGCCGTCGGTGACCTCGACGTTGGAGACGAAACGGATGGTCCGCGACGGAGGATTCTGGTCGAGCACCGGGGTCTTCGTCAACCGGTAGACGCGCTCGTGGAGACGCCGGCGGTCGTCGTAGATGATGGCGACGGCCTGCGAGGGATCCCTGTCCGGATCGATCGGCAGCCAGTAGACGCCGTCGTCGGTGAAGAGGGCCTCCCACTCCTCGAAGCGCCGCTCGTCCAGCAGCCGCGCTTCGGCAAACAGGAAGCGTTCCGCCTCCTCGGCCGTGAGCCGCTCAGACATCGGCGCGCTCACCGTCCGCCATCATGCGCCGCCACTGCCGGTACAGCGACCGCTGCGGCGCCTCATCGGTGGTGTGGCCGATCCACTCGCCCGCTTCGAACCGCTCCCGGTGCTGGCCCCGGTTGAGCAGGTTCCACTCGACGCCGCGGGCCCGCACCCCGGTCTGGACCTCCGTGAAGACCTCGATGTCGTCGGGCGTCCCGAACCCGGCCGGGCCGAAGAACCGCTCGTGTCCCCGCAACCGCCCTTCGTTGATGGCGTCGGGGACGCCCCGCAGGGCGTACACGTAGAGCTGCACCTCGGTCCGATCCGGCGCCCTGGGCACGATCACCCGGCAGTGGGTCTCGAAGAGGTAGAGGTTGGGGAACACGAAGATGTTGCGCCGTGCCGAAATCTCCACCAGCTCCTCGTCGGAGAATCGGGCGCGCATGGCCTCCGCGTAGGCCGGGTAGCGGTGCATCATCCGGGCGGTCCAGCTCGAGTTGGGGTTGAGGCTGCCCGGCCGCTCCAGGACGCCGTGGCCGTTGGCCAGGCCCCGGGTGCACCCCGCCTGGCGGTACTGCTGGGTTTCCTCCACCGTCGACTCTCTTGCCAGCGCCAGGACGCGCTGCCACGAGAGGTGCACGTAGTTGCCGTGATAGCCGTCGGACCCGTTCTCGGCCTGCAGTTTCCAGTTGCCCGGATACTCGTACCGATGGGGGGGCAAGCAGACCTCGATCTCTTCGACGGGAGAGCGCCCGAACCAGTAGTCGATGTACCGGCGGACGGGGGCCAGGTGCTCGGCCAGTCCGGGCCCCCGATCCGACAGGTTGACGAACAGCATCCCCCGGTAACTCTCCAGCCGCGCCACGGGGACCAGGCCGTAGGCGCGCCTGTCGAAGTCGTCAGGGTAGCCCGTGCTCTGGGCCATGCCGATCAGGGCGCCGTTGTTGGCGTAGACCCAGTTGTGGTAGCGGCAGCGGAAGAAGTTGGAGTGCCCGCGCTCCTGCCGGCAGACCACGGCGCCGCGGTGCCGGCAGCGGTTGTAGAAGCAGTAGATGCGTCCGTCCTCGTGGCGGGTGAGGATCAGCGGCTGGGTCCCCACCACCACCGTCTTGTAGTCGCCGGGCGCCGACACCTCTGACTCGTGCCCGACGTAGACCCAGCACCGCTCGAAGATGCGCTCCATCTCCACGGCGAAGAGGTCCGGATCGGTATAGATGGACCCATGAACCCGAAACTCGCGCGGATCATCGGCTACCAGCCCCGCATAGGACTTCAGTGTCTCCTCCCTGACCGCCATGATCCGCGACCCTCCTGCCTCCCCCAGTCCCGGCGCCCCGGCCCGGACCGCCGCTTATGCGGAAGTATAGCATGCAGGGTGGCCCGGATATGCGGCGAACACATCGCCCAAAGCCGCGCGACGGGGGGGATCGCGATGCGCGCAGGACGGATCGTCTCTGCGGTCTCGGCCTGCCTCCTCGGCGGGGTGCTCGTGTCCTGGGGGTCGGATGCGCTGGCGCAGGCCGACCTGGTGGGCGCCGCCAGGCGAGAGGGCAGGGTCGTCGTCTACGGGTCCCTGGAGACCGACGTTTTCGAGGTCATCCAGAAGATCTTCGAGGGCAAGTACGGCGTCCGCGTGGAGTACTGGCGGGCGGCGAGCAACCGCGTCACCGACCGCGTGCTCACCGAAGCGAGGGCCGGCCGGCCTCAGTTCGACGTGGTGCTCACCAACCGCAGCCCGATGCTCATCATGAAGCGGGCGGGCGTGTTCGGGAAGTATACCGCCCCGTCCTATGAAGCCTTTCCCGTCGCCAGCCACGACCCCGACGGCATCCTCTCCCCCTCCTATCGGGTCGTGGTCGTCAGCATCCTGCTCAATACGCGCCTGCTGAGGCCCGACGATGCGCCGAAGTCCCTGGCAGAGTTGCTCGACCCCAGGTGGAAGGGCAGGGTGGTGATGCCCGATCCCACGCTACACACCACGACGGCCGTGTGGCTGTCGAATCTGCAGAAGGTCCTGGGGCCGCAGCACCGCGCCTTCGTCGAACGCATCGCCGGGCAGGTGGGGCTGGTGGAGTCGTTCATTCCGTCGGCGCAGAAGGTGATCGCGGGGGAATTCCCGTTGGGCATCAGCCACGTCAAGTACGTCCACGTCTTCGGGCAGGACGGCGCGCCGCTGGACTACGTGCGCCTGAACCCGGTGCTCGCGGAGGCCCACCACGTGGCTCTGGGGGCGAAACCCGACCACCCCAACGCCGGCAAGCTGTTCATCGACCTGCTCACCTCGCGGCTGGGGCTGCTGGCCCTGGCGCGGGCGGGAGAGTTCGTCCTGGTGCCGGGGGTCTACCCTCCCATCAGGGACGCCGACAAACTGCGGATCGTCATGATGGACGATCTCGACGACGCGGAGCTCAGGAAATTCCGGGCAGCTTCAGCGACGCGCCGCTGGGTGTCGCCGGACGGTTCACCCTGGCCCACTATGCGGCGGCCTACGGCGATCCGCACACCTACCGGCTGATCGGCACGTCGGTCGTCTTTGCAGCCGGCGCCTCGGCCCTCTCGCTCGCCCTGGCCGGCCTGCTGGCCTGGATCACGGTGCGCACCAACGCGCCCGGGCGGGGCCTGTTCGAACTCGTGGCGCTGGCGCCCAACGTCCTCCCGCCGCTGTTGATCGCGGCCTCCTGGGCCCTCCTGCTCAGCCCGCGCATCGGGCTGCTCAACCTGGCCGTGGTGCAGCGCCTGGGGCTGCCGCCGCTGAACGTCTACTCGATGCCGGGCATGATCTTCGTCGAGGGGCTCGTGCTGGCGCCGCTGGCCTTCCTCGTCATTGCCGGCGCCCTGCGCTCCATGGACCCGTCCCTGGAGGAGTCGGCCCGTATCGCCGGGGCCACCTCCCTCCAGACGGCCAGGCGGATCACGGCTCCGCTGGTCCTCCCCGCCCTGCTGGCTGCCGGCATCCTGAACTTCGTGCGCGCCATCGAGAGTTTCGATGTGCCCGCGATCATCGCGCTGCCCGCCCGCATCGAGGTGCTGACGACCAAGATCTTCCGGGAGGCCCTGGCACAGTACCCGCCCAACCACAACCTGGCGGCCGCCTACGCCATGAGCCTGCTGGCCATCACGATGGCCTTCGTCTACGTCTACCGGCGATTGGTCGGCCGCACGGAACGCTTCGCAACCGTCACCGGCCGCGGGTACCGTCCCCAGGTCATCGACCTGGGAAGCTGGCGGTACGCCGCTTCGGCCGTCGCCCTGCTCATCCTGGCCTTCATCGTGGTGCTGCCGATCGGCGTGCTGGTCCTCACCTCGCTGCTGCCGTTCTACGAGGTCCCGACCCTCAAGACGCTGCAGGCGCTCACGGGTAAGCACTACGTCTACCTGATGGAGAACGACCGGGTGGCGCGGGCGCTGCGGCTCAGCGTGACCCTGGCCACCGTCGGCGCGACCCTCGCGATGCTCCTGAGCTCGGTGGTCGCCTACCTCACGGTGCGCACCCGGGTCCCCGGGCGCGCCGTCTTAGAGGTGCTGGCCTTCGTCCCCTGGGCGTTCCCCGGGACGGCCCTGGCCATCGGCCTGCTGTGGGGCTACGTCCGCTTCCCCGTCCCCCTCTACGCCACGATCTGGATCCTGCTTATCGCCTACATCACCCGGTTCCTTCCCTATGGGCTGCGGACGATGACCAGCACCATGGTGCAGGTCCACGGCGAACTCGAAGAGGCGTCGCGCATCTGCGGCGCCGGGCTCGCCCGGACCTTCCGGCGCATCCTCCTGCCCCTGCTGCGCCCGGGGTTTGCGGCGGGGTGGGTGATCCTGGCTACGATCTTCATGCGGGAATTCAGCACCTCGCTCTTCCTCTACACCCCTCGATCGGAGCCCGTGGGGCCCCTGCTCTACCACCTGTGGCTCGACGGTCACCAGGGCCGCATGGCCGCCCTGGGCGTCGTGATCAGCCTGACGTCCCTGGCGATGGTCGCCGCGGCGCGCCGGGCGATGGGGAGGTTTCAGGCGGGTTGAACCCGGCCGGGAGATCGGGCAGCAGGATGACCCGGGCCGGATCGATGACCGCGCAGACCCGCTCGCCCGGGGCGAAACCCGGCGGGCCGTACGCCAGTACCGTCAGGCCGTCCAGTGCGATGCGGTACTTCGCGCGGCCCCCCTCGAACAGGGCGGAGAGGATCGTCCCGTGGAAGGCATTGGGCTCCCCGGCCGGGTGGTGTGTGCGCACACTCACGTGCTCGGGCCGGACGCCGGCCACCAGGGCCGTCCGCCGGCTCATCGGGTGCGGATTGAGGCAGCGCAGCGGGCCCACCGGGGTGAGGACGGTGACCGTGCCGTCATCCTCCTGGCTGACCGCGCCCGAGAGATAGCTGATCTCTCCCAGGAAGGTGGCCGTGAACCGGGCTGTGGGCCGGGCGTAGAGTTGCTGGGGGGTGCCAACCTCGACGATGTGTCCCGCCTGCATGACCACGATCACGTCGGAGAGGGCCAGCGCCTCCAGCTGGTCGTGGGTGACGTAGATCGTCGTGATCCCCAGGCGCCGCTGCAGGGCGCGCAGGTCCTCCCGCACCTGCTCGCGGACCTTGGCATCGAGGTTGGACAGCGGCTCGTCCAGCAGGAGGACCTCGGGCTCGTAGACGAGGACGCGGGCGAGGGCCACGCGCTGCTGCTGCCCGCCGGACAGGTAGGGGGCCGGGCGGTCCTCCAGCCCCTCCAGCCCGACCAGGGCCAGGGCGGCCCGAACGCGCTCCACCGCCTCCTGGCGCCGCAGCCCTCGAACCTCCAGGGGGTAGGCCACATTCTCGTAGACCGTCAGGTGCGGCCAGATCGCGTAGGACTGGAAGACCATTCCGACGTTCCGGCGGTCGGGCGGAACGAAGACGCCCTTCGCGCGGCTATAGGTCACGCGCTCACCGAACCGGATCTCGCCGTCGTCGGGCCGCTCGAGGCCTGCGACACACCGCAGGGTCGTCGACTTGCCGCACCCGCTGGGTCCCAACAGCGTCAGGATCTGGCCGTGGGGGGCCTCCAGCGTGGCGCCGTTGACCGCCCGGACGTGCAGCCGGCCGAGGCGGTAGGTCTTGACGAGGTCGGTCAGGCCGACAGACGGCATCGCGGCACCTGTGTCGTCCAGGATGTGGGTTGGAGGCCACGGCCGTCAAGGGGGAGGTGGAGGGACCTGTCCGGTCGGGCCACCGGCCACCGGCATCTGATGGGTCGGTGGGCTCCGATGCCGGCCGAAGGGACGGACCCGGCCCTCTTCTCATGGGGCCACGGGCGCCGCATAATGTTGGCGTTAGGTGCGGTGTTCCCACGGACTGGCGGGGGGTGAGTGGACATCGAGAGCGACCTCCTGCGGACCATCCGCTGGCCGCAGGAAGACAACCGGATCCCGCGCGAGATCTTCACCAACCCCGACCTCTTCCGCCTGGAGATGGACGCGGTGTTCACCGGCCCGGTGTGGGTGCTGGTGGGTCACGAGGCGGAGGTGCCAACCCCCGGCGACTACAAGACCACCTCGGTGGGGACCATCCCCGCGATCGTCGTCCGCGGGACGGACGGGGTCGTGCGCGTGTTGGTGAACGCGTGCGCCCACCGCGGCACCCGCCTGGTCGAAGGCCCCTCCGGGAACGTCGGCCGGGGCGGCTTCCGGTGCATCTACCACATGTGGACTTACGACACCGCCGGCCGCCTCACCGCGGTCTCGCTGCCGGAAGACTTTCCCGCCGACTTCCGGCAGGAAGACTACGGGATTCCCCATGCGCGGGTGGAGACCTACCGGGGTACAATCTTCGCCACGTTCAGCGACGCGACGCCCCCGCTGCGCGACTACCTGGCCGAACTGACCGAGGGCATCGACCGCGTCCTGGGCGACGGGGCGCTGCGCTTTCTGGGCTCGATCAAGGTGGTCTTCCACACCAACTGGAAGCTCTACGTCGAGAACATCTACGATGGCTATCATGTGACGGCGCTGCACACCGGCTTCCAGGTGGTCCGGTTGCGCTCGCACGGCGGAGACCGCCTGGTTCCCAACTACGAGCGGAACGGCCACCTCTGGAGCCGGTCCCGCTCCACCCCGGTCGATCACCTGCGGCCCGTGTTGCGCGACATGAGCCTCTTCGAGGTGCGCACGAAGCCCACCACCGACCACACCATGATGGTCGTCTTTCCATCCGGCGTGGTCACCGACTACTTCGACACCATTCAGCTGCGCTACGTGGTGCCGCTGGACCTCGACCGGACGCTGATCGAGTTCGCCTTCTTCGGCCGGCAGAGCGATCCGCCGGAGGTGCTCCTCCACCGGAACCGCCAGGGCCCCGCGGTGTTGGGGCCGGCGGGCGCCATCACCCTCGAGGACGCGGCCGCGCTGGAACGGGTACAGCGCAGCGCCGTCGCCCGCGGAGAGAACGTGGTCCTCAAGGGCACCCCCCGCCGCTTCCCGCCGTACCGGCACGTCGACGAGGCCCCGATCCGCCATTTCTACCAGGCGTACCGGCGCCTGCTGGGCTTTGCCATCCCTTCCGATGGAGCCGCCGATGCCAGCGGGCCCCGCTGACGGCGCCGGCCGGCGCCAGGCCGCGCTCGACCTGCTGGCCCGCTACGTCCGCGTGGTCGACGATCCCCGCCGGATCGAGGAGTGGCCGGACCTCTTCGCCGAAGAGGCGACCTACCTGGTGGTCACGCGCGAGAACCACGAGCGCGGGCTCCCCATCGCCGTCGTCCGGGACGACACCAGGGACCGCATCCGCGACCGCGTCGTCATCGTCAGGGAGTTCTGGGGTGCGGGAGGCCGTACGGAGGACCGCCACTACAACGAGGCCTGGCCGCGCCACATCGTCGGCCCCGCCTGGGTGGATCTGAAGGAGTCCGACGAGGCCCACCTCGGCGCGAACTTCATGGTCTGGGGCAGCGGCGCCATCGACGGCCAGATGCGGGTGCTGGCCGTCGGCGAGTACCGCGATGTCGTCGTCTTCCCCGACGGGGCCGCCAGGTTCAAGGCGAAGATCGTCATCCTCGACCACCCGGTCCTCCAGGACGTCTTCGTCTACCCTCTCTAGCGCCGTGACGACGCTCCGCCTGAGCCTGGCCTGTGGACCCTACGACCGGACCGAGGCGCTGCGGACCGGCGTGGTGAGGCCGGAGGGCATCGACCTCGTCTACATTCCCATCCAGTCGCCGCCCGAGATCTTCGCCCGCATGGTGGCCAACGCGTCCTTCGACGCCTCCGAGATGTCCTGCGCCCACTACCTCATCCACCGGAGCCGGGGCGACTGCCCCTTCGTGGCGCTGCCGGTGTTCCCGTCGCGGATGTTCCGTCACGGCTACATCTTCATCAACACCCAATCCGGCATCCGGGGTCCCAAAGACCTCGAAGGAAGACGCGTGGGCGTCCCCGAGTACAGTCAGACGGCCGCCGTCTGGATCCGGGGCCTCCTGCAGCACGAGTTTGGGGTGAATCTGGAGGGGATCCGCTGGGTCGCCGGCGGGGTGAACGCCCCGGGCCGGCCCGACGTCCTGGTCAACCTCCCCGACGCGGACGTCTCGATCGAGCGCGTCGGCGACCGGCCCCTCAACGACCTCCTGGTGGAAGGTGCCATCGACGCCCTCATCGGTGCGCGGCGGCCGGATGCCCTCGGCCGGGACCCGTGCGTGCAGCGACTCTTCCCCAACTACCGGGAGATGGAGCGCGATTACTACCGGCGGACCGGCATCTTTCCCATCATGCACACCGTCGTCGTCCGGGAGGGGCTCTACCGCCGTCACCCCTGGGTGGCCGAGAGTCTCTACAAGGCCTTCGTGCAGGCCAAGGCGTGGTGTCTGGCACAGATGGCGTTCAGCAGCAGCCTCCGCTACACGCTGCCGTGGCTCCACGCCCACATCGAGGAGATGGCGGAGGTCTTCGGCGCCGATCCCTGGCCCTACGGACTTGAGGCGAACCGCCCTACCCTGCACGCCTTGCGCGACTACCTGGTCGAGCAGCGGCTGGTGCGCTCCCCCTTCAGCCTCGACGAGGCCTTTGCGCCGATCGCCGGTGCCAGCGAGTAGCCTGCGGCGAAGGCGCGGCTCCCGGCCACGGACGATCGGGCCTCAGGGCCCGAGCAGGCGGGCCAGGTCGCGGGCGACGTTGGCAGGCGTGAAGTCGGGTTCGTAGTGCCCGAGCACCACGCCCCGCCCGTCGATCACCAGAGTGGGGAGGGCGTGCTCGAAGGAGCCGGTCGCCCCGACCGCGCGCACCGGTATTCTGTAGGCTTTGAGGACCCGGTCCACCACGTGAGGCGGGCCGGTGAGGAAGTGCCAGCCGGCCGGGTCGGCCCGGAAACGCCTGGCATACGCCTTCATCACAGCGGGCGTGTCACGTGCGGGGTCGAAGGTCACCGAAAGGAAGACCACCCGGGTGCCAAACCACCCGCGGGCCTTGAGGTCCTCCTGGACCCTGGCGAGTTTCAACTGGGCCAGCGGGCAGACGTCCGTGCAGTGGGTGTAGATGAAGTTCATCAGGACGATCTTGCCGAGAAACTGGCGCAGCGTGACCCGCTGGCCGTCCTGGTTGATCAACGCAAAGTCCGGGGCGGTCGCCTCCGCGCTGGCGGCGCCGGCCGGCGCGCCCCAGATCGGAGGCGCCGGACCCCCGAAACGCATCGCCCCGGCGACGACCACAACCAGCGCCGCGACCAGCGCCGCACCGAGAGGCTTGCGGGGCGGGCGCTGTGCGCCCGCCCCGTCGAGGCCGGCCAGCATACCCCCTACCTCACGACAATCGTCGCCTTCATGCCGAAGGGGTCGTGGATCGTGCACTCATACTCGTACGTGCCACTGCGCGTGAAGGTCAGGGAGTAGCGCCTCGCGCCCGGACCCGCCGTGAACATGAAGCCCGAGTTGTAGAAGCCGGGTCCCTTGTGCACCGTGCCGCCGGCCGGGTTCATGGACCGCAGGTTCACCAGCAGCAGCGGGGGCCCCTGGGGCTGCGGCTTCATCGTGACGATTTCGAACGGATCTTTGGCCCCGAACGTCACCGTATGCAGTTCGGCGGGATCCTTCATGACCCACGTGACGGTCTCGCCCCGTCGGATCTCCAGCCGCTGTGCCGGGAAGCGGTAGAGGGAGACGGGATCCTTCGCCGTGCCCACCATGTTCAGCGTGTAGGTGCGCCTGCCCGGCTGGCCGGTCACCACTGGCGTGTTCGACTTCATGAGGTCCTCAGCCCTGGCCAGCGCCGCCCGCGCCTCCTGCACCGCGATCTGGTCGTACTCGGCCTGGGTCTTGGGATACGCGCTGCCAGCCGGCTGGACGGTGACCGTACCCTCCATGCCCGGGTGGAACAGGCAGACGTACGCGTACGTGCCGGCCTTCGTAAAGGTGACCGCGTAGGTCTTGGGTGCTTTCGGGTCGGCCCCGATCAGGGCCCCCCCGCTGTGCGGCCCGGAGCCGTCGTAGGCCTTCCGGGGAGATGGGAAGAAGACCACCGGGTTCCAGAGCAACTCGCCCTTCGCCCGGCCCGGAACGATCAGGTCCGGCAGTTTTTGCCCGGCTGAGAAATAGATGGTATGGTCGGCCGCTCCCAGCGCCCACTGGACCGTATCGCCCTCATTGATCGTGATCGCCTTGGGCAGGAACAGCAGCGCCTGAAGGGCCTGGTTGTCGCGCGACGTCCCCGCCCTCACCGTCCACGTGGTGGCGGCGGCCGCACCACGCGGCATGGACCCGAGCACCGCAAGAGTCGCGACAAGCACCGTTAAGACTGCAACAAGACCTCTGCGCATATTTCACCCCCCTGATATGACGCCTCATTGTAGCAGATCGGGTGGCCACAGCATAGCATTTTCTACGGGTGATTCGTTGCCGGCAGGACCTTCGTCGGCTCCCCTCCCTTCCGGACCGGTGTAGACTGGAAGCGGAAGGGCAACGAAGTGTAACGTGGCAAAGGGGGCGCGCAGCGGCATGCGAGCCGGGTGGATCGTGCTGGCGATGCTCAGCCCGCTGGTGGGCATCCCCGCGCCCGGGGCAGGAGCAGAAGCGGGGCAGTGGCTCGTGCTCGCACACGTGTCTCACGCCGTCGACGGCCGCGACCTCGTGATCACCGGGTGGGTGGAGAATCGGGGACCGCGCCCGGTCGCCCGCCTGGTCATCGATGCCACGGGGTATGCGCCGTCGGGCGAGGCGACGGTGTTCGGGAGCGACGGGATCCCGTGGGAGATCGCACCGGGCAGGTCCGAGCGTTTCGCCATCCCTCTGCCTGTGCGCGGCGACCTCGTTCGCACCTATGTGGTCCAGATCTCGTCAAGTCGTCCCGCCCTCGCCTCACCCGTCAGCGTGTCGAGGTCGGTCGACCTGGCGCTCTACCGCCCGCTCCTGCTGTCCGCCGTGCGGGTCACAGGCGACATCCGGGGGGATCTTCTCACGGTCCGCAGTGACGTCAGGGGGTGGCCCATTGTCAGTGTGACGGTCGAGGCCACCCTCCTCGTGCCCCGCGTTCGGGTGCCCAGGCTTGAAACCCTGGTGCTGGAGGTCCCGGCCAACAGGACTGCCGATCTCCGCCTGGGCATCCCCGGCGGCGTGCTCGTCACCCTGCGGGTGGTGGATGTCCGATTGAAGACGATGTGGGCGGACTGAGGTGAAGAGATGAAGCCGGGTGGGTCACGCTGGTGCCGGGAGGGGGATTTGAACCCCCACGGGAAACCCCACACGCCCCTCAAGCGTGCGCGTCTGCCAAGTTCCGCCATCCCGGCCGGGAGGCGCCCTGGGAACAGCGCCGGGCAGAGCGTCCTCATTATAGAGACCGCGTGATCAGCGTGTCAAACCGCGGCGCGCGGGCACGCCGCCCGGTGCCTCGATGTGTCGAGCCCTCACGACCGCACCCTAGGGCCCCAGACGGATCACCCACACGTCGTTCGACAGGTAGGTGACCAGGAGCAGCGCCGCAGCCAGCGCCAGGTTCTTCCCGAAGTGCGCGATCTGCCCGGCCCGCTCCATCCCCTCGTCGGTCCAGAAGTGGTGCACGAGAAACGCCACCAGCACGAGGAAGACGATGGCCAACCAGGCGGCAATCCTGACCTGGTAGCCCAGCAGCAGACCGAGGCCCGCGCCGAGCAGCATAAACCCGGTCACCACCACCGACGGAGCAGGAGCCGGCACGCCGCGCATCTGGGCGTACCCGGTGAGCCCCGCACGGTTCTTGATCAGGTGATTGTACGCGTTGTACAGGAAATAGACGCCCAGCACGATCTGGGCAATCAGCACGAGTGCGATCATCCGGACGACCCCTCCTTTGCCAGAGAGTGTTCGCCCTATGACAACGGGGAGGGCCTACGGGACATTCCAGACCGTGTATCGGAACCGGATGTCGACCGCCACCGCGGTCCGGTTCGTGACCCGAAAGGTCGTGCGCACCGTCCCGGACGCCCAGCCGTTCGGCCGCAGCACCGTCGCATAGCACTGCTCGGGCTGAACGCACTGTTCCAGGACGAGGAGGTGCGGCGCCGGGACGGGCCTGACGATGCTCCATGTCATCGTGAGCGGGCGGTCGCCGATCCTCAGAGGCGGCGGGATCGGGAGGACCAGGGTCATCGTCTGGCGGGCGGGCACCGTGAGCTGGTAGATCCCCGCATGTACAGCCATCCACCGCGGCGTCGGGGTCGCCGCCGCCAGGGCGAGGGTGACAACCGCGGGCAGAACCGCCATGGTCTCACCGGGAGGTCGGCAGGGTCCGGCAGCCTCCCACGGGGGTCATACCCAACTTCGACCAGACCGGCCCCGGGTCGGTGAGCCCGGGCCGAGAGCGGCGGTCGACTACCGCAGGAAGACCAGCGTACTCGCCGTGACCACGAAGAGGATCGAGAAGGCGGCCGTGATGCGGGTGAGCAGCGTCTCGCGCGGACGCGGGCCGTGGAAGATGCGGGCGCTGCCGCCGATGGCCCCGAGCCCTTCCCCCTTAGGCCCCTGGAGGAGGATGATGCCGATGAGCGCCAGCGAGATGACGATGTGGGCGATCAACAAAGCTTCGGTCACGATGGACGCCTCCAGACCGTCCGGAGCCTGCGGCCCCAAAACCACCCCCCATCGTAGCACGGCGCCCTGATGACGGCAACGATCCGCGCTTCCTGCCTGTGGGTTGGGAGGATTGGGGTGAAGTGACCAATTTCACTGGAACTTTGTGCGGTCGCGCACAGGTGATTGGGCGCCCAGCGCCTACACTGAGAACCAGGTGGTCGATCCGCTTTTCTCTCGGCGACAGACCACCAATTCGATGGAAGAGGTGCACCACAATGAACAAGTTGATAGCGGCCGTCGTGCTGAGCGGCCTGATGTTCTCGGCGCTTCCCCGCACCACCGTCGCGGACGTGGAAGGGCCGCGCGAGGAGATCCGGTCGCCGGCCGTGGCGCTGACGAACGACACGCCCGAGGGGCCGCGCGAGGAGATCCGGCCGCCCGTGGCGAGCTAACACCCGCGGGCGCGGCGCCACCGCGTCGCTCCGCGTGCGGGCCGGAGGGGACGGGCGCCCGTCTCCTTCGGCGGCCGCATTCCGCGGATGAGCACCCTGTGGGCCTCAGGACATTCGCCACATTCGCCCGCGCAACCGTTGGGGACTTGTGATGACGATCCGACGTCCCCGCATCTGGATGAGACCTGCAGCCTTGAAGGCAGCCAGCGCCCGGTTGATCCGCTCGCGGGTCGCGCCGATCATGCGGGCCAGCTCCGCCTGGGTCACGTGGAGATCGATGACGAGCCCGTCCTCTTGATGGCCGTGCCGTTCGGCCATATCGAGGAGCAGGTGAGCCAGCCGCCCGCCGACGTCCTGCAGAGCGAGCGATGCCGTATACTCGGTCATGCGCCGCTGTCGGGCGCCAAGGGCCGCCAGCAGCGCCATGGCCAGATCGGGGGCGCGGGCGAGTTCCCGCTGGAAGTCCGCTCGGCCCAGTGTATAGAGCACCGAGTCCTCCACCGCCTCGGCACTGGCCGACCGGGGAAGCTGATCGAGCAGCGCCAGTTCGCCGAAGAAGTCCGTCGGCCCGAGCAACGCCAGGGTGTGTTCTTCTCCGGCTTCCGTCTGCAGAAAGATGCGCACCCGGCCCGACTCGATGAGGTAGAGCGCGTCTCCATCCTGGCCCTTGTGGAAGATCGTCGTATCGCTCCGGTAGGTGTGTCGGCGCAGGCCGGCCTCCAGCACCGCCAGCCTCTCGTCACTGAGTGAGCTGAACAGGACAACGCGCCGCAACAGCGCCCTGCGATCTGTCATGGCCTCCACCGGGATTTCCTTGTTGGGCTCCTGGCTGGCGTTCAGTATATGTCCTGACCACCTTCCATTGGAAGACTCCAGCCCGGCGGCCCCCAGAAGAGCCCATTCTGTCCCTCCCCTGCGTCAGGGTGACTCGCCCTCCACGCCTTCGGCGGTCTCACGGATCAGCCGGTCCACGACTGCGTTCAGGTCGCCGGTGCGCCGGTAGGTGGCGAGCTGGCGGTCGGCGCTGGTCCCCTCTTCGAGAATCCGGTAGGCGTAGTTGACCTCTGGGCGGCTGCCCAGTTCATCCACCACGTCCCCGATGAACCACTCCAGCATCTCCCGGATCAGATGGCGCGCCGGGAGCTCCTGCTGCTTGCCGAAGTCGATCATCTTGCCGTCGAGGCCGTAGCGGACGGCCCGCCACTTGTTCTCCTCGATCAGGTCCGCCGGATACAGGCGGAACGTCATGTTGTCGCGGCGCAACTTCCAGCACTTGGCCACGATGGCCTGGAAGATGGCGGCGATGCACGCCGCTTCTTCGACCCGGGTGCAGACGTCACAGATCCGGAATTCCAGGGTGGGGTAGTTCCAGTTCGGCCGCACGTCCCACCAGATCTTGGTGCCGTCGGGGATGGTGTTGGTCCGGACCATGGTGTCCACCAGGTAGGAGAACTCCGCCCACGACTGGAACAGCCGCGGGATGCCGGTGCGAGGGAAGTTCCGGAAGATGATGCTCCGGTAGGACTTCAGCCCGGTCTCCCGGCCCATCCAGAACGGCGAACTCGTGGACAGGCACAGCACGTGGGGGAGCAGGTAGCGCGAGACGTTCATGGCGTCGATGAGGAACTCGCGGTCCTCGATGCCGATGTGCACGTGCGTGCCGAAGATCAGCAACTGCCGGGCGAGCACCTGCATGTCCTTGGCCACACCCAGGTACCGCTCGTAGGGGGTGATCTCCTGCGCGAGCCACGACGAGAACGGGTGCGTGCCGGCCGCCGCAATCACCAAGCCGTTCCTGGCCGCCACGCGGGCGACCTCCCGCCGCAGGCGGATCAACTCCCCTCGGGCCTCAGCCGGCGTGCGGCAGACCTGCGTGCCGACCTCGACGATGGACTGGTGCAGTTCGGGCTTGACCTGCTCCCGCAGCGTGAGGTGGTCGCCCTCCAGGATCTCGGTGATGTAGCTGCGTAGCTCGCGGGTCTGGGGATCGATGATCTGGTACTCTTCCTCGATCCCGATGGTCAGCGACGGGGGCTCCACCGCATCACCGTTCCTCGACGATGTAGGTCGCCACCGTGGATCCGCCGCCGGCCGAGACGTTCAGCAACGCCGCCGTCGACAGGCGCGTCATGCACCCGTCCACGTAGTCGCCGTAGTACACGTAAGGGTTGGTGTCCAACATCCGGTCGGTGACCACCACCCGGCCGTCGGTCAGGCTGGGATAGGGTTCCCGGGGGATGGGCACGCGCTCCTGCACCACCGAGGGCTCGTCCAACGCCGCCTGCACGGCGCGCTCCCAGTCAGACGCTCCGGTCTCCCACCCCAGGACCACGCCCTTCCCCCCATATTCGTCGTCGGGCTTGAGCACGAACCGCTCGCGGTGCTCGAGCACGAACGGGACGAGGTCGACCGGTGCCCCGCGGTACTCGGTGCGGCGCTCCTCCACGCGCCGGGTCCACGGGATGTGGGCAGCGATGGCGCGACGCTCCTCCGATGAGAACAGACCGGCGTTGCGCTCATCGCTGAGGACGGCCAGGCTGGCCTTCTTGTGGAGGATCTTGCAGCGGAAAGGGTTGACCATGCAGACGGCCCTTTCCCGGACCGCGCGGATCACCGGATGGGCGAGCCCGCCCCGATCCACCAGCTCGCTGAGCAGCACGCGCTTGTAGATCAGGTCCACCGCCTCGCCCGCAGCCCACAGGCGGCCGCCGTAGTACTCCACCTGCCGCGGGTCGGCGATGACCGAGCGGAGGCCCTGCGCGGTGAAGTACTCGTGGAAGAGCACGAACTCACTGTACGTGGGCACCTCGTGCCAGTCCAGGATGGCGATCCGCGGCACCTCCCGCCGGCCGGACCACTGCCGGTAGGCGTCCAGCAGGACGTGGAGCAGGTTGTGCCGGCCGGGCAGGGGCTGGACCTGGTGGCGGCGCAGGAACTCGCGCATGACCGGGAGCGCGTAGAAGACGTCGGCCAGCACGTCGCTGTAGGCGATGGCGGCCGGGGTTTCCGCATTGTACTCGGTCACCCAGAGTTCTCCGGTCTCGGGGGTGAAGAAGGCGTCGATACGGGAGGTGGGGCTGGGGTCGCGGAATCCCGGGTCGTCCTGGACGAGAGCCTCCTCCCACGCCGTCAGCCCGAACTGCCGCCGGAAGCCGGGGTCGGCCACGGCCAGGCGGTAGGCCCGGTCGAAGGCGCGGAGCAGCCCCTGCAGGCTGGTCCGAATGAATCGGTACTGGTCGGGCGTCAGGAACCGGGGCCGCAGCACGGTGCAGATCGGCCGCTCCCCGAAGAACAGGCCGCGGCGGCGGTGCTGGACGTCGAGCTGCGCCTGGGAGTCGGCGGCCAGCTCGTCGGTCAGCAGGCGATGGTACTCCTCAATGGCGTCCCGCAGGGCCACGGCCCGCCCCCTCCCGGGACGTCAGCGCGCCTGCGCCGAGACGGCGGCGACGATTCCCGCGAACGCCTCGGCGTCGAGGCTGGCGCCACCCACCAGCGCGCCGTCGATCTCGGGCTGCCCCGCAAACTCCGCAACGGTCTGGGGCGTGACGCTGCCGCCGTAGAGGATGCGTACGGCGTCGGCGGCCTCGCCGTACCACTGGCGCAGCCATCGGCGGAGCAACCCCGCGATCCGGTTGGCCTCCTCGCCGGTGGCGGGCTGGCCGGTGCCGATCGCCCACACCGGCTCGTAGGCGACCACGAGTTGCGAGGCCTGCTCGGGGGTCACGCCCAGCGTGCCGACCCGGGCCTGGGTCTGGACGATGCGCTCGGTGCGGCCCGCCTCGCGCTCGTCTGACGACTCGCCCACGCAGAGAATGGGGATGAGTTCCGCGGCCAGCGCCGCGGTCACCTTCCGGCCCACGGTCTCGTCGTCCTCGTCCAGCAGCCGGCGGCGCTCCGAGTGGCCGACGATCACGTAGGTGCAGCCCAGGTCCCAGAGCATCGGGGCGGAGATCTCGCCGGTGAAGGCGCCCTGGGGCTCCCAGTGGACGTCCTGGGCGCCGAGTTCGATAGGCGATCCGGCGAGCACGCGGCCGACCTCGGCCAGGGCCGTGAACGGCGGGCAGACGACGACGTCCACCCCACTGGTCCCGGCCAGACGCTGCCGCAGCCGCTCCGCCAGGTCACGGGCCTCACGCACCGTCTTGTGCATCTTCCAGTTGCCGACCACCAGCGGCGTCCGCATGATTGCCTTAGGCGTCCTGCAGGACAGCCACGCCCGGCAACTGGCGTCCCTCGAGGAACTCCAGCGACGCCCCCCCGCCGGTCGAGATGTGCGTCATCCGGTCCGACAACCCGAAGGCTTCCACGGCGGCCGCCGTGTCCCCGCCGCCGACCACCGTCACCGCCTTCGAGGCCGCCATGGCCTCGGCAATCGCCCGGGTTCCCGCCGCAAACGCCGGGACTTCGAAGATGCCCATCGGCCCGTTCCAGAGGACGGTACCGGCGTCCTTGATGATGCCGGCAAAGTGCGCGGCGGTGCGCGGGCCGATGTCGACGCCGATCAGGGCCGGAGGGATGGCGCTGGCCTCCACCACCTGCGTGGCCGCGGATCCATCGGCCGTGGCGCTCACCACCACGTCCTGGGGGAGCTCGAACCGGACACGGCGGCTGGCCGCTTCGGCCATCAGGGCTGAGGCGAGAGGCAGGCTGTCCGGCTCCAGGATCGACCCCCCGATCTCGTCGCCCTTGGCCTTGAGGAACGTGTAGGCCATCCCGCCGCCGACAAGCAGGGAGTCGGCGCGCGCCAGCAGGTTCCGGATCACCGCGATCTTGTCGGAGACCTTCTTGCCGCCGAGGATGGCCACGAAGGGGCGCGCCGGGGCCTCCAGCGCCTGCCCCAGGTGGCGCAGTTCCTTCTCCATCAGGAACCCGGCCACGGCGGGCAGGTGGCGGGCGACGCCGGCCGTGGAGGCGTGCGCGCGGTGCGCAGTCCCGAAGGCGTCGTTGACGTAGAGGTCGGCCAGACGGCTCAAGGCGACCGCAAAGGCCGCGTCGTTAGCTTCTTCCTCGGGGTGGAACCGGAGGTTTTCCAGCAGCACGACGTCCCCCGGCCGCATGCGAACCACCGCCGCCTCGACCTCCGGGCCGACGCAGTCGGGGAGCAGCGGGACGGGCTGCCCCAAAAGATCGGCAAGACGCACGGCCACCGGGGCCAGGCTGAAGGCGGGATCCACCTTCCCCTTGGGTCGGCCCAGGTGTGAGCACAGGACGACCCGGGCCTGATGGTCGAGCAGGTAGCGGATGGTCGGGAGCGACTCGCGGATCCGGCGGTCGTCGGTGATCGTGCCGCCGTCCATGGGGACGTTGAAGTCGGCGCGGACCAGGACGCGCTTCCCGGACACCTCGACGTCCCGGACGGTTTTCTTGGTCCTGTACATCGCCGGCATTGCCCCCGCTCTCTCGCCATCGGCGTGATGATGTGCCGCAGGCACCCGCAAGACCAGACTCGAGGCCCTGCCGGGGCCTCAGCGCGCGCCGGGAGTCGGCGCCAGTTCCCGCACGGCCATGTAGTGCACCAGGTCCGCGATCCGGCACGCATAGCCCCACTCGTTGTCGTACCAGGTCATGACCTTGGCCAGCGACCCGCCGATCACCTGGGTGAGAGGCCCGTCGACCACGCCGGAACGGGGATCACCCTTGAAATCCATGGAGACCAGCGGCCGGTCGCTATACCCCAGGTAGCCCTTCATCTCGCCCTCGGCCGCCTCCCGAAACGCGGCGTTGATCTCCTCGGCGGTGGTCGCCGTCTCCAGATCCACCGTCAGGTCCACGATGGAGACGGTCGGGGTGGGCACCCGCAGCGCGATGCCGGTGAGCTTGCCCTTGAGTTCCGGCAGCACCAGGAAGATGGCCCGCGCCGCGCCCGTGCTGGCCGGAATGATGTTCAGCGCCGCCGCGCGCGCCTCGCGCAGGTCCTCGCCCACCACGTCCAGGATCCGCTGGGTGTTGGTGTACGAGTGGACGGTGGTCATGTGGCCCGCGCGGATCCCGAACTGCCGGGAGAGCACCTTGGCGGTCACCGCGAGCCCGTTGGTGGTGCAGGACCCGTTGCTGACGATGGTGTGTTGGGCGGGATCGTACAGTTCGTGGTTGACCCCCATGTTGACCGTGATGTCCTCCCCCTTGGCCGGCGCGCTGATGACGACCTTTCGGGCACCACCCTGCAGGTGTCCCCGGGCCTTCTCGGCCGTCGTGAAGCGGCCGGTGGACTCCACCACGATCTGGACCCCGACCCTCGACCAGGGAATCGCCGCCGGCTCGCGCTCGGAGAACACGGCGATCTCGTGGCCGTCGACGATCAGGGCTCCGTCGCGGGTCCCCACGGTCCCGGCGTAGGTGCCGTAGTTGGAGTCGTAGGTAAAGAGGTGCGCATTCGTCTCCAGGTCGGCGATGTCGTTGATGGCCGCCACCTCGATCTCGTTGGGGTACCGCTGCCGCATCGCCCGCAGCGCCAGCCGTCCGATGCGGCCGAACCCGTTGATGCCCACGCGCACGTTCATCCGCTACCTCCCACCTTTCCGGTACTGCATGATGACGTCCCGCCGGATGAATCCCACGTTGTCGAAGATCCTGATGGAGAACGCAATCACCGCCCCCAGGTAGATGTCCAGTCCCAGCAGGTCGCCGATCCCGGCCAGCAGCGCTGCGAAGGCGGCGTTGACCAGGAACCCGGAGAGGAAGACCGGCAGGTCGAAGCGCTCCTCGATCTGGGCCCGCACCCCGCCCAGGACCGTGTCGATGGCGGCCAGGATGGCGATCGCCGTGTACTTGACGTACCCGAGGGGGATCTCAACCGAAAAGAGAAAACCGAGGACGATGCCCACCATCAGGCCGACGACGGGCAACCACATGGCCGTCACTCCTTTTCACTGACTTCAGCATACTCAAACCGGAAGGTCCCGCGATAGGGGGGCACGTCGACGCGGGCCATGGGGACCACCCGCACGGGGAAATCGAACGCCGCCAGCAACTCCAGCACCCCGCCGGGCCGTCGCAGGTACCGGGCCAGGCCCGCCGGGTCTCCGATCGCCTTGATGACGTACGGCGGGGCCATGCGCTTGGTGTTGCAGAGGATCGTCGTCCCCACACAGGTGATGCCCGTGCTGGAGACGACCCGCTCCCCGTTGAGGGCGACGGCCTCGGCCCCGGCCGCCCACAACTCGGCGACGACGGCGGCGATGTCGGTGTAGTGCAGGATGGTCTTGTTGGGGTCTTCGCCGGGGGTGGGCGGCCGCGTGCTGTCGTTCAGTTCGACCACCACGCCCGGCCCTTCCAGGGCAGTCAGTCCCACCAGCGTCCGCGTCTCCTGGAGCTCCCGGTTCAGACGGGCGACGGCGGTCCGCCCTTCGGCGGCGGCCTTCTCGTACTCGGCCAGCCGGTTCCGGAGGTCGCCCACCTGGGCCTCCAGCCCCGCACGGTGGCGTTCCTGCTCGCGGAGCATGAAGCCCAGTTCCTCCAGTTGTGACGAGGGGAGGCGCAGCGTCCGCTTGATCAGGACCTCGGTGCGGATCTGGGTGACGGTGAGGAATCCGACCAGCGCCAGCACCCCTGCCAGGCCCACCTGCCAGCGGGCCACAGGCGAGGGCAGCGCCCGGCGGAGGGAGGGGTCAGCCACCGGTCTCCCGCGCCTCCAGTTTCTTCTTGATCCGCTTGAGGCGGAAGACGTCCTCCCGGGCCCGCTGCTCCAGCACCGAGGCGATGTACCGGGTTTCCGCGCGCAGCCGGGGGATGACCACCTGCTCGAGGGCGTTGACCCGGCGGGTCGTCTTCTTGATCTCCTCGCCGATCTTGCGCAGCTTGATCTCGGTGGCTGCCACCGCCAGGATGGCGGCCAGCACCTCCTCGAAGTTGGCGGTGCTCTCGATGGTGCGGGCGCTGGTGGCGACGGGGTTCTGGCCCCGCTCCAGCAGCGGCCGGCGCACCTCGGTCACCGCGACCTCAGGGATCTTGGTGCCCCAGACGTTGCGGATCTCGATGTCCACCAGGATGTCGCGGCGGGCCGCCAGGGCGGCGGCCTCCAGGGCCTCCCGGCCTTCGATGGCCTTGGCCAGGGCCAGCAGCACGTAGGCTTCCTGGCAGGCCGCGGCCATCTGCTCCCGGGCGGCCAGCGCCTGGCGGACGACCTTGAAGAAGTCGGCCACCAGCGCGTCCCGCTTCCGCTTGAGCAGGTCGACACCCTGCTGCGCGACGCGCAGCTGGGTGCGCCGCTGCAGCAGGTTCATCCGGGTGGGACTGATGACCTCGGCCATGCAACACCCTGGCGCCGGCGCCTATCGGCGCATGGCGCGATCTTCCCAGAGCTTCTCCATCTGCTCCCCGAAGTAGTACCGGTCCACGTGGTCCTGCTTGATGCGCTTGAGTTCGCCCTTGGGAAACATCGAGAGCAACTTCCAGCCGAGGGTTAGGGTCTCCTCGATGGAGCGGTCGGTCTGCCCCTGTCCCAGGAACTCGCGCTCGAACTCCTCGGCGAACTTCAGGTAGAGCCGGTCGCGTTCGGTGAGGGCCTCTTCGCCGATGATGGCCACCAGCCTCCGCAGGTCGACGCCGTTGGCGTAGGAGGCGAAGAGCTGGTCCTTGACGTTGGCGTGGTCGGCGCGGGTGCGGCCGGGCCCGATCCCGTCGTTCATCAGCCGCGAGAGGCTGGGCAGCGGGTTGATGGGCGGGTAGATGCCGGTGCGGTGCAGCGCCCGGGAGAGCACGATCTGCCCTTCGGTGATGTACCCGGTCAGGTCGGCAATGGGGTGCGTGATGTCGTCGTCGGGCATGGTGAGGATCGGCAACTGCGTGATGGAGCCCTTGCGGCCGAAGATGCGGCCGGCCCGTTCGTAGATCGAGGCCAGGTCGGTGTACATGTAGCCCGGGTAGCCGCGGCGGCCGGGGATCTCTTCGCGCGCCGCGCCGATCTCACGGAGGCTTTCGCAGTAGTTGGTCATATCGCTGAGGATGACCAGCACCTGCATGTCCAACTCGAACGCCAGGTACTCCGCGGTCGTCAGCGCCACCCGCGGGGTCATCAACCGCTCGATGGCCGGGTCGTCGGCCAGGTTGAGGAAGACCACGCTCCGGGCCAGGGCCCCGGTGGCCTCGAACTGCTCGATGAAGTACGCCGCCTCCCGCTGCGTGATGCCCATGGCGGCGAACACCACCGAGAATGCCTCGGCCGCGCCCAGGACCTTCGCCTGCCGGGCGATCTGCGCCGCGATCTCGTTGTGCGGCAGCCCGGCGCCCGAGAAGATCGGCAGCTTCTGCCCGCGCACCAGCGTGTTGAGGCCGTCGATGGACGAGATGCCGGTCTGGATGAACTCCTGGGGCCGCTGCCGGGCCACCGGGTTGATGGGCGCCCCGATGATGGGCAGGCGCTTCTCGGGGATGATGGGGGGGAGGCCGTCGATGGGCTCGCCCAGCCCGTTGAACCGCCGGCCGATCATCTCCCGGGAACAGGAAATCCGGGCGACGTCCTCCCGCAGGCTCACCGACGTGCGGGCTAGGTCCAATCCCGCGGTCTCCTCGAAGACCTGGATGACCGCGTTCTTCTCGGACACCTCGATGACCTGGCCGCCGCGGACCCCGCCGTCGGGCAGATGGATGTTCACGATGGCCCCGTAGGGCAGGTCGCGCGCGCCCTCCACGAAGAGCAGGGGCCCCGAGATGTACGAGATGCTCTGGTACTGCTTGGTGGCCAGCGACATGGCCTATGCCCCCTCTGCGGCGGCCTTGGCCCCGAACGCCTCGGGGAGCCGCTTCATCCACGCCTCCATGTGCGCCCCAAACTCCTCGTTGGGGACCTCTTTCATGCGGGCGATCTCCTCGATCTGCTTGAGGTTGAGGATCTCGTCCATGGGCATGCCGCGGCGCAGCGCGGCGGAGGCCTCGTCGTAGAAGGTGAGGATGGCCTTGAGCATCCCGTAGGCCTTCTCCAGCGAGCAGTAGGCGTCCACCTCGGAGAAGGAGGACTGCTGGAGGAAATCCTCCCGCAGCATCTTCCCGGCTTCGATGAGCAGCCGCTGGTCGTCCTGCAGGGCGTCGGGGCCCACGAGCTGGACGATCTCCTGAAGTTCGGCCTCGCGCTGGAGCAGCGCCGAGGCGCGGTCCCGCAGGGTCACGAAATCCTCGGGCATGTGCTCCCGGTACCAGTCCCGGAACAGCGGGGTGTAGAGGCTGTAGGAGCGCAGCCAGTGGATCGCCGGGAAGTGGCGCCGGTGAGCCAGGCTGGCGTCCAGCGACCAGAAGGTACCGGTGATGCGCAGCGTGGCCTGGGTCACCGGCTCGGACAGGTCGCCGCCCGGCGGCGAGACCGCGCCCACCACTGTGACCGACCCGTTGCGCTCGGGCTGGCCCAGGCAGACGACCCGCCCGGCCCGCTCGTAGAAGGCCGCCAGCCGGCTGGACAGGTACGGGGGATATCCCTCCTCGGCCGGCATCTCCTCCAGCCGGGACGAGATCTCGCGCATCGCCTCGGCCCAGCGACTGGTGGAGTCGGCCATCAGGGCCACCTTGTAGCCCTGGTCGCGCCAGTACTCCGCCATGGTGATGCCCGTGTAGACGGAGGCTTCGCGGGCGGCCACGGGCATGTTGGATGTGTTGGCGATGATGATCGTCCGCTCCATCAGCGGCCGGCCGGTGCGCGGGTCTTCGAGTTCAGGGAACTCGTCCAGCACGTGGGTCATCTCGTTGCCGCGCTCGCCGCAGCCCACGTAGATGATGACGTCGGCATTCGACCACTTGGCCAGTGTCTGCTGCATGACGGTCTTGCCCGAGCCGAAGGGCCCCGGGATGGACGCGGCCCCGCCCATGGCCACCGGGAAGAGGACGTCGATGATGCGCTGCCCCGAGATGAAGGGTTCGCGGGGATCGAGTTTGCGGGCCACGGGTCGCGCCGCCCGCACGGGCCAGCGGTGGGCCAGGCGCACCTCGGTACCGTCGGCGAGCCGCGCCACCACGTCGTCCACCGTGACCTCGCCGGAGACGATCTCCGCGACCTCGCCGCCGCGTGCGGTGGGCGGCACCATGATCCGGTGCTCGAACCCGAACTCCTGGACGGTCCCGATGACGTCTCCGGGGCCGACCCGGGCGCCGCGCTGGACCCGGGGCGCAAACGCCCACCGCCTGCTCCGATCCAGCGCCTCGGTCACGGCGCCGCGGGCGATGAAGTCCCCTTTCTGAGCCCGGATGCTCTGCAGCGGCCGCTGGATGCCGTCGAAGATCCCGGTCAGCAGCCCCGGGCCCAGATCGACCGACAGGGGGGCGCCGGTGCTCGCGACGGGCTCGCCGACCCGCAGGCCCGAGGTGTCCTCATAGACCTGGATGAAGGCGGTCTCGCCGTCCAGACGGATGATCTCGCCCAGCAGCCCCTCCACCCCGACCCGGACCAGGTCGTACATCCGGGCACCGGGGATCCTCCTGGCAATGACCGCGGGGCCCGCGATCTTGATGATGGTTCCCTGGCTCGACATCCCACTCACCCCATCGCCTCTGGGCATCTCGCTACCGCAACTTCACGTAGAAGCCGATGTGCTCCTTCACCAGCCGGGCGACATAGGCCTCGCCGCTCTCGATCTGCGCCCTGGGCGCCGGGAACGGGACGATGATGGGCAGGTCGCGCCCGCGCAGCAGGCGCGCCCGCGCCTCCTCGGTCCCTTCCAGCAGCGCCTCGTTGACCGCCACCAACCCGTAGTCCAGCGAGACGAAGTACCGCAGGTGTGCGAGGGCCTCCTGCGGGGACGCGGCCTCGCGCACCTCGGCCCCGGCCAGGCGAAAGCCGGTCGCCGACTCCGGGTCGGTGATGACGGCAAGCCTAAACAAGGATCATCTCCCGCCTCAGCTGCTCCCGCGGCAGGCCCAGGAACTTCCCCCGCGCAATCAGGCGGAGATTGGCGACCTCGGCCGACTTCATCGCCAGATAGCCGATGACCACGTCCAGCCCCAGCGGGTCGCCCCGGTAGTGGGTGGCCAGGGCCCGGGCGACCTCCAGGTCCATCTCGCGCTCGAAGTCCACCAGGTTGCGCGGGGGCTCCTTGACCGGAAACCCGCTGACCCGGAGTTTCTTCCAGGCCTGCTCCTGGGTCGCCGGCGCCGAGAGGGCCCGGAAGAGTTCCGCCGTCACGATCGCCCCACCCGGGATGTAGTAGCGGAGCCGCCGGGCCTCGTCCAGGTCGCCCGCCGCAGCCAGGCGCAGCGCCGTCTTGACGTTGGCGACGTCGATCTCGGCCTGGAGGAGGTCGTGCAGCCCGGCCGCACCCCCGCCGCCCCGGTGGGTCTGCTGCAGGCCGTAGGTGGCGTAGGCGCGGTCGAGGTGCAGTTCCAGGTCAATCAGGTCCTTCGTCTCGACGTACGCGGCCACCCCGTCGGCCACCGCTTCGGCGAAGGGATGTTCGACGGCCTCCAGAGTTCCGGCCAGTCCGGCCAGGTCGGGCAGCCCGGCCATCTCTTTGAGGATGACCTCGCCGAGCGTGCCGGCGGGCAGAAGGGCTGCCACGATCTCCTCGGCGGGCCGGCCAGTGTGCTTGCCGCGCACGACGACGCGAAGGTTCGCCAGGTCCCAGCGGAGCAGCAGGACCTCGATGAGCCTCCGGGGGGTCCCGTCGGCGAACTCAAGGATGGCCCGCGTCGCCCGCTGGAGGTTCCGTGCCAGGGCTTCGTCCACGGCCCGGACGCCCTCATAGCGGACCTGCGCCTCCTGGAGATCCCCCCCGTAGGGTGTCGCGCTCACCGCCTGCATGAACGCGGCCAGGGACGGAGCCCCCAGCAGGTCTTCCACCTGGGCCGCCGACAGCAACCGGCTGCGCATGGCCCGCACCCGCGCGTTGATGTAGGGGAAGTCGGGCACGGCCCCTACCCCGTCATTCCCACAGGATGTCGGCCACTTCCGCAGCCAGCGCCGGGCGGGCGCGTTCGAGCCGCGAGGCCAGCGTGTTGATCACGACGAAGCGGCCGTCGGGGCTGGTCACCCTGGCGCCGCCCCGGACCGCAGGATCGCCCTGTACCGCAACCTCGCCGCCCCGCTCCTGGAGGAATGCCTGCGCCAAGGCCAGGTCGGCGGGGTTGACCGTCACCACGGCACGGCCCGGGAAGGCCTGCAGCCCTTCCTCGATGAAGGCTCGCAGCACCGCCGGATAGTGTTCCCGGTCACCGATGAATCCGGCCAGTTCCTCTTCGGCGCGCGCGAAGACACGGGCGATCTCCTCCTCCTTGGCCTGCAGCACCATGGAGGAGGCCCGCAGGTGCGCGGCGCTCTGGGCCTTGACCAGGGCCGCGCGCTCCTCGGCCGCCAGGCGCGCCCGGGCCTCGGCCAGGATCTGATCCGCCTGACGCCGGGCCTCGGCCAGGATCTGATCCGCCTGACGCCGGGCCTCGGCCAGCACCTGCTCGCGCTCGGCGGTCGCCTCGCGCTGGAGCAGCGTGATCAGTTCAGAGTCTGTCGCCACAACGGTTCGGGCTAGATCTTTCCGATGATGAAGAACGCCACCAGGAAGCCGAAGATGATCAGGGTCTCGGGCAGGACCAGGAAGATCAGCATCTGGCCGCCGATCTCGGGCCGCTCGGCGATCGCGCCGGCCGCTGCCGCCCCGATGCGCGACTGCGCCCACGCGGTGCCGATCGCCCCAAACGCCACGGCGATCGCCGCGGCCAGGCCCAGCAGGCCGTGTGCCAGCGTGATCTGCTTGGCCTCCGGGGTCGGGGCTTCCGCGGCCAGCACCGCTGGCGCCGCCGTCAGCCACAGCGCGGTCAGAACCGTCAACGCCACCATCACCTTGTTCACCCTAGTCACCTCCTGTTTTCTGGAGCGGCCGGTACGAGTTGCCGGTTTCATCGTGGTACTTCACCTTGGTCAGGAACTCGACCCAGTTGAGACGGGCGGGCTGGATGACGTGCCCCGGCAGCGTGAAGAGGAAGAAGATCATCTGGATCAGCACCCCCACGAGGATGCCGACCCACACCGGTCCGAACCGGCCGCCCAGTTCATTGGACACATTCGCGAGCACGGCGGCGGCCAGCCCCACCCCGAACAACCGCGCGTAGGAGAACACATGGCCCATCCCCGAGATCGCCTCGATCAACCAGAATGCGGCGAACCGGTTGATGGCGAAGCCCAGGAGGAAGAACACGAGAAACGCGGCCAGCAACGCGACCCCGGGCGTCAGTACGCTTTTGGGCAGTTGATCCCCCATGGCCCCCAGCAGGAGGATCAGGCCCGCCACCCCGCAGATCATCGCCAGCGACTCCACCACGCCGAAGGCGTGCCGGTGCCGGGCGGCCTGGACCAGATGCAGGACGTAACCGAGCATGACCTGGGTGAGGCCCAGGGCCAGGACCAGCCCGAGGAAGGCGGTGGTCAACTGCACGCGGTTGAAGACCGGGTGCCATCCGAGGTGGTGCTCCAGCAGGTTGCCGAAGACCTCGAGGTAGAGGACGCCGAAGATCACCACCCAGGTGGCCAGCACGCGGACGATCCAGGAGGCGTCCGCCAGGGTGGCCGGCCCGAGCCGCATCCCCAGCTTGACCGGGCCCACGGCCACCTCCCAGGTCTCTCCCCGCCGCGCCTTGCTCCGCATCCACCAGCCGAACGCAAACAGCAGCGCCCCATACGCCACGTCCCCGATGACGATGCCCGCGAAGATCGGAAAGAAGATCGCCAGGAAGATCGTCGGGTCCATGGTGCCGTAGCGCGGGGGCTTGAACAGCCCCAGCATGCGCTGGAACGGCCGGATGGGCGCCGGATTGTCCAGCAGGACCGGCACGCGGGCGGCCTCATGGGGATCGGCCGGAAAGTGGTGCACCACGACGTCGCTGCCGAACCGCGCCCGCAACATCCCGCGGACCTCGGAGAGCCGCGCCGCCGGCGCCCACCCGTGCAGGATGAAGGTGTAGCGGGACTGCGCCAAGTTGGCGGTGGCCTGCAGTCGGGCCAGCCGGTCGGCGACCGCGGCGCGGACCGCCGTCAGCCGGGGGCGGTGGCGCCGGGCCAGGTCGGCCAGGTGCGCGGCGATGGCGGACAGTTCGCCGGGCAGTTCCGATCGGCGCTGTTCCATCAGGCGCACGGCCTCCGCCGGACCGTACTCCGCGTAGCGGGCCGGCAGGCGGAGTTCGGAGATGCCCGCCCGGGTCAGGAACCCGCGCACGGCCTCGGCGTCGCGGCGCAGGAAGGCCACCACGACCCCGATCTTGCCTTCCTCGATGGTCCGGCTCACCACTTCGACGCGGCCTTCGGTGAGCTCGCGCAACTGGTTGTGGAGCGCGGCCACCACCGAGAGGTCCTTCCCCCTGAGGATGAAACCGATCGTCTCCAGCGACCGGCTGCCCGACAGCGCGCCCAGCAGCGGCGAGAGGACCCGGACGGCGCTCTCGTACGTGCGGATGAGTTCGAGTTCTTCCTCGGCCTCCAACCGGCGGCGGGTGAGCGCCTGGACCTCGCCCTCGATCTCGCCCACGGCGGCTTCCAGGGCGTCGGTGGGCGCATCCGAGAGGTCCTCCGCGGATCGGGCGGGACCGCCGGTCTCCACGGAGGGGAGCAGGCCCAGCAGCCCGTCGGCGCGCGCGCGGAGCTGTTCGAGACGGCCCGCTTCGGCAGCGGTCGCCTCGTCCAGATCGAGGGTCCGCAGCGACGCCTCCTCGGCTTCGATGCGGTCGATGTGTAGCGCGCCGATGCGCTGGACCTCTTCGATGACCGCGCCGAGCAGCCGCTTCGGGCCGAAGACCAGCACCCGGTGCATCTCGACGATCATGCCGCGGTTCCTTTCACCACGCGGTCGACCACGTGCCGGACCGCGGCCTCCAGGCGCCCTGACGCCCGCCGGCGCAGGACCTCGACCTCCCCGGCGGCTCGGGCCTCCGCCTCCTGCTGGATGCGGACCACCTCGGCGGCCACCCGCTGCTCCTGCTCCGCGGCCAGCGAGGCGGCCTGCTCCTTCGCCGCGCGCAGGATCTGCTCGGCCTCGGCGCGGGCCCGGGCGACCGTGGCCGCCGCTTCGTCGCGCGCGGCGGCCACCAGCGCTTCGAGTTCCCGTTCTTTGGCGGCGAGGAGCTGGAGCAGGTCGTCGCTGGTGCGGTGATCGCCCCCGTGGCCTCCGGCTTTCCGCGCCCCCATGCTGGCTGACCTCTGGGAACCCGTCACAAGAAAATCCCCAGGACGAGGCGTCCTGGGGGGAGTACTCCCTGAGCGAGAATAGCAAAGGCCTCCCGATGCGTCAAGGCGCCGCGCGTGCGTGAATGCAGGCAGGACGCGGCTTTTCGCCATTCCATGGTGGCGCGGGCTGCCGACGACGCGGGCTCGCCGCGCCGCGAGGGCGCGAGGCCGGCTAGATCTTCAGCAGCAGCGACGCCGCCACCACCAGTTCGACGAACGGCTGCGGGTAGAGGCCGACCACCAGCGTGCCCAGCGCGGCAATCCCCAGCGCCAGCCGCAGGGCGGGCGGCTCGACCAGCGGCTCTGCCGACGATGCCGGCAGCAGGAACATGGCGCGGATGACCCCCACGTAGTAGTACAGGGACACGACGCTGTTGGCGACCCCGACCACGGCCAGCCAGAGCAGATCGCTGGCGACGGCCGCACCGAAGATGTAGAACTTCCCGAAGAAGCCCGCCGTGGGGGGGATCCCGGTGAGCGAGAGCATGAACAGCGCCATCATGACTGCCAGGGCCGGCGCTCGCTGCATCAGGCCGGCGTAGTCGGGAATGTCGTCCGAGCCGAGCCGCTGGCCTACCGCGACCGCCACGAAGAAGGCCCCCAGGTTCGTGAAGGTATAGGCCAGGATGTAGATCAGCAGCCCCGGCGCGCCGAAGTCGCCCCGGTAGGCGGCCACGCCCATCAACAGGAAACCGGCGTGCGAGATGCTGGAGTAGGCCAGCATCCGCTTGATGTTGCGCTGGGGCAGGGCCAGCAGGTTGCCCAGCGTCATGGTGATCGCCGACAACCCGGCCACCAGGGTGACCCAGTCGACGGCGCTGGGCGCAATCGCCACCACCAGGAACCGCACCAGGGCCGCGTAGCCCGCGGCCTTGGCCGCCACCGAGAGATACGCCGCCACCGGCGTCGGCGCCCCTTCGTAGACGTCCGGCGCCCACTGGTGGAAGGGCACCATGGAGATCTTGAACCCGAATCCTGCCAGCGACAGCGCCACGGCCAGGATCAGGGCGGGCTGCGGCGCGGTCCGCAGCGCGTCGGCGATGGCGTATAGATTGGTCTGCCCGGTCAGCCCGTAGAGGATCGAGAAGCCGTAGAGCATCACCGCCGACGACCCGGCCCCGAACAGGAAGTACTTGATTCCGGCCTCGTTGCTGCGCGCGTCGGCTTTGAAATAGCCGGCCATCACGTAGGAACACAGGCTCACGAACTCGATGGACAGCGCCAGCAGGATCAGGTCGGCGCTGGCCGCCATCAGGGTCAGGCCCAGCGCGGTGAACGTCAGCAGGATGTACAGTTCGCCCTCGAAGCGCGTCCGGCCCCGCAGGGCGTCCATCGCCGACAGGATCACGAGGATCGTAGCCGTTACCGCGATGAGCTTGAAGAACACGGCGAATCCGTCCACGGCGTAGGTGTTGAAGAACACGGTCCGCGGCGGTCCCCCGAGCACCCCGACGACGGGGAGCAGCCCCAGCGCCAGGCCGACGACCGCCGCCCACCCCACGATGCTCTTGCGGCCGTCGGGGACGAAGAGGTCGAGGACCAGCAGCGCCAGCCCCAGCCCCGCCAGCCAGGACTCCGGGGCCAGCAGCAGGAGTTCTTCGGGCGGCAGCGGCATCGGGGCTCCCTACCGGAGCGCGCTCACCAACACGGTCATGGCGGCGTTGATGACATCCAGCAGCGGCTTCGGGTAGATCCCGAAGACCAGCATGACCGCCGCCAGCGGGGCCAGCGCGATCACCTCGCGGCGGTCCAGGTCGGGCAGCTGCGCCCAGCGCGGATTCGCCGGGCCGAGGAAGATCCGCTGGATCGTCCACAGGAACATGGCCGCGGTGAAGATGACCCCGGTCACCGCAATGACCGTGAGTTCGGGGAACACCCCGAAAGACCCCACGAAGACCAAAAACTCCGCCACGAACCCCATCAGGCCCGGGAGGCCCAACGACGCCAGCATGGCCATGCTGGTGATCCCGGCGTAGAGGGGCAACTGCGCGCCCAGCCCCCCGAAGTCGTCGACCCCGCGGACGTGCGCCCGGTAGTCGTAGATGACCCCCACGATCAGGAACAGGGCCCCGGTGATGATGCCGTGGGCGACCATCTCAAACACGGCTCCGTTGAGGGCGATGGTCGCGGCCTGGGCCTTCTCGGGCACCCCGACGGCGGCGGCCGCGGCGGCGGTCCCCAGCATCACGTAGCCCATGTGGTTGACGCTGGAGTACGCCACCAGCTTCTTGAGGTCGGATTGGGCCATGGCCACCAGCGCGCCGTAGACGATCCCCAACAGCGCCAGCACCGCGATGACGAAGGCGTACTGCTTGAAGGTCTCGGGGAGCATGGGCAGGCTGATCCGCACGAAGCCGTACGTTCCCAGTTTCAGCAGGATGCCGGCCAGGATGACGCTGCCGGCGGTCGGCGCCTCGACGTGGGCGTCGGGTAGCCAGGTGTGGAACGGCCACATGGGGACCTTGATGGCGAAGGACAGGAAGAAGCCCCAGAAGGCCAGCGACGCCAGCAGGGGGGCGCCGGCCAGCGGCTGCTGCTGGATCAGTTCCAGGATGCCGAAGGTGCGCGGCTCGGCGTGGAAGTACAGCAGCAGGATGGCCAGCAGCATGGCCAGCGAGCCGACCAGCGTGTACAGGAAGAACTTGATGGCGGCGTACTCCCGGCGGGGCCCGCCCCAGATACCGATCAGGAAGTACATGGGCACCAGCGTGATTTCCCAGAACACGTAGAAGAGGAAGAAGTCGAGGGCCGCGAAGACGCCCAGCATGCCGGTCTCCAGCAGGAGGAAGAGGAACAGGTATTCCTTCAGGCGCAGGTCGATCCGCCACGAGTACACGATGGACACCAGCGACAGCAGGGTGGTGAGGATGACCAGCGGCAGGCTCAGCCCGTCGATCCCCAGGTGGTAGTGGATCCCGATCCCGGGGATCCAGAGGTAGCGCTCGACGAGCTGCATGCCGGGCTGGCCGACCTCGTAGGGGACCAGGAGCCACAGCGAGACCAGGAAGGTCAGCAGCGAGGCGGTGGTCGCCACCTGCTTCATCAGCCGCTCCCCTCCCTTGGGGATGAGCAGGATGATGACCCCGCCTGCCAGCGGGAGGAACACCGTCAGCGTCAGCAGGTAGCGCTCCATGCGCCTCCCTTCCTCCTCACCCGATCCCCGTCAACCCCGCGCGACCCGTACCGGCGTCTACCGAACGAGTCCCGCCACCCACAGGACGATCACGCCCAGGGCGATGGCCAGCAGGTAGTTCTGCGCGCGGCCGGTCTGGACGTACCGGAACGTGGACCCCATCGCCTTCACGACCCACCCCAGCAGGTTCACGATGCCGTCCACCACGTACAGGTCGAAGACCCGGTACAGGCGCGCCAGGCCCACGCCGAGGTACCCGAACAGGTTCACCAGCATGTCCACCACGTACACGTCGAACGTCCGCAGGTAGCGCGCGGCCGCCACCGTGGGCCGGACGAACAGCACCGCGTACAGTTCATCGACGTAATACTTGTGGACCACCAGCCCGTACAGGGGACCGGCAGCCCGGCGCAGGGACTGTGAGGGGACGACCCTCCAGTGGTAGACGGCCGCCGCCGCCAGGATGCCCGCCCCGGCGATTCCCAGCGAGATCAGCGCCAGGCCCGCGTCGAACGGAACGGCCTCGACGCCCTCCAGGTGCAGGAAGTGGTGGAACGGGCTGCCACCCGGCAGGGGCGCACCGACCAACCCCACCACGGCCGAGAAGGCGGCCAGGACCCACAGCGGCCGCGTCATCACCGGCGGGCTCTCGTGCGGGTGGTGGCCGCACGGCGTCCCGGCAAAGGTGTAGAAGACGACCCGGAACATGTAGAAGGCCGTGAGGAACGAAGTCAGCGCGCCCAGGGCGAAGAGCACCGGGCTGCGGTGCAGTGCCTCGGCCAGGATCTCGTCCTTGCTCCAGAAGCCGGCAAAGGGAAAGACGCCAGACAGCGCCAGCGCACCGACCAGGAACGACCAGTAGGTGGCCGGCATGCTCCTGGCCAGGCCCCCCATCGCCTTGATGTCGTTGGTGTGCATGGCGTGGATGACGCTGCCGGCCCCCAGGAACAGCAGCGCCTTGAAGAAGGCGTGCGTCATCAGGTGGAACATCCCGGCGGTGTAGCCGCCTGCCCCCAGTCCCATCATCATCAGGCCGAGCTGGCTGATGGTGGAATAGGCCAGCACGCGCTTGATGTCGTCCTGCACGACGCCCATGGTGGCGGCCATGAGCGCGGTGATCCCGCCGATATAGGCCACCACCTCCAGCGCCGCCCAGCCGGGCGAGGCCAAGAACAGCGTGTAGGTCCGGGCGACCATGTAGACCCCCGCAGCCACCATGGTGGCCGCGTGGATCAGGGCGGAGACCGGAGTGGGGCCCTCCATGGCGTCGGGCAGCCAGGTGTGCAGGGGGAATTGCGCCGACTTCCCCACCGCCCCGCCGAACAGGAGCACCGCGGCCAGGCTCACCAGCGGGAGGCCCCCGACGGTCCCGCTCAGCGCGCCGCCGGAGACCTTCGTGAAGATCTCCTCGAACCGGAACGTCCCCAGGTGGAAGAAGACCAGCAGCAGTCCCAGGAACATGAAGAAGTCGCCGACCCGCGTGGTGACGAACGCCTTCATGGACGCCCGCGCCGCGGCCGGACGCTCGAACCAGAAGCCGATCAGCAGGTAGGAGCACAGGCCCACCAGTTCCCAGCCCACATAGAGGAACAGCAGGTTGTTGGCCAGCACCAGCAGCAGCATCGAGCCGGCGAACAGCGACAGGTAGGCGAAGAAGCGCGGGTAGCGCGGATCGCCGTGCATGTAGCCGATGGAGTAGATGAAGATCATGGAGCCGACCACGGTGACCACCAGGAGCATGACGGTGGTCAGGGGATCCACCTGGACGCCCAGGTCCAGGGGGAGACTGCCCAGGACCATCCACCGGACGTTGTGGTCCAGCGGCCCGGCCCCGGTCAGCATCTCGGCGAAGATCCCCAGCGAGAGCACCGCCGCGATCGCCAGGCTGCCGACCGCCACGTAGGCGCCCTGCCCGGGCAGGCGCCGGCCGAAGGCGACGATCAGGCCGAAGGCCGCGAACGGGAACAGCGGAATCAGCCAGGCCAGCTCGCGCATCCGGCTACCACTTCATGATGTTGATCTCGTCCACGTGCACGGTCTCCAGGTTGCGGTAGGCCGCCATGACCAGGGCCAGGCCCACGCCCGCCTCGGCGGCGGCCAGGGTGATGACCACCAGGGCGAAAATCTGGCCGGACAGCGCCCCTGGCGCCACGTACTTGTTAAACGCCACCAGGTTGATGTTGGCCGCGTTGAGCATGAGTTCGATGCCCATGAGAATGGCGACGGTGTTCCGCCGGGTCAGCACCCCGTACAATCCCAGGCAGAAGAGCAAGGCGCTGACGACCAGGTAGTGGAGCAGGCCGACCTGCACGGTCCCCGCGTCCTCCTAGCGTTCCCGCCGTGCGATGATGATGGCGCCCATCAACGCCACCAGCAAGACGAAGCTCGCCACCAGGAACACGAGGATGGCGCTCGTCAGGAAGGTGGCGCCGATGGGCCCGGCGGTGTACTGGGGCAACGTCCCGGCCAGCGAGGGCCAGACGGTTCCCCGGAAGACGGCGATCAGCAGCGCCGCCAGCACCGCGCTGGTCAGCATCCCCGCCGGCAGCTGCCCCGTCGTCTGCCGGACGCGCACGCCGGTCCCCCCCTGGGTCAGCATGATGACGAACAGGATCAGCACCGTGATGGCGCCCACGTAGATCAGCACCTGGATGCCGGCGACGAACTCCGCCTGCAGGAGGACGTAGAGCCCGGCGACCCCCAGCAGCGTGGGCACCAGCGACAGGCCGCTGCGCACGATGTTCCCCGACGTCACCACCACCGCTGCGGAGACCAGGGTGATCGCCGAGAGGATGATAAACGCCGCCAGTTCGCCCATGGCCTAGAATGCCATCCGGTAGCCCGTGATCATGATCCACACCAGTCCGGCGGGCAGCAGGACCTTCCAGCTCAGGTTGAGCAGCTGGTCCAGCCGGTAGCGCGGGTAGGTCCACCTCACCCACATGAAGAGGAAGACGATCAGGTACATCTTGAGCAGGAACCAGACCAGCGGGGGCAGGACCGGCCCTTTCCACCCGCCCAGGAACAGCGTGGTGGCCATCGCCGCCATGGCGAACATCTCGGCGTACTCCCCCAGCTGGAACAGGGCGAAGCGCATGCCCGTGTACTCGGAGAAGTAGCCGGCCACCAGTTCGGATTCGGCCTCCGGCAGGTCGAAGGGCACCCGGTTGACCTCGGCGGTCGCCGCCACCAGGAAGATCACCATGGCCGGGAACTGCCGGAAGGCGAAGGAGCCGAACCATCCCTCCTGCGCCTTCACGATGCCCACGGTGGACAGCGTGCCGGCCTCCAGGGCCACCGCGATCAGCGCCATGGCCAGGGGCAGCTCGTAGCTGATCATCTGCGACGCCGAGCGTAGCCCGCCCAGCAGCGCGTACTTGTTGTTGGACGCCCACCCGCCGGCGAGGATCCCGAGCACGGTGATGGAGCTCATCGCCGCGAAGAACACCACGCCGATGTTGAGGTCGCGGACGACCAGCACCCGCTCGCCGAGCGTCCCGAAGGGGATGACGATCCAGCTCATCAGGCCCGCGACCGCCACCACCAGCGGCGCGGTGTTGAAGACGGCCGCATCCGCCGCCCGAGGAGCGATGTGTTCCTTCTGGAGCAACTTGATGGTGTCGGCCAGCGTCTGGAGCAGGCCCTGGGGGCCCACGTGCTTGGGACCCAGGCGCGACTGGATCCACCCGCCGATCTTGCGCTCCAGGAGCACCCCGAACATGGCCGCGACGACGGCCAGGAAGGTGAAAATCCCCGCCGCCAGCCCGACCGCTTTGAGGATCTCCAGGGGCCAGTTCACCACGTCCCGGCCCCTACGTCCACTCCAGCGCGCCCTTCCGCCAGGCGTGCGCCAGGCCGAGCAGGAGGATGCCCACGAAGATCAGCATGACCACGAACGCCCAACCGCCGTAGGTGCGGAAGACGATGGCCCAGGGGTAGAGGTAGATCACCTCCACGTCGAAGATCACGAAGACCAGCCCGAAGAGGTAGTACCGGACGTTGAACTGGGCCCAGGCCTGGCCGAAGGGCACGACCCCCGACTCGTAGGTCATCTGCTTCTGGGGCAGGGAGGCGCGCGGGGCCAGGGCCCACACCAGCGCCAGCGGCAGTGCCGCCATGATCAACCCTACCACCGCGAAGACGCCGACGTACAGCCAGTCGACCAGCAGCATCGGTTCGCCTCACACGAAATCGGCGCAGGACGCCTGCGTCTTGAACCCGCGCCAGCAGGTGCAGTTCGTCATCGGCGGGGGAGAATCCTACGCCGGCCTGGTCGTGCGCATCCGCCGGAGCTCTGATGCCGGAATCGGCGCGAAGTGCGCGGTGAAGTGGCGCAGGACCGGGGGCTCGTAGACGAAGCGCATTCCGCCCACCTGGTCGCGGCGGGCCAGTGTGCGCCGGGCGGCCTCGACGACCACCGCCAGATGGGCATCGGTGTAGACCCGGCGGGGCACCGCCAGCCGCACCAGTTCGAGCCGGGGGGGACGCTCCTGTCCGGTCTTGGGGTCGCGCCCGGCCATGACGCCGCCGATCTCCACACCCCGGATCCCGCCGTCGAGGTACAGCGCGCAGGCCAGCGCCTGGGCCGGATAGGCCCACTGCGGCACATGGGGCAGGAACCGGCGCGCGTCGAGGAAGACCGCATGCCCGCCCACCGGTTCGACGATCGGCACCCCGGCGGCGCGCAGCGCCTCGCCCAACCGGGCCACCTGACCGATGCGCCAGGCCAGATAGTGCTGGTCCAGCACCTCGCGGAGCCCCACGGCAATCGCCTCCAGGTCGCGCCCGGCCAGCCCGCCGTAGGTCAGGAAGCCCTCGAAGAGCACCGCCCACGGCGCCGCCTGTCGGTAGCGTTGTGGATCCCTGAACGCCACAAACCCGCCGATGTTGGCCAATCCGTCCTTCTTGGCGCTGAAGGTACAGCCGTCGGCGAGGTCGCACATCTCGCGGACGATCGACGCCACGTCCCTGTCCGCATACCCGGGTTCCCGCTGCTGGATGAAGTAGGCGTTCTCCGCGATCCGGCAGGCGTCCAGGAAGAACGGGAGGCCCCAGCGGTCGGCCAGGGCGCGCACGGCCTTGAGGCTGGCCATCGAGACCGGCTGGCCGCCGCCGGTGTTGCACGTCACCGTGATGTGGATCAGGGCTACGGCCTCGCGGCCGACCTCCCGGATAAAGGCGTCGGCCCGCTCGACGTCCAGGTTGCCTTTGAACGGCGAGGGATCCTGCGGATCGTGGATGGCTTCCACGGCCAGGTCCAGCGCCGTCGCGCCCCGGTGCTCGATGTGGGCCCGCGTCGTGTCGAAGTGGACGTTGCCGATCACGGACTGGCCCGACTGCACCAGCGTCGTGAACAGGACATGCTCGGCTCCCCGGCCCTGGTGGGTGGGGATCACGTGCGCGAACCCCAGCACGTCCTCCACGGCCTGCCGGAAGCGGTAGAAGCTCCGGCTCCCGGCGTAGGCCTCGTCGCCCACCATCAGCGCGCCCCACTGGCGGTCGCTCATGGCGGACGTCCCGCTGTCGGTCAGCAGGTCGATGTAGACGTCCTCGGACCGGAGCAGGAAAAGGTTGTAGGAGGCCTCCTCCAGGGCGCGCTGGCGCTGCTCCCGGGTCAGCCGGCGGATCGGCTCGACGGCCTTGATGCGGAACGGCTCGGCGGCCGGCAGTAGGTCCTCCATGTTTGGGTGCCCCTCCGCCCGCAAACTACCGGTGGAGCAGCGCGGGCCGGCGGTCACGGTGCGGTCGGCCCGTGGCCATGGCCATCACCTGGAAGACGGCGGCGGCGAGTCGGACGGGGTCGTGGCGCAGCAGTTCCTCCTCGCTCATCAGGGCGAAGCCCACCGGCGTCAGACCCATCCCCTCCAGCTCCGCCAGCGAGGGATCTACCGGTACGCTGCCCTCCGCGGCATACCGCTCCAGCAGCACCCGGTTCTGGGGAGGCTGGGTGTTCACGATGACGTGGGAGAAGAGGGCGGCCCCGGCATGGGCGTGGATGGCACGGACGTGGTCGGCGGCGGTGTACCCGTCGGTCTCGCCCGGCTGCGTCATGACGTTGCAGATGTAGACGCAGGGCACCTGGGCGTCGCGCACCGCGTCGACGATGCCCCGCACGAGGAGGTTGGGGATGACGCTGGTGTAGAGGCTGCCCGGCCCGATCAAGATGAGGTCAGCTTCGGCAATCGCCTCCAGCACTTCCGGAAGCGGATAGACATCTGGCGGCCGCAGGGCGACCCGGCGGATCCGGCCCCGGGCCGCGGTAATGTGGGACTCCCCTTCGATGAGACGGCCGTCTTCGAGTTCGGCGACGAGCACGACGTCACCGCCGGTGGCGGGCAGCACGTGGCCCCGGATGTTGAGCACCTTGCTGGTCTCCTTGATGGCCAGTTCCAGGTCCCCGGTCACGCCGGTCAGGCTGGCGATGAACAGGTTGCCGAAGGCGTGCCCGTCCAGCGCCCCGCCGCGGAACCGGTGCTCGAACAGGCGAGTCATCAGCGGCTCGACCTCGGCCAGGGCCACCAGGACCTGGCGGATGTCGCCCGGGGGCAGGATGCCCAGTTCGCGGCGGAGCCGACCCGAGGACCCCCCGTCGTCGAACACGGTGACGACCGCGCTGAGGTTGGACGTGTAGTGCTTCAGGCCGCGGAGCAACGTGGCCAGCCCCGTGCCGCCGCCCATGGCGACGATGTGCAGGCCCCGGCGCCGCCGCCGGCGCTCGCGGAGGGCCTCGACCAGGGTGGGCTGTCCGGTCGGGAACAGCACGCGGTCAATGGAGCGCAGCGTCCCCCGCAGGCCGACGGTGGCGATGAGCACACCGAGCACGATCCCCATGACCCCCAGGGCGCCCGCAGAGACCAGACCGCCGGTTGCGGCGTGGAGCCAGGCGGCGAGCCGGAAGACCGTAGCCTCGAAGGCCCGCAGCGCCCCGATGTCCACCAGCAGGGAGAAGCCCGCGCTGAAGAGCAGGACACCTCCCGCGATGACGAGGGCCCAGCGTTTGATCCCCAGGCCCGGGGCCAGCCAGCGCTTCCACCGGTGCAACTGCTCAATCATGGGCGGAGCCGTCCTCCCGCTCGTCCTTGCGCAGGTCGCGGTGCCGCACCCGCACGCGGTGTCCCAGGCGCCGGAGGTGGCGTGCCAGGACCTCGCCCAGGACCACCGAGCGGTGCCGGCCGCCGGTGCACCCCAGGCCGATGGTTAGATGGGTCTTGCCCTCCCGGACGAACTGGGGGAGCAGGTAGTTGGAGAACTCATAGAGCCGCTCCATGAACTCGCGCGTCTCGGGCTGCCCCAGCACGAACTTCCGCACCCGCGCGTGGGTCCCGGGCAACCGGCGCAGTCCCTCCTGGTAGTGCGGATTGGGCAGGAAGCGCACGTCGAAGAGCATGTCGGCATCCATCGGGATGCCGTACTTGTAGCCGAAGGTCACCAGGCTGATCTCCAGTTGCCGGGCGCGGACGCGGTCACGCAGGTAGGTCGAGGCAATCTCGTTCCGCAGATCCCTGACCGCCAGCGTAGAGGTGTCGATGATCCGGTGCGCGCGACCCTTGATCGCCTCCAGCCGCCGCCGTTCGGCATGGATGCCGTCGAGGATGCTGCCGCTCTGCGCCAGGGGATGCTTGCGGCGCGTCTCCTTGAACCGCCGCACCAGGACGTCGTCGGCGGCATCCAGGAAGAGAATCTCGGCCCGAACGCCCAGACGACTGACGCCGTCCACGGCGGCGAACAGTTCGTCGAAGAACTCGCGGCCCCGGATGTCGATGCCCAGGGCGACGCGGCGGATCCGCCCGTCCGAGTGCAGGCACAGGTCGGCGAACGTGGGGAGCAGGGCGGGCGGGAGGTTGTCCACGCAGAAGAAGCCCAGGTCCTCGAAGACCTTGAGCGCCGTCGACTTCCCGGCGCCCGAGAGCCCGGTGATGATCACGAACTGGACCCGGTCGTCCCGACGGTGGACCGCCCGCGGGCGCCGGGCGCGGGCCGCGCGGCGGAGTCCGGGGGCCACCATTCTGCGCCTCATGGGGCTCGGGGCGGGCTACCGTCCGGCGAGGTGGCTGAGGCCCGTACTGACGATGGCAATGAGCAGCGCCCCCCAGAAGGCCGACCAGAACGAGGCGATCTGCAGCGACGCCGGGACGATGGCCGCCACCAGGTAAAGCATGAGGGCGTTGACCACGAGCGTGAACAATCCCAGGGTCAGGATGTTGAAGGGCAGGGTCAGAATCAGGACGACCCAGCGGATGGAGGCGTTGACCAGCCCCAGGACCAATGCGGCGATCAGGACGGCACCCGGATCCGGGGCTCTGAGCCCCGGGACCACCCGGGTGGCGACATAGATGCCGATCGCGTTGAACACCCAGCGGACCAGGAAGCCGCCGACCACGCTCCTCTCCTCCCGACGCAGCCTGACTGACCTCCCTTGAGTATATCAGTCAGGCCGCGATTCGGTCCCCGGCTGGGACCGGAAGGATCTACAGGAGCGCCCGCAGGGCGTCGGCCACGCGGCCGGGCAGTTCCACGACCCGGACGCCGGCGGCCTGCAGCGCGGCGATCTTCGCCTGCGCGGTCCCCTCGCCCCCCGAGATGACCGCGCCGGCATGCCCCATGCGCTTGCCAGGCGGCGCGGTCAGGCCGGCGATGTAGCCGACCACCGGCTTGCGCACCGACGCCTGGATGAACCGGGCCGCCTCTTCTTCGGCGCTCCCGCCGATCTCCCCCACCATGACGATGGCCTCGGTCTCGGGATCCTCGTTGAACAGCCGGATGGCCTCCTGGAAGCTCAGACCGACCACCGGATCCCCGCCCAGACCCAGCGCCGTGCTCTGGCCCAACCCCGCACGCGTGAGCCCGGCGACGATCTCATACGTCAGCGTCCCGCTGCGCGAGACCAGCCCGACGCCGCCCCGGCGGAAGAGATGGTTGGGCATGATACCGATCTTGCACCGTCCGGGCGAGGTGACGCCCGGACCGTTGGGACCCACCACGGAGACGCGGGCCGCGCGTGCGGCGGCGACGATCCGGATGGCATCGTGGACCGGGATGTGTTCGGTGATGATGACCACGGGATCCAGGCGCGAGGCGATGGCTTCCATGGCCGCGTCCTTGGCCCCCCGCGCCGGGACGAAGATGCACGACGCTGTGGCGCCGGTCCGCTCGACGGCCTCGGCGACGGTGTCGAACACCGGCACCCCGGCGACCGCCTGGCCGCCCTTGCCGGGCGAGGTGCCGGCGACGACCTTCGTGCCGAACTCCAGCATGCGGCGGGTGTGGAACTCGCCCTGGTAGCCGGTGATCCCCTGCACCAGGACCCGGGTGTGCTCATCGACGAGAATGGCCATCGGCTCCTCCCCCGTGGCTCCTCTAGGGATTCCTCAGCGCCCCCATCACCGGCCGGCCCTGCCAGTCGCCCGGGACGGGGAGCCCCAATGCGGCGAGCACCGTGGCAGCGGTATCGTAGGTCACCACGCGCTGCTGGATGCTCCCCGGCCGGGCCGCGCCGCCGAAGGCCATCCAGGGGATGGTCATGTCCTCCGGCCGGTTCGTCCCGTGGGTCCGACCGTGGCCCCCGTGGTCGGCGGTCACGATTACCAGCGCCGCATCGGCGACGCCGGCGTCGTCGAGGACCCGGAGGAGCCGCTCGATCAATGCGGGAATCCCCGCAATGACCCGGAGGTATGCCTCGCCCATCCATCCCTGGGCGTGCCCGACCGCATCGGGGTCGGCCACGTGGATGAAGAGCAGGGTCGGGCGGGCCGCGGCGAAGAACCGCGCCGCGGTGTCCACCACCTCCGCCTGCCCGACGCGAGGGTAGCGCAGGAAGCGAGCGGTCGTCCCCGATCCCGCCGGCATGAACATCAGCATCTTGGCCTTGTGGACAAACGCCGCCGCCTGTCCGCCGCTCCTGGCGACCTGCGTGAAGATGCTGGCGCGCGCAAAGTACGGCTGACCCTCGCGCCAGTCGTTGAAGGTCACCCCGTGCACGGCCGGGGGCACCCCGGAGAGCATCGAGGCATGGGACGGCAGGGTCAGGCTGGGCGAGATGGTCTGGGCCGTCCAGGAGACGGCGCCCCGGGCCGCCAGTGCCGGGGGCACCGCTGCCCGGACGGCATCGGCCCGCGCGCCGTCCAGGGAGAGCAGCACGACGTGTCGGGCCGCCGGTGGGGCCGGAGCCTGGGGTCCAGCCCCCCCCGACACCAGCGCCCAGGCCAGAACGAGGAGCGGGACGGCCAGCACCGTGGCCCGGCACAGCGCCCAGACCCGGAAGCGGCGGACCGGCCGCACCTACGTCCTGCCCGCCAGCGCCACGACCTCCCGGGCCGCGGCCTCCGGGTCGGTGAAGGCGTGGATCCCCGCGCGCTCCAGGATCGCCCGCCCCTCGTCCTCGTTGGTCCCGGTCAGGCGGACCACCATCGGCACCGGCGGCGGCTGGGCCGCGATGGCGCGGGCGATGTCGTCGCACCGGGTGATCCCGCCGAAGATGTTGACGAACAGCGCGCGTACACCGGGCTTGCGCAGTACGATGCTCATCGCCTGGGCCATGTTCTCCGTGGTCGCCCCCCCGCCCACGTCGAGGAAGTTGGCCGGACGCCCCCCGAAGTGCGCGATCATGTCCAGCGTGGACATGACTAGGCCGGCGCCGTTGCCAATGATGGCCACGTCGCCGTCGAGTTCGACGTAGGAGAGGTCGTGGCGTCGTGCGGCGGCCTCGAGTTCCGTCAGTTCCTCGTTGCGCGGCAGGCCCTCGTGCCGCCACACGGCGTTGTCGTCGATGATGAGCTTGGCGTCCACCGCCAGCAGGTCGCCGTCGGCGACGGCCAGGGGGTTGATCTCGGCCAGTTCCGCGTCCATCTCCGTACAGAGCCGGTACAGGGCGTGTGCGATGGAAGCAAACTGGAGGAGGGGCCCCCCCTCGAGACCGAGCGTGCGGCCGATCTGCCTCGCGTGATACGCATGAAATCCCCCAAAGGGATCCACGTGGTGCTTGACGATTTGCTCGGGTGCCGTCCGGGCGACTTCCTCGATGTCCACGCCCCCTGCGGCCGATGCGATGCAGACCAGTTGCCGGGCGCTGCGGTCCACGGTGAACGCCAGGTAGTACTCGGCGCCGATGTTCGCGGCCTGGACCACCAGCAGGCGGCGCACGCGCTCGCCCTTGATCTCCATCCCCAGGATCGCTGCCGCCTTCCGCCGTGCCTCGGCGGGGTCGGCGGCCAGTTGGATGCCGCCCGCCTTGCCCCGTCCGCCCACCAGGACCTGGGCTTTGAGCACGACGGGATAGGGGATGGCGATCTCGTCGATCTGCTCCGGCCGCTCGATAACGGTCCCCCGCTGGACGGGGATGCCGTAAGCGGCGAAGAACTCCTTGGCCTGGTACTCGTGGAGCTTCATCGGCGTGCTCCTTCGATCACGACGACGCCACGGTGCGACCGGGTTCCGGGTCAGCCCGGGCGCCGCTCAGGTCCCCCCGGTGAGCAGCCTCTCAAGCCGCGCCTTCACGGCGGGCCATTCGTCCACGACGATGCTGTCGTATACCGTGTCCCGGATGCGGCCGCTGGGCAAGATCATGTGCTTCCGGAAGACGCCCTCCTCCCGGGCACCGATCCGCACCAGCGCCTGACGAGACCACTCGTTCAGCACGTCGGTCTTGAACTCCACACGGATGCAGCCGAGGACTTCAAACGCGTGGCGCAGCAGCAGGTACTTGGCCTCGGTGTTCACCGCGGTGCGCTGCCAGGGCCGGCCGTACCACGTCCACCCGATCTCGACTCGCCGGTGGGCCCGGTCGATGTGGCCGTACCGGGTGCTGCCGACCGAGCGGCCGGCGGCCTTGCTGATCACGGCGAACGGCAGCGCCGTTCCCTCAGCCTGGAGCCGGAGCGCGGCCTCGATGTAGGCGCGCAGGCCCTCCGGCGTGGGCTCGTACGCCTCCGTCCACCGCAGCAGGTCCTGGTCCAGGCCGGCCTCACAGAGCTGGGCGTGGTGGTCGAGGGAGAGCGGCTCCAGCGGGACGTGGGTGCCGTCGAGCACGACGGGCTCGACGCGCATGGTGGTGGTGGACATGGGGGGCACTGCAGGGCTCCCCTAGACTGTCAGTGCCCCCAGCATCTCCCGGATTGCGCCCACCGAGGCCCGAAACGCTGCACGCTCCGCGTCATCCAGGGGGATCTCGATGATCCGCTCCATCCCGCCGGCGCCCAGGATCACCGGCACCCCCACGCAGACGTCCCGCTCGCCGTACTCGCCGTCCAGGTAGACACAGCACGGGATGACCCGCTTCCGGTCCCGCAGGATCGCCTCGACCATCTCGCAGACCGAGGCGCCGGGGGCCGTGAACGCACTGGCCTTCATCAGTTCGGTGATCTCGGCGCCGCCGCGGCGGGTGCGGGCCACGACCGCCTCGATCTGCGCCGGGGTCAGGAAGTGCGAGATGGGGATGCCGCGCACGGCCGCGTAGCGCGGGAGCGGCACCATGTCTTTGTCGGTGTGGGCGCCGATCACCAGGGCGTGGACGTCCTCCACCGACACACCCAGCGCCATCGCCAGGAAGGTGCGGAACCGCGTCGAGTCCAGGGCGCCCGACTCGCCGATGACCCGCTCCCGCGGCAGGCCGGCCGCCTTGTAGGTCAGGTAGGTCATGGCGTCCAGCGGATTGGTCACCACCAGCAGGATGGCGTCGGGGGAGTGGTGCACCACCGGCCCGATGATGCTGCGCATGATGCCGGCGTTGGTGTCGATCAACTGCTCCCGGGTCATGCCCGGCTTGCGCGCGATGCCGGCGGTGATGACCACGACGTCCGACCCGGCCGTCGCCGCATAGTCGGTGCTCCCGGTAATCTTCGCATCGAAACCGGCGATGGGTCCTGCCTGCAGGAGGTCGAGGGCCTTCCCCTGCGGCAGGCCCTCGATGATGTCCACCAGCACCACGTCGGCCAGGTGGCGGCTGGCGATCCAGTGGGCGGTGGCGGTGCCGACGGTCCCGGCGCCGATGATCGAGACCTTGGGGCGGGTCACCATGGAGCGCATCCTTTCCGGGCACGAGATGTGCGGAGAATCCCGCTCCACTGTACTCCAAACCCCGGAGGGGGTTCAACAACCTGGCCGGCCATCACGGACCGAACCCGTGCTGAACCGGGTGGGCGGTCGCACTTCGCGCACGGCCGGTGGGTGGCGGCCAGGCCCCTGCCCGGAGGAGCGACGCGCGGACATACCGAAGTGAATGGTGCGCAGATTGCCTTGACCGTGGCGTTGGGAGGGGTCTGGTGTATCGTGGTCATCCAGGCATGCTCGCCTGGGCCCTGCACCGCGTGACCGGCGTCGCCGTCCTGCTCTTCCTCCTGATGCACATCGTCGAGACCTCGATGCTGCTCGTCGGTCCCGACGCCTACAACCGCGCCATCGCCCTCTACCGCCAGCCCTGGTTCAAGCCGCTGGAGTTCCTGCTGGTGGCGGCGGTGCTCTACCACGCCGGCAACGGCCTGCTGGTTATGATCCTGGACTTCCTGCCCACCCCGTCGGCGACCTACCGGCGCATGTTCTGGGTGGGAGCCGGACTGTACGCCGTGCTGCTGCTCCCGGTGGCCTACCTCATGCTCGGCGGGCTGGTGGGACTGCGATGAGGGCCGGCCTGGCGCGCGCCGGCGACCGCGAGCGGCCCGCCGGCGGACTCCCGCTGGTGCTGTGGTTCTACATGCGGGTCTCGGCGGTCGCCATGGTGGGGCTGGTGATCGGCCACCTCTACATCATGCATGTTCTCAACTCCACCGACACCATCGACTTCCGCTTCGTCGCCGAGCGGTTCGGCGGGCCCCTGTGGCGGACCTATGACCTGGTCATCCTGCTCTTCGCGCTCTCGCACGGGCTGGTGGGCCTGCGCGGGATCTTCGACGACTACATCCACCACCGCGGCTGGCGCGTGGCCGCCGAAGCGGCGCTCTGGATTGTCGGGGTCGTGTTTGCGGCGCTGGGGGCGCTCGTCCTCTTCACCTTCCAGCCGCCGGCGGGCCCGTAGTCTGGGCGGCGCGTGCCGCGTCCCGCGGCCAGCCCCGAAGGAGGCGGGACCATGAAATCTGCAGCGCAGTTGACCCGCACGGAGAAAGACTCCCTGGGCCCCATGGAGGTGCCCGTCGATGCCTACTACGGCGCCTCCACCGCCAGGGCCATCCAGAACTTCCCCATCAGCGGCATCCCCTTCCCGCGCGTCTTCATCCGCGCGCTGGGCCTGATCAAGGGTGCCGCCGCCGAGGTCAACGCCGATCTCGGGCTCCTCGACCGCAAGATCGCCCGGGCCATCGCGCAGGCCGCGCGCGAGGTGGCCGACGGCGCGCTGGACGGGCACTTCCCGCTGGACATCTTCCAGACGGGCTCGGGCACCTCGACCAACATGAACGCCAACGAGGTGATCGCCAACCGTGCCGCCGAGCTCCTGGGCGCTCCCCGTGGGGCGAAGACCGTCCACCCCAACGATCACGTCAATCTCTGCCAGTCCAGCAACGACGTCATCCCCACGGCCATCCACCTGGCGGCCCTGCTGCAGATCCGCGACGAGCTCCAGCCGGCCCTCGAGGAACTGGAATCCGCCCTGCGCGCCAAGGCCCGGGCCTTCTGGGCGATCATCAAGACGGGCCGCACCCATCTGATGGACGCCACCCCGGTACGGCTGGGCCAGGAGTTCGAAGGGTACGCCGACCAGATCGCCGGCGCCAGGCGCCGCCTGGGGTATGTCGAGCAGGAGCTGGGTGAGGTGGCCCTCGGCGGCACGGCGGTGGGGACCGGGGTCAACGCCCATCGTGAATTCGCCTCCCGTGTGTGCGCCAAGATCAGCGAACAGACCGGCATCAAGATCTGGGAGACGAAGGCGCACTTCCAGGCGCAGGCCTGCCTGGACGCGGTCACGTTCGCCTCGGGGGTGCTCAAGACCTACGCCACCGCGCTCCACAAGATCGCCAACGACATCCGCTGGATGGGCTCGGGACCGCGGGCGGGGCTCGCGGAACTCCTGCTCCCGGCGGTCCAGCCCGGGTCGTCCATCATGCCCGGCAAGGTCAACCCCGTCATCGCCGAGTCCGTAATCCAGGCGTGCGCCCAGGTGGTCGGCAACGACGTGGTCGTCGCGCTGGGCAACGAAGGGGGCGCTTTTGAGTTGAACACCATGATGCCGGTGATGGCCCACAACCTGCTGGGCTCCATCGCGCTGCTGGCGGCCGTCTCGCGCAATTTCGCCCGGCAGTGCGTGGCGGGCCTGGAGGCCACCGGGCGCGGGCCCGAGATGGTCGAACGCGGGTTGATGCTGGCCACGGCACTGGCGCCGGCCATCGGCTACGATGCCGCAGCGGAGATCGCCAAGGAGGCGGAACGGAGCGGCCGGACGATCCGCGAGGTCGCGCTGGCCAGAGGGGTGCTCCCGAAGGAGAAGCTGGACGAACTCTTGAACCCCGAACCGATGACCGAGCCCGGCGTGCGGGGCATCCCCGGCGGCGGCTAGCAAGACCTGCCCGGACACTGCACCGGGGGTGAGCATGTCCGAGCACGACATTTTGATCATTGGCGGCGGGGGGGCCGGTCTGCGGGCGGCTATCGCCGCGGCGGAACTGGACCCCCGCCTGGACATCGCCATCCTCTCGAAGGTCTATCCCATGCGCAGCCACACCGTCTCGGCGGAAGGCGGCGCGGCCGCGGTGATCAAACCCGACGATTCGCCTGCGGCCCACATCGAGGACACCATCGCCGGCTCGGACTGGCTGGCCGACCAGGACGCCGTCGAGGCCTTCGTGCGGGAAGCCCCGGCCGAGATGCTCCGGATGGAGCGCTGGGGGTGCCCGTGGAGCCGCGAGCCCGACGGGCGCGTGGCGGTGCGGCCCTTCGGCGGCATGCGGATCGAGCGCACGTGGTTCGCCGCCGACAAGACAGGCTTCCATATGCTCCACACGCTGTTCCAGACCTCGTTGAAGTACCCGTCCATCACGCGCTACGACGAGTGGTTTGCGACCAGGCTGCTGGTGGACGACGGACGCTGCCAGGGCGCCGCCGCCATCGAACTGCGCACCGGCCGCCTGTACCCGGTCACCGCCAGGGCGGTGATCCTGTGCACCGGAGGCGCCGGGCGCATCTATCCCTTCACGACCAACGGCGCCATCTGCACCGGCGACGGCATGGCCCTGGCCTACCGGGCCGGCGTGCCCCTCAAGGACATGGAGTTCGTGCAGTACCACCCCACCGGGCTGCCGCCCACCGGCATCCTCATCACCGAGGCCGCGCGCGCCGAGGGCGGCGTCCTGCTCAACAAGGACGGCTACCGCTACCTCCAGGACTATGGCCTGGGGCCCCCCGAGCCGTGGCCGCGTCTGCGCGCCATGGAGATGGGGCCCCGGGATCGGCTCTCCCAGGCGTTCGTGCACGAGATGCACAGGGGCCGGACCGTCAAGGGTCCCTACGGCGATGTGGTGCACCTGGACCTGCGGCACCTGGGGGAGAAGACGATCAGGGAACGGCTGCCCTTCGTGCGGGAACTGACCCTCCACTACGCCGGGATCGACCCTGCCCGCGAACTCATCCCGGTGCGGCCGGTGGTCCACTACATGATGGGCGGGATCCACACCGACGTCCACGGTGCGACCCCCCTGCCCGGGCTCTACGCGGCCGGCGAGTGCGCCTGCGTCAGCATCAACGGGGCCAACCGGCTGGGCTCCAACTCCCTGCCGGAACTGCTGGTCTTCGGCGCGCGGGCCGGACGGG
>JAVKHQ010000007.1:0-98841 GCA_031459875.1 Candidatus Fervidifonticultor sextus | reverse complement strand
TCGGTACCTCGAGTTCTACAACTACCGCCGGCCGCACCTGGGCTACCGCACCCACGGTCGGCCACCCGCCGAGATGTTCTGGGGCGTCGCCGGGAGGGATGACCGTGACCACCTCGCTCATGCCTGATGTGTGCACACCCTTCCGAAACTGGACAGCCTAGGTCGGCTGCTGGTACCTCCGTTGCAGTTTGGCCCGCCAGGTCGCCTGCTGGCCCTTGGACAGAGGGGCCGCCATGTTCTCTCGCTTGTGCCACTGGCACCGCTGGACCTGGGCCGCTGCCCCGACTACCTCCTGCACCTCGGCCCGCAGCCCCTTGCCGCCATCGATCACCACCAGCAGGCCCTGGTCAGCCCGCAGGCTGCGGGCCACCAGCTCTCGCAGGAAGGCCGCGCACACCGTGCGGTGCTCCGTCGCCGTCTGCACAACCCCCGCATCACCGTCTGGCCGCATCTGGTGATGCCCAAGGCGCTCACCAGCTCATCCGCCTGGGTGGCGCTGGCGAAAGTCGCTGATCGTCCGGAAGTCCGGGGCGTTCCCCGCCGCCAGCACGCGGAAGGCGACATCCTCGTGCAGCCGCCGCGCAATCCGCCGCGAGGCGTACACTCCCTGGGTGTACGCGTCCAGCAGCACCTTGACCATCATCGCCGGGTGGTACGGTGGACCCCCACGCAGCTCGTCCTCGTAGACGGCTTCAATGGCACTCAGGTCGACATCACCACCTGACCCTGTGGCGCCTGAAGAAGTCCTTACCTCGTTGGCCTCGATGTCCCGGCTCGTCCTGCCGACGATCCGCTCCGGCAGATACTGCCAGCCGTCGGTCCAGGCGTGCCCGCGCCTTCGGGACCAGGGGATCTCAGGTGCCGGGCGGGCCGCGCATCACACCCCCGCCCTCCTGCCGAAGCCCGGTTCTCCGGCGTCGGCCTACGCCCAGATGCCGGGGATCTGGAACCCGCAGCGCGGGCAGCGGCCGGCCGTCGCCGACAGGTGGTTCTGGAGGATGTGGTACCCCCGGCGCTCGACGAGCAGCGCGCGGCAGTTCGGGCAGAACGTGGACTCGAACTCGCCGACCCGTCCGGGGAGGTTGCCGGCGTAGACGTAGCGCAGGCCGGCCGCCTGCCCGAGGCGGGCTGCCCTCACCAGCGTGGCGGCCGAGGTGGAGTCGTAGTCCTGCATCTTGTAGTCGGGATGAAAGGCCGTCACATGCCAGGGGATGTCCGGCGAGACCGACGCGATGAACTCGGCCGCGGCCCCCAGTTCCTCTTCCGAATCGTTCCAGCCCGGGATCACCAGCGTGACGATCTCCATCCAGAACCCCAACCCGAAGACCATCTTGATCGTGTCCAGCACGCGGTCGAGGACCCCGCCCAGCTGGCGGTAGCCCTTCTGGTTCATGGTCTTGAGGTCGATCTTGTACCCGTCGCACCAGGGACGGAGGAACGTCAGGACCTCCCGCGTGGCGTTGCCGTTGCTGATGAAGCAGGTCCGCAGGCCGGCCTCCCGCGCCATCCTGAACACGCACACCGCCCACTCGGTGGTGATCAGCGGCTCGTTGTACGAACTGCCGAGAAGCCGCGCGCCGTGACGGCGGGCGAGGGCGACGAGCTGCTCGGGGGAGACGTCGTCGGGCAGGATGCCGGCGACGGGGTCCCGCAGGGCCTGAGAGGTCAGCCAGTTCTGGCAGTAGGGGCAGTGCAGGTCGCAGCCCAGCATGCCGAAGGTCAGCGTCTTCGATCCCGGCAGCAGATGGAAGAAGGGTTTCTTCTCCGTGGGATCGCACTGCAGGGCCGCGACGTAGCCCCACGGCACGCGCAGCCTGCCGCCTTCGTTGAAGCGCACCTGGCAGATGCCGCGGCGACCGGGGAAGATGACGCACCGGTGCCCGCAGGCGAGGCACCGGACTTTGTCGTCGTCCAGGCGCTCGTAGAGCGTGCCCTCGGTGGTCCTGGCGTCGAGGACTGCGGCCAGGTCCAAAGCGGTCCCGGTCACCGGGCTCATAGGCCCACCACACCCCTATTGTACCAGGGCTTTCGCGAAGGACCGCGCCATCCGCCCGCCGCCCCGTTCACAAGACATTCACAACCGGTTCACGACCCCTCCACGGCGCCCCGCTAGCGTGGGACTCGGCACAAGTCCAGCCCTGAAGGGAGGATGGAGAGATGGTGCGCGCAATCGCAATCGTGGGCGTCCTGGTGCTGGTGGCCGCTGGGGCCACGCCGGCGTGGGCACAGATGTGGGGCCCCGGGGGCATGTACGGGCCGGGCAGGATGTACGGGATCGGTGCGCAGGCCGGTACCCGGCCGCCCGGGCCTGCGCTCACCGTGGACCAGGCTACAGCCCGCGTCCGCCAGTACCTCGCTCAGTACCGCAACCCCGATCTGGTCCCGGCCGAGATCATCGAGTTCTCCAACGTGTTCTATGTGGTCGTCCAGGAGAAGGCCACCGGCAAGGGCGCCTTCGCGCTCCTGGTCAACCTGTGGAACGGCAACGTCGCGCCCGAGATGGGTCCGCCGGCGATGTGGAACACGAAGTACGGGCCCTGGGCCGGCGGGTTTTGGGGCCACGGACCGGGTATGATGGGTGTCGGGATGATGGGTTGGGGGTACGGCCCCGGCGCAGCAGGGTGGGGAGCAGGTCCCGGCACGCCGCCGGCTCCCGGCGCGCCGGTCCGTCCGGCGGTGACTCCACTGGACGAGAGCAGGGCCCGGGCGGTGCTACAGACGTGGGTCGCTCAGGCGTTCCCCGGAGCGGGGATCGGAAAGGTCGTGGAGTTTCCGGGATTCTTCACCTACCGGCTCGTGCGCGACGGCAAGACCTTCGCGCTGGCGAGCGTTCATGCGTTCGGTGGTCAGGTGTGGTATGCGTGGCACTACGGCACGGTGATCCGGGAGCAAGCGATCCCGTAGGAGGCCTGCACGAGAGGAACTACAATCCGGGGGAGCCAGCCCGGGCGGCTTCCCCCATCCAGGCGAGGTGAGCGCGATGAGCGGTCGGGATCTCGGGATCGTGGCGCTGGTCGTGATCGGCGTGCTGATCCTTCTGCCGCTGCTGGGCGGCTTCGGCATGATGGGCGGCTGGGGGATGATGGGGCCGGGCATGATGGGCCCGTGGTCCGGCGGCCGGTGGGGCGCGGGGTGGGGGATGCCCTTCCTCGGCGGGCTCTTCGGGCTGCTGATCCTGGCCGGCATCGTGCTCGCCGTGGTGGCATTGACCCGGCGGGAGGGGGTCGGGCCGTCGGCGGGCCAGGCCGAGGCACCGCTGGACATTCTCAAGCGCCGGCTGGCGAAGGGCGAGATCAGCCGCGACGAGTACGAGGCCCTCAAGAAGGAACTGTCCTAGGAGCGGCGCCATGGGGAAGATCTCCGGCACGCTTCTTGTGGGCATCGTCCTGATTGCCATCGGCGTCGGCGGGCTGGTGGTCTCGGGCATCGCGGGCTGGACGCAGACCGATGACGTCTGGCCAGGCGGCTGGGGCTGGTGGGGATGGCCGCACGGCCCGATGATGCCTGGATTCGGCCCCCACCACATGTACGGGCCGTGGTCGGCGCCCGGGCCCGGCCGGGGAGCGCTGCCGCCGGTGGCCGGCGCCCGCACCGTCGATGTCGTCGCCACCGACTTCGCTTTCAATCCCGCCGAAGTCCGCGTCAGGGCCGGCGAGGTGGTCAACCTCCGGCTCGTCAACCAGGGCGTGACGGCGCACGATCTCGTGGTCCCGTCCCAGGGGATCTGGCTCGTCGCGCCGCCGGGACGGGCGGTGGTCAGCGGGTTCAGGTCCGACGTGCCCGGGGAGTACGAGTTCTTCTGCAGCGTCCCGGGGCACCGGGAGGCCGGGATGGTCGGGCGGATCGTGGTCACCCCATGAAGGCACACGCGGACCGAGGTCGGTGACGCGACGTGCGGGGCCGGACGATTCTCGTCGTGGACGACGAGCCCGAGATCACCGATGTGGTCCGCCGGTACCTCGAGCAGGACGGCTACCGCGTCATCAGCGCCGCCGACGGCCGGGCGGCGCTGGCGGCGTTTCAGCGCGAGAAGCCGCACCTCGTCCTGCTGGATCTCATGCTGCCCGAAGTGGACGGGTGGGAGGTCGCCCGTCGGATCCGCGCGGCAGGCAGCACGCCCATCATCATGCTGACCGCGCGCGGCGACGAAGTGGACCGCCTGGTGGGGCTGGGCCTGGGTGCCGACGACTACATCACCAAACCGTTCTCCCCCCGCGAGGTCGTGGCACGGGTCCGGGCGGTGCTGCGGCGCACCAGCGGCGAGACAGCCCCTGAGGTGCTCGCGGTGGGCGACCTGACCATCGACTTGGCCCGCATGGAAGTGCGCCGCGGCGAGGAGGCCATCAACCTCACGGCCACCGAATTCAGGCTCCTGGCGGCGCTGGCGCGCGCCCCGGGCCGCGTCTTCACCCGGCTGCAGTTGATCGACCTGGTCTACGGCCACGCCTTCGAGGGCTACGACCGCACCATCGACGCGCACATCAAGAACCTGCGGCAGAAACTCGAGCCCGAGCCTCACCGGCCCCGCTACATCCTCACGGTCCACGGTGCCGGGTACCGCCTGGCGGAACCGGGCCGGGAGCCCGTCTCGTGAGGAGCCTGCAGGGCCGCCTGATCCTGGCCTTCGCGGCCGTGGCGCTGGTGTCCATCGCGTCGGTGGCCGCGCTGACCGGCGCCGCGATCCGCGCGGAGTTCGACCGCTACTTCTTCGGCATGCCGATGATGGGACCGCCCGCCCCGGGCGACGTGGGGCCGCGGCCCCAGTTGCCGCCGCGGATGCCCCACATGACCGATCCGGGAGCCATGCGCACCATGATGCGGCGCGTCATGGGCGCCCCGGAGGCGCGCTTCCTGGCCCAGTTGCGCCGGGCCACGTGGCAGGCGGCGATGGCCGGCGTCCTGGCCGCGGTGCTGCTGGGGATCGTCGTGGCGCGCTACTTGACCGCGCCGCTGCGCCAGATGTCGGCGGCCGCGGCGCGAGTCGGCCGGGGCGATCTCGCGCACGAGGTTCCCGTGCCGTCCGATGACGAACTGGGGAATCTGGCGCGGGCCTTCAACGCGATGACCGCGGACCTCCGGCGCCTGGAGGAGAGCCGGCGCCACCTGGTGGCGGATATCGCTCACGAACTCGGCACGCCGCTGTCTGTCCTCCAGGCCAACCTGGAGGGGATGCTGGACGGCGTCGTGGAGGTCGCCCCGGACCGCCTGGCCGCGTTGCACACCCAGGTCGGGCTGCTGGCGCGCCTCGTGGACGACCTGCGCGACCTCTCGCTGGCGCAGGCCGGCCGACTGGTGCTGACCCGTGCGCCGACCGACCTGGCGGCGCTGGTGGCGGACGCGGTGGCGGTGGTCCAGCCGCACGCGAACGAGAAGGGCGTCGACATTCAAAGCCGCCTGACGCCGGGACTCCCGCCGGTGCCGGTGGACCGCGACCGCCTGATGCAGGTCGTCCACAACCTGCTGGACAACGCCCTCCGGCACACGCCGCCCGGAGGGACGATCACCGTGGGGCTGGAGGCCGCCGGTGCGGAGGTGCGTCTGACGGTCGCCGACACCGGCCCCGGGATCCCGCCGGAGGAGCTGGAGCGCGTCTTCGACCGCTTCTACCGGCTGGATGCGTCGCGGTCGCGCGCCAGCGGCGGCGCGGGCCTGGGCCTGGCGATCGTGAAGTCGCTGGTCGAGGCCCACGGCGGGCGGGTGTGGGTGGCGAGCCGGGTGGGGGAGGGGAGCACGTTTACGGTGGCGCTTCCTCTTCGTGCGTGACTCCAGGGGGACCTGCGGGCGTCCTGTCTGCGGGTCGCCTCAATAGAGCATCGCCCCCTCATAGCCAGCCCGGACCCCCTCACCGAACCCCGCGTACCGATCTGCCGGCACCAGCGCCACGATACACCCGCCGAACCCCGCGCCGGTGAGCCGGGCCCCCAGCGCCCCGTGCTCCACCGCCAGCTGCACCAGCCGGTCGAGTTCCTGCGTCGAGACCTCGTAATCGTCGCGCAGCGACCGGTGCGAGGCCAGCATCAGCCGGCCGAAGGCTTCCGCATCGCCTCGTCTGAGCGCCTCGACACCTTCCAGCACGCGCGCGTTCTCGGTGACCACATGGCGGGCGCGCCGGTTCAACGGGTCGGGAAGCGACGCGACCCGATCCAGCGCCCCAGGCGCCACATCGCGCAGCGCCCGGACGCCCAGCCGCGCCGCCGCCTCCTCGCACTCGGCCCGCCGCCGGTTGTACCCGGCCTCGGCCAGCCGGCGCGGGATGCCTGAGTCCACCACGACAAACCGGCATCCATGGGGAATGGGGATGGCCTCCCACCGGAGCGTACGGGTGTCGAGGAACAGCGCCTGGCCCAGCCGGCCCAGGGACGCCGCGATCTGATCCATGACGCCGCATCGGACGCCCACGTACTCGACCTCCGCCCGATGGGCGATCAGCGCCAGACGCAGGTCGTCGAGAGGAAGGCTGTACAGCGCCCGCAGCGCCCGCAATACGCCGACTTCGAGCGCAGCCGAACTGGCCAGTCCGGCGCCGACGGGGACCCCACGGTCGAGATAGAGCCTGGCGCCGGCGACTCCGAGTCCTTCCTGTGCGAGCACCCACAGGCAGCCAGCGACGTAATCCAGCCAGTTGCCCTGGCGTCCCTCGCCCGCAGCCCGCCGCAGCACCTCTCCAAACCCCTCTGCGTATGCCTCGACCATCTCAGCTGCCCGCGCCGCCAGGACCCGGGTCTGGTAGGGGAGCACTGTGGGAAGGACGTAGCCGTCATTGTAGTCGGTGTGCTCGCCCAGCAGATTCACTCGGCCGGGGGCGGCCGCATCCGTCTCCGGGTCGGTGTTGAAGACCTGCCTGAAGGTCAGGCGGGCGTCCAGGCCATCCGTGGTGGGCCTGATCTCCTTCACAATGTGACCTGCCGCAGCGCCGCCGCCGCCTCCTCGGGCAGGACGTCCACGGTGAACGCGCCGGCGCCCAGTTCGGTGCCGGCCAGGTACTTCAGGCGGCCCGGAGCCCGCAGCAGCGGGTAGAACTCCGCGTGGAAGTGGAAGTGCTGCTCTTCGCCCCTGGGGGCGGCGTGCAGCACCATGATATACGGGAAGGGTTTCGCAAACAGGGCATCATAGCGCGCCACGACGCGGCCCAGGACCGCTGCGAAGCCGGCCACCTCCGCATCGTCGAACGTCCAGGGGCCCGCATGGCGGCGTCGCGGCACGACCCACACCTCATAGGGAAACCGGGCACAGGGGGGCGCCAGCGCCACCGCGGCGCTGTTTTCTTCGACGACATAGGTGTCCCCCGCGCGGGCGAGCAGATCTTCCAGCACAGGTCGCCACCGGAACGCCGCGGCCTCTTGCTGCAGCACGGGCGGCACGAAGGGGTACGCGTAGATCTGTCCGTGGGGGTGGTGGAGCGTGACGCCCACGACCTCGCCCCGGTTCTCAAACGGCATGACGGACCGGATGGACTCCCGCCCATACAGGTCCCGGTAGCGGTCGGCCCATACCCGCAGTAGCAGGTCGCGGCGCTCCTGCGGCAGCGTGGCCAGGCTCCCGGTGTGGGCGGCCGCGTAGACGACGACCTCGCAGGCGCCCCCAGCCGGTGCGGTCTCGACCGCCAGCGCCGGCGGTGCCGGCGGGCCTGGGACGAGGGCCGGGAACCGGTTCTCGAACACCGCCACCTCGAAGTCCTCGAAGGGGATCTCGGTGGGCTCGCCGCCCGGGCGGCTCGGGCAGAGCGGACAGAACTCGGCAGGCGGCAGGAACGTGCGCTCCTGCCGGTGGGCGGCGTGGATTACCCACTCGCCGCGTAGCGGATGCCAGCGGAGGTGAGGCTGCGCGACCGGGGCTGGGGCGCCTTCGGGTAGCGGCGCGAGGGTATGCGGCGCGGTGCCGTACAGCAGCAGGCACCGGCCGTCGGCCTTCCGGTAGACCCGCGTGTGCACCGGCTACTGTTTCATCCCCGCCAGCGCGATCCCCTGGATGAACTGACGCTGGAACAGGAAGAAGGCCGCGAATAGCGGCAGGACGGCGACGAGGGCCCCGGCCACCTGCCAGCACCCGTGTGATCTTCACGGGACGGCGGCGCGGTCCAAGACGACGACTTTCTCTGCCACCTGGTCGTAGTCCGGCCAGCAGGTGAAGAGCACCACCTGGCGCTCCCTGGCGGCGATGGCCAGCAGCGGGAGGACGGCCCGGCGACGCTGGTCGTCCAGGTGGGCGAAGGGTTCGTCGAGGAAGAGGGGGGGCCGGCGCTCCGCCGTGATGACGTCCAGCAGGGCCAGCCGCAGGCAGAGGTAGAGCAGGTCGCTGGTCGCCTGGCTCAACTCCGAGGCGTCCTTCCACGCCCCGGCCGACGGGACCCAGACCTGCGGCCGCAGGGCGCGTTCGTCCACGGCCACCCGGCCGTACGCTCTGTCCGTGGCCATGGCCAGGTACTCCCCGGCCCGCCGTTCGAGCAGTTCGCGCGCCGGGTAGACCGACAGCGTCCGCGCCTCCTCCAGCAGCCGCATCGTCAACTCCACGACCTCCAGGGCCTGCCGCTCGCGCGACATCCGGGACTGGAGGCTGGCGATCTCCTCCTCCAGCCGCGCGCCCTCATCGCCGCGGTCCCGGAGTTCGTCCAGCACGCCCTCCAGCCGGGCCCGCCGCTCGCGCAGGCCCTGGAGTTCGGCGGCCAGCGCCCGGGCCTGCTGCTCCAGCTGTTCGGCCGCGGCTACCGGCCCCTTCCGGGCGGCCTTGGGCAACGTGTCCATGGTCGCGCGGACGCTGGCCAGTTCCTCGGCGATCTCCCTGAGCCGGGTCTCCAGGGCGGCTCTGGGGTCGGCGCCCCGGATCTGGCGCAGGGAGGCGCGGACCTCCTCGCGCTCGCGCAGGAGGTCCATGTACCGGGAGAAGCGGCGCTCCACATCCTCCAGGCTGGCGCCGCCCACCGCCTGCAGCCGGGTCGAGACCATCTCCTGCGCTTCGGCAAGCTGGCGCTGCATGACCTCGATGCGGCGCCGCAGGTCGAGCACGCGCTGCTCCTGGTTGCGGTAGTCGGCCCCGGCCTCGCTGATCCGGCCGCGGTAGCGCATCCCGATCAGCAGGACGCCGGCGCCGATGCCGAGCAGCGCCCATCCGATCCAGTGGAAGTTGATGAGCGCCACGATGAGGCCGCCGCCGACGACCCCGATCAGTCCGCTGCCCGCCAGCGTCCACCCCAGGCTGCCCAGGCGCATCGCATTGTGGTGGCGTGTGGCCAGGTGCTCCAGCGTGCGCTCTTCGCGCTCGGCCTGCTGCCCGGCAGCCTGCAGGTTGGACTCGAGCTGAAGGTACTGGCGGCGGGCGTGGAACAACTCGGCGATCAGCGCTTCCTGCTGCGTGGAGAATTCAGCCAGGTCGGCATCCAGCGCGGCCAGGCGCGCCAGCAGGGACTCGGCGCGCACCAGGTAGTCCCGGGTGGCGGCCTCCTCCTCGATCAGGGCCTGTTCGCGGCGCTGGAGATCGGCCGCCCATTTGGCGACGCGCACCAGTTCGGTCCGCTCGGCCGCTTCCCGCTCGACCTCTTCCAGGCGTCGGGTGACCTCGCGCAGCTCGATGCGGTGGCGCTGCATGCGCTCATCACGCTGCCGCAGGACCGTCTGCTGGGCCCGCAGGTCGGCGATCCGCTCGGCCAGGGTCCGCCCGCCCGGCGGAGGGGCGGTCAGCCGTGCGCGCTGGTCGGCCAGCCACTGCAGGGCCTGCTGGACGGTCTCCACCCCGGCTCCGCTGAGGATGCGCGAGAGGTGGGTGGAGAGCAGGCGGCGGTCCTCGCTCACGCGGGCGATGTCCCCTTGCGCCACGAAGGCGGTGGAGCGGTAGGCGGCCTCGCTGGCCAGTCCGATCCATTCCAGGAGGCGGCGCTGCACGTCGCGGGGATTCTCCAGCCGGTCGCGCCCGTCTTCGCTCTGCAGGAGGATCGTGCCCGCCTCCAGGTCCTTGCGCAGCAGGTAGCGCACCCCCCGCACCTGGAGGTCGATGGTGATCTCGCCCAGCCGCTGCTCCCCCCACGACCTCAACCGGGCGGTGGCCTCGCCGCGGCCCGGGTCCCTGAACAGCCCTTCGAACAGAGCCTCCATGAGCGTCGTCTTCCCGGCCTCGTTGGGGCCGCGGATCACCGTGAGGCCGGGCGCGAAGGCGGCCGACCAGTCGGCGAACTTCTTGAACCGGCGCAGCCGGAGCTGGGTGATGGTCACGTCGGCCTCCGCCCTTCCAGCAGAGCGAGGCCCAACCGCAGCGCCGCCCCGATCCTGCGGCGGGCCTCCTCCGACCCGGCACGCTCCATCTCGGCCCGCGCGACCGCCAGGAATCTGCCGGCCACCGAGAGTTCCGGGTAGACCGTCGCGTTGAGGTCTTCCAGGTTGGGACGCGACTCGTCTACGATGTCGAGGGCCAGGAACTCGTGGACCAGTCGCTCGCGCAGCTCCGCGACGTCAATGAACTGGTTGATCCGGGACGTCCCGGCGAGACGCACGGTGGCGGCCAGATGGGGATCACCCAGGGCGCGGATGGCGCTGGCGAGGTCCTCCGTCGTCGCGTAGGCCATCGGCTGCAGGGTGAACCTGGCGAACCGGCGCCGTGCCACGGGCTTCGGCGTGACCTCCGGCTCGTCCCCCAGCGTCACCAGCAGCGGTGACCCCTCGCCCTCCTCGGGGACCACCATCTCCGGGGCGCCCGGACACCAGGCGGCCACCTTCTCCGTGGAGACGTTGCGCCGCACCGCGGATCCGCCCAGGGCCAGGTAGGTGGCGCCGGAGGCCGCGATCTGCCGGCGAAGCGCCCGCAGGCCGTCCTCGGCTTCGGGCCACTGGAGGTAGCACGCGCCGACCAGGTGGCGGTGCGTCCGCTGGGAGGCGATGGCGGAGAGGAAATCCGCCTGGACCGGCGCCGACCCCCAGGACGCGCCCACCACCCTGAGGTCCAGGCCCGGCAGGTCAACGGCCTTGGGCGTGGGCGGAAAGACGGTCACCCCGTCCTGGTCGGCCAGCGCGCCCGCGGCGTAGTGCCGCTCGTAGATCGCGTCGAGGGCGCCGGCCGCCACGCACGTGGAGATGCCGGCCTGCGCCAGGCGGGCGATCTGCCCGCGGGCGAACTCGGCCAGATCCCGGGAAGGGAAGGGGGTGCCGAAGAGGTTGCCGGTGATCAGGACCAGCGCGGGCCCAAGCTCCAGGGCCTGGTCGATGGCGCGGACAAACGTCTCGCGCACCTGGCCGCGATGCGCCCCGCCGGCTGCTCCCAGGAACGGGAAGGCCCCGCCCAGCCGCACATCGGCCAGGTGGTAGAGCTTCGGCCCGCTGCGAGGCCGCGTCCCGGTCGAGCCCGCAATGGCCATGGCGTGGTCACAGGCGTAGTTTTGCGTCCTCGTGGGGAATCCTGCAATTGGGGCCCCACGCGCCTTCTGGCGTGAGCACGTTCGCCCCGTGATATGCCCGTCCCAGGCGCGCTTGAAGCGCGGTGTGGCGCCGCGGTTGACCGTGGGGCCAAATAGTGATAGAGTAACGTATTACGATTTATTGTTCGATAGGAGAGCCGTATGGAAACATCCACCATCTCGCCCAAGTACCAAGTGGTCATTCCCCTCCGCGTTCGACGATCGCTGGGGCTCCGGCCAGGCCAGAAAGTCCAAGTCATCCCCTACGAGGGCCGCATCGAACTGATCCCCCTGGAGCCGATCACGCGGGCGCGCGGGTTCCTCAAGGGTATCGACACGTCGGTGGAGCGGGAGCCCGACCGTCTGTGAACGTCGTGGACTCGTCGGGTTGGCTGGAGTACTTCGCCGACGGTCCCAACGCCGATTTCTTTGCGCCGGCGATCCGGAAGCCTTCGGAACTCATCGTCCCCACGATCAGCCTCTACGAGGTTTTCAAACGGGTCTTCCAGCAACGCGATGAGACCCGGGCGCTCCGTGCTGTGGCGGTCATGCAGCGGGGGACGGTTGTCGACCTCACGGCCCTCATTGCGTTGAGCGCCGCCAGGATCTCACTCGAGTCGGCGCTCCCGATGGCCGACAGCGTCATGCTGGCGACAGCCCGAGCGTACAGCGCCGTACTCTGGACCCAGGATGCCGATTTCGACGGCGTGGAGGGCGTTCGGTATCGGCCGGCCCGCTGATCAGTCCCTGATCCCGAAGACGCGGCGGGCGTTGCCGGCCAGGATCAGGTCCCGGTCGGCATCGGAGAGGGCGAGCCGGTTCAAGACGGCCGCCTGTTCCTCCACGATCGGCTGCCGGTACCCCGAAAACCACGTGGAGTCGGTGCCGAACAGGATCCGCTGAGGGCCAAACGCGCGCAGCGCATCCTGGAAAACCTGCTCCAGCGAGGGTTCGCCCGGCACGTAGAGGCGCCAGTTGTTCGTGCCCGAGGTGTCCACGCAGATGTTCTCGGTGTGGTATGCCAGGAACATCGTCTCGCGGAGGAACCCGGCGCCGAAGTGGGCGACGACGAACGTGATCTCCGGGAAGTCCCGGCCCGGCGCCGACAGCGCCAGCGGGTTCGCGTAGGTCAGATCGTAGAAGGTCCCCACCGTGATCCCGAAGTGCACGATGATGGGCAGGCCGCACTCGGCGGCAGCCTCGTAGACCGGGTAGAACAGGCGGTCGTTGAGGTGGTGGCGGTAGGCCGGCGCGTAGAGTTTCAGCGCCCGCAGACCTAACTGCGGGAAACGGCGGACCTCCCGCGCCGCGTCGGGATGGGTGGGGTCCAGTAGCGACCCGCACCCGTAGAGGCGGTGGGGGTCGAACCGGCAGAAGTCCGCCAGCTCATCGTTGACCTCCCCCATCGCGATGAAGACGCCGGCGTGGACGCCCGCCCGGTCGAAGCCTTCCAGCCACATCCTGGCCTGCTCGGCCAGCGGCACGGCCTCCAGTTGCACGATGCGCTCCTGGAAGGTCATGCCCCGGACGCGGGCCCGCTCGCGCGCGGCCTGCCGGCTGGCAGCGGCGCGCTGCTGCTGGCGTCGGAACATCCCGGCGGTCATCAGGTGCACGTGGGCGTCGATGATCATGCGTCAGTGGAGGATCTTCGAGAGGAAGAGCTTCGTGCGGTCCTCCTTGGGGTTGGTGAAGAAATGCGCGGGTGTGCCCTCCTCGACGATCACGCCCTGATCCATGAAGACCATCCGGTCGGCCACCTCGCGGGCGAAGCCCATCTCGTGGGTGACGACGATCATCGTCATCCCCGCCTCCCGGGCCAGGCCCCGCATCACGTCGAGGACCTCCTGGATCATCTCGGGGTCCAGGGCCGAGGTGGGCTCGTCAAACAGCATGATCTTGGGCTGCATGGCCAGCGCCCGGGCGATGGCCACGCGCTGCTGCTGGCCGCCGGAGAGCTGGGCGGGGTAGGCGTGGGCCTTGTCGGGGATCCCCACTCGCGCCAGGAGGTCGTGGGCCACTTTCTCGGCCAGCGGGCGCGGCTGCCGGCGCACCTGGATGGGCGCCAGGGTGATGTTCTGCAGCGCGGTGAGGTGGGGGAACAGGTTGAAGGCCTGGAAGACCATCCCCACCTCGCTGCGGACCGCGTCCACGTTGCGGAGGTCGTCGGTGAGCTCGATGCCGTCCACGACGATCCGGCCCCGGTGGTGGGCCTCCAGGCGGTTGATGCAGCGGATCATGGTGGACTTGCCCGAGCCCGAGGGGCCGCAGACCACCACCACCTCGCCCGGCCAGACGGCCAGGTTGATGCCGCGCAGGATGTGCAGCCGGCCGAACCACTTGTGGACGTCCTCGAGGAGGATGATCGGCTCACCGCCCCTGCGCGCGGACTGCTCCATGGCTACCGCTCTCCCAGGCCGAGCTTTCCCTCGAGCACCCGGCTCCCATACGACATCGTATAGGAAAACACGAAATAGACAACCAGCGCGAAGACGTACACCTCCCGCACGTCGTGCAGGTACTCGGTCAGCGCCAGCAGCGACCGGCCCACCCCCAGCAGGTCCGAGAGCCCGATGATGACGGTCAGCGAGGTGTCCTTGAACAGGCTGATGAACTGCCCCACCAGGGCCGGGATCATGTTCTTGAAGGCCTGCGGGAGCACGATGAACAGCATCGTCTGCCAGCCCGACAGCCCCAGCGCCCTGGCGGCCTCCACGTGACCGCGCGGGACCGACTGGATGCCCGCGCGCATGATCTCCCCCACGTAGGCCGAGGCGAAGACCGTCATGCCGATCATCGCCCGCGCCACGCGCGGCATGGCTTCCCCCGAGAGCAGGCTGACGAAGATCGAGAACCACAGGAGGACGGTGATCAGGGGGATGCCGCGGATGCCCTCAATGTAGGCCGTGCAGAACAGCCGCACCACCGGCAGCCGGCTGGTGCGGCCGATGCCCACCAGCACGCCGACGGGGAACGACGCGCCGATGGAGACGACCGCCAGCAACAGCGTCAGGTACAGCCCGCCGACCTGGTCGAGTCGCATCGGCGAGAAGAGCCAGACCACCGCGACGACCGTACCGACCCAGAGGCCGACCAGCGCCCGGGGCTGCACCCGAGCGCGAACGCCGATCACCGTCAGCAGGGCTGCCGTCGCCACCAGCCCCCCGGCCCACCACGCCCGCCACACGTGGGCCAGCGGCAGCAGGCCGACCGCCCAGAGGCGCAGGTTGCGGGTCACCACATCCCAGTGCGCGCCTGCCGCCCACCGCCCGATCAGGCAGGCCGTCCAGAGGAGGCATGCCGCCACCAGGACGGTGAGGACGGTGTTCAGCCACCCGTCGAAGAGATTGCGGCGCAGCCACTCCAGCGGTGCGGATCGCCGTTCGGGGGGTGCCAGCAGCACCGCGGGTGAGGACATCTATCCGCCGGGCAGAGCCAGCCGGGCCCGCACCAGGTTCAGCACGGCCGAGATCGTCAGCGAGAGGGCTAGGTAGGCCAGGGTGACGAACGTGAAGGTCTCCAGCGCCCGGAACGACTGGCTCGCCACCGTCATGGCCGAGGTCAACATGTCGGCGAAGCCCACGCCGATGGCCAGGCTGCTGTTCTTCGTCAGGTTCAGGAACTGGTTGCCCAGCGGGGGAATGATGATCCGCAGGGCCTGGGGCAGGACCACCCATCGCAGGGCCTGGCGGTAGTTCAGCCCCAGGCTGCGGGCGGCCTCCATCTGACCCCGGGGGATGGCCAGGATGCCGCCGCGGACGATCTCGGCGATGAAGGCCGATGTGTAGACGGCCAGTCCGACCACCAGCGCCGAGAACTCGCTGGTCATCTGGAACCCGCCGTCGACCATCTGGCGGCCGAAGCGTTCGGTCAGGACCCCGCCGACGGCGAGCCCGCGGTTGGTGAGCACGACGAACCCGCCCAAGAAGGTGATCGGTGGACTGGTGGCGGCGCCGGTCGGCAGTTGGAGGAAGACGCCGAAATACCAGAAGAAGAGCTGTACCAACAGCGGCGTGTTGCGCAGGACCTCGACGTAGCCCAGCGCCAGCCGGTTGACCAGCCAGTTGCGCGATAGGCGGGCCACGCCCACCATCAGGCCCAGCCCGAGTGCCAGCACGATCCCCAGGATCGCGACCTTGATGGTGTTGAACAGGCCGGCGATCATGGCCTCCGCGTAGGAATCTTCAGGACTGTAGCGCTTGAGGCTGAGTCTGTTCAGATCAATCGTCCAGGTGAGGGCCGTGAGATCGAAGCCGGCGGAATGCCTGAAGAAGCCCCAATCGAGGCGGATGTTCTGCCGGAGCATGCTGCGCTCGACGGCCGCCTTCGCGCCCCAGGTCCCGGCGACCAGGAGCACGACGAACAGGATCTGGGCCGTAACGCCCAGCACACGGGCGTCGCGCCAGAGGGGGGTCGCGGTGGCGGGCCGCCGCACGGCGACTCGGGGCAGGGTCGGGGGTGAGGTCTCCGCCCCACCCCTGACCCCGGGGTGCTGTTTACCTGAACGGCCGGCTGGTCATCGCGCCGCCGTTCCGCGCCAGCGCGTTGCGGGTGCCTTGCCGCGGGATGGCCGTCGCCCGCGCCGGGCCAAAGTACCGGTTGTAGACCTCGCCGTAGTTCCCCACGGCGCGGACCGCGCGGATGACCGCACCGTCGCCGGCGGTGATCAACGACTTGGCGACCGGATCCCTGTCCCCGATCTCCCGCAGGCGGCCTTCGGAGCCGGCGGTGATTTGGGTGATGCCCAGTTCCTCGGCCCCGATGAGGCCCCAGACCGTGTAGTTGACCGCGTCCGCCCACCTGGAGTCGTTCTCCTGGTAGACCGGTGCGAGCGGCTCGTCGCTGAACTCCTTGCCCACCACCATGAAGTCGCGGGGGTTGGGCGCCGTCGCCCGGAACGCGGTCAGCTGGCTGGCATCCGTGGTCCAGACGTCGCAGCGGCCTGCGACCAGGCCGTCGAAGGCCTCCTTGGGCTGCGCGAAGGTCACCAGTTCAAACCGGAAGTTGCGCAGCCGCATCTGGTCGGTGATGTTGCGCTCGCTGGTGGTCCCGGTCTGGGTGCAGATCCGGGCGCCGTTCAGGTCGTCCAGTCCGCGGATCTTGGAGTCGCTGCGCACCAGCAGCCGCTGCCCGTCGTAGAAGGTGACCGGCCCGAAGTCCACCTGGGCGTCGCGGCTGAAGGTGACGGTGGTCGTCCTGAAGACCACGTCCACCGAGCCGGCGATGACGGCCGGAATCCGGCTGGCCGAGGTGTGCTGGACGAACTCCACCGACGGGACGTTGATGAACGCCGCGACGGCGCGGCAGAAGTCGGCGTCGAAGCCCACCATCTCGTTGGTGCGGGGGTCCACGAAGGAGAAGCCCACCGTGGTCCCGGAGATTCCGCAAATCAGGCGGCCGCGCGCCCGCACCACGTCCAGCCGTGAGCGCGGCGGTTGAGCGGCCACGTAGTAGGAAGCGGCGGCGACCAGGAGGGCCGCCGCCATCGTCAGCGCCAGGAACTTCTTCATAATCCCCACCTCCCATATGGATCGGCGATGCCGCCGTCGCCGAAATCCTCGTCAGGGTAACAACAACTATTGCACGGCCCGAAGGCGCTTCCTTCCGGCGGCAATGGTAGGATGGGGCTGATGGCGCTTGCCCCGGTGTTCCGCCGGACGATCCTGGCCGCCGCGCACAGCCCTCGCATCAACGCCTGGGTGCGCCGTCACGGGATGCGGCTGGGCGCCGCCCGCTTCGTGGCCGGCGAGAGCCTGGACGCGTGCGTCCCGGTCCTGCGCAGCCTCAACGCCAGGGGGTTGAAGGCCAACACAACCCTGCTCGGTGAAGCCGTGGGGGACGAGACGGTCGCCCGTGCGGTCGTCGAGCAGTACGTGGAGATCCTCGACCGGCTCGCCGCCGAACGTCTGCACTGCAACGTGGCGCTGAAACTCAGCCACCTGGGCCTGGACGTGGGTATGGAGGTCGCCTACCGCCACGTCCGCCGCCTGGTGGAGCATGCCGCCGGACTGCGCACCTTCATCCGGATAGACATGGAAGAGTCGAGCCGGGTGGACGCCACGCTGGCGATCTACCGCCGCCTGCGGGCTGCAGGCTACGACAACGTGGGGGTCGTGCTCCAGTCGTATCTGTACCGCAGCGAGGCCGACCTGGCCGGCCTGCTGCCGCTGCGGCCCAACCTCCGGATCGTCAAAGGTGCCTATCTGGAACCGCCGACGGTTGCCTACCCGCGGAAGGCCGATGTGGACCGCAACTACCTGCGTCTGGCCGAGCGGGCGCTCCGGGAGGCCGGCTATACCGCGGTCGCCACCCACGACGAGCGCATCACCGAACACGTCATCGCGTTCGCGGCTAGAGAGGGAATCGGCCGCGACCGGTTCGAGTTCCAGATGCTCTACGGCGTGCGGCCGCAGTTGCAGGTCGACCTGGTCCGGCGCGGGTACACCGTGCTCGTCGCCACCCCGTTCGGTCGGGACTGGTACCCGTACTTCATGCGCCGCCTCGCCGAGCGGCCAGCGAACGTGCTGTTCGTCCTGCGCAACCTCCTGCGCTCCTAGGATGGCGCCGAAGGCCTCCGCGGCGTGCCGGCCGCGTCTGGAATCTCCGGGCCTGCCTCCTCCTGCTCGTCGCCCTCTCTGTGCTCCCGGCGTTGGCCCTCGTGATCTACGCGGGTCTGGAGCGCCGCGGGGATTGGTGCTGGTGGTGGGGCAGACCGGCGTCGGGACGTCCACGACCCTGGCGGCCATGGACCTGCACGACCGCTCCCGCCCGCCCCATCGAGGTCTCCTGGGCGGATCCTGCCCGGTCCACGCGCGCCGGTCGGGGGTTCCGGGGGGACCGCCGGCGAACTGGTTCACCAGAACGGCCCCCTTGGGGACATGGCGGGGTAAGCGGAGCAGCATGCGACGGCGGCGCTTTGGGTGGACCGGAGTGGCGGTCCCCGTGATCGGTCAGGGTACGTGGGAGATGGAGCGCCACCGCGCCGCCGCGATCGCGGCGCTCCGGCGGGGCCTCGACCTCGGGATGACGCACATCGACACCGCCGAGATGTACGGGGACGGGAAGGTGGAAGACCTCGTGGGCGAGGCGATCGAAGGACGCCGCCGTGAGGTGTTCCTGGTTTCGAAGGTCCTGCCCCAGCATGCGTCCAGGGAGGGGACGGTCGCCGCCTGCGAGCGCAGCCTGCGGCGGCTGCGCACCGACTACCTCGACTGCTACCTGCTGCACTGGCCGAGCCGCCACCCCCTGGAGGAAACCATCGCGGCATTCGAGCGGCTGGTGCGCGACGGGAAGATCCGGACCTGGGGCGTCTCGAACTTCAACGAGGAAGAGGTGGAGGAGGCCGTGCGGCTGGCCGGGCCGCGCCGGGTGGCCTGCAACCAGGTCCTCTACCACCTGCGCGAGCGGGCCATCGAGCATTACGTCATCCCCACCTGCGAGCGGCACGAGATCGCGGTCGTGGCCTACAGTCCCTACGGCCAGGGGCGGTTCCGGCCCCACCCGGTGCTGGCGTCCGTGGCGCGCGAGCGCGGGGCGACCCCTCGCCAGGTGGCGCTGGCGTTTCTCGTGCGCCGGCCGTCGGTCTTCACGATTCCCAAGGCCGCCCGGATCGCGCACGTCGAGGAGAACGCGGGTGCCGGGGACCTCCGCCTGACGGCCGAGGAGGTTGCCCGGATCGAGGAGGCCTTTCCGCTCCCCCGGCCGCGGCGCGGCCACCTTCCGTTCCTGTGACCCGAGGGGCCGGATTGGCCGCCCAGGGTGCGGGCCGGAGCCACGATGATGCGAGGTGACCCGTGACGATTGAGGAGCGCTGGGCTTCGAGCCGCGGGGCGCGGATTCACTACCTGGACGCCGCGGACGACGCCGGCCACCGCCTCGTGCCGGTCGTGTTCGTCCCCGGCGCCCTGGGGACGGCCGAGGACTATCAGCGCGAGATGGCGTCGCTGGCCCCGCGGCGGTGCGTGGCGCTCAGCCTGCGGGGTCGGGGCAAGAGTGACGCGCCCCAGGCCGGCTATGCTTTTGAAGACCAGGTGGCCGACCTCGAGGCGGTCGTCCACCATGCGCGGGTGGTGTCCTTCTGCCTGATGGCCCACTCCGCCGGCGTCCCCGTTGCGATCGGGTATGCCGAGCGGCACCCACAGTCGCTGGTGGGTCTCATCATCGGCGACTATCCTGCCCACTACCGGGCCATTCCGCCCGACTGGCCTGAACGCGTGGCGTCTTCGGTGCCCACGGCCCGCGTCAGGCTCGAGGTCGCGCAGGCGCTCCAGCGCGAGTCGAGGGAGGTGCTCCTGTGGGGGGTCCTGCCGCGGCTTTCGTGCCCGACGCTCATCCTCCGCGGCACGCGCCCCGACTCGGGGCTCAAGGAAGACGACGCCGCGAGGTACCGCCAGTACCTGCCCGCCGCGGAGGTGGTCGTCCTCGACGGCGCCGGGCACGAGCTCCGGGAGCCGGACTACGAGAAGTACGTGCGGACGATCCGGCAGTTCCTGGAGAAACTCGACGCGGGGAGGGGCCCGTAGTCCCTGCCCGCGTCACCGCGTGGGGACAGGCGACGGAGAAACGTCGCGAAAGGAGAGCCCGAGATGACGACCTGGGAGATCTTCGCCCTGAGTCCCGGTGGCCGCGCCGTGGACTGGTCAACCCGCCTCTATCTCCATCCCGTGGGCGAAATGATGACCGCCGCCTATTTCCTGTGGGTGCTGCGGGGGCCGCAGGGGCACGTCGTGATCGACACCGGGTTCACCCACCGGCTGGGGAAGGTCAAGGGGGCGCCGGTCGAGGCCATGCGCACCCGGGAGGATCTCCTGGCGGCCGTGGGGGTGGCCCCGGAGGCCGTGCGCACGGTGATCCTCACCCACCTGCACTGGGATCACTTCGACCTGGAAGGGGCGTATCCCAACGCCACCTTTTGGGTGCAGCGGCGGGAGCTGCACTTTTGGACCGAATACGGCAGCAAGGAACGATGGCATCAGCGCTTCCTGAGCGACTGCTTCGCTGAGGATCTGGACGCCCTTCGCGCGACCGATCGGCTGCGCGTCATCGACGGTATCCACGAACTGGCCGCGGGCGTGCGGCTGGAGTGGGTCGGGGGGCACTCCCCGGGGATGCAGATCGTCGTGGCGGAGTCGGCGAAGGGACCGTTCGTCATCGCCAACGATGCCCTCACGACGTACCGCAACCTCCGCGACTGGGTGCCACCGGCCATCCATCTCTGCGGCATCCAGGAGTGCCTGGAGGCGATGGACCGCATTCAGGCGCTGTGTGACGGGGACGAGAGTCGCCTGTGCCCCGGGCACGATGCGGAAGTCTGGCGCAGGTTCCCGGAGGTCGGGCCGGGGGTGTACCGGCTGGCCTGACTGGCCGTTGAGTCATGTCGGGTTCTTCACATTCGAATTGCGTTGAATTACATTGAATTACAAGTCGGGAGGGACGATCATGGAACGTCAGTTGACTCTCCGCATGCCCATCGACTTAGCCAACAAGCTTGATCGTGTCGCAAGACGGACGCGGCGCAAGCGATCTGAGGTGGTCCGCCTGGCCCTGGAGCAGTTTCTGGACGACACCGGCATCCGAGCGCATCCCCGTCCGATAGACCTTGTGCGCGATCTGCTGGGCAGTGTGGAAAGCGGGGTCCCCGATCTGGGACAACACCATCGCGACTACCTGCTGAGGCGTTTGCGCCGTGCCCGCTGAGTTGCTGCTCGACACGGGCGCTTTCGTCGCTCTGGTCGATCGTAGTGAGACAAAGCACGCTGAGTGTTTGACGGTATTGGAGAGTTGGGAGGGACCAATTCTCACTACCGAGGCCGTCCTTACCGAGACACTCCACCTGGTCGGACCGACATGGCCGCCGCAGAGGATATGTCTGGAATTCTTCCTCCGTGGTGGCTTCGTGCTTGTTCCATCTTCCCGGGCCAGCTTGCGGCGGGTTGCCGAACTTATGGGGAAATATCAGCACGTGCCGATGGACTTGGCTGACGCCACACTCGTAGCGCTCGCAGAGGAGAGTCAAATCGATCAGGTCTTCACGCTGGACCGGCGAGGATTCTCCACCTACCGACTGCATGGAAGGAAGCCCTTTCGCGTGGTCCCCTGAGCCTGGCCTTATTGTGAAATCTTCGCTGGGGACGCGCCCGGTCAGACGATGCGCGTCCTTGGAGTCGTAGCTTCGGACGCCAAGACTGGCTCCGCGGGCAGGATTCGAACCTGCAACCCTCCGGTTAACAGCCGGACGCTCTACCGTTGAGCTACCGCGGAACGCCTGCGCGGTGAGGAACCGGCGCGTTCTCATTCTATGAAAGGCCCCGCGGAGCGTCAAGGATCGGGCAGCGGCTGGCGAGAACCTCCCTGGGACTGGAGGTGGTCCTGCTGCCCTCTCGTTTGCAACTCGTCATCGCCACGGCGGTCGTGACCGCCACCGTCCTGCTGGTCCTGGGCCTCGCCTGGCTGCTGTGGTTCGTCGGGGAGATCATTCTCGTGGTGCTGATCGCCGCGATCCTGGCCACCGGACTGAACCCGGTGGTGGAAGCCGTCGGGCGGCGGGCCTGGACGCGGCGGCGGCGCCGGCTCTCCCGTGGGGCGTCTGTCGCGGTGGTCTACCTGGGGCTGCTGGCGGCCCTCGGCCTGATGGGCAGCCTGTTCGTCGGCCCGATGGTGAACGAGTCGCGGGAGTTCATCGAGCGGGCCCCCGCGCTGTACGCCGGGCTGCTCCAGATGCTGGCCGAATGGCGGCAGCGCTACCCCTGGCTCCCGGATCTGACCGCGGTCCTGGACCGGCTTCCTCAGGAGGCGGGGGTCCTGACGAGCTACGTGGGCGCGGCCACCGGCGTGGCGTTCCGCGTCTTCGGGGCCGTGGTCTCCGCGGTCACCGTCCTCATCGTGAGCATCTACATGCTCCTGGAAGCCGCCGAGATCCGGGCGGGGTTCTTGCGGCTCTTTCCTCCGGCCCGCCACGCGCAGGTCGAGTCGGTGCTTCGGGGCATCGGCCTGAAGTTCGGCGGCTGGCTGCGCGGGCAGCTGTTCCTCGGGTTCGTCGTCGGCCTGGCCGCCGGCCTGGGGACCTGGATTCTGGGATTGCCCTATCCATTTCTGCTGGGGCTGGCGGCCGGAGTTACCGAACTCGTCCCGATGATCGGTCCAGTTCTGGGCGCGATCCCCGCCGTTTTCGTCGCGCTCTTCGGGCCGGTCTGGCGCCTGATCGCCGTCGTGATCCTCTTTGCCGGCATCCAGCAACTCGAGAACAACGTCCTGGTCCCGCGCGTGATGAAGCAGACCGTGGGCCTGTCGCCGCTGCTGACGATCGTGGCGATCATGGTGGGGGCGAAACTGATGGGCGTGCTCGGCGCACTTCTGGCGGTTCCGATGGCGGCGGTGCTCCAGGTGATCATCGGCGAGGTGCTGCAGACGCTGTGGCGCGAGAAGATCGGCACGGGCTAGCGCAGCCCGCTTTCGATCGCGCCCCTCGGGGATCAGCTCCACCTATGCTGCGACACAGGTGGTCTTGCCAACGCATGTTATCTGGGTTAGCATGGGGGGAGGGGTGAACGAACATGGCGCGCGGCACGACGCTCTACCTGCGCGGCCTCCCCGAGGCGCTGGTGCGGGAGGCGAAGGCCACTGCGGCGCGGCGTGGGGTGACGCTGGCAGCCCTGGTGGCGGAGGCGCTGCAGCAGGCGGTGGGGGCACCGGTGCCGCTGCTTGGCCCGGGGCGCACAGGTGGTACCCGCCCCGGTGCGTCCGGCCGCCCCGGATCGGCGTCCCGTGAAGGCGCCGGGACCGGCAAGGCCGCGGCCGACGCCACAGGGCGCTTGGCCGAGAGCATGCGCTGGTTCAAGGCCAACCGCCACCGCCTGCTGCGGCGCTACCGAGGCCAGTACGTGGCCGTCGACCGCGGCCGCGTGATCGACCATGACCGCGACTTCGACGCGCTGGCGCGGCGGGTCTTCGCCCGGCTCGGCCCGCGCCCCGTTTTCATGCCGAAGGTGACGGCGGAGGAGCGGGTCGTCTCCGTCCCCTCGCCGCGGCTGGTCGAGGCGTAGCGGATGGCCGCCTCGCCCCGGCGGCCGGGACGGCCCGGACCCGCGCCGCACACCTTCCCCTACGACGTGCGCCGGAGCCCCCCGGCCGCCGTCCTCCCGGTGCGCCTGGGACCGCCGCGCGCCGAGCCCGCCACGGCGGTGGCGGCCCTGGTGGACAGCGGCGCCGACCTCACCGTGCTCCCCGAGGGCCTGCCCCTGGCGCTCGGCCTGCCTCAGGTGGGCGAGGTGACGGTCCGGGGTCTGACGGGGACGGCCCGGGTGCCGGTCTTCGCCGTCGAGGTGGAGGCGGCGGGTGGGCGACGGATCGTCGAGGTGGTGGGGGTGGGCGGGGAGGCCCTGCTGGGGCGCGATCTGCTCAACCACTGGATGGTGAGGCTCGCTGGCCCCCGCCGCTCGCTAGAGGTGGAGGTCCCGCCGGCGCGCTAGCTAGGGGCCTTCCGCCTCGCGAAAGGCGCGCACCGCCGAGGCGATCAGCAACAAGCCCAGCAACAGCTTCACCAGCTCCGAGGTCGCGACCCGGGCGATCGCACTGCCCGCGGTCGCGCCCAGGACGGAGCCAAGACCCATGGGGAGCACGGTCCGTCGGATTGCCTCTCGGTCCGACAGCCCTCCCACCCGTGCCCACCGGGCAACGCCTGCGGTCACCGTAGGCAGCGCGATGAAGACGCTGGCGGTCCCCGCGGTCTTAACGTCGAGCCCGTAGCCGAACACCAGGGTGGGGATGAGCAATTCCCCACCCGCCACACCCAGGAGGCTACTGACCAACCCGATGCCGAGTCCTAACCCGATCCCCGCGGACAGCCGGACCACATCCTGCTGCGGCAGGAGCGCGGGCAGCACGCCTGGTACGAAGGTCTCCGCGATGAGTAGTCCTCCGATGGCGACCAACAAGGCGATCACCAGCCGGCGCAACCGTTCGTTGCTGAGCCGTTGCGCCACCCGCGGACCGGCCAGGGCCCCCCCGAGGGAGCCGACCAGGAGCGCCCCCACTGCCCCCGCGTAAGGCACCACGGGCACGAGGGTGAGAGTCAGGCTGCGCGCCGCCAAGGAGGCGGCCAGTGTCATCAGGCTGGCGGCGAGGTTCAGAGGGATAGCCTGTCGCAGCCCGTAGCCGAACAAGGCCACCAGCGCGGGAAGGCGGAACTCTGCACCTCCCAGTCCGATGAGGCCTCCCAGGACCCCTACGGAAAACCCGATGCCGAAGGCCAGCCCGCGCCGCCGGGGGCGTCCCCTGAGCCCGGGAGGCGGGATCCTCAAGTTGGCAACCTTCAAGCTAGACCACCCGCTCCCCGAGCCGACCCACCGCCACCAGCACCCCCACCGCCACCGCGGCCAGCAGCAGGGCGAGTGCCGATGCGGTGTCCCATCGGCCCGCCTGAACCGCGTCGTACAACGCGATGGGCAGGGTCTGGGTATGTCCGGGGATGTTTCCGGCCACCATCAACGTGGTCCCGAAATCCCCCAGAGCCCGTGCGAAGCCCAAAGACAGGCCCGCTACGATGCCTCTCCGGGCCAGCGGGACGAGGACGTTGGTGAACTGGTGCAGCCACCCCGCTCCGTCCATCCGTGCCGCCTCTAGAACTTCGACGGGCACTTCGGCAAATGCAGCCCGGACGGTGCGGACCACCAGCGGCAGCGACGGGACGGCGGCCGCCACCACCGCGCCCTGCCAGGTGAACACCAGGGGAACCCCCAACGTGGACTCCACCCAAACCCCAAGGGAACTGCGGCGGCCCAGCAAAACCAGAAGGTAGTACCCCAGGACCGTGGGCGGCAGGGTGAGGGGTAGCGACGTCAGGGCTTCTACCACACCACGCCCCGGAAACTTGAAAGCCACCAACAGGTACGCCAGCACGATCCCCACCGCGCCCGACAGGAGGGTGGCCAGGGACACAACCTTGGCCGAGATCCACAGGGGTGCCGCGTCCACGGCTACCGCTCCTCCCCGGGGAGCACGAAGCCGTAACGCCGCATGACCGGCCGGCCCTCGGGGCCGTTCACGAAGGACAGGAAGGCCCGCGCCTGCCGCTGGCGGGTAGACCGTGCGACTACGCCTGCAGCCTGGCGGATGGGATCGTGCAACTCCTGCGGGATCAGCCAGAATCGGCCTTGCCGGGACACCGGAGGTGCCAGGGCCAGGGACAGGGCCACGACCCCCACGTCCGCGTTCCCTGACTGGACCAGCTGCAAGGTCAGGCTGACGTTCTCCCCGTAGACCAGCTTCGGCCGCACCGGTTCGTACACCCCGGAACGCACCAGGGCCTGACGGGCGGCTTGCCCGTACGGAGCGTGTTCAGGGTTGGCGATGGCCACGTAGCGTACCCGACGATCCACTAGGACGGTCAGCCCTCGATCGAGAGCCAGGTCGCTTCCGCGGCGTACCCACAGGACGATGCGGCCCACCGCGTACAGCTGGACCGTGTCCCGCAGAATGTCCCCCCGCTCCGCCAGCCGCTGGACGAACGCCTCGTTGGCGGAGAAGAACACGTCGAAGGGCGCCCCATGCTCCACCTGGTGGGCGAGTTGGCCTGAGGAACCCAAGGACACCGTCACGGGCAGGCCCGCGCGGGCGCGGAACGCCTCCGCAAGCTCCTCGAAGGCATACCGGAGGTCCGCCGCGGCCGCCACCAGTAACGCCTCCGGGGACCGGCCTGCCGCTGGGGTCTGACAGAACAGGGCCACCAACGGGAGAATCCGGAGGGCCCTCCTCACCCTGCTGGGCCCTCCAGCGTCCGCACCCCGCCCGCTGGGGCCGGGTCGTAGCCTCCGATGACCGCCAGCTGCTGACGGAACCGGCGACCGGTTACGACGTCCAGCAGAACCCGCACGGGCTCTGTGTCGATGAGGTCCCGGGGGATCACCAAGTCGTATCGATGCTCGGCGAGGGGCAGGAAGTCCAGGCCGTAGCTGCGCGCCACCGGCAGCACCCCCGGGCCCGCATCGGCAAGCCCCCCGGCGACCGCCTCTCCCACTGCGAGATGACTCGACAGTTCGCGGCGGTAGCCCGTCACCCGGTCGACCGGCACCCCCGCGCCCGCAAGCCAGTGGTCGAAAAGCAAACGGCTGCCGGAACCTTGCTCACGGTTCACCACGCGCACTCCCCTTTGGAGCAGGTCCTCGGGCCTGCGAACCCGCGCCCCTGGCCTCAGCACGACCCCCTCCACCCACCGGGCCAGGGACACCAGCACGGCCGGCAGCCGCCCTACGATGCGGCGGATGGTCTCGATGCCTTCCGGGTCCTCAGGCGGGTGGAGGTGGGTCCCCGCCACGTGGACCAAGCCGTCGCGAAGGGCCCGAAGGGCGCGAGCGCTACTGACCGGAATCCAGTGCGCCCGCACCTTCCCGCTCGCCTCCGCCAGCGCGGCTGCGATGTACAGGGCCGGGTCGCAGCCAGCCAGAAACAGGGTCTGCATGCGCTCGAGCGTCGCCGCCCCGGGGAGAAGGGCCACCGTGGCCCTGCGTCCGGACCGACTCCTCAGGGTACCATCCGCTGGAAGCGGCGCTGCCCAACCCCACAACGGCCAGGCCACCAGCTCCTCGCGCACCCGACCCAGCCGCACCCGGAGGGTAGGGGTGTCCTCGGCCAGGCGCGCTCTGAGTGCGGGGAGGACGGGAGGGGTGAACAGGTCCTCGACTGTGCAGCCCAGGGCCCGGGCCAGCCGGAGCGCCACGGCGGTGTTGGGCAGGTAACGGCCCGACTCGATGGCAGACAGAGCCTGCCGCGAAAGCCCCGCAGCACGCGCCAGCTCCGCCTGGGACAGGCCGCACACCTCCCGTACCGCCCGCACGCGGCCTTCCAGTTCCGCCGGCACCCGACGCCCCATTGCTGACAGGATAAGCAACGATACAGAACTAGGTCAAGGATTTATGACAGGACCCCCCCGCGGAGGTCCCTGGGCGGGAGAGCTGGCGGTGTGGCGGCTCCCCAGCATGCGATGGGCCACGCGGTAGATAGCTCTCGCGGTACCTCGCGCGCAAGGCAAAGCTGGAAGCTCGAACGGCATTGATACTCTCCTCCTTCGAGGTTGTGAGATCCGGCGGCCGCCCGGAAGCGGAGTCCTGCAGGCAGGCGCCGTGCACGGCATGCTCACCACGGCCACCCGCTCACGCAGTTCCGCGACCTGCCGCTCGTGGTGGCGGCGATTGGCCGCGAACCCTGCGCTGTCGGGCCGCGCGAGCGAGACGATCGGCTCCATGACCGTTGGGGGAGTATCCCACGCCGGGCGCGAACTCCTCAGCGGCGCGTCAGCAGCGCAAGACGCGCGGCCAGCCGATACGAGTTGTCCTGTCGTGCGTATCACCCGACTCTTCAGGGTCGAGCAGCCAGCCGAGCGTCCTTTTACCTGGGGCGACGTGATCGTTCTGCTGGTTATCATCACGCTGATCTATGCCGGAGTCCGGCTCGCCTATAACGCGCCCCCCGCCGTCCGTGGACCGGAGATCTCGCTGGCGCCCGGCACGCTGCCCTGGTACACGTTCCGCTCGCTCGGGCGCATGGCTGCGGCGTATGCGCTGTCCATGGCGTTCTCGCTGGTCTATGGATACCTGGCCGCCTACAGCCGGCGGGCCGAACAGATGCTGCTGCCGCTGCTTGACGTCCTGCAGAGCGTACCCATCCTCTCCTTCCTGCCGGTCGTGCTGCTGAGCTTCAGCGCCATCCTGCCACAGGCCATTGCCGCGGAGTTTGCCGCCATCGTGCTCATCTTCACCAGCCAGGTGTGGAATATCACCTTCGCCTGGTATCAGTCGCTGACCACGATTCCGAAGGAACTGCGGGAGGTCAGCGACGTCTTCAGGCTGGGCTGGCTGCGGCTGAGGACGTTGGAGTTGCCCTTTGCCGCGATCAGCCTGATCTGGAACAGCATGATGGGCTGGGCCGGCGGCTGGTTCTTCCTGATGGCCGCGGAGATCTTCACCGTGGGCGACCGCGACTTCCGCCTCCCCGGCCTGGGCGCCTACCTGCAGGCAGCCGCGAACCGGGGCGACCTGCGTGCGGTGGGATTCGGGATCGGCACACTGGTCGTCCTGATTGTCGTGCTGGACCAGCTCGTGTGGCGGCCGCTCCTGGCCTGGTCGGACCGGTTCAAGCTGGAGATGGTCGAAAACCGGACCCCCCCGACATCGTGGTTCTACGACGCCTGGCGCACGTCGCGGATGGCGCACTGGCTCGGCGCGCGGGTCGCGTATCAGGTGCTCGAGGCCGCCGAAGGGTGGATCGGGCGTCGGCTCGCGGTGACCGTCGCGTCAAGCAGCGGCTCCAGGGCAGGCCGATGGGGCTGGTACGCCGCGCTGGCGCTGGGCGCGGCAGGTCTGCTCTACGGCTCGGCGCGCGCGGTTGAGGTGTTGCTGCGGATCCCGCCGGGCCAGTGGGCGGCGATCGGCGTGGGCCTCATCGCCACGCTCCTGCGGGTGACGGCTGCGCTGGCCATCGCGCTGGCCTGGACCGTCCCGTTGGGCGTGGCGATCGGCAGTTCCCCGCGCCTGGCGACCTGGCTCCAGCCGGTCATCCAGGTCACGGCATCGGTCCCCGCCACCGCGCTGTTCCCGGTCTTCGTGCTGGCGCTGGCGGCGCTGCCGGCGGGTCTCAACCTAGCCGCGGTGCTGCTTATGCTGATGGGCACGCAATGGTACCTGCTGTTCAACATCATCGCCGGCGCTTCGGCCATCCCGCAGGATCTCAAGTACACGAGCGCGCTCCTCCAGCTGGACCGGCGAGAGCGGTGGCGGACGCTCGTGCTGCCCGCGCTGTTTCCGTACATTATCACGGGCGCGATCACCGCGAGCGGCGGCGCGTGGAACGCCAGCATCGTTGCCGAGTACATCGAGTTCGGCGGCCGGACCCTGTCCACTGTCGGGATCGGAGCCCTCATCAGCCACGCGACGGCGTCCGGCGACTACCCGCTACTGCTGGCGGCCACGCTGGCCATGGTGGCCACGGTCGTCACGGTCAACCGGCTAGTCTGGCGGCGGCTGTACGGTGTCGCCGCGGAGCGCTACCGTATGGAGTGATCCATGGCCGACACCGCTCCGCTGTTGGAACTCAGGCACGTCGGACAGTCCTATGGCGTCGGCGCCAGACGGTTCGTCGCCGTGCAGGATGTGTCATTGTCGGTCTCCGAGGGCGAGTTCGTGACCCTCGTGGGTCCGTCGGGGTGCGGCAAGAGCACGCTACTGCGGATCATCACCGGGCTCCAGCGGCCGACGGAGGGACAGGTGCTATACCGCGGCCAGCCGCTCCGCGGCGTGAACCCGCACGCGACCATCGTCTTCCAGACGTTTGCGCTGTTCCCGTGGCTGACGGTGCAGCAGAATGTCGAGATCGCGTTGAAGGCCCGGGGCATTTCCCCGGCGGTCCGGACCGCGCGTGCGGTGGACCTGCTGGACCGCGTGGGCCTCGACGGCTTCGAGTCCGCCTATCCCCGAGAGTTGTCGGGCGGCATGCGACAGAAAGTCGGCTTCGCTCGGGCCATGGCGGTGGAGCCGGAGCTGCTCTGCCTCGACGAGCCCTTCTCGGCGCTCGACGTGCTCAGCGCCGAATCGCTGCGCGGCGACCTCCTGGAGCTGTGGACCACCGGCCGCATCCCCACGCGGGCCATCCTGATGGTCACGCACAACATCGACGAGGCGGTCTTCATGGCCGACCGGGTCGTCGTGATGGACAAGGATCCCGGCCGCGTGGTGGCCGATCTGCCGATCGGTCTCCCCCACCCCCGCAACCGCAAGTCGTTGGACTTCCTCGCAGTCGTGGACCACGTTTACGCGACCCTCGCCGGCGAGACGGGACCGGAGCCCGTGGAGCTGGGCGGCGCGCCAGGCGGGCCCGGCCGGATCCGGAGCCTGCCGCACATCACGATCCACGCCCTGACCGGCCTCATCGAGCATCTCGCCGAACGACCCGGCCTGCGCGCAGACCTCCACCGGCTCGACGATGACCTGGGCGTGGACACCGACCATCTCCTGCGTCTCACCGACGCCACCGAGCTGCTCGGGTTTGCGACGGTGGCGCAGGGCGACATCACCCTCACGCCGTTGGGCGAGACGTTCGCCGAGGCCAGCATTCTGGTCCGCAAGGAGATCTTCGCCACCCGCATCCGCCGGCTGCCCATCTTCACCTGGCTGCTCTCCCTGCTGCGCGCAGCAAAGGGACAGCGGTTGGAGTGGAGCGTGGTGCTGGCCGCGCTGGAGTTGGAGTTCCCCGCGGAAGAGGCGGAACGGCAGCTCGACACCATCGTCAACTGGGGACGCTACGCAGAGGTCCTCGCCTACGACGACAGCGCCGAGGTGCTGTACCTGGAACCCGTGGGGTCCACGGCCACAGGCCCAATCCCGGCGTAGAGGTGGTTCCCGATCCGAGGCGGTCGCCTCGCGCGGAGGCCGGCCCGTTCGTGAAAACGCGCACCACGGTCAACTGCAACATGATGGTCAACCCCGGCCGGGTGGCCGGCGACCACCATCACATCTAGATCAGCGGGAACGACGCAGCGGCCAGGGCGCAGGTTAACTTCAAGGTGGTGCGGCAGGCGTCAGTGATCGTCGGCCTCGATGGTCGACAGCGCCAGCGAGAGCGCCGCCGTGAGGAAGGCGGTGGCCTCGTGCTCGCAGAGATCGGAGAAGCCGCGCCGCTCCAGGAAGCCCCGCAGCGCCGGGATCAGCCGCGACAGTTTGTGGGCCGTGTAGGAGAACAGGTCCCAGTAGGCCTCCTCGGCGGCGGGATGCCCCATGCCGGTCCGTTCGGTCAGTGACAGGTACCGGCTGTGCAGGTCGCGGTACTGCTGGTCCTCTTCGTGCTCGGCGCGCAGCCGATCCAGCAGGCGCGCGACGTCCGGATCGTCCATGGCCTCCTGGGCGAGGAAACTCATGTCCAGGAGCAGTTCGGCGAGTTCCTCGGTGGGGTGACCCAGGTAGAGGTCTTTCTTGTGGCTCTCCGCCCCGACCAGCCGACGGATCTCGCGGCTGAGTTCGTCGTCGGCCTTCGGGAGGCGCGGCGGTTTGGCCGACGGCCCGTTGACCCGCTCCCGCACGCTGATCCGCGCCAGCAGGTCGGGGCCGACGCGCTCGCTGAGGAAGGCCTCGGCTTCCGCGCGGTTGGTGGCGTGGGCATGCACGAGGGTGACCACCTGGCCCTTGAAGGCCGCAAACCGCCAGCCGGCGGCGGCGAGCGTGTCCAGCAGGCCGGCGATGCGTCCGAGCTGCGGGTTGGACCGCTCGGCTTCGCGGCGTAGCGCCGCAGCCAGCGCCCGCAGCGATCGTCCCCGAAACACGAAGGTCCGGGGGCGGTCGAAGATCTTGACGTCGATCTCGACGACAGTGTTGGCCCTAGGCATTGGCTCGACGCATGAAAGGCTCGCCCTTATCGTCCAAGATCATCGGTGGCTTGTCAACCTGTTGGCGGCACCATCACGACTTTCCCGAAATGCTCGCGGGCCTCCATGAGGCGGTGGGCCTCGCGGATTCGGTCCAGCGGTAGCACGGCGTGGAGGATCGGATCGATCGCCCCCGAGAAGATGGCGCCCATCACCGCGCCCAGGTCGCTCACGTTACCCATCGGCGCGCCGATGATGCGGCGGTGTCGCTGGTAGACCTCGCGGATATCGAAGTCCGGCCGCTCGCCCCCCGAGGCGCCGCAGATGGTCATGCGGCCCCCGCGGCGCAGGCTGCGGATCGTCTGCGGCCACGTGGGCGCGCCCACGGGATCGGCGGCCAGGTGCACGCCGGCCCCTTCGGTCGCTTCCAGCACGTGCTCGCTGAAGTTGGGAGTAACGGCGCGGTCGATGGGGATCGCTCCGGCCTCCGCCGCCTTGCGGGCCTTCTCCGCCCCGGTGACGACGGCGAAGATGCGGCGGGCTCCGGCCATCCTGGCGATGAGCAGCGCCGCCGTCCCCACGCCGCCGGAGGCGCCGACGATCAGCACGTCCTCGCCGGCGCGGAGCCCTCCGGCGGTGATCATCATCCGCCATGCGGTGCAGTACGCCGCCGGCACTGCGGCTTTCTCAAACGGCACGTGATCGGGCAGGCGCAGCAGGTTGCGCGCCGGCGCGACCACATACTCCGCCAGGCCCCCCGGGGTGTGCTCGCCGAAGATCCGGTAGTGCAGGCACATGGTCTGTTCGCCGGCCAGGCAGAACTCGCAGTCACCGCAGGAGAGGATGGGGTTCACGACGACCCGATCGCCCCGGACCCAGTCCTGCACGCCGGCACCCAGGGTCTCGACCGTGCCCGCCACATCGCCGCCGCTGGTGAACGGAAACGCGCGCTCGCGCCAGGGGAAGATGGGGCGGCCGCCGGGCGGGCCGGAGCGCGCCCAGATGTCCATGTTGTTCAGCGCGCAGGCCCTCACCCGAATCAACGCCTCGCCAGCTCCCGGCGAGGGCACCGGAACGTCCTCGATGTTCAGCACCTCCGGGCCGCCGTGCCGCCGCACGACGACGGCCCGCATCGTGGAGGGGAGCGAGGCCACGGCCCGACCCCTCCTCAGGACTGCACCAGGGCACGGGCGTCCCGCAGCGCCCCCAGGACCCGGTTGCGCCCGCGCACCAGGTGTGTGCGCGTCACGTGGTAGAGGTCGCTCCCCGGCGTCAGGGTCTTCCAGGTCCGCGCCGGCGCCAGATCCGGCAGAGGCGGGACGTCGACGGCGGGGTCGTGGCGGAACCGGCCGGCCCGCGTGTAGTTGATGGGCACCAGGATGCGCGCCAGCCGCCGCAGCGTGGCATTGGCGCCCCGGACCTCGGGATCCGCCGGCGAGCGGTCCAGCAGGGAGGCCCGGTCCAGGTACCAGCGCTCCAGATCGGCGCGCAGCGCCCGCGCCTCGGCGATCGCCTCGCCCAGGTCGAACTCGCCGTCGGTGGCGTCCTGGTAGGCCTGCAGAGTCCGGGCGATCTCGTCGGCGAGCGCCGTGAAGTCCAGCGGGTGCAGGGGGGCGTTGGCCGTGCGGTAGGCCGCCAGCAGGTAGACCTTGATATCGCGCAGCAGGTTGTCGCGGTCGGCGATCTCGATGGTGTCGTCCTCGGTGTGCCAGGCGATGTTGGCGCCGCAGCCGCCGACCGGGTAGTAGCCCTTTTCCTGGATCAGGGATTTGGGCATCGTGGAGGAGAGCATGTAGAACGTCGAGACGCCGATGTTGGAGAAGGAACAGTCGCCGGCCCGTAGCGGCCGGCCGCCGGCGGCCTCCTGGCCGGTGACGTCGCGGATGACGGCCCTGCCGATCCCCTCGGCTTCGCTCATCCAGAAGACGTCTTCGTAGACGGTCGCCCACCGGCAGCCGGGCGAATCGCAATTGATGTGGGCGATGCAGTGCGCGTCCAGGTCCAGGGCGAACGTATCCGCATACCACACCGATCCCGCATACCGTCCCTGGGAATGGCCGGGCCACCACGCAATCCGGACCGTCCGGGCCAGGCGCTCGCGGTGAGTCCACAGGACCCGGGCGAGTTCCAGCAGCGTCGCATCGCCGGTGGCGTTGTCGCCGATCCCCTGGTGCCAGCCGTCCACGTGGCCGTGCACCAGGACGAACTCCTCGGGGACCTCGCGGCCCGGGATCTCGGCGACGCACAGCGGGCAGGCGACCCATCCCTCGGCGAGGTTCGTGGACAGGCGCACCTTCACCCCGCCCCCCCGGGCCAGGTCGCGCAGCCAGGCGCCCTCGGTCTTGTTCACCGCCACCACAGGGATCGTGGGTTTCCGCTCCCAGGAGTCGAGATCCGGCGAGCCCCAGATGGTGGTGCAGATGCCCTCGTGGATGCGCTCGCCGGGGCTGATGAAGATGGCACCGGCGGCGCCACGCCTGGTGAAGTCGGCGACCTTGCCCGGCGAGGGGTAGCCCTCGGTGAGGACGATCTTCCCGTCCATCTCCGCCGTCAGGGCACCCGCGCCCTCGAACAGACCTCGGATGTGATCCACCTGTCCGGTGGGGAGGTAGACCACCTGGCCGCGCTTCCACCGGCCGCCGGTGGACAGCGACATGGACGGTGTCTTGGCGGTCACCATCCGGCGTTGGGGGGCCAGGACCTCCAGGCGGGCCTGACGCGGCACGCTGATCAGCAGCGTCGGCGTGTGGACCGTGTGGGGCACCCCAAACGTCGCCAGGCGCCGGCTGAGGTAGTCGAAGGCCCGACGCTCGTCCTGCGTGCCCGACTCGCGGATCAGCCCAGTGTAGGCTTCAATGAGCGCCCACGGTTCGTCCAGCGAGACGTCGTCGATCAGCCGCCGCTCGTCGGTCTCGTTGCGCCACGTGCTCACGGTGATCATTCACCCTCCTCCTTCACGACCGAGGATGCCGGATCACAGTTTCAGCCGCGGATCCAGGGCATCCCGCAGCCCGTCGCCCAGGAAGTTGTACGCCAGCACCGTCATCAGGATCAGCAGCCCGGGGTAGAGCGCCAGGGTGGGCGCCGACCAGATGTAGATCTGGGCGTTCTGCAGCATGTTGCCCCAGGACGGCAGCGGCGGCCGGATGCCCAGCCCCAGGTAGGAGATGGCCGACTCGGTCAGGATGGCAAACGCGATGTTCAGGGTGGCCGCCACGATGATCGACGGGACCACCTGGGGCAGGATGTGGCGCAGCATGATGCGCAGGTCGCTCCCCCCGACGGCCCTGGCGGCGTCCACGAACTCGCTCACCCGCCACCGGAGGTACTCGCCGCGCACGACGCGTGCCACCGGCATCCAGGCGGTCAGGCCGATCACCACCGTGGCCGTGATGGGCCCGCCGCCGAAGACGGCCAGGGCGGCCAGGACCACGAAGAGAGTCGGCAGCGCCATCATCGCGTCGGTGAAGCGCATCAGGACCACATCGATCCACCGTCCGAGGTAGCCCGCCGCCGCCCCGACCGCGACGCCCACCAGCACGGAGATGGCCATGGCGACGAACCCGACCGCCAGCGAGACGCGGGAGCCCAGCACCAGCCGGGCCAGGACGTCCCGGCCGACCTCATCGGTGCCCAGAGGGTGCTGGAGGCTGCCTGCCCGCAGCGATTCCAGCGGATTGGTCGCAAAAGGATCGTGCGGCAGCACCCCCACCCCTACGGCCGCCACGAGGTGGATGGCTGCCAGGAACACGATGGAGATCATGGCGGGGGGGTTGCGGCGCAGGCGTCTGGCGGCCGTCCGCCACAGCGTCCGCGCAGGCGCCGCACCCACCAGCGCCACCGTCCCGCGGGATGGGGGAGCCACCGCCGTCCGGAACCGCGTGCTAGCCACGCGCCGCGCTACCCATAGGTGATGCGGGGGTCGAGCCAGCCGTAGGCCAGGTCCACGACCAGGTTGGAGAACACGACCACGATGGCCACCACGACGGTCAGGCCCATGACCAGCGGGTAGTCGCGTCCCACGGTGGACGCGACCGCCAGTTGTCCCATGCCCGGCCAGCCAAAGATCGTCTCGGTGATGACCGCCCCGCCCACCAGCCGGGGGATGAGCACGCCCAGGATGGTGACGACGGGGATGAGGGCGTTGCGGATCGCATGACGGGTGAGGACCCGGCGGCCGGCCAGACCCTTGGCCCGCGCGGTGCGCACGTAGTCCTGCCCGAGTTCCTCCAGCAGGGCCGACCGCATGAACCGCACCAGGCCGGGCATGGTGGCCGTCGCCAGGACGAATGCCGGCATGATCAGGTGGAGGAGCCGGTCGGCCAGCGAGAAGGGAGCCCCGATGGTGGCCATGCCGGAGGCCGGCAGCCAGTCCAGCCGGACCGAGAAGAGGAGGATGAGGAGGATCGCGAACCAGAAGGCCGGGATCGAGACGCCGATGAAACTCAAGAAGGTGACGGTGTAGTCGACCGGCGACGCCCGGCGCGTGGCCGACACGATGCCGGCGGGGATCCCGATCAGGACGGACAGCAGGAGCGCCGCGCCCCCAAGCAGCAGCGTGTTGGGCAGGCGCTCCCGGATCACCTCGCCGACGCGGCGCCCGTCGTTGAACGACCGGCCGAAGTCCGCCCGGACGGCCGCGGCCGTCCACTTCACGAACCGCACTGGCAGCGGCTGGTCGAGCCCCAGCCGCCGCCGGTGGGCTTCGCGCATCTCGGGCGTGGTCTCCATCGTCGTCATGATAGCCGGCCCGCCCGGGGCCAGGCTGACCATCACGAAGGTGATGGTGGAGACGACGAAGAGGACGACCAGTGCCTGGGCCGCACGCTGGAGGAGGTAGCGGCTCAGACTACTCCAGCCTCCACTCGTGCATGTACTGGAAGCCGTCCCGCAGCCCGATGGATGGCACGCCCTTGAGGCGCTTGCTGATCGCCCGGATCTCGTTCGGCCACCAGAGGTAGAGGTAGGGCAGATCCTCGGCGACCAGTTCCTGGAGCCTGGCGTAGGCGCGCTGGCGGTCGCGCGCCGTGGTGGCCTTGCGGCCTTCCTCGAGCCACCGGTCCACCTCGGCATTCCTGTAGGCCGGCACGTTGAACCCGCGCTCGGCGTTGCTGCTGTGGAGGTAGGGGAACATGTCCGGATCGGGCGGATACCGCCACCATCCGGCAATGAGTTCGTAGCGCTTGGGCAGGAAGCGCTGGGCGATGAACTGGTTGAACTCCAGGCCGTCGAGGGCGACCTCGATGCCCACCGCCCGCAGGTACTGCTGGATCAACGCGGCCAGGGGCTCGAAGTACTGCACGGTGGGGTAGGTGAGCGTGACGCGGAACCGCTGGCCGTCCTTGACCAGGACGCCGTCGGGGCCCATCTGCCAGCCGGCCTCGGCCAGCAGCGCCCGGGCCTTGGCCCTGTCGAATTCGTAGGTCTTCACGTTGGGGTTGTAGTAGGTGCCCAGCGCCGGGGAGATCGGCCCGCTGGCCGGGGTCGCGAAGCCTTCCAGGAATCCCCTGATCATGGCCGGGCGATCCCACGAGTGCATGATGGCCTGCCGCACGCGCCGGTCCTGGAAGAGCCGGTTACCGAAGTGCGGGGCGACCCAGTAGAAGGTGGCCTCGGGGACCGTGGAGATCTCCACGTTGGGATTCCGCTGGACGGCCCGGACCAGCGCCGGGTTGTCGATGAAGATGAGCGTCAGGTCGCCGGCAAGCAACTGGGCCACCTGGGCGTTCACGTCAGGCAGGACCTTGAAGGTGACCGTCTCGATGGTGGGCGCGCCGGCAAAGTAGGCCGGGTTGCGCTCCAGCACCACGAACGACCCCGCCACGTACTGCCGGATCTTGAAGGCGCCGGTGCCGACGGGCGCCCGCTTGTTGAAGGCGTCGTGGGTCCAGGGGTCGCTCACGCCGGCAAAGCCGTGACGGGGGATAATCCCGGCGTTGGTGGCCACCAGCGCGCCCAGGCTCGCCACGGGCGTCTCCAGCACCAGCTGCACGGTGCTGGCATCGACGACCCTGACTTCCTTGAGGGCCCGGAACGCCCCGGCGTTCTGGGCCCCCAGGCGCGGGTTGATGACGAGGTCGTAGGTGAACTTCACGTCGTCGGCGGTGAAGTCGCGGCCGTCGTGCCACTTGACGCCCCTGCGCAGGTGGAACGTCCAGACCAGCCCGTCGGGCGAGATCTCCCACCGCTCGGCCAGGTCGGGCGCGGGCTGGCGGTCTTTGCCGATTTTCGTCAGCCCGTTGAAGAGGACCCGGTTGGGAGGAATTGACTCGATGAACGCCCGCGGGTGCCATGGGTTGAAGATCGGGTCCCCCACGATGGGGAACACCACGCCGCCAGCGGCGGCCGGCCCGCCGGCCGCCGGCAGCAAGGTCCCGGCCACCAGGGCGAGCCCCAGCAGGACTGCCATCCCTCGTCGCTCTCGCACGTGCTCTCCCCCCTCATCGCGCGCCTCTTGGGAGCGGGCGCGCGCCGTCCGGCTCCGGGAGCCAGGTGTAGCTCTGCTTGTGGATCTTGAGGATCATGGAGGTGTCGGTCCGCAGCAACCCCGGCACGCCCGCCAGGCGGTCCACCAGGAAGTCGTGGAGCGCGTCGGTGTCGGGCAGCACCACCTCGATGATGATGTCGAAGGCGCCGGTGGTCACGGCGATGTAGCGGACCTCGGGCATCTCCATCAGGCGCGACAGCGCCTGCTTCATCTTGTGGCGCTGGACGTTGATGCCGGTGATGGCGGCGGCGTGCATGCCGACCTTGAAGAGGTCCGCCACGCCCACGACGCGGATGACGCGGTCGGCCAGCAGGCGGGCCACCCGGTTACGCACCGTGCCCTCGGTGACCCCCAGCAGTTTGGCCATGGCGCTGTAGCTGGTCCGGCCGTCGCGCTGGAGGCAGCGGATGATGCTCTGGTCGAGGGCATCGAGCCGGTCAGCGCGCCCCACGCGGGGTGACTCCTCCGGGTCCGGTGGCCGCAGCCTGCTGTCGCAGCTTCGGCGGGGTCGGATAGGCCCGCCGGCTGTGGCGCAGCCCGAGCTCGGCGAGGGCCTGCATCATCTTCACCGCGGCGTGCAGCGGGTTGACGACGGGGATCCCCAGCAGGCGCGCCATCTCCGCCTGGCGCTCCTGGAAGGCCATCGTCATGCAGCCCATGACGATGACGTCGGCGCGATCGCGGTCGCGGGCCGCCTCGGCCTCGCGGACCATGCGGGCAAAGGTCTCCTTGGGGTCGCGGTCGAGGTCCAGCACCGGGACGTCGATCGCCCGCACCGAGGCCAGTTTCCGGTCTACGCCGACCTGCCAGGCCAGCCGCTCCAGCAGGGCACAGACGGTGTCCAGGACGGTCACGATGCTGAACCGGTGCCCCAGCGTGGCGGCGAAGAGCATGGAGGCTTCCCCGGGGCCGGTGACCGGGATGCTCACCATCTCCCGGGCGGCCTCCAGCCCCGGATCGCCAAAGCAGCCCAAAATCGCGCCGTCGAACCCCGCGCGCTCGGCCTCGACTAGCCGCTCGATGGCGCCGGGCACCGCGAGGTACTCCTCGTAGGCGGACTCGATGGACGCCGGCCCTGCAGTGACCTCCCAGGTGTCCATGGTCCAGCCCGCATTGGCTAGGCGCTGGACGACGGCAGCCCGCCGCGCCAGTTCAGCGGCCCCGCCCTCCCTGCGGGATATGGCACCGGGAATCAGATAGAGGCCGCGCACCAGCCCCCCCTGGTTGAGGATTCAGGAACAGACGAGTTGGTGAATTACGGATTGCGCAGCAGAATTCCTGCCTGGTGAAGTGGCCCGGCACGCCGCCGGGGAGGTCAACGGCGTGCCGGGCCGGTCGCGGGAGCCGCTACGGCTGCTCCCGCCAGGCCGCGATGGTGTTGTAGGGGCCGGCGCTGATGGCCAGGCCGGTGGTGTCGTACCGGAAGTCGGTACCTTGATCAAACTGCACGTAACGCGAAGAGATCGCCCCGCGGGAGAGGTTCGCCTGGTCCAGCTGCACCGTCCCGTTCGGCGCGAACAGGATGGCGTAGATGCCGCCGGTCTGGTGGAACTCCAGGGCGAACTCGTTGGCCCCCCCGTCCGTCGCGCAGCTCTGGATCAGGAAGCGGCCGGGCTCGATGCCGACATCGGTGGCGTCGACGCCGAAGAGCGTGCCCTGGTTGATCGTCGAGCGGTCGGCCAGGTGCAGGACCACCTTGCCGCCTCCGGTCACGCGCACGCGGCTGTTCTGCCCGACCGTCAGGCTGTTCATCTGGACGACGAGGGTCTCGTTGGGGCCGGTGGTCTGGAAGGTCAGGGTGGAGTTCCTCCCCAGGCTGACGTTGCGCAGCGCCGTGTTGCCGTTCGCCGCGCTGATCACCAGGCTCGCCCCGGCGCCGCGGATCTCGTCTCGTGTGCCCGGGGTGCACGCGAAGGACGGCAGCACCGGGCAGACCTGGCGGCCCGGGGTCCCGTAGCTCGTCGCGGTCCCCTGGACCTGGTAGTAGGACGGCCCGCACGACGCCGAGCAGGCCACCGCGCCGCCGGCGGTGGCGTCGCCTCGCTGGCCGGCAAAGGCGTAGATGCGCGCCAGCGATCCAGGCGTCTGGGGCGGGCCCAGCAGGGTGATGTTGCGGTTGCTGCCCACGTCGCCGTAGGTGCTGGTGCTCTGGTTGAGGGTCACCCCATCCTCCCCGCAGACCGCGTACTGCAAAGAGGTGAGGATCTGCTGCCGGATGGTGGTGACCACGGTGCGGCGCCCCAGCGGGATCGCCTTGCTCGGCACGTACCCAGTCGAGGTGACGACGCGCACGTTGGGTTGGGGAGCGCCTGCACAGGGGCTGGGATTCCCCGGGACCGTGCCGTCGGAGCACCGCACCGTGACATCGAACAGGCCGACGTTCCCCTGGAGGGGGTGCGAGACCCAGCGGTCGGTCTCGCCGGCATACGCGGCGCCGCCTGCCTCATTGACCCTGGCGGCCGCGTAGTGCACGCCGGCCTCGGCGACCGACAGGGCCTGGACCGCATGGCGGTAGGACAGGCCCCCCTGGATCTCTCCCAGCAGGCTGTTGAGGAGGCCCATGGCCAGGACCCCGCCTGCCACCAGGAACACCAGGATGATCAACAGGACGTTCCCCCGTTCGCCGCGGGGGGCCGGACGCCCCCGGCTCACGGGTTGCGCGGGTCCGGATTCCGTAGCGAGACGAGTACGCTCCATGTCTGCCCCCTGGGACCCAGCGAGCCGGCCGAGGCCTGCTCGACCAGGGTAATGCGGACCATGCGGATCGTCCGAATGCTGTCTGGCGTCGCGAGGTCGGTGACCGGGGTCCCGCTGGCATCGTAGTAGTCAAACGTCAGCGAGGCGATGGCCACGGAGGTTGGGTCGGTCACGCTGGAAACCCGTGAGGGGGCGCCGCTTGTGCAGTCGGCCACCGACTCCTCGACCACATTGACCATGGTCCCACCCGCGCTCTCCCTGCCCACGCGGAACCCGATGGTCTGCGTCGGGGCGCCGGCCCCTGCGCCGTCCAGGTCCGTGTTGAAGTAGATCTGAGAGGCGGTGGGGCGCAGCGCCGGATCCTCGGCGACCAGCGCGTCCTGGCAGCGCGGCAGCGGGCTGGCCGGGCTGACGGCGTAGCCGGCCTGGCGCAGGCGGTCGGCCATCCACTGGATGACCAGGCGGCCGTGCTGCTGGTTGTGCACCTGGCTCCACACCAGGAGGCGGGCCTTGATCGCCGTGCCCAGCGCCAGGTAGATCGTCGAGAGCACCAATGAGCCGATCGCCATGGCGGCGATGACTTCGACAAGGGTGAGCCCCCGCTCGCCGCGCCCGGTCCGGCCTGCCATGGTCCGCCGCATCACGGAAACCTCAGGTCCGCGGCGTACGTGGAGAGCGCCATGAAGGGCGACCCCGACCCCATCCGGTAGAGGGTGATGTCGATCTGCTTGAGGGACGGGATCCCGGTGTTGCTGACGACGATGTCGGCGCGGCTGAACACGGGGGGGAGGCACGGTTTGGGCGCGGCGCAGGCCGCCGGCGTCTCGCTCCAGGAACCGCTGACCCCATAGCCCTGGTTGCGGAGGTAGTCCACCATGGCCTGCGCCCACGCCGCCGCCATGGTGTGGTCGCCGGTCTCCCCGGCCCGGCTGAGCGCGGCCATGTAGCCCTGGGCCAACATGACCACGATGGATGCCAGCAGGAGCATGCCGATCATCACCTCGATCAGGGTAAACCCCCGCTGGCCGCCTGACCGGCGGCACGCCTGTGCCCGTCTGGAGATCATGCCCGCACCGTCCGTCAGTCGATTCTGATGCGCCCCGTGGATGACGAGATGGAAATCTGCTTGGTCCGGTTGGTCATCGTGCTGCGCAGCGTGATGGTCCCCGCATTCGAGGTCGTCCCGAGGGTCGTGAAGGTGACGGTCTCTGAGGAGCTGACGAGGTCCGGAGGAAGGGTGCCGACCTTGACGTCGGTGCCGCCGATGCGGATGGCGTAGAGGTTCGGGGCGAAGACCGCGACGACCGTCTCACGTCTGGCCACGCTGAGCTGCTGGGCGGCCCGGAGATCTGTAGCGATGGTCTCCGCCCAGGCATTCAGCCGCTGGTTGCTGACGAACTCCCGGTACTGGCCGATCGAGGCCACGAGAACCACCGCGGCGACGGCGCCCACCACGGTGACCTCGATCAGACTCAGCCCGGCTTGCGCTCGCCTTGCGCGCATAGCCCACCACTCCCGGTCGAGTCCGGCGCTGGCGAGCCCGCGGTCCATCCCCATCCTGGCCAGGCAGAGGGAATTTGCCCAAAACCCGGCCGGTTTAGGCGTCTCTCAGACGCGGGGGCCGGCCCCGGGTCGCCCGCGGGGGAGGGGGCCTCAGCGCCTGACCCCGGGGCCCTGGCGCAGGGGCGCGCCGCAGGATTCCCGGACGACCAGTCGGGGCTGGAAGACGACGGTGCGGGGCCTGCCCCGGTAGGATTGGGCCAGTCGTTCCAGCAGGAGCCGGCCCGCCGTCGCCCCCAGGTGATACCCGGGCTGGGCCACGGCCGTCAGCGGTGGGGTGAGGATCGGCGCCCAGTCCATGTCGTCGAAGCCCACCACGGCCATCTCCTCCGGAATCCGCACGCCGGCCTCTTTGAGGCCCAGCAGCGCGCCGATGGTCATCAGGTTGTTGGCGATGAAGATGGCCGTGGGCCGGCGGCGAAGTCCCAGGAAGCGGCCGACCAGTTCGTAGCCGCTCGCTTCCTTGAAGTTGCCCTCCTGGACCCACCCGTCCGCCACCGGGAGCCCGGCATCCCGCATGGTAGCCAGATAGCCTTCCAGGCGCTCGCGGCCGGTGTAGAGCCGCCGCGGGCCGCTGAGGATACCGATGCGACGGTGGCCGAGACGGATCAGGTGCTCGACGGCCGCGCGCACGCCTGCCCGGTTGTCGGTGAGCACGGCATCCGCTGCCAGCCGGGGCAGGCGACGGTCCACCTGGACGATGGAGGTCCCGCTGTCCATCAGACCCCGCAGGGCCGCCGCCGACCCGCCCGACGGCGAGATGACCAGGCCGTCGACGCGCTTCTGGCGGACTGTCCGGAGGTAGATCGCCTCCTTGGCCGGATCCTCGTCGGCGTTGCAGAGGACGATGGCGTAGCCCTGGCCCAGGACCGCGTCCTCGATGCCGCGCACCACCGAGGCGAAGAACGGGTTGGCGTTGTCGGAGACGATCACGCCCAGGGTCTGCGTGCGTCCCTTGATCATGCTGCGGGCGATGGCGTTGGGGTGGTAGTCGAGGGCTTGGGCTGCACGCAGCACCTTTTCCCGCGTGGCTGCACTGGTGTAACCGTAGCCGCCGAGGGCGCGGGCGGCGGCCGCCACCGAGACCCCGGCGCGGCGGGCGACGTCGCGGATGGTAGGCATGTGATAACGTTCTCTTGACTTCCACCTGCTCAGGAGCGGTTCCTTCCGTCCCGGCCGCCGGAGCCCGGGTCCGGCGGGCGAGGCAGGAATCCCCCTGCTGGCCGCGAATGCTCCTCCAGGACTCTGATAACGTTCTCCTACCCGCCGGCACTGCGCCGCGGGGAAGCGGAGGTCGCTCATGCGGAGCCCCAAGGTCGGCATCCTGACGTTCTCCGACGGCCGGCCCCACGTGCACGCCGAACTGCTCCCGATGACCCGGCAGTTCCAGGACCGCCTGGCCGCGCGGCTGCGGACCGTCGGGTGGGAGGTGGTGACCGGGCGCGAGATCGTGTGGACCACCGATCTGGCGGCCAGCGAGGGCCGGTACCTGGCCGCCCAGGGTGTCGAGGCCACGGTCTTCAACTACGCCATCTGGGCGTGGCCCCACTACTCGGCCATCGCCGCGCAGTTCGTCCCCGGCCCGATCCTCCTGTTCAGCAACGTGAACCCCCAGTATCCGGGGCTGGTGGCGATGCTGGCCGCCGCCGGCAGCCTCGACCAGGTGGGCGCCTTCTGCGGCCGCGTCTCGGGCGACATTGACGACGAGGGGGTCTTCGAGCGGGTGCTGCGCTTCCTGCGGCCGGCGGTGGCGAAGAACCGGCTGCGAGGCGAGGTGTACGGGGTCATCGGCGGCCGATCCATGGGCATGTACACCGCCGTGCCGGCGCTGGACCAGTGGCGGCGGGAGTTCGGGGTCGACATCGAGCACATCGACCAGTTCGAGATCATCCGGCGCGCGGAGGCCATTCCCGACAGTCGCGCGGACGCCGGCATCGCCTGGCTCCAGCGGCACGGCGCCACGATCCACTACGACGGGCGCAAGCTCACCCCCGACCTCCTGCGCCGCCAGATCAAGTCCTACCACGCGGTGCGCGAGATCATCGACGAGTGGCGGCTGGACTTCTGCGGCATCAAGGGCCAGCCGGAGATGACCAACCACTTCGCCACCATGGACGTGGCCGAGGCGTTCCTCAACGACCCCTACGACTGGGAAGGTCCCCACGACCCCATCGTGTGCGCCACCGAGGCCGACAGCGACGGCGCGCTCACGATGGAGATCTTCAAGCACCTCGCCGGGACTCCGGTGCTCTTCGCCGACGTCCGCCACTACGACGCCGCCGACGATGTGTGGGACCTGGTCAACTCCGGCCAGCACGCCACCTACTTCGCCGGCCGGTCCTTTGACCCGGCGGTCAACCTCCCCCACGTGCACCTCTACCCGGCGATCATCTACTTCCCGGCCGGTGGCGCCTCCGTGATGCACATTGCGGCCCCCGGCGAGGTGACCCTGGCGCGGCTGGCGCGGCGCAACGGCCGGTACTGGATGGCCATCGTGCCGGGCGAGTTCCTGCAGTTCGTCCCGGAGGAGGCGGCCGCCCGGGCCAGGGCCACCACACCCGAATGGCCGCACGCCTTCGCCAGGTTCAAGGTGTCGGCCGAAGAGTTCCTCGGCGAGTACGACTCCAACCACATCCACGGCGTCTACGGCAACTACGTGGACGACCTGGTGTGGTTCTGCAGGATGACCGGGATCGAGCCCCGGGTCTTCGCGTGAGGGCCTCGTGGCGACGCGCTACACGATCGGGGTAGACTTCGGCACCGAGTCGGCGCGCGCGGTGCTGGTGGACACCGCCGATGGACGCATCGCCGGCACGGCGACCTACTCGTATCCCCACGGTGTCATCGATCGGGCGCTGCCCGACACCGAGGAGCGTCTGCCGCCAGACTGGGCGCTGCAGCACCCCGGCGACTGGATCGAGGCGCTGGAGACCCTGCTGCGCACCCTGACCGCGGGGGCGCCGCAGCGGGCCATTATCGGGATCGGCGTGGACTTTACGTCGTGCACCGTGATGCCCGCCACGGCCCAGGGCGCGCCGCTGTGCCTGTTGCCCGAGTTCGCCACGGACCCCAACGCCTGGCCCAAGTTGTGGAAGCACCACGCCGCGCAGCCGTACGCGGATCGGATCAACGCCACCGCAGGCCGGCCGGATGCGGGGTTCCTCCAGTGGTACGGAGGGCGCACCTCGTCGGAGTGGTCCTGGGCCAAGGCCTGGCAGGTACTGGCCGAGGCGCCGCAGGTGGCCGCTGCCGCCGCCCGCTGGATCGAGGGCGGCGACTGGATCGTCTGGCAACTGGTCGGCGAGGAGGTGCGCAGCGCCTGTCAGGCGGGGTACAAGGCGCACTGGCAGAAGGACGCCGGCTATCCGCCGGCGGCGTTCTGGGCGTCGCTGGATCCCGACCTGCCGTCGTTCCTGGAAAAACTCGGCCCGCCCCCGCACCCGGTGGCGGCGTGCGCCGGCGGCCTGTCGGCCACATGGGCGCAGCGGACCGGCCTGCGCGAGGGCACGCCGGTCGCCGTGGCGGTCATCGACGCGCACGCCGCCGTGCCCGCCGTGGGCGTCTGCGAGCCAGGCCGGCTCGTGGCGATCATGGGGACCTCGACCTGCCACCTCCTCGTTGACCCCGCGCGCCGGATCGTGCGCGGCATCTCGGGCGTGGTCGAAGACGGCATCCTGCCGGGGCTGTTCGGGTACGAGGCCGGCCAGGCCTCGGTCGGCGACATCTTCCAGTGGTTCGTGCGAACCGCAGTGCCCGCGCGCTACGCAGGGGGGGATGGGGGCGAGGCTGCGGTCTACGACCGCCTCGAAGCCGACGCCGCCCGACTGGCCCCCGGCGAGGCGGGAGTACTGGCGCTGGACTGGTGGAACGGCTGCCGCACGCCGCTGGTGGACGCCGACCTGACGGGCCTCCTGGTGGGGCTGACGGTCACCACTGAACCCCACGAGATCTACCGCGCGCTGCTGGAGTCCACCGCGTTCGGCACGCGTCGGGTCATCGAGACGTTCGAGGCCGGCGGCGTCCCGGTGCACGAGGTCCACGCCTGCGGCGGGCTGGCCGAGCGCAACCCGCTGCTGTTGCAGTTGACCGCCGACATCATCGGCCGCGAGGTGCTGGTAGCGCGAGTCCAGCATGCCTCGGCGGTGGGAGCGGCGATCTATGCGGCCGCGGCTGCGGGCGAGCGTGCAGGAGGCTACGACACCATGGTCGAGGCCATCCGGCGCATGGGCAGCGCCGACCGCATCCGCTACCGCCCGCGACCGGATGCGCAGCAGATCTACGAGACCCTCTACCGCGACTACCTGGCGCTGGCGCAATACTTCGGCGAGGGCCACAGTGAAGTGATGAGGCGCCTGCGCCGCCTGCGGGTGGGAGCGCGGCAAGGATCCCCAACCGGACAGGGGGGTGGAAGCCGTCACGAGCTTATGGCAGGCCTCAGGGGGACACAGACGACGGGAGCTGGCGCACCCGAGTAAAGGAGGAGAGGAGCATGGAGCAGGTAATACGACGTGGGCTGACGGTGACGGTCGTGGCCGTGCTGGCGCTGCTGGTCGGGATCCAGCCGCTGGCCGCCCAGCAACGCATCGTGATCCGTTTCGGCACCAACAACCCGGTGGGCCATCCGGTGGATGTGGGCGCCAGGAAGGCCGCAGACATCATCGCCCAGCGGTCCGGGGGCCGCATCCAGCTGCAGGTGTTTCCCGGCGATCAGCTCGGCAGCCAGGCCGAGCAGATGATCAACACCATGCGCGGCACCCAGGACATGTGGTTCTCCAACCCGTCCTGGATGGCGCCATATCTGGCCACGGTCGGCGTGCTGGAGGCCGCCTACCTGTTCGTCGATGTCGACCACATGTTCAGGGTCATGAAGGGGCGCATCGGGCAAGAACTGTTCAAGCAGTTGCCCAGCGCCATCACCATCCGGGTGGTGGACGTCTGGTACCTGGGGACCCGGCACTTCACCACCAACAAGCCCTTCAGGACGCCGGCGGAGCTGGCCCGGTTGAAGATCCGGGTGCCCAACAACCCGATCTACATCGAGAACCTCCGGTGCATGGGCGGCAACCCGGTCCCGATGGGCATCGGTGAGGTCTACCTGGCTCTGAAGACCGGCGTGGTGGACGGCCAGGAGAACCCGTTCACCAACATCAACGCTTTCAAATTCTACGAGGTCGCCAAGTACCTGGTGCTGACCGGCCACCAGGTCGGGCCGATCATCCCCATCATCCACGAGAAGACGTGGGAGGCGCTGGGGGCCGAGGGCCAGCGCATCGTGGTGCAGGCCTTCGAGGAGGGGGGTAAGGTCTCCAATGCGCTGGTGCTGAAGGATGAGGCCGAACTGCTGGGCAAGTTCAGGGCCGCGGGCATGGAGGTGATCACCCCCGACATGGACGCCTTCCGCGCCCAGGCCCGGCGCTGCCTGCCGGACAAGTTCGGGAAGGTCTGGGGTCAGGGCGTGTATGAGGCCATCGCGTCGGCGCGCTAGACGTCGGTGACGCCGCAGGCCGCACGGTCCACCCGGGTCCGGCTGTGGGAGGGCATCGTCCACCTCGTGGAGGAGACGGTGCCCTCCCTGCTCCTCCTGCTCATGTTCGTCGTCGTCATCTACCAGATCTTCATGCGCGACGTCCTGACGCGGCCGCCCACCTGGGCGGATGAACTGGCCCGGTACCTGTACATCTGGATGGTCTTCCTGGGGGCGGCGCTGGTGAGCCGGCGGCGCGCGCAGATCCGCATGGATTTCGTCCCCAACAGGCTGCCCGGGCGGGCCAGGACGGTCCTGCTGCTGGTCCACGAGGTGGCCATCCTCTTCTTCCTGCTGTACGGGCTCCAAAGCGGCCTGGCGTTCTTCGCGTTCTATCGGAAGATTCCCTCACCCGCCATGGAGGTGCCCTCGGGGTACCTGGTCGTCGCCGTCCCGGTCGCCTGCGTGCTCCTCCTGATCCACCACCTCCAGCAGGCCGCAGATCTGATCCGCTCGCTGAGGGCTCGCTAGTGGAGAAGTGGATCCTGCTGGGCGTCGTCGCGGTCGGGTTCGCGACGGGACTCCCGGTGGCCTTCGCGTTGGGCCTGGGGTGCGCGATCTACATGGTGCTGGTGGGGACCATCGACATCACCATCGTTGCCCAGCGGATGATCTTCGGGATCGACTCCTTCCTGCTGCTGGCGGTGCCGTTCTTCATCCTGGCTGCCGAGGTGATGAACACCACCGGCACGACACGGCGCATCTTCCAGTTCGCCCATGCCGTGGTCGGCCACGTGCCGGGCGGCCTGGCGCACGTGAACGTCGTGAACAGCATGATCTTCGCCGGCATGTCGGGTTCGGCCATCGCCGACGCCGCAGGCGTGGGCATGATGGAGGTCGAGGCGATGGAAGGCGCCGGCTACCCCCGCCCGTTCGCCGCGGCGCTGTCGGCCGCGACCTCCACCATCGGGCCGATCATCCCGCCGTCCATCCCCATGGTCATCTACGGGTCCATGGCCCAGGTCTCGGTGGGGGCTCTCTTCCTGGGCGGCGTGATCCCGGGGGTCCTCATGGGGCTGGCGATGATGGGCCTGGTCTACGTCCAGGCCGTCCGGCGGGGCTTCCCCCGCGAGGCGCGGGTCACGTTCCGGGAGTTCGTGGCAGCGTTCTGGAAGGCCGTCCCGCCGCTGCTTGCCCCGGTCATCCTCCTGGGGGGCATCTACAGCGGGTTCTTCACGCCGACCGAGGCGGCGGCCGTCGCGGTGCTGTACGCCCTGGCCCTGGGAACGGTCGCCTACCGCGAGATCCCGCCCCGCGAGATCCCCCGCCTGGCCCTGCGCGTGGTCGAGAACACGGCCATGATCATGTTCATCGTGACCACGGCCTCGGTGTTCGGATGGATTTTGGCCCGCGAGCAGATCCCCCAGGCCATCGCGGCGTTCTTCCTGGAGATCACCCGGAATCCGGTGGTGATGCTGCTGATCCTGAACGTGCTTTTCCTGATCCTGGGCATGTTCATGGAGACGCTGGCCATCATGCTCATCTTCCTGCCCATCGTGATCCCCATCGTTCAGGCGCTGGGCATCGACCTGGTCCACTTCGGGGTGGTCTTTGTGCTCAACGTGATGATCGGGCTGCTCACCCCGCCCTTCGGGATGCTGCTGTTCCTGCTGAGCGGGCTGACGAAGTTGCCGATGGCAGTGATCCTGAAGGAACTCGTCCCCTACATCGTCGTCCTGGTCGGGTGTCTCTTCCTCATTACGCTGGTGCCCCAGCTGGTGATGTTCCTGCCCGGCCTAGGTCGGTAGGGAGAGCCGGCCTACGCGCTCCTCCAGCGCCAGGTAGTGCTCGATCAATTCGTCGGCGATTCGACGGTGGTAGGCATCCCAGCGGAAGCCCGGCCAGCGCATCGTCTCGTACCGGAAGATCCCTTTCCGGACGAGCAGCGCCTTGAAGAAGGCGATGGAGAGGCGGATCTCCTGGTTGGCAAATGCCAGGACCGGCAGCAGTTCCCGGAAGACCTCCTGCGCCTTCCCGCGATTTCCGGCATGGTAGAGGCGGTAGATCGCCGCATAGACCCTCACCATGGACGCCTCGGGGATCATGGCGTCCACGCCGCGGTCCAGCGCCTCGATCATCTGGGGGACCGCCCAGCCGCCGCAAATGTAGAAGGCCTCCCCAAAGGCCTCCCGCACGGCGGTGTACTTCGGCCCGGCCGGGACCGTCTCGATCTTGATCCCCGCCAGGGTGGGAATCGCCGCCTTGAGGGTGCGGAGTACCTCGAGGGGCAGGCCGGGGCCGCTCCACTCCAGGTCCTGGATGATCAGCGGGAGCCCGGCCTTCGATGCGATGGCCTGGAAGAAGCCCGGGATGTCCTCAGGGCTGCGGTAGAGCGCGTCCGGCACGGCAACCAGGTACGCTGCGGCGCCGACCTGCTCGGCGAGCCGCGCGACCTCCACGCACTCCTCGACGTGGTTCGACGACGCGCCGACGATGAACGGCAGGCGCCCCGCCAGCGATCGGGCGATGATGGAGACGAGCCTGCGCCGCTCCGCGCGCGCGAGGTAGTCCACCTCGCTGGCCACGGCCGGGGCCAGGACGCCGCGCGCCCCGGCGCGGACGGCGTCCTCAGTGAGCCGCTCCAGGCCCTCGAGGTCGATGCTCCCGTCCTGCGCGAAGGGCGTCTGCAGGACGGGGACGATTCCTTTGGGCAGGGTGCCGGCGGTCACGTCGCATGAGCGGTGCGCGTCCGGGTGTTCGTGCAGGCTCACGGAGGCGCCTCCACAACTACTGTAGCGTCAGGAGGGCGGCGATGGATACCGGGCAGGACCGGCTCCACCCCGCAGAGCAAGAGGAGGCGGTGCAGGCGTCGAAGCGTCCAGGGCACGGGACCCGCGGGTACGGCGAGAGCGTGAGCGGGGCCGCGCAGGCGGCCGGGAGGGTGCTGAATCTCCATGGGCATCCGGCGTGAGGTTGTCGAGCGTCTGCGGGGGGTGATCATCGCCCTCCCGACCCCGATGCACGCAGACGGCCAGGTGGATGCGCGCGGCGTGGGCGATCTGGTCGGGTGGCTGGTGGACCGGGGCGTGGACGGGATCTTCGCGTGCGGGACAACAGGGGAGGGGCCACTGCTGGACCTGGAGGAGCGGGTCACCGTGCTGCGCGCGGCGGTGACCGCCTCAGCCGGCCGGGTCCCGGTCATCGCGCAGGTGGGCGGGATGACGACGGCGGGGACGATCGCGGCGGCTCGAACCGCCGTCGGAGCGGGCGTGGATGCGCTGGCGGTCATGGCGCCGTTCTACTTCCGGCACGCCGAGGAGGCGCTCATCGCCCACTTCGAGGCGGTGGCCGACGCAGTCCCCGATCACCCGGTGCTGCTCTACAACATCCCGCAGACCACGGGCAATCCCCTGACCCCGTCGGTGGTCCGCGCGCTGCTCGGGCGGCCGAACTTGGTCGGCATGAAGGACAGCACCGGGGACCCCTACGGTGTGGTGCTGATCTCGGAGGCGGCAGGTCCGGGCTTCCGCATCCTGGTCGGCGCCGACCTGCTCATCCCTGCCATGGTCGCCATGGGGTGGGCGGGCACGGTCTCCGGGCCGGCGGCCGCGGTGCCGGAGCCGTATGTGGCGCTGTGGCGGGCGGCGGCGCGCGGGGCCTGGCCTGACGTGAAGGAAGCGTACCGGCAGGTCGCGGCGGTGTGCCGCATGCTGCACAACGGCGCCTCGGTCCCCCACATCAAGGCGGCGCTGGCGCTGCGCGGGGTGATCGGGCCCCACGTGCGGGCGCCGCTGCGGCCGGTGGCAGAGAGTGAACTGGGCGATCTGCGGCGCGGACTGGACGCGGTGTTGGCCGATGGTGTGCGGCAACAGAGATGATGGGGGTCGGCTGATGTGGATGTGTCCATAATTCAATAAAATCTAGTCACAAAGGATGAGGAGCCGTTTCATGGCGACTGTCGGCGTGAGGGAGCTCAAGGCACGTCTGAGCCACTATCTGCGGCGCATCAAAGAGGGCGAGCGCATCGTGGTCACCACCCACGGGGAGCCCATCGCGGTCATGGTGCCGGCTCCGGAAGGCGAGATCGACGAGCGGTTCGAGGCGATGCTGCAGGATGGAACCGCGCACTGGAATGGCGGGAAACCCAGGGGAGCGCGAAGACCGGTCAAGATCAGAGGGCGCTCGTTCACGTTCGCGTGACAGACTCGCTGATCATGACTGCGGGGGACGCTGCGGAGAAGTACCATCTCCGGGCATACGATGCCCTCCATCTGGCCTCGGCGCTCACTCTCACAGGGAACGCCTGTCCGCCCCGGTGCTGTTCGCTTGTTGGGACTCACGGCTTGAGTCCGTAGCGCGCCGGGTCGGCCTCGAATCCATCCGAAGACCGTAGGTCCAGAGGCCCGCCTACACCACCGGCGGTCGCAGCAGCGCCTCCCGCGCCTCGTGCGCCAGCGCCCGCAGCGACGGGAAGGGCAACCCCTCCAGTTGCATGAGGACCTCCGCCGCCTGAAGCACCGTCCGCTGCAGGTCGCCTTCCTCCGACTCGACCGCGGTGACGAGGCGGAGCCACTCCGCCCCCCGAGCCCAGGCCTCCACCGCCTCGGCCCGGCGCTCGGCCGGAGAAGGCATCACGCGGTGGCGGTGCCGGTTCCACTCGACCTTGAACTCCCCGGCGACGGGGTCGGGTTCCAACCCGAACATCCGCTCCAGGCGCACGACCTCCTCTACGACGTGCGAGAGCGCGGCCAGGCGCGCCTTCGTCCCGCCTCCGCGGGGCGGTCGCTCGGTGCCGAGCGCCGCGGCCGTTGCGGCCAGGCGGGGGACGGTCGCGGGCACCTGCCGCCGGCGCACCAGTTCGGCCAGGACCAGCAGCCGGGGATGGCGGAGGCGCATCGCCCAGCGGCCGTCGTCGGTCGGGCGGGCGCTGGCGTCCAGATACCCGAGGACCTGGAGGACCGCGGCGCGCATCAGGAACGCCGCCGTCAGGCCGTCCCGGGCCCGGTGGGCGGCCTCGGCGACGGCGCCCTCGGGCAGGTGGCGCGGCAGGCGCATCCGGCGGCCCAGCAGGCCCTGGTAGGCGGCGAAGGACCGATGGAGTTCGGCGACCGCCTCCTCGAGACGGCGGCGCGCCAGCATGTTGAGCACCTGCGTGTAGGACGGCGCAAACGCCGAGGTCACCGGCTCGGGGTCGGCCTCGGCCAGGCCCAACCCCAGGTGCGCCTCGCTGCGCTCGGAGGCGGGGACGACGACCACGCCGACCCGGTCGCGTCCCCGGCGGCCGGCCCGGCCGGACATCTGCTGGAACTCAGTGGCCGACAGCGCCACGGGCCCTTCGGGGCTGTTCCTGACCAGCGTGCTCAGGACCACGGTGCGCGCCGGCACATCCAGGCCGCTGGCCAGCGTCGTCGTCGCCGCGACGGCACGGATCAGGCCGCGGGCCAGCAGATCCTCCACCGCCAGGCGCCACGCCATCAGGTGGCCGGCGTGGTGCGGCGCGATCCCCGCCTGGATCAACGTGTGCCGGAAGGGATGGCCCAATAGCGTCGGGTACTCGGCTTCCCACCGGCCCAGGGCCCGCGCGCGCTCCTCCGCGCCGCCCTGGCGCAGCGGCGCGAGTTCGCGCACGGCAACGTCGCACTCGCGCCGGGAGGGGAAGAAAAGGATCGCCGGCAGCAGATGGCCCGCCTCGAGCTGGCGGAGCAGTTCAGGGAGCCAGGTCCGGCGCCGCTCTTCGCGCCGCAGCCTTCCGGCCATGGCCGGCGGCAGGAGGCGGCCCGCCGCGTCCGCCAGCAGGATGCGCAGCGGCACGGGACGCCGGTCCTCGCGCACGACCACGGGACGCCGGCCGCGCACCTCTTCCAGCCAGCCGGCCAGTTCGTCGGCGTTGGGCAGCGAGGCCGAGAGCAGCAGCAGCCGCGTGCTGGGTGAGGCCAGCAGCAGGACTTCTTCCCACGCGGTGCCGCGCTCCACATCCCCCAGGTAGTGCGCCTCGTCGAGCACGATGAACCCGATCCCGTCAGCGCCGCCATAGAGGACGTTGCGCAGGATCTCGGTCGTGCCGACGATGATCGGCGCACGGGGGTTGATCCGGCGCTCGCCGGTCAGCAGCCCGACGGCCTCTTCGCCGAACAGGCCCTGGAACTGCCGGAACTTCTGGTTGGACAGCGCCTTCAGCGGTGTCGTGTACCAGGTCTGGCCGGCCCCGGCGGCCCGGGCGCGGATCGCCTCCTGCGCGATCCACGTCTTCCCGCTGCCGGTCGGCGCCATGACCAGCACGTCGTGGGTGACGAGGGCCGCCAGCGCGTCCCGCTGGAACGAGGCCGGGACGAACGGACCGGGCGGCACCTCGCCGATCTCGGCCAGCACCGGAGCGAGGCCGGGGTGGAGGGAGACCGCGGAGGGTCGACCCGGACGCGCCGCGGTGGCATCGGTCATGCGGTCAGTATAGCGTGCGTGCAGGTCCTCATGCCTCTGCGGGAAACTCATGCCAGAACGCGTCGTGCTTGATCCCCTTCCCGGCTCGAATCTGTTGTTCCGCCATCGCCAGGACGCGCTGCAACCTGGGGGAGTAGGCCAATAGCAATCGCTCTATCTCGTCCTCGTCTTGCACCGACAGCAGGACGGCCACGGGTTTCCCGTTCTTGGTGACGATGATGGGCCCCGTCTTGCTCGCCTCGATGTAGCCGCTCAACTTGGCCTTGACCTCGGCGACGGAAGCAATCCTCATGTTTCAATTGCCTCTCCGCCCACGAACAGACTGCTTCCTTCCTTCTCGCCAATCGCCAGGATCTCGACGTGCCGCTCGTCCCGGTTGACCCTGTAGAAGACGCGAAACCGGCATCCGGGACCGAACCGCATCTCCCACACCGCCCCAAAGATCCCTGGCCGCTTCAAAGGTTTTCGACTGCGCGTCTCAGTGTCAGGCCCGACCGGCAATTGGGTTTCAATCTCGCGGCGTATGAGTCGATAGCATCCCGGCTCGATCGCCCGCAGGTGTCGCCTCGTGACCGGAGCATAGGTCAACTCGAACGTCGGCCGTCGCGCCATTTTGACTATAATTCTAGTCATGGCTCATGCCGTCCGTCAACGCGCGGAGGCGGCCGGATGGGGGCACGCTCCGCAATCAGGTGGCCACCGGATAGCCAGCCCGAAGCCCCTTCATTTATGGTGGAAGTGACCGAAGGGCCCCGGGTACAGCGGGCGCTCGCGGCAGGGAGAGACTGCGGCACCCCCTGGCGAGGACAGGAGCCGGCCGCGACCAAGAAGCGGGCCACAGCCTCCTCAGCAAGACACCAGGCGGACCGCCCAGTCACCCGCGCGGAGTGTCGCGAGCCGCACCGAGCCTACCCGGGGCCGCCGTCTTTTGCGCCGTTCTGCCTGGCCCAGAGGGCTGCCCGGAAGCAGGCGGCGAACGGTAGTCCAGGATGCGGACCCGAGCCACCCGCGCCCTGGACGCCCTGGGCCTGGCCTACCGCCTGCTGGAGTTCGAGGCCGAAGCCCACACGGCCGCCGAGGCCGCAGCGCGGCTGGGCCTGCCGCCGGAGCAGGTCTTCAAGACGCTCGTCGTGCGGTCGGATCGCGGTGAGGTCTTCCTGGCCTGCGTCCCGGGGAGCCGGGAGCTGGATCTGCGCGCGCTGGCCAGGAGTGCCGGGGTGAAACGCATGGAGATGGCAGACGCCTCGGCGCTGGTGCGGCTCGTCGGATACATCAAGGGCGCGGTCTCCCCCCTGGGCACCCGGCGCCGGTATCCGGTCTTCATTGACGCCTCGGCGCTGGACCATGCGCACATCAGTGTCAGCGCCGGGGTGCGCGGGCTGCAGATCTGGATCGATCCCCAAGACCTGATCCGGGCCACGGGCGCACGGGTAGCGCCGCTGACCGCATCAGAGGGCCGGGGCGCGTGACTGCCTGGCCGCCCGGGAACCACGGTCAGTCCGCCAGCCGGTACCTGACGATGCACCAGAGGCCCCAGAGGGCATCCCGCAGCCTGATCTTCTTCCCCTCGGCACAGGTGCGCGGACGGTAGGAGACGGGCACCTCGCGCACCCGCCAGCCGCCGCGGGCCACCTTGGCCGTGACTTCGGCCTCGAATCCGAACCGGTCCTCCCTGAGCCGGATCTGCGCCAGCACCTCCCGCCGGAAGACCTTGTAGCCGACGTAGACATCGGTGAGCCGCAGTCCGGTCAGCAGGTTGGAGAGGCTGGTCAGGACGCGGTTGCCCAGCACCTGGCCGATGCTCCCGCTGTAGCCCGGCTGGCGGAGCCGGGAGCCAAAGACGACATCGGCGTCTCCGTTCAGGATGGGCTGGAGCAGCCGCGGGTAGTCGGCGGGGTCGTACTCCAGATCCGCGTCCTGGATCAGGACGATGCGGCCGCGCGCCTCCTGGAAGGCCCATCGCACCGAGGCACCCTTCCCCCGGTTGGTCGCCTGAAAGAGGATCCGGGTGTGATCGCGGCTGGCATGCTCGCAGAGGCGCCGGAGGGCCTCCTGCGTGCCGTCGGTGGAGCCGTCGTCCACGACGATGATCTCGCTTGCGATCCCCACGGCCCGGACGCGGCGCAGCACCTCCTCGATCGTGCCCCGTTCGTTGTACACCGGGATCACGACCGAGAGCAGGGGAGGGCTCATTGTGCCATCTCGAACGGCAGGATCTTCCCCGCCGGGGTGGTCTTCGGCCACTGTCGCCTCACCGCAATGGTGTCGGCGCGCTGCCAGAAGCGCGCGCCGACCCGGGCCACGGCTCCCCCACGGCCCAGTTCCTCCAGGAATGTCCGCCGCAGGCGGTCCTCGTCCACGGCGCCGACGCGGGGGCTGACGATCAACGCGAGCCGCAGGATGCCGTCTGACTCTTCCTCCAGGATCTGGTAGTCGGTGCCCGTCCCGCCGAAGCGGGCGGGCAGGACCTCCTCCAGTACCCTGAGCAGGTCGGTCTGGACAAACGTCATCCCCTCGCCGCTGAGTTTCTCAAAGCTGCGGATGTGAGCGAGGTGTGTGGTCAGCCCCGCCTCGCCTAGGCCGCACCCGCACGGCCGCTGCTCGATCACGCCGTAGTCGCCGCTCTCGACGTTAAGCAGGACCTTGGGGGCGGACGGCAGGAGCGACGTGAACAGGAAGCCGTCCACCTGCAGGCCGGCGGCGTCCACCGGGCGCGGCCGCTGGACCAGCCCGTAGCAGTCGCGGAAGAAGTGGAGGTCGTCGGGCGCCTGGGGCGTGGCGCAGGCATAACCGATGATGCCGGCTTCGGTGAAGGCGTAACGGACCAGCGCGCGCGCCCCCGAGGCTTCGATGATGCGCCGCTTGCCCTCGGTGAAGGGCTCGCCCAGGGTGATGAACCAGACCCCTGACAGGTCGAGCCCCTGCTCCTGCGCGGCCGCGGCGATGCGGACCGCGGAACTGGCGTAGGTCGTCACGCAGACCCGCGACCCGCTGCGGCGCAGCCCGGCGAGGCGGGCCGCCATCGCCTCGGGGTTCCGGAGATCGAGGAAGGAGGGGGCCGGCAGCCGGATCGACGCCAGCCGGCCCAGCAGGGCCAGGTAGCGGGAGCCCGCCCGCGTTGGGACCGGCAGCGGCGGGATCTGGTAGTGCCAGGCCAGCGGCGGCCGGCCCAGCTTCGCGTAGATGAGCATCGGGGTCACGCCGGCCACCAGCCAGATCACGTGGTCGTGCCCGGTCAGGCCGTGCGCGTGGAGCGCCAGCGCGGTGTTGGTCGCCAGGTCCTCGATGAACGTCAGGCTCATCTTCACCGCGACGGCCGGCCCGCGCGTCCCGCCGCTTGGGGCTGCATAGTGCGCCGCCGCGCGGGGGTTGTCGAAGTCGGCGTTGACAAAGTGGAACCGCTGGTTCCCGCGGACGGCTTCTCGGCGGCCCTTGAACTCCTCGCAGGTGACGTAGACGCCGTCGGCGGCCAGGCGGGCGAGCGCCGCCTCCAGGCCCAGGCGGGCGACCAGGCGCTCCAGGTCTCCGAACTCACATCCGGCCGCGCGCAGCAGGCGTCGGTAGGGGCTGCGCGGATACCCGTAGATCAGCTCTCTGGCAATCCGGAGGAAGCGTGCCTCGCGCGAGGCCAGCCGTGCCCGCGTGGCCTCGCGGGCTGCTTCGACGGTCACCGGCGTGCGGAGGAAGGTCCCGAGGTCGCGGGCCAGCCTGGCCAGCATGGCGGCTTCTCCCCACCAGGGGAGGGCCATCAGGACGTCTTCCCGGGAGGGAGGCCCGGCACTGCGCCGTCGGGTTTCACCACCACGCAGGCAAGCAGGTAGCCGTGGCGGCGGAGCGCAGGGAAGCGCCGGTACGCCCAGGCAAAGGGGCGGACCAGCCAGCCGGTGAGCCTGGCCAGGCGCGCAACCCGCAGGTGGCACCACAGGTCGGCGATCCGCAGCCAGCCCGGCATGAAGAGGATCCCGGAGAGGGCCGTCACCCGAAAACCGGCGTCGGTCAGGAGGCGGCGCAAGGCCGCAGGCGTGAAGGCGCGCTCGCTTCCGTAGGGATAGCGGCCGAGCACCTGCAGGAGGGAGACCAGCAGGGGACGGAGGAAGGGGTCGAGTTTGTTGGGCACGCCGATGATCGCCCGGCCCCCGGGCTTCAGCACGCGGTAGATCTCGCCGACGGCGGTCCGGTACTCGGGGAAGTGCTCGATCGTGCCCATGGAGTAGACCAGGTCGAAGGCGTTGGCGCGGAATGGGAGGGCTCGCACATCGGCCACCAGGCACGCCTCGTGGCGGCGCAGGATCGCTCTGGCCTGCCGGACGATGCTGTCTGCAATGTCGATCCCCACGGGTCTGGCCCCCTGCTCTGCGGCCCAGCGCAGGATCTCGGTGTTCTTGGCCTCGTCCCACAGGTCGGTCTTCAGGAGCAGGAGGTCTTGGAGGGCGGGGAAGTAGTCCTGGAAGAGCGTGCGCTCGCAGTCGAAGTAGTAGTCGGTGGAGGGGGCCCCTTTGAGAGAAGGGAATCGATCACCCGTGTGCTCCCAGAAGGCTTTCTCTGTAGACTGGGAAGCTCGTGGTGGCATCGCTCCGGCTCGGTATCCCGTCTACGCGATCGCGCCGGCGAGTTCCTGTCTGAGATGACGGTGAGCCGGCTCTCCCGACTCACCACGATCCTGGCTCCGTGGGTCTCCCTGCCCCCTGCCCTCTACGTGGCTGCACTCCCTCTCCTGCGCCCGGGGAGGGACTACGCGTTCCTCGCCCTGGTCGGACTCGCCGGCGCCGCGGCGGTGGCCGTTCCTGCTGCCGCCCTACGGTGGCTCGAGCGCCGCCGGCCGGCGCGGGCCGTCTGGCTGCTGGTGGCGGTCGCGGGCCTCGCCGCGACGTCCATCGCCGCCGGCGCCCAGGTCGCCTGGGCATTCGCCGTCGCCTGCTGCATGCTGGCCGCGGCCTACGGCTACGGACGAATGCTCGCACCGTGGCTGGACCTCGCCGACGAGACCGGCTCCTGGCAGACCGCGCCGCTCCTGGCCACCGCAGGGTGGGCGGTTTTGATCGTGCTCGGCCTCGCATCGGGCACGCTGGGGGTTTTGAGGGCGCCCTTCGTGGTCGCATGTGTCCTCGCCGGCGTGGGCGGCGCCGTCCTTTCCCTGCGGCGTGGACGGGACGCTGCATCCTTGCCTGCCGAGGAGCGTCCGGGCCTGGCCTGGTGGTGGGGGTTCGTGCTGCTCCTGTTGATCGGGCTGGTGGGCGCCACAGCCCCCGAGGTGCGCTACGACGCGCTCGCCGCGCACCTGCCGATTGCTCGCGAGTTCGCCAGAGTTGGCGCGATCGTGGAGATGCGCCAGAACGCCGCGAGTTACTTCCAGCTGAACGGCGACCTGCTCTTCGCCATGGGCATGACCCTCGTCCCGGGGGAGGCCGTGCCCAAACTCCTCCATTTCCTCGCCGGAGCGACGGCCTGCTTCCTGACCTATGACCTGGGCGCGAGACTCTGGAACGCTCGCGTCGGCCTGGCGGGCGCGGCGGTTGCGGCCGGCACCCCGCTGGTGTGGTGGGTCGGTGGGGCGGCCTACACCGATCTCTGGGTCGTGCTCTTCGCCGTCGGGCTGGCGGCCGCCCTGGAGCGCTACGCCCGTCGACCGGGACCTGGACGCGCCCTGCTGGTCGGCCTACTGGCCGGCGCGGCCCTGGGGGTGAAGGTCACCGCCTCTGCAGTCGTACTCCCCGGCGTCGCGGCGTTCCTCCTGATGGCACGGCGCACGCGCGCGGACCGTTCGCTGTGGCCGGACCTGCTGGCCCTGGCCGTCGGGCTGGCCGCCACCGGAGCATACTGGTACCTCAGGGCCTGGCTGCTGACGGGGAACCCGGTATTTCCTCTGTTCAACGAGGTCTTCAAAAGCCCGCTGGCGGGGCCAGGGGGCGGGCTGCCGGCGCTGCCGGTGCAGGGGACGGGGAGGTCGCCTGTGGACCTGCTCCTGATCCCGTGGCGGGTCACGCGTTTCCCCGGCCGCTTCGTGGAGGACGGGACGCTCGGCATCGTCTACCTGATCCTCCTGCCGGCCACCCTGCTGGCCGTGGCCCGCCGTCAGGTCCCGCGGTGGCTGGCCGGCGTGCTCGGCGCGTCGGGTCTGATCTGGTTCGTGACCGCGCAGTATCTGAGGTTCCTGCTGCCCGTCCTCCCGCTGGCCGCCCTCGTCGGGGCGGCGGGACTGTTCGCAGAGCCGCGGCGCGGCCCGGGCGCGCTGTCCTCGGCCCTCGTCCTGACCGTGGGGCTGGCGCTGGGGGCCGGGGCCTGGATCGCGCCGGCGCTGTCATACTTCCCCTGGCAGGTGGCGGCGCGGCGGCTGTCGAGGACCGCATATCTGGAGCAACGCGTGGCGGGATTCAACGTGGCCGACTACGCCCGGCGCGCGCTCCCCGCCTCGGCCCGCATCTACGGTGCCGGCGAGGACAAGGCGTACTACTACGATCGCTTCTTCGTGCCGCTGTCGTGGTACGGCCGCCTCTTCGGACGCGACCTGCGGGATGCGGTCCTGGCGGCCGAGAGCGGACAGGAGGTCCGCACCGTTCTGACTCGTGCCGGGTTCACACACCTCGTCGTGTACCCGCAGTATCCGCTCATCGTCCGGTGGCGCCGTCCCGGCGGCTGGCTGGCCCGGGAGGCGTTCGGGGAAGACGGCCCGCGGCTCGAATACGCCGACGGCGGGTACTACCTGTTCGATCTCCGATGACGGACGTCTCGACTGTCACCCTGTCGCGGCCGGAAACTCGCAGCTTGACGCTTGGTGGAGACGAGGGATTCGCCGATCACGGTGGTTCACTTCCGCACCGCCAGCGCGTGACCGGCCCGTTCGTCACGTATGGGTCTGCGTGCGCGAAGGCCCCGGCGACCTCGGGCGAGCTGTCATGTCCGGCGCGTTCGCGCCGCTCCTGCTAGAATGGTGTTCTGATGGCCTCCGACACCCTTGAGTCGCTCGGGCAGACGCTCGTGCAGGGCAACAACGTCTACATCTCCGTCCATCCGGAGACGAAGGAGGAGGCGGACCGGATCTTCAACGCGCTTTCGGCGGGTGGGAAGATCGAGATGCCGATCGCCGACCAGGTGTGGGGCGACTACTGCGGCAGCTTCACGGACCGGTTCGGGGTGCAGTGGATGGTCAACTACTCCTACCCGAAGGGGTAGCGCCGCACGCGGCGGGAACCGACGACGGACTCGGCGGGATCCCGCCCGCAGACCATGGCAGGGGGTGAGGGCAGTGCGCCTGATCGCCGCGGTGCTGCTGGTGGTCCTGGCGGTCACGCCTGCGCTGGCCCAGCGGGTGAGCGGGGACGCGGGGGCCTGGGAGGAGGTCAAGGCGGCCTTCGACCGCCTGCAGGCCCTCCGCACCTACAGGATGATCATGGCGCTAGCTCCCGAGCTGAGCGCCCAACGACAGATGACGATCCTTACGGAGGTGGTGAATCCCGACCGGCGGCGGGCGGTCGTGGAGTTCCCGGAAGGGACGGCCGAATCGATCATCGTCGGGCGACAGGTGGCCTCCCGGTTCGTGAGCAGGTCCGCGCAGCCGGCGGTGCCGCAGCCCTCGCTCGGCCTCGGCGGGCTGATCGGCGCCTTCATGGACCCGGTCGGTTTCCTCGCCGGGTTCCTCATGCAGGCGGCCGTGAACGCCATGATGCAGGCGGCCGCGCAGCGCCTCATGGGGTGGCGGTGCCAGACCCTGGACGAGGGCGGCGGGAGCAGCGGTGGGCAAGGGGGCGGGGAGTCCGAGGTCGAGGTGGGGCGGCTCTCCGACGCGACGCTGGGCGGTGTTCCCGTGCGGGTCTACCGGATCGTGTGGCGGATGCCGGGACAGCCCGCCGGCGAGCAGCGCTTCTACGTCACAGCAGACGGGATGCCGCGACGGTCGGAGATGTTCGACCAGGGCAAGCCCATGATGGGTATGGACTACCAGGACTTCAACGCTCCTATCTCCATTGAGCTGCCGCGCTGCAACTGATCGACACGACCACCCACCGTCTTGACCCGCCGCGAGGCCGCGCCGTCACCTCGGGCACCTCGGCGGTCAGCCGGCGCAGCCACCAGGGGTAGACCTGGAGCGCGGCCTCGGTACAGCCGGCCACGCGCTTGGTCAGCAGGAACGCCTCGACGGCATCAGCGAGGGGGTGAGCCCCTGCTTTTTCGGCGGGTTTGGCGAGGGGCTCAACGGCGGAAACCCGCGTCCTGACTGGATTGGTGGAGACGAGGGGATTCGAACCCCCGACCCCCTGCGTGCAAAGCAGGTGCTCTCCCGCTGAGCTACGTCCCCACGTTCGACACTTCGCGCACCTGGATTATAGCAGAATGCCGCAGGGCCCAAGACGGAGGGGCGGCATCCGCCGCCCCTCGCATCCGTCCGCCGTCCCGTCCGGCTAGGGCCGGCGCACCACCACGCCGAGATAGACGCCTGACCAGCGGGTCTCCATGCCGTTGATGTTTACGTCCCCAGGAATCACCGGTATGGCGTCCTTCACCCTAAACCCGCCGGACCGCCATCCGAGCTCGATGCTGTTCATGGTGCCGGGGAAGTTGTAGCCGAGAGCTGCGGAGTAGTTGGCCACGTCCGCCTTCCCCGTGAACCTGGGGTCAAAGCCGAGGTTCGCGTACCTGTAGTTGTGGCTCGGGCCGAACAGCGCGTGGCCGTAGACGTACCACCGGCCTTCCCTCAGCGGCACCCAGACGTCGGCGCCAAACACCATGCCGCTCGTGGTCTGGCGCGAGAAGCCGCCCGGGAGGTCCGCCTGCCACCTGGTGTCTCCCATGCCGGCAAAGATCAACGCCGTGGCGGGACCGAGGGGAAGCGGCAGGCCGAGGCTGAGGTCCCACCAGCGCCAGTTGCCGCCGGTGTAGCCGATGCCCGCGGAGAACGACGACAGCGATCCCGTGTCGAGGTTCCCCCTCAGCCCCAGCCGGAACCCCGACGGCTGCCAGAAGCCGGTGAGCCCGAACATGTTGGCGGTGAACGTGTACGGGAGGTCACTAAATCCGGGCGACCCGCCACGCCAGTCGCCCGAAGACGGGTTGACCCGCAACTGGAACCACGAGGCCGCCGATGCCGGAACACCGGCCGTCACGACCAGGAGGACTACCACCGCCAGCGCGAACAGTAATCGTCGCATCTTTCACCTCCGTGGAACATCCGAGATTGGTCTGCGGCGGGCGGCGGTCTCCGGTGTTGTCCGCCGGCCCCTACGGACCAAAATAGAAAATTCGACGCCCACCCCGGCCATCCTCCATCATCGGGCGACGGCCTCGGCGAATCCAGGCGCCGGATGCCGCACCGGGTGCGGCCCAACGGCGCCGTCCCCACCGTCTGGGGCGGGGGCTCATCCTGTCGCCGGGCGGCCGTCCTGGTCCTGCAGCGCCAGGAAGATGCGCCCGGGCGTGATCGGCAGTGCCGTGATCCGGGCTCCGATCGCATCGGCCACGGCGTTGGCGATCGCCGCGGCGGCGGGAATGACCGGCGGCTCGCCGACGCCCTTGGCCCCGAACGGCCCTTCCTCGGAGGGGACCTCGACGATGATCGTCTCGACCCTGGGCACCTGGGGAGCCCTGGGCAGGGCGTAGTCCGCGAACGTTCCGGTGAGCAGGTTGCCGGATTCGTCGTAGCGCATCTGCTCCAGCAGCCCCCACCCGACGCCCTGGGCCGCGCCGCCGACCATCTGGCCCTCGACTGCGGCCGGGTTGATGGCGAAGCCGACATCCTGCACGACGACATACTCCAGGATGCGGACCTCCCCGGTCTCGCGGTCCACCCGGACCCGGACCAGGTGGCCGGCGAACCCCGGGGACTGCCGGGTGATGGCCGTGGACCCCTGCCCGAAGACCGGCGGGTACTTGGCCCCGAACTTCATGCTCATGGCGGCGATCTCGGCCAGGGGGAGGGCCGACGTTGGCGACCCCTTGACCCGGACGATCCCGTCTGAGATCTCCAGGTCGTCGAGCCGCGCTTCCAGATGGCTGGCCGCGATGGCCAGGATCTGGCGGCGCGCGTCCTCGGCGGCCAGGCGCACTGCCTTGCCGACCGTGTAGGTGATCTTGCTGCCGCCCGACATGCCGGCGTACGGCGCCTGGCTGGTGTCCGCCGTGACGACCCGGATCCGCTCGGGCGCCACGCCCAGCACCTCGGCGGCGATGAGGGCCATCGTGGTGGCCGTGCCCGTGATGTCCACCGCCCCCATGATCACCTGGAACGTGCCGTCGGTGTTGGCGCGCACGCAGGCGGTGGCGGACTCCAGCCCGCCGGGCCAGCCGCCGATGGCGATGCCGATGCCCTCACCGGGACCCCGGGGCCGCCGGCGCGCGGGATGGCGGTCGAGCGCGTCGAGGACCTCGCGCAGGCTCATCTTCTGCCAGGCCCGGCCGTGCGGCATCGGATCGCCGGGCGCCGAGGCGTGCCGCAATCGAAAGGCCACGGGATCCGCTCCGAGCCTCTGTGCGAGTTCGTCCATCGCCGACTCGATGGCGAAGGTCGCCTGCGGCACGCCGGGCGCGCGGTAGGCGCCCGCGGGGGGTTTGTTGGTGAGCACCTCGACCGCCTCGATGTGCAGGTGCGGGAACCGGTAGTAGCCCCCCAGCATCAGGCCGGCGACCGACAGCGGCGACCCGGGCGAGGCTCCCGAGTCGAACCACATCCTGGCCCGCAGCGCGGTCAGGTCGCCGCCCCGCGTGGCGCCCAGTTCCACTTCGATCTGTGTAGCCGGGCCGGGCTCGGCGGCCATGAAGTCCTCGTGGCGGGTCAGCACGAGGCGCACGGGCCTCCGCAGGAGCAGCGCCAGCGCGCCCGCCAGCGGTTGAAAGACCAGGATCTTGCCGCCGAACCCCCCGCCCACGGTCATGGGGACGACGCGGACCTGCTGCTGGGACAGTCCCAGCGCCCTGGCCACCTCCGACCGCACGTAGAACGAGCCCTGCGTCGAGGTGTAGATCACCAGTTCGCCGGTGGCCGGGTCGGGCACGGCCACCGTCGCCTGCGGCTCGATGTACCCCTGGTGGATGCGCGAGGTGGTGTAGGTGCGGCGGATGACGACCTCGGCCTGCTGCAGCGCCGCAGCCGCATCGCCGCGGGAGAACGTCACGCGGTCGGCGATGTTGCTGGGCCGTGCCTCTTTCTTGACCTCGACCGCGACGGTGGCATGGGCCTGGGTGTCGCCTTCTTCGACGTCGGCGGAGTCGCGGACGAGCGGCGCACCCTCTCGCACGGCCTCCTCGATCGTAAGCACCGCCGGCAGCGGCTCGAAGCGGGTGCCTCCGCGCAGGGCTTCCAACCCGTCCGCTGCGGCGGCCTCGGTCTCGCCCAGCACGACCGCCACGGGTTCGCCCGTGTACCGCGTCAGCGCGCCGGCCAGCAGGTCTTCCGCCTCCCCGCCAAGGGGAGCCAGGTCCTCCGCCGCGACGACCGCAGTGACGCCGGCGACTGCCAGCGCGGCCTTCCGGTCCAGGTGGACGACCCTGGCGCGCGGATGCGGGCTCAGGAGCAGCCGGGCGTGGAGCATCCCGGGCAGCCGGAGGTCCTCGGTGTACCGGGCCGCGCCGGTGACCTTCTCCCGACCCTCGACGCGGCGTGTGGGCCTGCCGATGACCGCCATGGCATCCTCCTCGCTGTTCCCACTCTCAGTGAGAGACCATTGCTCATGGTTCGTCGTCTCGGCCCTCCGGGCCTATCGGCGGGAGCCCGCCCGTTGCCGCTGCCCCGGGAGGCGCGTATGATGCTGGCAAGGGACCGCCAGTACGGGGAGGTGTCGAGATGAGCCGCTCCGGGAGCCAGGCTGCCGGCGCCGCCGTCGGCGAGCAGCGGTGGGACATCGAGGGCTACGACCGGATCAATGCCGCGCGCCTCGAGACCTTTCCCTACGAGTATCCAGGCAGCGACGCCGTGGTGGAGATTTCCACCGAAGAGTTCACCGCCGTCTGCCCGTGGTCGGGGCTGCCGGACTTCGGCCGGCTCACCGTCCGGTACGTCCCCCGCGAGCGCGTGCTCGAGCTCAAGTCGCTCAAATACTACCTGCACTCCTACCGCAACGTCGGCATCTATCAGGAACACGCCGCCAACCGGATCCTCCTGGACCTGGTCGGCGCCACCGACCCTAAATGGATGGAACTCGTGCTGGACTACAACATCCGGGGCGGCGTCCACACGACCGTCACGGTCCGCTGGCCCGACGGCGGCGCCGGGAGCCCTGCCGGAGAGGCGGGCGCAGGGGCAGGCCGACGGGAGTAGGTTTGTGACCGCCAGGGCCGGGGGGCTGCGGGCGCTGGCCGAGGTCTGTGTGGTCGCCGCGGCCTATGCGGCGCTGACGATCGCCTTCGGCCCCATCAGCTACGGCCCGGTGCAGTTCCGCCTGCCGGAGGCGCTCAAGTCGCTGGTGATCTGGCGGCCGCACCTGGTGGCCGCTTTCGTCGTCGGCAACTTCCTCAGCAATCTGACCAGTCCCCAGGTGGGTCCCTGGGAACTGGGCTTCATGCCGCTGGCCAATCTGGTCGGTGCCGCCCTGTGCGTGCTCGGCGGCCGGCGCGCTCCGTGGATCGGCGCTCTGGCCTACGCGCTGGTGATCGCCGCGGCCGTGAGCCTGATGCTCTCGGTGATCCTGCGGGTTCCCTTCGGCGTGCTCTTCCCGCCCCTGCTGGCGAGCGAGGTGGTCCTCATCGCAGGCGGCGTGCCGGTGATGGCGCGGGTGCACCGGGCGATCGAGGCGCGGCGGCTTGCCGGGTCGCGCCCGTAACGCCCGGCCGAAGGTTGTCGTTGCCCCTCGCCTTCCGGTACCGTAGGAACAGGAAGCCGGGGCGAACATCCGGGAGGGATGCGCGGTGAGCGAACTGCGCAGGCTGATCCGCTCACTCTGGCGGGAAGCGATGCCCGCGCGGGCGTTGCGTCCCCGGGGCATTCGTCGCCGTCCGCGGGATCCTGGCGAGGCGGCGGCCCTGCGCGCACTCTCGCTGCGGATCGGGCGGCGTGCGTTTGCAACCCGGCTGGTGAAGCAGGGCCCCCGCGCCTACCGGTTAGTCTCTTCGCCCCGCACCCTATGAGCGAGGACCCCCTGCTCGTGCGGGCGCGGGCGGACCTGGCCGCGCTGAAGGACCTGGCCAGCCCGCTGGAGGTCCAACTCCGCACTGCCGCTGTCATTGCCAGGGTGTTGGGCAAGACCGGAGATTCGGTCGTGGTCGTGGGCGGCTCGGCGGTCTCGTTCTACACAGGGGGCGCGTACCTTTCCCGGGACGTCGACCTGGTGACCAGCGTGTCCGCCCGGCGGATCGCGGAGGTCCTCCCCCTGCTGGGATTCGAGCGCCACGACGGGGCGTGGGTCCACGTCGAAACCGACGTGGTTGTGGACTTCCCGGCCCCTCCCCTGGCGGGTGATCCCGCACGGCTGACACGCGTGGACACCGACGAAGGACCTATCCAGATTATCGGCATCGAAGACCTGCTCGTGGATCGGCTCAATGCCGTGGTGCACTGGAACGACACCGAGGCCCGCGAGTGGTGCATCGCGATCCTGGCCCTCCACAGGGATCTGGATTCGGCCTACCTTCAGGCGCGGGCGGGAACCGAAGGTGTCGCCGAGGAGCTGCAGAGGGTCACTGCTGAAGCCAGCACCCTAGGCCCACGCTTGGGGCGATAGCCCTCTGTGCCGGATCACGGCGAGGCCGGCAGGTTCAGTCGCGGGCCCCGCCGGCATCGCCCCCTCGCGCGCCCGGCCGGAGGTCCCGGGGCCCGGCGCCGGCTTGTCCGGGGCCTTGGGGGCAACCTTCCAGAACTTCATCGTGTGGGCTTCCCAGTTGCCGAGCAGCATCCGCGCGCGGCGGCTGCCGGTCGCCCGGTGGTGCGCCGCCACGAGGTCGCGCAGACGGTCGGCATCGTCGGGGGTCAGCCGGGTGATCGTCACGAGCTGCGTGTTGTACCGGTGGGGGAAGGTCCCGGCGTCGTCGTAGACGAACGCTTCGCCGCCCGTCATGCCCGCGCCGAAGTTCCGGCCGGTCTCGCCCAGGACCACCACGACCCCGCCGGTCATGTACTCGCAGGCGTGGTCGCCCGCGCCCTCGACGACCGCCACCGCGCCGCTGTTGCGCACGGCGAAGCGTTCGCCGACCCGGCCGGCGGCGAAGAACCGACCCCCGGTCGCGCCGTAGAGGAGCGTGTTGCCCGCGATCACGTGGCGGTGGCTCTCGGCCCGCAGCGGCGCCGGCGGAGTCAGGACGATCTCGCCGCCGGCCATGCTCTTGCCCACGTAGTCGTTGGCCTCGCCGACCAGGTGCAGGTGCATGCCGGGGAGGAGGAAGGCGCCGAACGACTGGCCGGCGGCACCGGTAAAGTGGAGGCGCACCGACCCCTCCGGGAGCCCGGCGTCCCCCCATCGGGACGCGATCGCCCCGGCCAGCCTGGAAGCGACCGCGCGGTGCACGTTGCGTAGCGGCAGGTGGAGTTCCACGGGCTGGCCGGCTTCGATCGCCGGCAGCAGCGGCATCAGGTGGGTCTCGTCATAGGGCTCGTCGGGGCGCGCGTTGCGCTCGGCCAGACAACGGCGCGGCCGGTCGTCGTGCGGCGGAGGATAACTCGCGAGCAGTGCCGCGACATCAAGGCGTGGGCGCTCCCGTTCCCCGGAGGCTGCCGGCCTTGGCCTTTCGGGCCCGGACCGTCCGGGCATCCTGGGACGCAGCCGGTCGGCCCGGCCGATGATCTCGTCCAGGCGGCGCACGCCCAGGTCCGCGAGCAGCCTGCGGACCTGCTCTGCCAGCCCGACCAGGAAGTTGATCACGTGCTCCGGCGTGCCCGGAAACTTGCGGCGCAGGTCCTCGCGCTGGGTCGCGATGCCGACCGGGCAGGTGTTGAGGTGGCACTGGCGGGCCATCACGCACCCCAGCGCGGTCACCACAGCGCTGCCGAAGCCGAACTCATCGGCCCCCAGCGCCGCGGCGATGACCACGTCCCGCGCGGTCTTCAGGCCGCCGTCCACCCGCAGCCGCACCCGGCCCCGCAGGCCGCTATCGATTAGCACCCGCTGGGTCTCGGCCAGGCCGATTTCCCAGGGCAGTCCCGCGTGCTTGATCGAATCCAGCGGCGAGGCGCCGGTCCCGCCGTCCAGCCCGCTGATCTGGATCGTGTCGGCGTACCCCTTGGCGACCCCGGCCGCAATGGTCCCGACACCGGTCTCGGCGACCAGCTTCACCGCCACCCGGGCCTGCGGGTGGACCGCCTTGAGGTCGTAGATCAACTGGGCCAGATCCTCGATGCTGTAGATGTCGTGGTGGGGCGGCGGGGAGATCAGCGTGATGCCGGGCTGGGACCGCCGGATGCGCGCGATCTCCTCGCTGACCTTGTGGCCCGGGAGCTGGCCGCCCTCGCCCGGCTTGCTGCCCTGGGCCATCTTGATCTCGAGCTCCACCGCCGAGCGGACGTAGGCGGGGGTGACCCCGAAGCGCGCCGAGGCGATCTGCTTGATGGTGCTGTTCGCCGAGTCGCCATCCGGCCGGGGCGCATAGCGGGCAGGATCCTCGCCGCCTTCCCCGGAGTTCGACCGCGCGCCGATCCGGTTGGCGGCGATGGCCAGGGTCTGGTGGGCCTCCAGGGAGAGCGCGCCGTGGGACATCGCCGAGATGACGAAGCGCCTGATGATCTGTGAGGCGGGTTCGACCTCTTCGAGGGGCACGGGATCGCCGGGGACGAACTCCAGCAGATCGCGGACCGCCGTCGGCGGCCGGCCCTCGACCAGCGCGGCGAGGTGGCGGTGCGGGTCCCCGTTGCCCGATCCCTCGCCGCGGGCGATCCGATGGATGGCCTTGATGACCTCCGGGTTGAACGCGTGGTATTCTCCGCCCTTGCGGAAGCGCAGCCATCCGGTCTCCAGCACCGGGCCGCTGGTCCGGTAGGCCCCGGCGTGGCGGGCCAGCACGGTGGCGGCCAGGTCCTCCAGGGTCGCGCCGCCCAGGCGCGACGGCGTTCCCGGAAAGTAGCGGTCGATCACGTCCTGCGCCAGGCCGACCGCCTCGAAGATCTGCGCGCCGTGGTAGGCCGAGAGGGTGCTGATCCCCATCTTCGACATGATCTTGAGGAGGCCGGCTTCGACCGCCTGCCGCCAGACCTCGATGCGCCGGTGCGCCTCGTGGGGGTCGGCGGCCTCGGCGGCGATGGTCTGGTGGACCAGGTAGGAATAGACCCCGCTCGCACCGTAGCCGATCAGGCACGCGATCTGGTGGATGTCCTTGGCCTCGCCGGCTTCGACCAGCAGGCCGCACCGCGCGCGCAGGCCCGCCCGGATCAGCCCGTGGTGGACCGCCGAGACGGCCAGCAGCATCGGGATCGGCGCCCGCTCCGGGGTGGCGCCCCGATCGCTCAGCATGAGGATGCCCGCGCCGCCGCGCACCGCCTGTGCGGCCGCATCGAGCAGCGCCTCCAGCGCGGCGCGCATCCCCCCGGGGCCGCAGGCGGCCGGAAACAGCACCGACAGCCGCGCCACCGGCGCCGGGCTGTGGGCGCGGATCGCCTCCACCATCTCGGCCGTCAGGACCGGCGAGGGCAGGTGGACGAGCCGGGCGTGTTGGGGATCCTCCTCCAGCAGGCTGCGCTGCGGCCCCAGGTAGGTGGCCAGCGACATGACCAGGCGTTCGCGCAGCGGGTCGATGGGCGGGTTGGTCACCTGAGCGAACCGCTGCCGGAAGTAGTCCGCCAGCGTGCGCGGCCGGTCGGTCAGCGCCGCGAGCGGCGTGTCGTCGCCCATGGAGAAGACCGGGTCCTTACCCTCCTCGACCATGGGCCGCAGCACCCGGTGGAGGTCCTCGCCGGTGAAGCCGAAGACCCGTTGCTGCGCCACAAGATCGGGCGGGACCTCCAGCGGCGCGGCGGCACGGCACGCGCCCAGCCTGATGAGGTGGCGCTCCAGCCAGTCGGCGTAGGGCCTGCGCATGGCGAGCAGGCCCTTGACCTCCTCGTCGTGCAGCACAATCCCCTTGAAGGTGTCGACCGCGAGGACCTGCCCGGGTCCCAGCCGGCCCTTCTCCACGACCTGGTCCGGCGGGACGTCCAGCACGCCCGCCTCCGAGGCCACCACGACCAGCCCGTCCCGCGTGATCACGTACCGAGCCGGCCGCAGCCCGTTGCGGTCCAGCGCGGCCGCGGCGTACCGGCCGTCGGAGAAGGCCAGCGCCGCCGGCCCGTCCCACGGCTCGACCAGGCACCCGTGGAACTCGAAGAAGGCGCGCACCGCCTCGGGGAGGTCGGGGATGCCTTCCCAGGCGCTGGGCACCAGCATGAGCATGGCGTGCAGGAGGTCCCGGCCGCTGCGCGTCAACAGTTCCAGCACGTTGTCCAGCATGGCGGAATCGCTGCCGCCGGGCTGGATGACCGGCAGCACGCGGCCGAGGCCTTCGGGCCACAGGGGGGAGCGCAGCAGCGCCTCGCGCGCGGTCATCCAGGTCACGTTGCCCTGGAGCGTGTTGATCTCGCCGTTGTGCGCCAGCAGGCGGAACGGCTGGGCCAGCGGCCACGACGGGAAGGTGTTGGTGCTGTAGCGCTGGTGGAAGACCGCGATGGCCGTCTCGAATGCCGGGTTCTCCAGGTCGGGGTAGAACTTCGGCAACTGCGGCGAGACGAAGAGGCCCTTGTAGACCACCGTCGCGTGCGAGAAGGACGGGATGTAGACACCCAGCCCTTCGGCCGCGGCCCGGCGCTCGATCAGGCGGCGCACGCGGTAGAGGGTGCGCTCGAAGGCCTCATCGTCGTGCCCTTTGGGCCGGCCGACGACGACCTGGGTGATCTCCGGCATGGTCCGGCGGGCATGCTCGCCCAGCGCCGTCGGGTCGAGCGGCACCAGCCGCCAGCCGAGGACCGGCACGTGATGCTCCTCCAGGGTGGAGGCGATCAGCATCCACGCCCGGCGCGCGGCGTCGGTCTCCTGCGGGAGGAAGACCATCCCCAGGCCGAGGTCGGCGTTGGGTGTCCTCAAGCGCAGGTCTCGGCGCAGCAGGGTGTAAGGGATGTGCGTCAGGACCCCCGCGCCGTCGCCGGTCTTGGCGTCGGCGGCCACCGCGCCGCGATGGCTCATCGCCGCCACCGCGGCCAGGGCCCGCCGCAGGATGGCATGGCTGCGCCGGCCGCGGCGGTCGGCCACGAACCCGACCCCGCAGGCGTCTCGCTCCCGATCCCAGGTGGAGGGGACAGGCCCTGCCATGCTACCTCCGGCGCGGCTGAATGCAGAAACCCGAGGGGTGGGCTCCTCCCGTCTCCGGGACTTGAGGAACCTCCCCCTCGGGCTTCTATCCCGACGGTGTAGCGGGTGGATTCCCGCCTGCGCCGCTTGGACCGGTCCGGCCGTGGTCTGGGCCGCGGAACCCTAGGCGCACTTCCTCGCTGACGCAGGACCGGTCGCGCCAGGCCGCGTCGGGGCGGCCCCCGGCCTGCTATTGGGACGTACTGTACTGGACGCGGCGGCGGGCTGTCAAGCGCGCGTGACCGACAAAGTACCAGGACCCGTGGTAGATCCGGAAGGTCTGCAGCCCCGGCTCCAGCCGACCACCGCGTTCTGGCGACCGTGCTATTCCGCGGGGTATAATCGGGGTACGCCTCTTGATCCGAGCCCGTCGTCGACCCCGCAGGCGTGCCAGAGCGCAGCCATGTTGACACAGGTGCAGACAGGGAAACTCGCCAGGATCCAGCAGACCGTTCGCGACCTGCTGGGCTCGCGGCACCTGGTCGTCGTCAGCAACCGGGAACCCTACGTCCACCGACAGGGCGAGGGGGGCCTCGAGGTCGAGAGGCCGGCGGGAGGCCTGGTCGCGGCGCTCGACCCGGTCCTCCAGGCCTCCGGCGGCGTGTGGGTGGCCTGGGGGAGCGGAGACGCGGACTTCACCGTGACGGACGAACGGGGGTGCGTCCGCGTGCCGCCGGAGGCGCCCCGCTACACCCTGCGCCGCGTGCGCCTGAGTCGGGACGAGGTGGAGCGGTCCTACCACGGCTACGCCAATCAGTCGCTGTGGCCGCTGTTCCACCTGGCGGTGGACAAGGCCCGGTTCGCGGGGCGCTACTGGACCGGGTACCAGATAACGAACCGACGCTTTGCGGAGGCCACGCTGGAGACGGTCTCCACCGACGCCCTGATCTGGCTCCACGACTACCACCTGGCCCTGACCCCCCGCTACCTGCGGGCAGCCCGTCCCGACCTCTTCCTGATGCACTTCTGGCACATCCCCTGGCCGGCCTGGGACGTCTTTCGTATCTGTCCCCAGAGCGCCGACCTGATCGAAGGCCTGCTGGCCAACGACCTGCTGGCGTTTCACCTCCCGCGCCACGTGGAGAACTTCCTCGACTGCGCGTCCCGCGAACTGGGTGCGGAGGTGGACCGGGAGGAGGGGATCGTCGAGTACGGGGGACGCTATACGCGGGTGCAGGCGCACCCGATCAGCATCGATGCCGACGCGTGGGAAGGTCTGGCTGCCTCGCGGGCCTGCCAGCGCTGGATGGCGCGGCTGCGCCGCCGCTTTCGTCTCGGGGATCGCTTCGTCGGGGTGGGTGTGGACCGCCTCGACTACACCAAGGGGATCCCCGAACGCCTCCGCGCCATCGAGTTGCTCTTCCAGCGCTCGCCGGGCCTCCGTGGTCGCTTCACGTTCCTCCAGAAGTCCGCGCCGAGCCGCACGCGGATTCGGGCTTACCGCGAGTTGCAGGACCGAATCGGGGCGGAGATCCGGCGGATCAACGTTACCTATGGGACGGAAGACTGGCAGCCGATCATCCACATCCCCACGCCGCTGGCGCCGGCGGGCATGGCGGCACTGTACCGGATGGCCGACGTCTGCCTGGTCACGTCCCTCCAGGACGGGATGAACTTGGTGGCCAAGGAGTTCGTCGCCTGTCAGGTCGACGGCCGGGGCGTGCTGGTGCTGAGCGAACTGGCCGGCGCCGCCGACGAAGCGCCCTGGTCGGTGGCGGTCAATCCGTACGATGCCGAGCGCATGGCCAACGCACTGCTGCAGGCGCTGCACATGCCGCCCGCCGAGCGAGCGGAGCGGATGCGTCAGATGCGCGCCCACCTGCGCCATCACGACATCTACTACTGGATGGAGCAGCACTTCCGGGCGGCGGCGCACCTGATGGCCGGGCGGACCGCCACCCGGTCGGTCTTCGCCGACCTGCTGGCCCTGCGCGAGTCGATCACCTCCCGTGACCGCCTGGCCCTCCTGGTGGACTTCGACGGGACGCTGGCGCCGCTGGTGGACCGCCCCGCCCAGGCGGCCCTGCCTCCGCTGACGCGCGCACTGCTGGCGCGGCTGGCCCGCCGACCGCAGTGCCTGGTGGCGGTCATCAGCGGCCGGGCCCTGCCCGACCTCCGGGAGCGCGTCGGCCTCAAGGACGTCATCTACGTCGGCAACCACGGGTTCGAACTGGCCGGACCCGGCTGGGCCGCCGAGCGCAAGGAGGCCGGCGAGGTCCGTGTCCTCATCGCCGCGTGCAGCCGGCGCCTGCGGGAGCGGCTGCGCGGCATCCGGGGCGCCATCGTGGAGGACAAGGGTCTGACGGCCAGCGTCCACTACCGACTCGTGGACCGCGATCGGGTGGAGGCGGTCCGCCAGATCGTCCTGGGGGAGATCGGACGGGCACCGCCGGGGAAACTCGTGCTGCGGCGGGGCAAGATGGTCCTGGAAATCCGGCCGGCGGTCGACTGGCACAAAGGGCACGCCGCGCGGTGGCTGCTGGACCACGTGGTGGGAGGGGACTGGCCGGTGCGGTGCGCCGTGGTGTATGCGGGCGACGATCGTACCGATGAAGACGCCTTCCTGGCGCTGGCGGACCACGCCGTCACCATCAAGGTGGGCCCGAGTCCCTATCCGACCGCCGCGAAGTATGCGATCGGCAGCGTGGAGGAGTTCACGCGCCTGCTGGGGACAATCTTGACCTGGGTCGGACCTAGGGCACCCACTTGAAGAAGAGCACGCCCAGCGGCGGGATCGTCAGGTTCAGCGAGTGGGACCGGCCGTGCCAGGGGATGGGCGTCGCCTCGACACCGCCGGCATTGCCCTGTCCGCTGCCGCCGTACTCACGGGCGTCGCTGTTGAGGATCTCCCGCCAGAACCCTCCGCGTGGGACTCCCACGCGGTAGCCGGTGCGGGGCACCGGCGTGAAGTGGCAGACGACCAGGATCAGCGCGTCCGGGGAGCGCCCGCACCGCAGGAAGGTCAGGACGCTCTGGTCAGCGTCGTTGGCGTCGATCCACTCGAACCCCTCGGGCCGGCAGTCCCACTCGTGCAGGGCCGGCTCCTCCCGGTAGACCCGGTTGAGGTCGGCCACCCACCGCGCCACCCCCTGGTGAGGGGCGTAGGCGAGCAGGTGCCAGTCCAGGCTCGTCTCGTGGTTCCACTCGCGGCCCTGGGCGAACTCGCCGCCCATGAACAGCAGTTTCTTCCCGGGCTGGCCGTACATGTAGCCGAACAGCAGCCGCAGGTTGGCGAACGGCATCCAGTCGGCCCCGGGCATTCTGGCCAGCAGCGAGCCCTTGCCATAGACGACCTCATCGTGGGACAGCGGCAGGACGAAGTTCTCGGTGAAGGCGTAGAGCATGCGAAACGTGAGTTCGTTGTGGTGATACCGCCGGTAGATCGGGTCCCGCGCCATGTAGGCCAACGTGTCGTGCATCCAGCCCATGTCCCACTTCAGGCCGAACCCCAGACCGCCCACGTAGGCCGGCCGGGACACCATGGGCCAGGAGGTGGACTCCTCGGCTATCGTCTGGACGTCGGGATGGTGCCGGTAGACTTCCTCGTTGAGTCTGCGCAGCAGCGCGATGGCTTCCAGATTCTCCCGCCCGCCGAACTCGTTGGGGATCCACTCCCCTTCTCGCCGTGAGTAGTCCAGGTAGAGCATCGAGGCCACCGCGTCGGTGCGGAGACCATCCACGTGGTAGCGGTCCAGCCAGAACAGCGCGGCACTGATCAGGAAGCTGCGCACCTCGTTCCGACCGTAGTTGAAGATGAAGCTGTCCCAGTCGGGATGGAGGCCCTTGCGGGGGTCGGCGTGCTCGTACAGGTGGGTGCCGTCGAAGTACCCCAGCCCGTGCTCGTCGCGCGGGAAGTGGGAAGGCACCCAGTCCAGGATGACGCCGAAGCCCTGCTGGTGCAGGTAGTCCACCAGGTACATGAAGTCCTGGGGCGTCCCGTACCGTGCGGTGGGTGAGAAGTAGCCGGTGACCTGATAGCCCCACGACCCGTAGAACGGGTGCTCCATGACCGGGAGGAACTCCGCGTGGGTGAAGCCCATCTCCCGCAGGTAGCCCGCCAGCGCCGGGGCCAGCTCGCGGTACGTCAGGGGCCGGTTGCCGTCCTCCGGGACCCGCCGCCACGAGCCCAGGTGCACCTCGTAGATGGCCATGGGCGCGTCCAGGGCGTTGCGTTGCGCCCGCTGTGCCATCCATCCCTGATCGCCCCACCGGTAGTCCAGGTCCCAGACGATCGAGGACGTTGCCGGAGGACACTCCCCGTAAAACGCGAACGGGTCGGCCTTGTCGGCGCGGTAGCCATGAAACCGCGAGACGACGTGGTACTGGTAGCGGGCCCCCCTGCCGACCCCCGGTATGAAGCCCTCCCAGATGCCCGACGTCGCCCGCGGGTAGAGCGGGGTCGCGGTCCTGTCCCACCCGTTGAAGTCACCGATCACGAAGACACCTTCAGCGTTGGGCGCCCACACCGCGAAGTACGTCCCCTCTCGGCCCTCCATCTGCACCGGGTGCGCCCCCAGTTTCTCGTAGAGGCGGAAGTGGGTCCCCTCGTTGAACAGGTAGAGGTCGTGGTCGGTCAGCAGCGTCACAGGACGCCTATCCGCCGGGGTGCGCCGCGGTCAACTGGAGGATGCCCTGACAGGGGATCCTCAACCACTGCGGGCGATTGTGGAGTGCGTCGCCGAGTTCGAAGACAGCCTTCTCCAGCAAGAAGACCTCCAGGAGGATCTCCAGCTCGTGTCGCGTGCGGGGGAGGAACCGCCCCGTCCTCGCCGTCTCCAGATAGGCGCGGAGGAATCGGCTGCCGGCCCACAGGTACCAGAACTGCGCCCACCGTTCCAGGCTGGCCAGCGCCTCGGGACCGTGCAGTCCGCTGGCTTCCTGGTTGAACAGGGCCGCATAGGCCGCATGGTGGAACGACCGGAGCATGCCCGCCACATCCACGAGCGGGGAACGCTTGATCCGCCGTTCTCCGATGGGACGCGCAGGGTCTCCCTCGAAGTCGATGATGATGAAGTCCTTGCCGGTCCACAGCACCTGGCCCAGATGGTAGTCCCCGTGGCAGCGGATCCGCACGGCCGCGATCCGGCGGTCCAGCAGCGCCTTGAAACGGCGCACCACCTCGGGCTCCAGGTCGAGCACGGCGTGGGCCTCGTGCCGGACGCCGTCGGGCAGGTCGCGCAGTCGATCGCGCACCTGCTGGAAGATCCGCCTGGTCAGGGTGCGGTGCGACTGGTAGACGGACCGCTGATAGAGTACCGAGAACGGCTCGGGCGCAAACGCCGGGTCACCGGGGTCCGACGCGAGCGCCACGTGGAGTTCGGCGGTGCGCTGGCCCAGCAGCCGCGCCGTCTCCAGGGAGGGCGCCATCATCTCGAGGGCCAGGTGCGGCGGTTCGAGGTCAGCCAGTTCCAGGAGCCCGGCCCGGGGGATCGGAACGGTGCCGGCCTCACCGTGCCGCGCCAGCGCGTGTTCGAAGTACCCGCTCAGGAAGTGGAGGGCGCGGCGCCAGCCGTCGCCGTCGTTGGGCACGAACCCCTGAAGGAGGGCCAGGGTCAACGGTTCGGCACGGCCGGCGCGGTACTCCAGGGTGCCCGCCAGGGGAGGAATGTGGTCGAACCGCTTTCCCATCAGGAACCGGCCGATCTCAAGGTCCGGATTGATCCCGGCGTCCAGCCGTCGGAAGACCTTGAGGATCAGGCGGTCGCCGAACTGGACCAGCGTGTTGTTCAGTTCGCCCGACAGGAGGGCCGGTGCGGGGACCGGGCCGTCCCGCGGGAGCAGGCGGGGGAGCACCCGCGTGGGGGAGGCCGCGACTTCGCCCAGGGCGCCCTTCATCCGACGCCGCCGGGTCATGGCCTCCACCATCGCGGTGGTGAACCGGTGGTCCGCCAGGGCATCGTGGAGGATCCCCGGCGGTGACCCATCTCGGGGTGCCACCCGCGCGATGACGGCGTCGGGGGCCTCGCCGCGCACGCGGTCGGCGTCGGGCCCGGCGGCATGGGCGACCGGCAGGAGGTAGGTCTCCGGCTCGCCGTCGGTGTACTCGACGCGGATCAGGAGGAGGTGGGCCGAGGAGGGGTCGGGTCCCGGCACGACGTCGGCGATGCGGGAGGCCTTGATCTGCCGGTTCCTCCCGCCAAACCACCGGCGGGTCCCGAGGTAGGCGGGCAGCGCCGCTTCCAGCGCGGTCCTGTCGGGCGGCGCCAGCAGGGTGCTCCACAAACCTGCGGGAGCCAGTTCCGGCACCCCGGGCGAGGATCGGGCTGGCACCCCCGCCGCCGGGCGCTCGGGCTGCAACACGAACCAGAAGAAGGAGTGCGGGCCGAGGGTGAGCCGGTAGGGCCCCTCGCCGATGGGCGGGAACGCGTTGCGGCCAAACAGCTCCACCGGCACCCATCCCCGGAGGTCCTGCAGGGGCAGCTCGACGTATTCCACAAAGCGCGAGAGGTTGGCCACGACCAGGATACGCTCGTCGCCGTAGCGGCGGATGTAGGCCAGGACCTTGCGGTTGTCGGGGAAGAGGACCTCCAGCGTGCCCCGGCCGAACGCCCTGTACTGCCTGCGGAGGGCGATGAGGCGGCGCATCCACCACAGGCGCGAGTACGGGTTGTTCTGCAGCGCCTCCACGTTGACAGCCTCGTAGTGGTATTCGGGGTCCACGATGACCGGCAGGTAGAGCTGCTGCGGGTTGCAGCGGGAGAAGCCCGCGTTGCGGTCGGGGCTCCACTGCATCGGCGTGCGCACCCCGTTGCGGTCGCCGAGGTGGACGTTATCGCCCATGCCGATCTCATCGCCGTAGTAGATCACCGGCGTGCCCGGCAGCGACAAGAGGAGGCCGTTCATCAGCTCGATCCGCCGGGGGCTGTTGCCCAGCAGCGGGGCCAGCCGCCGGCGGATGCCCAGGTGGATCCGGGCCTGCGGGTCGCTGGCGTAGATCCGGTACATGTAGTCCCGTTCTTCGTCGGTGACCATCTCCAGGGTCAGCTCGTCGTGATTGCGCAGGAACAACGCCCACTGGCAGGTCTCCGGGATGGGCGGCGTCTGCTCCAGCATGTCGATGATCGGGAACCGGTCCTCCATGCGCATGGCCATGAACAGCCGGGGCATCAAGGGGAAGTGAAACGCCATGTGGCACTCGTCGCCCTCGCCGAAGTAAGCCACCGCATCCTCCGGCCACTGGTTGGCCTCGGCCAGCAACATGCGGTCACTGAACCGCTCGTCAATGTGGTTCCGGAGGTCCTTGAGGAAGGCGTGGGTCTCGGGCAGGTTCTCGCAGGTCGTGCCCTCGCGTTCGTAGAGATACGGGACGGCGTCCAGGCGGAGGCCGTCCACACCCAGGCCCATCCAGAAGTCCACCACGCGCAGCATGGCGTTTCGGACCTGCGGGTGGTCGAAGTTGAGGTCGGGCTGGTGGGCGTAGAAGCGGTGCCAGTAGTAGGCCCTGGCCACGGGATCCCAGGCCCAGTTGGAGGACTCGAAGTCCTTGAAGATGATCCGCGCGTCCCGGTACTTCTCGGGGGTGTCGCTCCAGACGTAGAAGTTGCGACGGCGGCTGCCCGGCGCTGCCCGCCGCGCCCGCTGAAACCACGGGTGCTGGTCGGAGGTGTGGTTGAGAACCAGCTCGGTGATCACCCGCAGGCCCCGCCGGTGCGCCTCGTGGAGGAAGGCCTCGAAGTCCCGCAGCGTCCCGTAGCTGGGGTGGACGCCGGTGTAGTCCGCGATGTCGTATCCGTCGTCCCGCAGCGGCGACGGGTAGAACGGGAGCAGCCAGAGGGCCGTGACCCCCAGGTCCTGGAGGTAGGCCAGTTTCTGGGTCAGCCCCAGGAAGTCTCCGACTCCGTCGCCGTCGCTGTCGTAGAATCCCCGGACGTGCAGTTCGTAGATGACGGCATCCTTGTACCACAGGGGGTCTTCGGGCAACACGCTGCTCCGGTCGCGCGCAGAAGGGGTCACCGGCCGCCGCCGGTAGGGAATGGTTCCCATCCTGCCCTCATCTTACCTCGCTGACCGGGCTGGCCTCCTCGTCGGAGGCCGCGGACCAGTGGCGCCGCACTCCCTCCAGGTAGCGCCGGCCCTCGGCGTGGTCCACGCCCAGGCGGTCCAGGCTGTGCCGCACGATGGTGAGGCCGGCTTCGACCTCGGGCTGGATGACCTCTGTGGCCCCGGCGTCCAGCATCCGGGCCCGGTGCCCGACGTGGTGCACGCGGACGAGGATGGGCAGGTCCTCGCTCATCCGGCGCAGGGCCCGCACGCAGCGATGGGCCGCGTCAAAGTCGGGGATGGCGACGACCGCCAGGCGCGCCCGCCAGGCTCCTGCACGGTCGAGGATCAGGTCGTTGCCGGCGTCGCCGAAAACGGAGACCGCCCCCCGCATCCTCGCGGCGGCCGTGGCTTCAGGATCCAGATCGATCACGGTGTACCGGGTTCCGAAGGTGTCGAGTGCGTCGGCCACCTGGCGGCCGACCCGGCCGAAGCCGCAGATGATCGCATGCCCTTCCTGCGGCTCGCCGGCGGCCTCCGCCACTCCCGCGGGCGCACGCCGCGCCAGGAGGGCCTGCAGCCAGCGCGGCGTGCGCCGAAAGACCTGGGCGTTGAGCAGGATGGTCACCAGCGAGGTGGCGATGATGGCCTGGTGGACCGAGGGAGTGATCAGTCCGTGGAGGCGACCGACGCCCGCCAGGACGTAGGCGATCTCCCCGACCTGCATCAGGCCCACGCCGGTCATGATGGCGGTCGCCGGCCGGTGGCCTGCCAGGCGGACGAGGCTGCTCCACACGCCGAACTTACCGAGCGTCACAATCAGAATGAGCACCACCACCGTCGGCCATTCGGCCACCAGGGACTGCGGGCGAACCAGCATCCCCAACGAGACGAAGAAGACCGCGACGAAGACATCACGCATCGGTAAGACCCTGGCCAGCGCTTCGTGGGAGAACTCGGATTCGCTGATGAGGAGGCCGGCGAGGAAGGCTCCCAGGGCCAGCGTCAGCCCCAGGCGAAGGGTCAACGCCGCCGTGCCGACGGCGATGGCCAACGCGACCAGGAGGAACAGTTCCATGTTGCGCGTCAGCGCCACGCGGTGCAGCACCCGCGGCACGACCCGCCGGGCCAGCCAGAGGAGCGGCACCAGGACCAGGGCCGCCTCCAGCAGGCCTCTGGTGAACAGCGGGAGACGCTGCTCCCCGGCGGCACCCAAAGCCGGCAGCAGGATGCTCATGGCCACGACCGCCAGGTCCTCCATGAGGGTGATCCCGACCATGAGGCGGCCGTGTGGGGCGTTGAGTTCGCCGCGCTCCAACAGGAACTTGAAGATCACCATGGTGCTGGCGGTGCTGACCGCCCCGCCGACCACCAGGCTCTGCGCCAGGGGCCATCCCAGCAGCCTCCCTCCCAGGGCCGTCAGGAGGACAATCAGTGCAATGGCCACCGGGCCGCCGTAGAGGGCCACCTTGCCGGCGCGGAGCAGTTCTTCGATGGAGAACTCCACGCCCACCGAGAACAGGAGCAGCACGACGCCGATCTCGGCGAACACCTGGAACGACCGGGGGTCGGAGATGGTCGGTCCGGGGGTGAACGGCCCGACGAGGATGCCGCCGATGATGTAGCCGACGATCAGCGGCTGCCGCAGGAGGTGGGCGAGTCCGCCTCCGATGAGGGCCGCCAGGAACAGCAGCCCGAGGTCTGCGAGGAACCGGGTCTCTGGCATGGAAGTTCAAGAGAGCAGGACGGCTGCCACGATTATACACGGGAAGGCTTATCCCGCCGGGGGAGTCAGCGCATGACGTCGACGCAAGAGCGCGACCACACGGAGGAACATGTCTTCTCGACGATCCTCTACGCCACGGACGGCTCCGACCACGCGCGGAGGGCGCTGGCCGTGGCCAGGGACATCGCGCGCCGGTACGATGCCACCGTGGTCGTGCTCACCGCGTATGAGCCGCTTCCTCGCGATCTGGGATCGCCGTATGTCGACCATCTCATGGCGAAGCGGCTGGCCGTCGGGGAAGCCCTGGTGCGCCAGGCGGCGGAAGTCCTCGACGAGCGCGGGGTGCGTCATGAGGAAACCGTGCTGGAGGGCCCGGCGGCCGCGGCCATCCTGGAGGCCGCCCGGACGCGCGGCTGCGACCTCATCGTCCTCGGCTCCCGCGGCCTCGGCCGGGTGGAAGCCGCGCTCCTGGGCTCGGTGAGCCAGCAGGTGGTCCAGCAGGCGCCCTGTCCGGTGTTGATCGTCCGCTAGACGCCGCTTCCCCGGAGTCGACGCGCCTTCAGGTCCTGGCCGGTTCGGGCTGGATGGCCAGCCCCACCACGCGCACCTGCACCGCGCGGATCAGGTCTGTCTTGGTGATGATGCCCACCATCTGCCGGCCGGGACCGAGCACGACCAGCCGCCCGTAGTTGTTCCGGCTCATCGCCTCGAACGCTTCGAGGGCGCTGCCCCGGACGGAGATCGTCGCCACGGTGGGCGACATGACCCGCTCCACCGGCGCCGAGGCGTCCGCGCCCTGCAGGTCGTTGAGCGTGACGATGCCCGCCAGGTTCCCGGCGGCGTCCACCACCGGGTAGCCGAGGTGGCGCTCGCGCAGCATCTTCTGGATCAGGTCAGCGATCGGCATCGCGATGGGCACCGTCTGGACGTCGCGCGTCATCAGGTCCTCGACGCCGATCCCCTCCAGCATTTCCGCCACCAGGGCGTTCTGCGTCTCGGCCGACCCGGCCATGTAGACGAAGAAGGCGATCAGGATGAGAAAGAGGTTGAAGGTGAGGAAGCCGGCCAGCCCCAGCATGATGGCGATCGCGCTGCTGATCCCCGCCGCGATCTGGGTCGCGCGCAGTTGTGGCATCCGCAGCGCCAGCAGGGAGCGCAGGACCCGGCCGCCGTCGAGGGGGAGCGCCGGCAGCATGTTGAACGCTGCCAGGGCCCCGTTCATGAAGACGAGATAGCCGAGCACGAACCGGACCGCCAGCGCGGCCGGCGGGACGATGGCCGCGACCAGGCTGCAGACGGCAGCCACCGCAAGACTCGTCAGCGGCCCGGCGATGGCCACGACCGCCTCCGCGCCCCGCTGGCGCGGCATCTCCTCGAACTGGGCGACCCCGCCCAGCAGCCACAGGGTGATCCGCTTCACCTGCACCCCGTAACCGCGTCCCACGACCGAGTGCCCCAGTTCGTGGATGAGCACGCTGGCGAACAGCCCGAGCGCCGCGGCCAGTCCCAGCAGGTAGGGAGTGTGGCCCTCCTGCAGGGCCTGCGCGTCCACGGGCAGACGGAAGAGCCGGATGTAGAGGTCCAGGCGGCTGCCGATGACCCAGGCCAGCAGCGGGAGGATGATCAGGAACGTCGGGTCCAGGTAGATGGGGATGCCCAGCAGCCGAAACGGCAGACGGTAGCCCTTGCGGAGCATATCGGCCTCCTTCTTTTACTCAGCCTCGACGCCGCCGATGGGCCGGCGGAGGAGATCGATCACCAGGGCCGCACTCCAGGAGAAGTCGGCTCCACCGAGCCCTGCTCCGGTGTACGGGTGGTAGTACTCGTGGCACCCCGCGGTCCGGACCAGTTCGATCGTCGACTCCGCCAGGGCCTGCGCCTCTGGGCGCAGGCCCAGCGCCTCCAGCCCGCGCGCCACCAGCCAGTTGAGGTTGACCCAGACGGGGCCGCGCCAGTAGCGCTCGGGGTCGAAGCCCGTGTCATCCGGCGGGACCGAGGGGATCATGCGGCAGCCCGTACAGCGCCGGCGGTAGTGATCCACCATGGCGCGCGCCTGCTCCGCGTCCACCAGTCCTCCGTAGATGGCGCCCAGGCCGGCCGCGGTGTCTGCGGGGATGGGCACGCCCCCCCGCACATCGAAGTCGCGGAAGAGCCGCGACGGCGCATGCCAGAGCGTGGTCAGGTAGGCATCCCGAAACGCCCGCAACGCCTCCGGGCTGATCGCCGGCGGTCGGCCGACGGCATCGGCGATCCGGTTCAGGTCCACCGCCGCGCGGTACCAGATGGCGTTGAACAACGCGTCGTAGACCAGGAAAGGGGCCCGGGGAAGGTAGGCGGCCATGTCGTAGCCGCTTGCGACGATCTGTTCGACCAGGTACATGTACATGTCGTAGTCGGCCTGGGTCGGGCGGTGAGCGCGTTCTACCATCGTCGTGTCCACCCTGCGGTAGGGCCGCGTGGGGCGCCACCCGGCCCGGGCGGCGAAGTCCCACCGCGGGCTGTTGTCCAGGCCGCTCTCCCAGGGGTGGATCACGGCGATCAGGGGCGAGCCCCCGGTGGTCCGGCGCTGCGGGAAATACGCCACCGCCTGACGCAGCGGCTCATACCATTGATCCCACCAGGCCCGCCGCCTGCCGGGATCGGGCTGCAGCATCCCGACGAGGTAGACCGCTGTGGGCAGCACCGGCGGCTGCGAGATCCCACTGGTGATCACACCCTCCTGGCGGACCGGCGTGTCACGCCACCAGTCCGGTCCGGGATGGTAGTCGGTGACATCCGGGTTGTAGCGGATGTGGGGTACCATGCCGTCGGTCCACTGGGCGGCCAGCAGCGTTTCGATCTCCCGCGTCGCCCGGGACCAGTCCAGGTGGGCCCAGCCGATGGCGATGAAGGCGCTGTCCCAGTTCCACTGGTGGGGGTACAGCCGCGGGCTCGGTTTCGTGTAGTCGCCGAGGTCGTTGCCGCGCAGGACGGCCTCGGCCAGTCGGAGCAGCCCGGCATCGTTCATGTCTCCACCGCGATCGCCTCGCCGGTCTGCGCGTCCATCAGCCGGATGCGGGCGGGATGCAGGCGCAGCCACACCTGCCGGCCGGGCGCGACCGACAGGTCCGGCGGGACCGTCACCTTGACGATCTCCTGGCCCACACGGACCGTCATCAACTGGTGCGACCCGACGGGTTCCAGCACCACGACCGTCGCCGGAATCGCCTCCGCCGCCGGGGCCGTCAGCACCTCGATGTGCTCGGGCCGGATGCCCACCAGGACCGCACCGCCCAGGCGGCCGGCCAGGGCCCCGCGGAAGGCTCCCGGGAGGGTGAGGGTGACGCCGCCCGTGGCCACCGCCGGTTGCCCGTCGGCGGATCGCAGCGTCCCTTCCAGGAAGTTCATGGGGGGGGTGCCGATGAAGCCGCCCACGAAGCGGTTGGCCGGCGTGTCGTAGATCTCCGTGGCGGTCCCGCACTGGACGATACGGCCCTGCCGCATGACGGCGATGCGGTCGCCCAGGCTCAACGCCTCCACCTGGTCGTGGGTCACGTAGACCGTCGTCGACCCGACCTCGCGGTGGAGCCGCTTGAGCTCGGCCCGCATCGTCAGGCGCAGCAGCGCATCCAGGTTGGACAGCGGCTCGTCCATCAGCAGGACGTCCGGCCGCATGACGATGGCCCGCGCCACCGCCACGCGCTGCCGCTGCCCGCCCGAGAGCTGGGCGGGGTAGCGGTCGAGCAGGTCGGCGATCTCCAGCAGCGCCGCGGTCTCGGCGGCGCGTCGCCGCTGCTCCGGCTCGGGCACCCCGCGCATGCGCAGCCCAAAGACGATGTTGTCGTAGACCCGCATGTGGGGGAACACCGCGTAGGACTGGAACACCATGGCGATGCCGCGCCGCCCCGGCGGCAGGGTCGTGACGTCCCGCCCGCCGATGACGATCCGCCCCCGGTCGAGGGTCTCCAGGCCGGCGATGGCGCGCAGGGTAGTGGTCTTGCCGCACCCCGACGGCCCCAGCAGCACCAGGAACTCGCCGTCTTGGATCTGCAGCGTCAGGTCCTCTATGGCGACGACGCGGCCGTAGGTCTTGCGCAGGCGGTGCAGTGCGATCTCAGCCATGGATCTCCCCGCCTCCGGCGGCGGGCGCCGGGCGACGCACTAGCGCACGGTCACCCCCCACAGGGTCAGGAGGTAGCGCCTGATCAAGAAGATGATGACCAGCGCCGGCACAACCATGAAGAACCCGCCGGCAAACCGGTAGTGGAGCGGCGCGCCCGCGGCGACCACCGAGTTGATGATGAGCGCCGGCAGCGTGCGGTTGTCCAGGGTCAGGATGGTGGCGGCGAAGACTTCGTTCCAGGAGAGGACGAAGGTGAAGATGGCGGCGGCGGCCAGTCCGGGCAGGGCCATGGGGAGCGTGATGCGCAAAAACGCCTGCAGCCGGCTGCACCCCAGGGTCATGGCGGCTTCCTCCAGTTCGAAGGAGATGCCCAGGAAGACGCTGACGACGATGACGGTCACGAACGGGATGGCAAGCGCCGTGTGCACGATGGCGACACCCAGCAGCGTGTCGTACAGCCCCCACCGGATGAACGCCACGGCCAGCGGAATGGACAGTACCGTCGCGGGGAACATCTTCGTCGCCAGGATGGCCAGTTGCAGCGCGTCACGGCCGTTGAACCGGTAGCGGGCCAGCGCGTAGCCGGCGGGCGATGCGATCACGAAGGACAGTCCGATGGTCATCGCCGCGACGAAGACGCTGTTGCCCGTGGCCCGCAGAACATCCCGGGCGCGCAGGAAGAACGCCAGCGTGTCCAGCGTGAACTGCTCCGGCCAGATGGGACGGGGCCACCGGTAGAGCAGGTCTCGGGGGGTAAGGGCCGCCAGGGTGATCAGCGCCAGCGGCAGCGCCACCCAGGCTCCGATGACCAGCGCGGCGCTGTAGATGCCGAGCCGTCGCAACGTCATGGGGGTACCGCTCCGCGTGGGGACGTCACGTGGGCGCCACCTCCGCCTCCCGCTGGCGGAGGACCCGCAGGTAGATCCAGGTGATGCTGCCGGAGAGGAAGAGGATCAACACCGCGTACGCGCTGGCGACGTGGGGGCTGCGATACAGCGAATACCAGAAGTAGGCCTCCCCGGCCAGCACCGGGACCTGGCGCCCGGCGAGCGTGACGACCGTGGCGAACACCTGAAACGCCAGGATGGTGCGAATGATGAGCGCGGTCTGGAGGCTGGGCCGCAGCAGCGGCAGCAGAACGTGTCGCAGCGTCTGCCACCGGTTCGCCCCAAAGACGCTGGCGGTTTCCACGTAATCCCGGGGGATCAACTGCAGGCCAGCCAGGAGGATGATCATGACAATGGCGGTGGCCCGCCAGACCTCGGTCAGGATGATCGCCCCGACCAGCCACTCGGGACGCTCGAAGGTCAGGAAGGTGATCGGGTGCGTCACCAGCCCCGCGGCCTGCAGGACCGCGTTCAGGTAGCCCCGCTCGGTGAAGATGGACAGCCAGATCAGCCCCGCGGCGAGGTCGGAGATCCCGAGGGGAACCGCGCAGAGGTAGAGGAAGTACGAGTGGCCCGGGAACCGGGAGTTGACCAGCAGCGCGATGGCAAGCCCCAGCAGCACTTGCAGCGGAACGGCGATGGCCGTGATGATGAGCGTGTATCGGACGGCCGGCCTGAAGTACAGGTCGCCGCTCATCCGCTGGAAGTGCTCCAGCGTGGCCGCCCCGCCGGGAGCGGCCACGCTGAGCCAGACTGCCTGGAGCATGGGATAGACGAAGAACAGCACGAGGAAGCCCAGGGTGGGCAGCACCAGCAGGTAGGGAGTCCAGTCGAACCGGACCCCCCTCCCCGTCAGTCCGGCCTGCACGGCCTGATGGGCGGATCCGGCGGCGGGCACGGCGCGTTGGTGGCCCGGTAGAGCTCTTCCAGCTTGCGGGCCTGGGCTGCCAGCACCTCCTCGATGTTGCGCCCCTCGATGGCGATCAGCCGGAACGTGTCCACGTACAGCGGCACGAACTCGCCCGTGCGGGCGCCCAGACCGATGGGCAGCAGCGCCGTGCGCGCATCGGGCGCCCCGGCCTGCGCGGAGACGCCGTCGGCGACGACCTTCAATCCACCCGACGGCACCTCCCTGGCCGCCTCAGGGGAGACGGGGAAGAAGGCCACCCCCTGCAGGGTCGCCACCTGGGTGGCCGGGCGGGTCAGGTACTCGATCAGGCGCACGCCCAGTTCGGGGTTGGGCGCGGTGCGCGGGATGCTCAGCCCCACCACCACCGAGAGGAACGACCGTCCCTTCGGCCCGGCCGGGGAGGGGAGGACGACGAAGTCGCCGGGCCGCTGCCGCAGCGCCGGGATGAGCCGGGCCGTGTGGTCCCACCCCACCCAGACCTCGCCCAGCAGCAGCGGCTCGTGCATGAAGGCGTAGGTGAACGACGACGGGTGGGTCACGCCCCACAGCCGACGCAGGAACCGCCACATGTCCACGGCTTCCGCAGACTTGAACGCCTTCACCTGCGAACCGGTGTAGGATGGGTAGATGTACCCGTGCAGGAACCGGCCGTACAGCCCCAGCGGCCCTGCCGGGAAGCCCAGCCGGCGTTGCCCGGTGGCCTGCCTGATGTTCTCCCCCCACTGCAGCAGGTCGTCGTAGGTCATCCGCATCGGGTTCCGGTCGCGGGGGAAGTGCTGCAGGGCCTCCCGTCTGGCGGCGAGCAGGTAGGTGGCCTGCATCCAGGGGATGAAGGCCTGGATGCCCTCCATCTTCGCGACCGCCAGCAGGTCCTTGTAGAAGGTACGGTCCTTCCTGGCATCGAGTTGCCTCTGGACCTCGCTCATGTCGCGGATGGCGTTGTTGGCGATGAACACGGGGAAGATGCCGTGCAGCGTCCCCGTGACGTCGATCGTGCCGCGGCCCGCGCGCGCCTCGGCCAGCAGGCGGTCGACGTACGGTCCCTCGGCCTCGGTGATGAACCTGACGGCCACCCCGGACTCCTGCGTGAACCGGGCCAGCAGGGTGCTCCTCGCCCACTCCTGTTCCTCGACGGGGGTGAACTGGTTGGACGTGAACACCATCTCCTGGGCGGGGCCCGAGACACCCGCCGCTCCGCCCAGCGCCAGCACGCACACCCACACGGCGGCAGCGATCCGCATGCGCCGCATCACCTCCCACCTCCCTCGGCGGTTACCGTGCCCGCACCCCTTACTTCGCCGGTGTGGGGGAGGCCGCCTGCTCTGGCCTCATGGGTGCCCCGCGGCTGTGGAAGCCCTACGACCCCAGCCTGCGCACCGCCTCCTGCTGGAAGCGCCGGTCGACCATCGCCTCCAGGGGAACGGGCGTCATGTAGTCGGCCAGCCCGGCCTCGCGGAAGACCCGTTCCATGTCCACGATGGTGGCGGTCACGATCCGCATATCCGGATAGTAGGTCAGCGGCGGTTCCTGCTGCAGCACCTCGTCGCGCACGCCGGTGTACTTCTTGTAGGCCGCCACGTTCTCCGGGTCGAGGAACTTCGGGCCCTGCATGGCCCGCGCGCCCTGCATCAGCGCCATCAGGAACCGTGTGGCCACCTCAGGCCGCTCGCGCATGAACTTCCCTGAGTAGGCAAAGACCGTGGACGCGTTGCCGGGCGCGAAGTTCTCCAGCAGCGGCCGGGCCATGAACTGGGCCAGCGCGGCCGAGGAGAAGGGCGACCCGGTCAGCGAGGCGTCGACGCGGCCGGCGCGCAGGGCGGGCCCGTGGTCGGGGTTGGGCAGGCTGACCACTTCGAAATCCCGCGGGCCGATACCGCCGCGGCGGGCACCGATCAGGAACAGGTAGTGTCCGGTGGATCCCACGCCGCCGGCGACGGCGACGCGGCGGCCCCTCAGGTCGCGCACCGATCGCACCTCGCCCGAGTCGAACAGGTCGAGCCGTGTGAGGATCCTGGTCCCGTGCCGCTGGCCCCAGGCGGAGGTCGAGGCCACGATCCGCAGTTCCAGCTTCCGGTTGAAGGCGTTGAAGATGGAAGCCGACAGGCCGATGGCGCCCACGTCAAGCCGGTCCTGCGCCAGGAAGACCAGGGCTTCGGTCCCCGACGCTACCCGCTGAAGGTCGACTTCGATTCCCTGCTCGCGCATGAAGCCGCGCTCGATGGCCACGTAGAGGGTGGCGAAGTTAATGAGCGGGACGTGGGCGACCACGACCTTCTCAGCCGGCGGGGCGGCCCTCGCCGGCAGCGCGAGGGCCGCCGCCAGGATGCCCAGGACCAGCAGGGTGCACAGGTGGATCCGGCTACGCATGATCAATACTCCCCTCTCGCACACGGTCCTCCTCCAGCCACGGCATGACCAGGCGGCCCACCCAGCGGATGGCCGCATAGGACAGCATACCGAGCCCGCCGATGACGATGAAGCCCGCAAATAACTCTTCGGGCCGCAGCGTGTTCCAGGCGTGCCAGATGAAATAGCCGATGCCTTCCTGGGTGGCCACGAACTCCGCGGCGATGACCACGATGAGGGCCGTCCCCAGGGCCAGCCGCAGCCCGGTGACGATCGCCAGCAGCGACCCGGGCAGGACGACATGTGCGAACAGTTGCGTCCCCCGGGCCCCAAACGCCCGCCCGGCCTCGAGGTAGATCGGCTCCACGCCGACCACCGCGGCCGTGGTGTTGATGATGACGATGAAGAACGTGGCAATGGCCACGATGGCGATCTTCGACGCCTCGCCCAGGCCGAAAATCAACATGACCAGGGGCAGGATCGCCACCTTGGGAATCACGTAGAGGGCCGAGATGGTGGGTTCCAGCGCCGCGCGCAGCGGCCGGATGGCCCCCAGCAGCAGGCCGCCGACTAGGCCGGCGGAGGCTCCGATGCCAAACCCCGCCAGCACGCGGAGCACGGTGACCGCGGCGTGGCGGACCACCTCGCCCCCTGCCACGAGACGGTAGAGGGTGACCGCCACCGACGAGGGGGGCGGGAACAGCCGCGCGTCCAGGAGCCCTATCCCCACGGCCGCTTCCCACAAGGCCAGCAGCAGCAACGGTGCGCCGGCGGCCAGCAGGCGATCGCGGCGCTCGGGGCTCATCGGGGCCCCTCTGCGGCCGGGGGCGGCTGGGAGGCGGCGTCGCCCATGGCGGCAATCGCCTCGTCCCGCAGGGCTTCCCAGATCTCGTAGGAGAGGCGCGCGAAGGCGGGGGAGGCCATCACCTCGATGCCGCGGGGTCGGGGAAAGGGGACAATGAAGGTGGCCTTGGCCCGTCCGGGTCGGGCGGTCATCAGGACGACCCGGTCGCCCAGCAGGAGCGCTTCCTCGATGTCGTGGGTGATGTAGACGACGGTCTTGCGATCGGTCTCCCACAGGCGCAGCAGTTCGTCCATGAGCAGCAGACGGGTCTGGGCGTCGAGGGCCCCCATGGGCTCGTCCATCAGGAGCACTTCGGGGTCGTTGGCGAACGCCCGGGCGATGCCCACGCGCTGCGCATCCCGCCCGAGAGCTGGCGCGGATAGGCGTCGGCGAACTCCCGCAGGCCGACGCGGTCGATCCACGCGTGGGCGGCCGTCTCGCGGTCCCCTTTCGGCACGCCGCGCATCTGGAGGCCGAAGACGACATTCTGGAAGACGGTCTTCCAGGGAAAGATGGCGTACTCCTGAAAGACCAGGCTGTGGAGGGGTTTGCCACGGCGGCCCGCGGCGATCTCCACCACGCCCGAGGTCTGGGGCACCAGGCCCGCCAGGATGCGCAGCAGCGTGGACTTGCCGCACCCCGAGGGGCCGACGATGCAGACGAACTCCCCCTCGGCTACCTGGAGGGAGAACCGGTCCAGCGCCACGACCGGGCCCCTCCGGGCCGGGTAAACCTTGGTGACCTCGCGGAGGACGATCTTCGCCGACACCGGGGTGGGGAGTTCTGCGCGGCCTCACCCGACTCCTCGGCAGGTGCCGGGGCGCGGCGGGCAGCTCCGGCTTGAATATTTATGCGATACTATGTATGATCATGCGAAACGGCAGGAGGCGGGATGCGGGCGACGCTGGCGCTTGATGACGGTCTGGTCCTGACCGGCGAGGCCCTGGGCGCGTCCGGATTGGCCGGGGGCGAGGTGGTCTTCACCACCAGCCTGACCGGCTATCAGGAAGTCCTCACCGACCCGTCGTATCGCGGGCAGATCGTCGTGATGGCCTATCCCCTGGTCGGGAACTACGGGTTTTGCGACGACTGGACGGAGTCGAGCCGGCCGCATGCGGCGGGGTTCGCGGTCCGGTGGGCTGCGCCGGACCATCCCCGGGTCGGGGGCGGCCTCGACGCCTACCTGCGGCGCTGGGGGATCACCGGTATCGCCGGGCTCGACACGCGCCGCCTGGTACGGCACCTGCGCAGCGGCGGGGTCCGCCGGGGCGTCATCGCCACCGGGAGCCGGTCGCCGGAGGAACTGGTCGCCGAAGCCCGGGTGCTGCCGAACCTGGGCGACCTGGACCTGGTGGCTGAGGTGTCCACCCCGGAGGTCCTCCACTGGTCCGGGGAGGGTCCCCGCATCGCCGTCCTGGACTGCGGGGCCAAGCGGAGCATCGTCTCGCACCTGAGGGCCCGCGGCTGCGAAGTGGTCGTCTTCCCCCACGACGCCTCTGCCGATGCGATCCGCGCGGTCTCTCCCGATGGGCTGGTCCTCACCAACGGGCCGGGCGATCCCGCGCGGCTGCACCCGATCGCCCGCGAAGTTCGGGCGCTGTGGGACGACCTGCCGGTGATGGGGATCTGCCTGGGCCACCAGATCCTGGCCATCGCCGCGGGAGCGGCCACCTTCAAGCTGCCGTTCGGCCACCGAGGGTCCAACCATCCCGTGCGCGACGAGACCACCGGCCGGGTGGCGATCACGACGCAGAACCACGGCTATGCCGTGGACGAACCCTCCCTGGCCGGGACCGGATTCGAGGTGACCCACCGCAACCTGCACGACGGCACCGTGGAAGGGATGCGGCACGGCCGCCGCCCCATTTTCTCGGTGCAGTTCCACCCCGAGGGTCGGCCAGGCCCGCAGGACTCCACGGCCCTGTTCGACCGGTTCCTGGACCTGGTGGCGGATCGTGCCCGCGTCTGACGTCGCATCCTGCCCGGAGGCCCGTCTGGCACCCCGGGCTGCATCGGGCCTCTCGAAAGTGCTCATCATCGGCTCCGGCCCCATCGTGATCGGCCAGGCCGCGGAGTTCGATTATGCGGGCACCCAGGCGTGCCGGGCCCTGCGCGAGGCTGGCATCCGGGTCGTGCTGGTCAACAGCAACCCCGCCACCATCATGACCGACCCCGAGGTCGCCGACCGGGTCTACATCGAGCCGCTGGTCCCCGAGGTGCTCGCCGGCATCATCGCCCGGGAGCGGCCGCAGGGGCTGCTGGCGACCGTGGGCGGGCAGACCGCCCTGAACCTGGCCGTGGCGCTCCACGAGCGCGGGGTGCTGGCGCGCTACGGCGTGGGGGTGTTGGGGACCCCGCTGGAGGCCGTCGCGCGGGCCGAAGACCGGGCCCTCTTCAAGGCCACCATGGAATCCCTCGGCGAACCGCTGCCGCCGTCGCGCAGCGCAGCCACGGTGGAGGAGGCGACCGACGCGGCAGCGGCGATCGGCCTGCCGGTGGTCGTGCGCCCGGCGTTCACCCTTGGCGGGAGCGGTGGGGGCATCGCCACCACCCTCGACGAGGTGCGGGCGATCGCGCGGCGCGGCATCCGCTCAAGCCGCATCGGCCAGGTGCTGGTCGAGCGTTCCGTCGCCGGGTGGAAGGAGGTCGAGTACGAGGTCCTCCGCGACGCCGCCGACAACGCCATCGTCGTGTGCAACATGGAGAACGTCGACCCGATGGGCGTCCACACCGGCGACTCGATCGTCGTGGCGCCCAGCCAGACGCTGACCGACCGTGAGTATCATCGGCTCCGGTCGGCGGCGCTGCGGATCGTCCGGGGCCTGGGCATTGTGGGGGCCTGCAACGTGCAGTTCGCGCTGGATCCGGCCTCCTCCGCCCCGGGCGCGGTGCCGCGGTACTACGTCATCGAGGTGAACCCGCGGGTCAGCCGCTCCAGCGCGCTAGCCAGCAAGGCCACGGGATACCCCATCGCGCGCGTGGCGGCGCAGATCGCGCTCGGCCGGCGGCTGGACGAGATCGCCAACGCCATCACCGGCAAGACGGCGTGCTTCGAGCCGGCCCTGGACTACGTGGTCGTCAAGATTCCGCGCTGGCCGTTCGACAAGTTCCCGGGCGTGGAGCGGACGCTGGGAACGCAGATGCAGTCCACCGGCGAGGCCATGGCCCTGGGACGCACCTTCGAGGAAGCCCTGATGAAGGCGGTGCGCTCGCTGGATGTGGGCGCCCTGGGCCTGTGGCACCGGATGGTGGATGCCTGGACCGACGACGACCTCCACCGCCGCATCCGCCAGCCCCACGAGCACCGCCTGTTCGCCCTGGCCGAGGCCCTGCGGCGCGGCCTGTCGGTCCTCGCCCTGGCCGAGGCCAGCGGCATCGATCCGTTCTTCATCGGCGCCATCGCGCGCATCGTGGGAGCGGAGCAGGCCGCGCGGAATTGGGCGACGGCCGGCCGCGATGAGCCGTCGCGCAATGCCCTCGGGGAGGGGGCGGCGGAGCTGCGATCCCTGCTTCGTCTGGGCTTCGACGACCGGACCATCGCACACTTCTCGGGCTGCACCCCGCGCGATGTCCGGGCCCGGCGGCTGGCGCTGGGGCTGCGCCCCACCTACAAGTGCGTGGACACGTGCGCCGGCGAGTTCCCGGCCCAGACGCCCTACTACTACAGCACCTTTGAGGACGAGGACGAAGCGCCCCAGGCGGCGGGCCGGACGGCGGTGGTCCTGGGATCGGGGCCCATCCGGATCGGCCAGGGCATCGAGTTCGACTACTGTACGGTCCACGCGATCCAGGCGCTCAAGCAGGCCGGGTGGGAGGCCGTGGTCATCAACAACAATCCAGAGACGCTCTCCACCGATTTCGACATCTCCGACCGCCTCTACGTGGAGCCCCTGACCCCCGACGACATCCGCGCCGTGGTGGAGCGTGAGGGCGCGCGGGGCGTGCTGGTGCAGTTCGGCGGGCAGACCCCGCTCAATGCGGCGGTGCCGCTGGCGCAGGTCGGGGTGCGCCTGCTGGGGACCTCGGCCGAGAGCCTGGACATCTCCGAGGACCGGCGAAAGTTCGCCGCGCTGCTGCGCGAACTCAACATCCCGCAGCCATCTGGCTGGACCGCCGCCTCCCTCGACGAGGTCATGGCCATCGGCGCGCGGGAAGGGCTGCCGCTGCTGGTCCGGCCCTCCTACGTGCTCGGCGGCCGCGGGATGGTCATCGCCCGGACCCCCGAAGACCTGCGCGACGCGGCGCTCCGGGCGCTGGCGGGGGAGTCGGGCCCGGTCCTGCTGGACCGCTACCTCGAAGGCCTGGAGGTGGAACTCGACGCGGTGGCGGACGGGACCAACCTGCTCATCCCCGCCCTGATGGAGCAGATCGAGTGCGCCGGCGTGCACTCGGGTGACAGCCTGGCGCTGCTGCCGGCGCGCTCCGTGCATCCCGAGATCGCCCGCGTGATCGTCGACTACGCGGCGCGGCTCTCCTGGGCGCTGCAGGTCAGAGGGTTCCTCAACATCCAGCTGGTGATCTGGCAGGGACAGCCCTACGTCCTGGAGGTGAACCTGCGCGCCAGCCGCACCGTCCCCTTCGTCTGTAAGGCCACCGGCGTGCCGCTGGTCCGGCTCGCCACCGAGGTGATGCTCGGCCGGTCGCTGGCGGAGTTCGGCTACGCGGGGATGACGCTCCTGCCGCCGCCGGATCGGTGGGCGGTCAAGGCGCCGGTGTTCTCCAGCGGCAAGCTCCACGGTGCCGATCCCCTGCTGGGTCCGGAGATGCGCTCGACGGGCGAGGTGATGGGCACCGGCCCCACGCCCGCGGCGGCGCTTCGCCAGGCCTTCGTGGCCGCGGGCGTGCCGCCGGCGATCGAGCGTTCCCTGCTGCTATCCGTGGCAGACCGTGACAAGGACGGCGCTGCGGCCCTGGCCGCCCGCGCCGCGGCGGCGGGATTCGAGATCACCGCCACCCCGGGGACCGCCGCGGCGCTGGCGGCGCGCGGCGTGGCCGCCGAACCCGTCGAGGTGACACGGGCGGCCGTTCTGGTCCGGGACAGGCGCATCGGTGCGGTCGTCAACACCCCGACCCGCGGCTGGCGGCCCGACCGCGCCGGGTTCGCGCTCCGGCGGGCCGCCGCGGAGTTCGGCGTGCCCGTCTTCACGTCGCTGGACTCGGCGGGCGCCTTCATCGAGGCGTTCGCGGCCCGGCAGGACGAGTCTTGACCCCTCAAGAAACACAACTCAGGGGGATTCTGAGCGAGGAGGCGAGCAACGTGACACGCACCCGATCGCTGGCCGCCGCCGTCTTCCTGGTGGCGGTCCTTTCGGGAGGTGCCGGTGGTGCGGCGGCTCCCGCCTGGCCCGAGAACCGGCCGGTGACCATCGTGGTCCCCTTCGCCGCGGGCGGAGGGACCGACCTCATTGCCCGGCAGCTCCAGCGGGCGATGCAGCGCTTCACCGAGGTCCCCATCGTGATCCGCAACATCCCGGGCGCCGGCAGCGGCATCGGCACCAACGAGGTCCTGCGGGCCAGACCGGACGGGCACACGCTGCTGCTGTCGGGCACGCACACGGTGACCGCGACCCTGCAGGGTCTGGCCGCCGGCTCCATCATCCAGCTCGACCACATCGCCAGCCTGAACTGGGACGCCTTCGTCATCGCGGTCCTGGACAGCGCGCCCTACCAGACCCTCAAGGACCTCATCGACGCCGGCAGGCAGAATCCCGGCAAGATCACCATCGGGCACGCCGGGGTGGGGGCGCTGACCCACCTGACCGCCGAGGCCCTCAACAGGGCGGCCGGAGGCCCCTGGACCGTCGTCCCGTTCGAGGGCGGGGCGCGCCTGATCGCCGGCGTCCTCGGCAATGTGGTGACGGCGGGGGTCTTCTCCCAGTCGGAGGTGGTGGCGCAGGCCGGCCGCCTGCGGCCGCTGGCGGTCACCAGCCTGCGGCGCACCCCGCTCTTCCCGCAGACGCCGACGGTCGAGGAGCTGGGATTCAAGAACATCCCGCAGGGGAGTTTCCGTTCCATCAGCGGTCCCAAGGGCATCCCGATGGAGACGCGGCGCGTGATCGCGGCGGCGGTGGGCCGGGCCATGAACGACCCCGAATGGATCGCGTACTCACGCGCCAACGGGCTGGTGAAGACCTACCTGACCAATGAGGAGCTCGAGCGGTACTTCGCTGTGCTGACGCTGGACCTCTCGAAGCTGCTGCGGCAGGTGGGCCTGATGCGGTGAGCCGGTCCGCGCGTCTGGCGGTCAGCACCGCCATCGCGGTCGCGGCGCTGTCGGCCATCTGGCTCTCCCAAGAGATCCCCAGCCGACACGTCCGCGGCGATCCCGGTCCGCGGGCGCTGCCGATCGGCGCCGCGGCCGTGGTCCTGGTGGGGGCCGCTGCCGCGCTGGCAGACGATGCGCGCCGCCCCCCGGCCCGACGCGCCGCCGAGCCGCTGGGCAACAGCCTCCCGGTGGCCGCGGCCACGGCCGCGTACCTCGTCCTCATGCCGGCGATGGGTTTCGTGCCGGCCACCGCGCTCTTTGTGATTGGAACCTCGCTTCGGCTCGACCGTCCGCGGCGGTATCCCCTGCTGGCCCACCTGCTGGTCGGGGCGGGCGCGGCCGCAGTCCTGTGGCTGGGGTTCGGCCGCCTCCTCGACGTGGCGCTGCCGCAGGGACCGCTGGGGGTCTAGTGTGGAACCGCTCGCCCAGGGGTTGGCGTTCGTCCTCCGACCGAGCACGCTGCTGTGGATCGTGGTAGGCGACATCGTCGGGATCTTCATCGGCGCGCTGCCGGGGCTCACGGCCACCATGGGGCTGGCGCTGTTCCTGCCCGTGACCATCCAGCTCGACCCCCTGACCGGGATCGCCCTGATGCTGGGCCTCTACTTCGGCGCGGTCACCGGCGCCTCGATTCCGGCTGTCCTCTTCGGGATTCCGGGCAACCCCAATGCCATCGCCACCGTCTTCGACGGCCTGCCGATGGCGCGTCGGGGCCAGGCCGGGATGGCCCTGGGCGGCGCGGTGATCGCGTCGCTCATCGGCGGGCTGGTGAGCACGGCCGCGCTGCTGGCGGCGTCCCCGGCGCTGGCCCGCTTCTCCCTGCTGTTCGGTCCGCCGGAATATTTCGCGCTGGCGGTCGCCAGCCTGACCATCATCGCCAGCGTCTCGGGCCCCTCCCTCCTGAAGGGGGTCGTGATGGGCGCCGCCGGCGTGCTCCTGGCGACGGTGGGCATCGACGTCATGACCGGTGTTCGCCGCTTCACCTTCGACAACCCCTTCATGGCCAACGGCATCGGCCTGGTGCCTGTGCTCATCGGCATGTTCGGCATCACCCAGGCCCTTGAGGACGTGTCCCGTCCGGGAGGGGTGGGCCAGGCCGTCACCCAGCGGCTCGGCCGCCTGTTCCCGAGCCTCCGTCAACTGGGCCGCATGTGGCGGATCATCCTGGAGTCCAGCTGGATCGGGACGTTCAT
>JAVKHQ010000067.1:0-5203 GCA_031459875.1 Candidatus Fervidifonticultor sextus | reverse complement strand
GTGTGGCGGGCGCGCCCCGGCCCGGGCCGGGGCGCGCCCGGCGAGGTGCTGGTCGTCGGCGAGGGGGGCATCGCGGTGGCGGCCGGCGAGGGGGCGGTGGTGCTGCTGGAGGTCCAGCCCGAGGCCAGGCGGAGGATGTCCGCAGCCGAGTTCGCGCGCGGTCACCCCATCCGGCCGGGCGACCGATTGGGCGACACCCTCGCGGGGGCGCCGTCGCAGGTGGCGTCGGCGCCGCCGCAGGTGGTAGAATAGCCTCCGTGAGGGGGGATGCTGATGTTCTTCGGTGACCCGACGTTTGTGATCCTGATCCCCGGGCTGCTGCTGGCGCTCTACGCCCAGTGGAGGGTACACAGCACCTTCAGCAAGTTCAGCGAGATCCCGACACTGGCCGGGCGGACCGGCGCCGAGGTCGCGGCGGAACTGCTGCGGCGGCGCGGGGTGCGCGGCGTGAAGATCGAACCGGTGCACGGCATGCTGGCCGACCACTACGACCCGCGGACCAGGACGCTGCGCCTGTCGCCGGAGGTCTACGGCAGCACCTCGGTGTCGGCGGTGGGCGTGGCCGCGCACGAGTGCGGGCACGCGCTGCAGCACCAGGAGCGGTACGCGCCGCTCCAGATCCGGTCCGCGATCGTGCCCGTCGCCACCATCGGGACCAGCGCGGCCTGGATCCTCTTCATGATCGGGCTGTTCGCGTCCATTCGGCCGCTGATGGACCTGGGCATCCTGCTCTTTTTGGGCTATATCGCCTTTGCCCTGGTCACCCTGCCGGTGGAGTTCGATGCCAGCCGGCGCGCGGTGGCGGTCCTGCAGGGCGAGGGCCTGGTGATGCCCCAGGAGGCCGAGGGGGTCCGCGCCGTCCTGCACGCCGCGGCGCTGACCTACGTGGCCGCGGCGGCGATGGCCGTGCTGCAACTCGTGCGGCTGGTCCTCTTGCGCAACATGCGTGACAGCGACTAGGGCGCGCACCGGGGCGCCCGCTTCTGCCCGCGAGGCCGCCTTCGCCACACTCCTGCGTGCGGAGGCGGCCGACGCGTTTGTCTCGATCCTCCTGTTCCGCACCCTGGAGCGCTCGGCGCTGGGGCCTGCCGACCGGGCGCTGGCCACCGCCGTCACCCTGGGCGTGCTGCGCCACCGGGAGCGCCTGGACGTGGCGCTCCGCCATGTCCTGACCCGGCCGCTGGAGGATCTGCCAGCGGCGATCCGCACGATCCTGAGGATGGGCGCCTTTCAGCTCCTGGAGATGGATCGGATCCCGCCCGCGGCGGCGGTGTCCGAATCCGTGACCCTGGCCCGCCGCCACGGGCATCCGGGCACCGCGCGCCTGGTCAACGCGGTCCTGCGCCGCCTGGCCGAGGACGGCCCCCCGGCGCCGCCCGATGTCGCCAGGGATCCCGTGGGGCATCTCTCTGTGGTCTGCTCGCACCCACGGTGGTTAATCGAGCGGTGGGTGGTCCGCTACGGCTTCGACGAAGCGGCGGCCATGGCTCGTGCCACCCTGCAGCCGGCCCCCTCGGTGCTGCGGGTCAATACCCTGCGGACCACCCGGGAAGCGCTCCTCGGCGCGCTGCGCGCGGGCGGCCTGGACGCCGGGGCCGGGCTCGTCGACGAGGCCGTGCGCGTCCGCGGATCGCTGCTCCAACGGCTGCCGCTGATCGACGAGGGACTGTGCCTGGTCCAGGACGAAGGGGCCATGCTCGTCTCGCTGGCCTGCGCACCGCAGCCGGGGCAGGTTGTCATCGACGCCTGCGCTGCGCCGGGCGGCAAGACCACCCATCTGGCCGCGCTGATGGGCAACCGCGGCCGCCTGATCGCCTGCGACGTGCATCCCCGCAAGCTCCAGGCGCTGGCCCGCCGCGCCTCGACCATGGGCGCGACCTGCGTCGAGGCGCACCACCTCGACGCGCGCGAGATCGGGGCGCACTGGCCGGATGCGGCCGACGTCGTCCTGGTGGACGCGCCCTGCTCGGGCCTGGGGACGATCCGGCGCCGGCCCGAGATCAAGTGGCGGACGCAGGAAGCCGACCTGCCGCGGCACGCCGCCCTGCAGCGGGCGATCCTCGACGGCGCCGCCCGCGCGGTCCGGCCCGGCGGGATCCTGGTCTACAGCGTCTGCAGCCTGGAGCCGGAGGAGGGGCCGGAGGTCATCAGGGCGTTCCTGGCCAGCCATCCGGCGTTCACCCGGACCCCGCTGCCCCCGTCCTTTCCTCGCACGGTCGCCGGGCAACCGGTGGACGAGACGGCTGCCGGCGAGGTCCGGCTCTCCCCGCACCGGCACGACGTGGACGGGTTCTACATCGCGCGCCTGCGGCGGCTATAATCGAAACGGCCGTGCCGGCGGCCGGGGACGCGTGCGGGTGTGCGGATGACCGAACTGGTGGGCCTGACCCTCGACGAACTGGAGACCACCGCCGCAGGACTCGGCGAGCCTCGCTACCGCGGCCGGCAGCTGGCGCACTGGATCTACCAGCACCGCGCGGGCACCTTCGAGGAGATGACGGACCTGCCCCGGGCGTTCCGGGATCGCCTGGCTCGTCTGGCGACCCTGACGCGCCTGCGGGTCCTGCGTCGCGTGGACTCGTCCCATGACCTCACCGCCAAGTTCCTGCTGGGGCTGGCCGACGGCGCCACCATCGAGGCCGTGCTGATGCGCTACGAGGACGGCCGGCGCACCGTCTGCGTCTCGACACAGGTCGGCTGCGGCATGGGGTGCACCTTCTGCGCGACCGGCCTGGCTGGTCTGGTCCGGAACCTGACGGCCGGCGAGATCGTGGATCAGGTCCTGGCCATATCGGAGGAGACCGGCGAGCGTCCCACGCACGTGGTCTTCATGGGCATGGGCGAACCCCTGGCCAACTACGCCGCCACGCTGCGGGCGGTCCGCCTGCTCAACGCGCCCGTCGGCCCGCGCATCGCCATGCGCCGCATGACCATCTCCACGGTCGGCCTCGTGCCGCAGATCCGCCGCCTGGCGCAGGAGCGCCTGCAGCTCACCCTGGCGATTTCGCTGCATGCGCCGACAGACGACCTGCGCGCCCAACTCGTTCCGGTCAACCGGCGCTGGCCAATTGTCCAACTGCTGGAGGCCGCGCGCGAGTACGCCGACCTCACCGGCCGGCGCGTCACCTTCGAGTACGTGCTGATGGCCGGGGTCAACGACCGCGACGAGCACGCGCGCACCCTGGGCGGGCTCCTGGCCGGCTGGGGGACGCACGTGAACGTCATCCCGTGGAACCCGGTCTACGGCCTGCAGTACCGGCGGCCCCCGGTGGACGCGGTCCGCCGGTTCGTCGGCCTGCTGCGCGAGCGCGGCGTACCGGCCACCGTGCGCATCGACCGCGGGGTGGACATTGACGCCGCCTGCGGGCAACTGCAGCGCACCCACGCCGAGGGACTCCAATCCGCCGGGAGCCTCCGGGCATGACCCCGCCGACCGGCGCGCTCATCGGAGGGCGCTACGAACTCCTCGACCGGATCGCCGACGGCGGGATGTCCACCGTCTACCGGGCGCGCCGACACCCCGACGGGATGATCGTGGCGCTGAAGATCCTCCGGGAGCAGTACGCCGCCGACCCCGGGTTCCTCGAGCGCTTCGCCCGGGAAGCCCGAGCGGCCGAGACCCTCCAGCATCCCCACATCGTCCGGGTCCACGAGAGCGGCCGCGACGGCGACCTTTACTACATCGCCATGGAGTATGTGGAGGGCGTCGACCTCAAAGGACACCTGCGCCGGGTGGGCCGGCTGGAGGCGGCGGACGCCGAGCGCATCGCCCACGCCGCCTGCCTGGCCCTGGAATACGCGCACCGCCAGGGGATCATCCACCGAGACGTCAAACCGCAGAACATCCTGCTGGCCCGGGACGGGACCGTCAAGGTCGCGGACTTCGGCATCGCGCGGGCGCTGGCGGCCGTCACCATCACGCAGCCTGGCACCGTGCTGGGGACGGTGCAGTACCTGTCGCCCGAGCAGGCGCGCGGGGCCGCGGTCGGCCGCACCTCGGACCTCTACGCCCTGGGCGTCGTCCTGTACGAGATGCTGACCGGGCGGCTGCCCTACGAGGGCGACACACCGGTGGCGATCGCGCTCAAGCACCTGCACGATCCCCCTCCGCGGGCCCGAGCGGTGCAGCCGGACGTGCCGGTGCGCCTCGAAGGGATCATCCTCAAGGCGATGTGCAAGCGCAGCCAGGACCGGTACGCCTCGGCGGCCGAGATGGCGTCGGATCTGGCCGGTGCCACCGCGCACTGGCGGGAGACCTACACCGAAGACGATGCCATCACCCGGGCCTTCGACGTCCCGGAGGATCCCGAGATCGCCCGTCGGGCACGGGGGACGGCCGCCCGCATCGCGGCGGCGGTGCTGGTCCTGCTGGGAGCCGGCGCGTGGTATGCGTGGGAGGCGCTCAGCGCCTACCTCAACGTCCCGGAAGTGGAGATGCCGGCGCTGGAAGGGAAGACGCTGCCGCAGGCCGAGCTGCTCGTCCGCCAAGTCGGGCTCGTGCTGGATGTGGCCGAGCGGGCACACTCTGCGACGGTACCGCCGGACATCATCATCTCCCAGGACCAGCCGGCCGGCAAACGCCTCAAGCAGGGACGGCGCGTCTCCGTGGTGGTCAGCCTCGGCGCGCGGCTGGTGACCGTCCCGGATCTGGTCCAGAGGACGGTGCAGGAAGCCCGGCTCGCCCTGGACAGCGCCGGCCTGCGGGTGGGCGCGCTCCAGGACGGCACCGATGAGGTGATCAGGCCCGGCGTCGTCATGCGACAGGACCCGCCCGCTGGCGCCAGCGTGCCGCTGGACACCCCGGTGACGCTGGTCATCAGCCGCGGGCCGGCGCAAGTGGAGATGCCCGACCTCGTGGGCAAGACCCTCGCAGAGGCCCGGCGCCTCCTGGAGGAGCGCGGGCTGGTGCTGGCGCACCTGGCCACCGTCGGCACCACCGAGGTCGAACCCGGGGTGGTGATCGAGCAGTCGCCCGCCGCGCACGCCCGCATCCGGCCCGGCGCGGCGGTGATCACGCTCAGCGTGAGCGCCCGGCCCGGCGAAGAATCGGCACCGCCGGCCGCGCCGGTCGTCACGGCCGAACCCGTGCCCGCGCCGACGCTGCAGCCCCAGCCCTCGCCCAGGCGGACGCCGGCGCCGCGTCCCAGGGCATCCCCAGGGGCGGTCGGGCCGACCCCGCGGCCCACCGCACCGCCGGCCTCGG
>JAVKHQ010000066.1:0-6311 GCA_031459875.1 Candidatus Fervidifonticultor sextus | reverse complement strand
ACCCTGATTTTAGCAAGGTTATTGGGAACACGCCCCAATCCCTCTTTCCAGCACCTGGAGCCGCGCCATTCGCGGGTTTCCCAACCGGAGCTGTCATGAGATCAGCTCAATTGCCGCCGGATTCAGGTAGAATAGAAGTCGGGCAGGTGGCGAAACTGGCAAACCGCGGGGGCCTTAAAAGCCCCTGCCCCGATGGGGCTTGTGGGTTCGAATCCCACCCTGCCCACCACGTCACGCCGTGTCCCCGGGACGCAGTTTCCCGTTTCCCGTAGAAAGAAATCAGGTGGAGGCGGCGGCCGGATTCGAACCGGCGTATGGGGGTTTTGCAGACCCCTGCCTTGCCTCTTGGCTACGCCGCCTCGCGGGTGAAGAGGACGCTCACGCGCGTCCCTCGACCCGATTGTAGGCGAGGTCGAAAACTGGTGTCAACGTCGACTAGGCAGCGTGCCGCAGTTCGGCTCGCTCAGTGGGGACTGCCCGTCCCGCAAGCGTCGTCACGGCCAGGGCCAACAGCAGCCCCACGGCCAGCACCGGTACCACGGGCAACGTCACGCCGAGGTACGGGTCCAGCGCGTAGCGGCCGGGACCGATGAGGGCAACGGCCACCGCCAGCGTGAGGTTCATCACGTGAGGTTCATCAGCGGATACTCGTATCCGCCGTTCGTCACCCAGAGGCCCTTCGGCCAGTGGACGCGAACGATCGCCATCACCATGACTGCGCTGATGAACAAGGCTCCCAGCGGGCTGAGCAGGCCCAGCCCGAAGCACACGCCGCCGAGTGTCTCCAGCGTTCCTGCCAGCGCAGCCCACGTGCGGCCGGGCCGCAGGCCCAGCGAGGCCATCCACTGACCCGTGCCGGCGAGCCCGTGCCCGCCAAACCAGCCGGCCAGCTTCTGCAGCCCGTGACCCACGAACAGTGCACCGGCCACCACGCGGATGATCAAGAGGCCCAGATCAGCATGCATCATGCTCTCCTCCTTTCACACACGGTGATAGGCACGGATTCCAGGACTGGACGGTGGGGCCCCTCGGCCCCACCGTCCCTGCAGCTTAGGCCTTGGCGATCTCCACCGGGACCTTCTTGGGCCGGATCGCCTGGCTCACCGGGATCGTGATTTCCAGCATCCCGTGGTGCCAGACAGCCTTGACGCGATCGGCCTCCAGACCCTCCGGCAGGGTGATGGTCCGCTCGAACTTCCCGTAAACGATCTCGCCGAAGAGCCGATCGTCCATGGGAACGTCGGGCGCCTCCCGCTCACCCTTGATCGTGAGCACATCGCCCGCGACGGAGACGTCCACGCTCTTGGGATCAACGCCCGCGAGCTCCGCGCGAATCACCAGATGCCCGTCCCTGTAGAAGGCCTCGGTGTTCGCCAGGAAGTCCCCGGCCCCGCGGGTGACGCTCCCGAAGACCCGGCCGAAGAGGTGCATCAGGTCCCGCTGGAGCTCGAACAGCTCCTGGAATGGCGTCCGCCGCGCCATCATGATCCGTCACCTCCTTCCAAGTCCCGATGTTGTCCCGGGTCCGGCGACAGCCCCGGGGCTCCCGCCGGACCACGGGTGGGAGCAGTCCCCGGCAGAAGAGATAGGACACGGAGGCCGGATTTGTCAAGGGATATTCCTTGACAGGGACGGGGAAACCCGAGGGCAGAGGCGGGTCACTGCATGAACTCCGACCCGACGGACGACAGCAGCCCAACGGCATCGGGGAGCGTGGAGCGGGAGATGGGACTTGAACCCACGGCCTTCTCCTTGGCAAGGAGACGCTCTACCTCTGAGCTACTCCCGCTCGCGAGGTCAGGTACCTCGATTATACGCACCGCGCCCGGTCAAGTCCAGAATCGCCGGCGCTCGCGCACGAGCACCAGCAGGAAGAAGGGCGCGCCGAGCATCGCGGTGAGGATTCCCACCGGGAGTTCGGTGGTCGGGAGCAGCGTGCGCGCCGCCACGTCGGCGGCCGCCAGCAGCGATGCGCCGCCCAGCGCCGAGGCCGGGATCAGGCGCCGGTGGTCCGGCCCGACCAGCAGCCGCAGCACGTGCGGCACGATCAACCCCACGAAGCCGATGAGCCCGGCCGCCGCCACGCCGGAAGCGGCCATCAGCCCGCCGGCGGCGATCAGGAGTCGGCGGGCCCCCGCGACCTCCACGCCCATCGAGCGCGCGGTCTCATCGCCGAGCAGCAGGGCGTTGAGGTCGCGGCCATACAGCCAGGCCACGGCGAGCCCGACGGTAACCGGCGGCGCGGCCATGGTCAGGTGGGACCAGCTCCGGCCGGAGAACCCGCCCATGAGCCAGAAGATCACGCGCTGCAGGTTCTCGCCGCCAGCCAGCTGCAGCCAGGAGACCACCGCCCCCAGGAACGCGCTCACCGCGATGCCGGCCAGCAGGAGGTCTTCCACTGGGGCGTCTTTGCCGCGCCGGGCCAGCGCGTAGACGACACCGAGCGCGCCCACCGCCCCCGCGAATGCCAGCAGCGGCGTCGCGGCCAGGCCCACCAGCCCGGCGGTCAGCCCGGACGCGATCGCGACGGTGGCACCAAAGGCCGCGCCGGCCGAGACGCCGATGATGTACGGGTCGGCGAGCGGGTTGCGCAGGAGACCCTGGAAGACCGCGCCGGCGCCGGCCAGCCCGGCGCCGACGACGAGCGCGAGCAGCGTGCGCGGGAGGCGCAGGTCCCAGACGATCGACGCCTCGACCGGCGTCCAGGTCGGCGCCAGCGGAACTCCGAGTCGCTCCAGCACGATGGCGGCGACGGTCCGCCAGGGGATGGCCACCGGCCCCCTGGCCACGCCGACCAGCAGCGCCAGACCCAACAGGACGAGCAGGGCCGGCTCGACCGCCGGTCGCGGATGGGGCAGCGACTGCGGAACCGCCCCGGCGCGCGAGTCCGTCACCACGGGCGCTCCACGGCCGCACCCCTCACGGGGCCGCCGGAGCGGCCGATGCTGGCGATCGTCCGGTCAGTGTCAGGAAGACCGCCTCCAGCGACGGCTCCAGACCCCATGCCCGCGCCGCGGCCGCATGCTGGGCCATCAGGGCCTGGGGAGCACCGAGCGCCAGCAGCCGCCCGCAGTCCAGGATGCCGACCGTGCCGCAGAGGCGCTCGGCTTCCACCATGTTGTGGGTGGCGACCACGACGGTGCGCGTGGCGCCGCGGCCCAGCATCGCCAGCAGATGTCGCATCGCGGCTGCGGCGTGCGGGTCCAGCCCGGCCGTGGGCTCGTCCAGCACCAGGATCGGCGGATCGTGCACCAGCGCCCGCGCCAGCGCCAGCCGCTGCCGCATCCCGGTGCTGTAGCGCGCAACCAGATCGTCCGCCCGCTCGAGCAGGCCGACCAAGCGCAGCACCTCCTCGGCGCGCCGGGCTGCCGCCCGAGGGGGCAGATCGTGGAGCGCGGCCGCGTAGAGCAGGTTCTCACGTCCGGTCAGCCGCCAGTAGACGGCCCGCTCTCCGCCCAGCACGGCGCCCAGGCGGCGGCGCACCTCCTCCGGGTCGCGCACGGTGTCGAAGCCCAGGACCTCGACGCGGCCAGCCGACGGCGCGAGCAGGGTGCAGACCAGGCGGAGCAGGGTGGTCTTCCCCGCGCCGTTGGGCCCGAGCACGCCGAAGACGGTGCCCGGGCGGACGGTCAGATTCACCCGATCCAGGGCCAGGATCTCGCCCTCGCGAGCCCCCCGTCGGGCCGGGAAGCGGCGGACGACCCCGTCCAGAAGAATCGCCGGCTTCACTCGTCGAAGAGGCTCGCCAGCGCGCCCTCGTCTTGCAGCAGCCTCCGCTTCAACGCCACGCCGCCGCGCAGCGAGTAGCCGCCCAGGCCGCCATCGGAGCGAATCACGCGGTGACACGGGATCAGCAGCGGCAGCGGGTTGCGCGCGCAGGCGAGCCCAACCGCGCGCGCCGCGCCCGGCTGGCCCAGGGCCCTGGCGACCTCGCTGTAGGTGCGCACCTGTCCGGACGGGATCCGCCGCAGCGCCTCCAGGACCTCACGTTCGAACGGCCCGACCCGGGCCAGGTCCACCGGGCCGCGGAACGCCTCGTGGCGCCGCACGGCCGCGGTGATCGCTTCTGCCAGCCATCGGGGCGGGGGCTGCCGGCGCACCGGGGCGCCCAGGTAGCGGGCGGCGTCGCGCTCGAAGACGGCCGCCGCTGCGGCAAGCCGCGCGAAGGCCGGGCCCCGGGGACCGAACGCCACGTAGAAGGTGCCGATCGGAAGCGGGAACGCGGCGTACCCGTATGATCCAGCGGCCCCGGGGGCGGGCCGGCCATGGCGCCGCGGCCGGACGCCCCGGCGGGCGGGGTCCGCCGCAGGAACCGCCCCGGCGGCCGCCAGGGTTCCCAGGTCCCCTTCGGCCAGCCGCGCCAGGGACGCGATGGGCCGACCGTGCCGGGTGATGACGACGGGCTCGCCGGCCAGCGCCGTGCGCAGGACTTCGTTGGTGCGGTTCTTCAGTTCGGCCGTCGAGACCAGGCGCATCGGGCCCTCCAGATAGCAAGATTTATGGCTATAGAGTAGGAGATGGCGGTCCCAGGGTCAATGGCCGTGCCCGTCTGGCGGACTCGTCCGGCGCCGGAGGAGACGGCGGTCCGGTCAGGCCCCTTCCCGCGCGGCGTCGCGGGGATCGGGGTGGTCCGCCAGGTAGGCGGCGACCCGGGCGGCCAGCTTCGGCCCCAGCACCTCCGCCAGCGCGTCGGCCGACGCCGCCCGCACCGCCCGGACCGAGCCGAAGCGGCGGATCAGCTCGCGCTTGCGCCGCTCGCCGATCCCGGGGATGTCCTCGAGGACCGAGAAAACGATGCGCCGCTCGCGCAGCCGCCGACCGGCGGCATTGGCAAACCGGTGGGCCTCGTCGCGGACGCGCTGCACCAGGTGCAGCGCCTGGGACTCCGCCGGCAGCCGCAGGGGCTCGGGGCGGTCGGCCAGGTAGAGCGCTTCGTGCTCTTTGGCGAGCCCGACCGCGGGTGCGGCGACGTTGTACTCGAAGAGGACCTCGCACGCCGCGTTGAGCTGGCCGCGGCCCCCGTCGATCAGGATCAGGTCGGGCAGGACCGACCAGCGGGGCCGCAGCGGTTCGCCGGCATCCAGCTTCTCCTGTTCGTCGCGCGCCCGCGCCAATCGCCGGCGCAGCATTTGCTGGAGCATGGCGTAGTCATCGCGGCTTTCGGCCCCGCGCATCCGGAACATCCGGTAGTCGGCCTTCCGGGGTCGGCCGCCTTCGAAGACCACCAGGGAGCCGACGGCCTCGCCGGCTTGGAAGTGGCTGATATCGTAGGCCTCGATCCGAAAGGGCGGCGCCTCCAGGGCCAGCGCCTCCTGGAGCTCCGCCACTCCCACGCCCGCCGGCCCGACTTCCCGGGCGCGGGCTTGGTTCAGGTAGAGCACCGCGTTCTCCCGCGCGAGCTCCACCAGCCGACGCTTCTCGCCCCGCTGGGGGACCCCCACCTCGACCCTGGCGCCGCGGCGCTGGCTCAACCAGGCGGCCAGCACCGACCCGTCCGGCAGGTCGGCGTCCGTAAGGACCTCGCGGGGCAGCGAGGGGAGGTCGGCGTAGTGGCGGGCCAGGACCTGGGAGAGGATCTCCCCCGGCTGGAGCCCCCGGGTGCCCGACAACATGAAGTGCTGCTGGTCCTGAATGCGGCCGGCGCGGATGGTGAACAGCACAACGCAGGCCAGATCCCCGGACTGCGCCGCGGCCGCGACATCGCGATCCTCCAACCCGACCGTGGCGATGCGCTGGCGCTCGGCGATGGCCTCCAGGGCCTGGATCTGGTCGCGCAGTTGCGCCGCCCGCTCGAACGCCATCGCGTCCGCCGCCGCGGCCATCTCGGCACGCAGGTCCTCCAGCAGGTGCGCCTGCCGGCCCTCCAGGAAGAGTGCCGCCTGCCTGACCTGCTCTCCGTAGGCCTCGGGCGACGGACCCCAGGCCACGCACGGCGCGGTGCACAGCCCCATGTCGTAGTCCAGGCACGGCCGCGGGAGGTCCCGCGCGATGTCGATGTGACAGGTGCGTAGCTTGAAGAGCCTGCGGATCGTGCGGATCGTCCGGCCGACCAGCTTCGGCTCGTGGTAGGGATACGGCCCGAAGTACCGGCCGCCGTCGCGCAGCACCCGGCGCGTCATGACGATCTTCGGGTAGGGCTCGTTGGTCAGCTTGATGTAGGGATAGGCCTTGTCGTCGGCCATCCGGATGTTGTAGGGAGGCTGGTGCTGCTTGATCAGGTTGGTCTCGAGGATGAGGGCCTCGACCTCGTTGGCCGTGACGACCGTGTCCACATCGGCGATCCTGGGGACCAGCAGCCGCAGGCGGGGGTT
>JAVKHQ010000065.1:0-6334 GCA_031459875.1 Candidatus Fervidifonticultor sextus | reverse complement strand
CACCGTCTCCACCAGGTTCGGCACGAGGTCGTGACGGCGCTTCAGCTGGACGTTCACGTCGCTCCAGGCGTTGTCGGCAAGGACCGACAGCCCCACGACCCGGTTGTAGATTACGACGGCCGCCAGCACGAGGATTCCCAGAACGCCCACGAGGACGAACAGACCGACCATCCGAGCCTCCTGCTCCCGTCGGCACAAGACCTCTCGCCGGCCCCGCGGCGCACGAGGGTGTTCTAGCCCACAACTGCCTGCCCGGGCTTGACTCCATCATGCCAGCACCTTTTGACGGAACCCCAGTTTGCGTACGGGTGCCCAAAGGGATTTGCGTTGCTACCGCCGATCGCGCTGGATAGAATCCTCGACGGACTCGGTCCTGGGCCCTGGTAACAATTTCTTGACCCATTACAAGCTGGTACATGGTGTTGACCTGCACGAGCTGGACGCCGGGGCGGGCCTATCTTCCCGGGCCGAACCAGCCCGCGGGCCTCGGGCAGGACGCCCTTGGTCCGCCGGTCGCGGTACCGGTTGCCGATCGACACGTCACGCCCCTCCGCAGGGCGCAGCCCACACCCCCGGGGCGTCCACGCCTTTGCCGCCAAACCTGCGTTCCGGGCCGCGGCCTCCAGCCCATGCACGATCTCCGCGAAGAGGCGCAGCGCGTCCCAGCTTAGTTCGCTCGCGACCGCACGGGCTCGTCGGCAGACCGCCGCACCTCGTGAAGGGCCAAACCGGCGCCGTCGAAGGCGCCGAGCATGCAGCGTCTGCTCTCCGCACCACGCGAGCATGTCGGAATCGAGCTCCGCCAGCGCTGCCGCCGCCGCCTTCAGGCGGACGCGGCAGAAACCCGACGCCTCCATGTCGTGCGCTTGCTGCACCGACGCCTTGATCCAGAAGGTGCCGCCGCAGTCGGCCTTTATGTCCCCCCAGGATGACCAGGCTGCGCTCCTCCCGACCCAGGTCGCGCGAAAAATCCACGAGCTCGTGCAGCGCGTCCTCCGTCGCTACGATGGCGTGCCTGCTGCCCCCGACAGCGTCCGCCGGAGGACTACTACCAGGATCAGGATGATACCCCACAGTGCGTTGGCCAGGTGGGCGCTCAGTCCCAGCAGGTTGAAGCCTGTGGCGACGACCTGTAGGATCACCACGGCTATGCCCAGCCCGAACGCTGTCCCCACACCTCCTGATGGGTCCACGCCCCCCAGCACGCACGTGAGGACAGTCAGCAGCAGGAAGGAGGATCCGTAGTCGGCCTGGGCAGCATTGAACCTCGCAATCATGATCAGCCCTGCCACCCCTGCCAGGAAACTCGAGATGAGGTAGGTTCGAAATAGCATGCCCCGCGTGTGGATCCCCGAGAACCTGGTCGCCGTAGGATTGGACCCCATCATGTACTCCACGATCCCGAACGGTGCCCGGGCCAGCGTCAGCGCCATCAGCGCGCCACACGCTGCCAGGAGGAGGAAGGGCACCGGGATCCCCAACACCGACCCGCCGCCTAAGACCAGAAAGGGCGTCGGGAACCCGGACAGCACATATCCCCTGGTGACAACCAGGGCTACCCCCTTCACCAGGATCATGGTGGCCAGGGTGGCTATGATGGGCGACACCCCAGCTCCTGCGACGACGCCGCCGTTCAGCGCCCCAACACCCAGCGCGCCGCCCAGCGCGGCCAGGATCGCCGCCGGCGTAGCGTACCACGCCGGCACCTGCTTGAGGATCAGTGCCGCCGTGATGCCCGCGAAGTTGGCGGTCGAGATGATCGACAGGTCAATGCCGCCGGTGAGCATGGGCAGCATCTGCGCCAGCGCCAGCACTCCCAGCAGGGGCATCTGGAAGGCCATGGACTCCACACTGCCCAGCACTAGCAGCTTCCCGCCCGTCAGCACCGCCAGTAGCGCCGCCGCAACCCCCAACACCGTCGCCAGGATCAGCAACTCGCCATGCCGGGCCTGCCAGCGTGCGCTCCAGCTACCCCACATCGATCCTCACCACCCTGTAGGCCCGCCGCCGCTCCTGACAGGCCGTGATCGCCGCGGCCACCAGGAGGACAGCCCCGATGACCACCTCGTGCCAGTACGACGAGACCCTCATCAGTATCAGCCCGTTTCGGATCACCGCGATCAGGAGTACCCCCAGGACCGTGCCTGCTACCGTCCCCCTCCCACCGAACACGCTGGCGCCGCCCAGCACCGCCGCGGCCAGCACGTCCAGCTCTCGCCCCACCATGGCGTTGGGCTGGATGATCTGGGCGAGCCCCGCCTGCACGAACGACGCCAGCCCCGCCAGCAGCCCCATGTAGGCATACACGAACAGATGGATACGAGAGATGTTGAACCCCGCGCGCCGGGCAGCCTCCGCGTTACCCCCGAGCGCGTAGATCTTTCGACCCATCGGGGTGTACGTCAGGACGAACCACGTCGCCGCAGCGACGGCGAGCCAGAGCACGGTGAATATGGAGAGCCCGTAGGTCGCCCCCGCCTCGTTGACAAACTCCACCACCTTTCGCTGGGCGAACTGCTGGAAGGCCGGCGGCAGATCGGTGATCCACGCCCCCCCTGTGAAGAAGATCAGTAGCCCGTAGTGCGCGTTGAGCGTTGCGATGGTGATGATCACCGAATGCACCCGAGTGTAGTGGACCAGCAGGGCGTTCAGCGCGCCCAACGCCACGCCGATGGGCAGCGGGATGAGGAACGCCACCAGTGCGCTGTTGATGGCCCGAGTGCTGAGGATCACACCCATCACGTACTGGGCGACGGTGGCCACGGCCGTGAACGACACGTCGATCCCGCCCGATATCAGAACCACCAGTTGGCCCAGAGCCACAACGCCCAGGAACGCGTTGTTCCGGAGAATGTCGAAGATGTTCTCCTTGCTCAGGAATTCGCGTTGGAAGACCGCCAGGATGGAAGAAAGGGCCACCAGCACGGCCAGCAGGTAGAACTCTGTTCGCCGCAGCGCCTGTCGGAGTCCGGAGCGGCTGATTGCCGGACCGCGCCCACCGTGCGGCGGGACAGGTCCTCCTCGGTCAGCGCCTCGCCCGTGAGCTCCGCGGCGATCCGGCCGCTCTTCATCAGCGCCATGCCGTTGCAGTTGCGCCGCGCCCAGCATGCGGCGCGACACCTCCTCCTCGGTCAGCAGCTCGCCCGCCAGCTCCGCGGCAATCCGGCCGCTCTTCATCAGCAGGATGCGGTCGCAGTTGTACACGACCTCGGAGACTTCCTCGGAGATGAGCAGGATGCTGACGCCCTCGCTCGCCAGGTTTCGGATGACCTGATAAATGGTCTCCTTGGCTCCTACATCGATCCCGATAGTGGGGCCGTCCAGGATGAGGATCTTTGGCTTTGTGGACAGCCACTTGGCGATGACGACCTTCTGCTGGTTGCCGCCCGACAATGCCCTGGCCGGCTGGTCCAGCGAGGCCAGGCGAATGTCGAAGTCCTGCACCGCTGCGTCGCAGAAGGCAGCCCTCTTCCGGGGGCTGATCAGCCCCAGGGGGCCTCTCAGCCGGTCCAGCGCTGTGATGATGAGGTTGTAGCTCACCGGCTGGCTGGCGACGATCCCCTGGGCGAGCCGGTCCTCGGGGACATAAGCGATCCCCAAGCGGATGGCGTCCGCGTTGGATCGGATGACGACGGGCTGCCCTTCGATGATGATGGTACCTCTGTCCGGAGGGTTCATGCCGAAAAGGGCGAGGGCCAGCTCGGTCTTGCCCGACCCCCGCGGTCCGATGATCCCGAGCACCTCGCCGCGGTGCAGGCGGAAAGACACACCGGCGAAGTTCCCCTTCCTGGAGAGCCCCGCCACCTCCAGCACCACCTCCCTGCTCTGACCTGCAGCCTGACGCCGGCGGTGGGCGATCTGCTTGCCGGTCATCAGGTAGGCGAGCCGCGCTCGGTCGATCTCCTGCCGATCGTAGGTCCCCACCTTTCTCCCGTCGCGCAGGACCGTCACTCGCTGGGCGATCTCCATGATCTCGTCCAGCTTGTGGCCAACGAACAGCACCGCGATGCCGTGGGCCTGCAGGTCCTGGAGGATTCCGAACAGCCGGTCCACCTCCTGCCGCGTCAGCGAGGCGGTAGGTTCGTCCATGACCAGCATCCGCGCTTCGCTGGCCAGTGCCCGGCAGATAGCGACCAGCTGCTGATCCGCGATGGGCAGGGCACCCACGGGAGCGTCGAAGGCCAGATTCACGCCGACCTTTTCGACGGCCTTGCGGGCGATGTCGATCACCGTGCTCCAGCGGATGGGTCCCCGGTGCTGCTCGAGATACTGGGGGATGGCGATGTTCTCGGCTACCGTGAGGTTCGGGAACAGGGAGAGATCCTGGTGCACCACCTGGATGCCCATCCGGAGAGCGTCGTACGGGTTAAGGCCCCGCACCCGCCGGCCGGCGATCTCGAGCTCTGCCCCGGGTTCTGGCTGGACAACTCCGGTGATGATCTTCACTAGGGTGCTCTTGCCCGAGCCGTTCTCGCCCACCAGGCAGTGGATCTCACCCGCGTGGATGGTCAGATCCACGTCCTGGAGGGCGACCACGCCGCCGTAGCGCTTGGTGATGTGCCGGGCGCTCAGGAAGACGTCAGCCATGGAGCCATAAAGGGGGCGGGGGTGCGAGCCCCCAGCCCCTCCCCCTCCTACCTCAACGGAACCGACGCTGTCGCTAGAACCCCGCCTTCTTGGCGTCGGCCTCGCTGCGCATGAGCAGGATCTTATTCAGGCTGACAACCTTCTCCTTGACGGCGATCTTGCCTAGCCCCGGGATCTCCATACCGGTCGCCGGCTTCTTGCCGTCGATCAGCTGCTTGGCGATGTAAACCATCGCGAAGCCCGCGTCGCGCGGATCCCAAAGCTGCGCCCAGTCCATCGACCCATCAGCCAGGTAGGACGTGGCCGAGGACGGGATGGCGCTGCCGCCTACGATTACCTTGTCTTTCAGGCCCTTCTCCCGGATGGCAGCGGCGGCACCCAGCGGCCCCAGGCTGCCCCAGCCGATGACCGCATTGAGTTTGCCGCCGTAGGTCTTGATCAGGTCCAGCACCGCCTTGCGTGAGTCGTCCACGCTCTCTGCCGTGGGCAGCCGAGAGGTCAGTTCCTTCAAGGTCGGGTGCTTCTCCTTGACGTACTTCAGGGCTACGTCAGCCCAGTAGTTGTGCAGAGGAACAGTCAGGCCCCCTACCAGCATCACGAAGCCGCAGGGGTCAGCCTGCGTGCACTTGGCTCCGTGCTTGGGCAGATTTCGGACGATCTCGTCCACAGCCAGCCTCCCGTAGGCGTCGCTATCAATGGTCTCGATGTCGTAATCGATAGCTGCCGTTTCGAAGGGCGACTCGTGGGTCAAGATGACAATCTTTTTGGCTCGCGCCTTGCCAAAAACCGGGGCAAGGGCCTTCGCGTCGGTGGGCACCACGCCGATGGCGGCCACGCCCCTGCTCACCAAGTCCTCCACCATGGCCACCTGGGCTGCAGCGTCAGCCGTAGACGGCCCGACCAGAGACGCCTTGACGCCGAGCTTGCGTCCGGCTTCCTCGACGCCCTTGGCCATCCGGTTGAACCAAGGGATGCCCGCGATCTTGACGACTATGACGACTTCCTTCTGCGCCTGCCCGCGGGCCGGTGTGATCGGTGCTGCGGGTAACGCCAGGAGCGTTCCGAGGAGAGCCAAAATAGCCACTCTGAAAGCCACCCTCCACGATCTCATTGTCACTTCCCTCCTTGCTCTCGTCACTCCTCCTTCTCGGGCACCGAAGTGCACGTGGCACGCCAGGCCCGGTGCGGCGCGCAGCGGAATTGCTACCGTGTGCCAGCCTCACCTCCTCTCCCTGAGAGCGAAAATTTCCATGATTCGGATCCGTTATTATTATAGCTCCTGACTCTTCCTTGCAAGGCGACGTTGGCTCTCCTGTGGCTGTGGGAAGGAGTAGGCGGCAGGTCAGCCGCGGGATGGCTGATCCCGTCCCGTCAAGTGGTGTAAAAAGCATCCCTTCAGGTTTCACGGGCTACGCTGTGGTGGAGGCCAGGGTAGCCCCCACATCACGTGCTTGTCCGTCACCCGCCACTAACTTCGCCATGGACTCCTGGCTGAAGTACCGCCGCTAGTTCAGCCAGTCGTCCTGCTGCTCCTCTAGCAGGGCGCCGAGGAGCCGCAGCACAGCCGCGAGGTTGGGGAAGATGCCCACCACGTCGCACCGCCGAGCTAGCTCCCACATGTAGGGATACTCCCCCTCCAGGGGCCGGCTCCGAAACCTCTCCATCCGCTCGTCCAGCTCCGCACAGATCCGCGAGACCTCACTCTTGCTCAGCCCCGCCATCCCCAGCGCCTGCACCAGCTCCTCCA
>JAVKHQ010000064.1:0-6343 GCA_031459875.1 Candidatus Fervidifonticultor sextus | reverse complement strand
GGTGAGCGGAAACCCGTCGTCCGCGAACCTGATGGCCGGTGCGAAGACCTCGATCCGGGGCAGGCAGCCGAAGCGATCGTGGGCGGCCAGCCAGCCGCCGAGGTTGCCGGGCACCAGGCAGGCACGCGGCCCGGCTGACAGGTCACCGGAGGTGGCGTGGTCGGGATCGGCCGCCAGCGGCACCCGGCCGACGAAGTTCAGCACGTGCCGCTCGCCACGCCGGGTCGAGACGAGCATCGCGCCGCACCCCCCGAGCCCGGACATGTAGGGCTCGACCACGTTCAGGGTGGCGGCGACCGCGACCGCGGCGTCGGCCGCGTTGCCCCCGGCGAGCAGAATCTGCACCCCGGCCGCGGACGCCAGCGGATGGGCGGAGGTGACCACGCCCCGCCGTCCGGCGACTGCGGGCCGGTACGCGCGACCGTGCGGGGGCGATGGCGTCATGGGGGTGGCGGGACCCGGAAGTATTCGACGAAGTAGCGTGCCGCCGCCCCGGCGATCAGCGGCATCGGCAGCGAGACCAGCACCCGGACGAACGTGATGCGGGGGCCCAGGAAAGGGAGCTCCCACAGGACCACCCGGTAGGCACCCAGCAGCGACCAGGCCGTGAGATAGGCAACGAGCGGCCCGATGCCCGCCCCCATCTTGAACAGGGCGGCGACGACCGGGAACATGAAGAACGGCCCGCCAGGCGTGAAGGTCCCGGCGACCGAGGCGGCGACGATCCCCCGGAAGCCCGAGGCGTCGGACAGGTAGCGCGCGATGGTCTGATTGGGGACCAACACCTGGATCAGTCCGGCCAGGACGAACGCCAGCAGCATCCGGGGCAGGATCTGCAGGAAGAGCTGCAACCCCCCGCCGATGCCCTGGACGGCTGTCCGGGGGCCGCCCACCCACCACGTCACCGCCAGCAGGCCGAGCGTGGCCGCCACAAACCCAAGGGTGAAGGTGTCCACCGAGCGACCTCCTCTCCGGAGTCTCAACCCCTGGTTCTGCTCTGAGGGGGGCATGCCCCGAGGCGGTGCCGCCTGCCTGGAAGGCACGGGAGATCCTACTTTCGGTTGCGTGGGCCAAAATCCTTCGGTTGAGGGAGGGACAACATTTGGGAATGGCTCCTAGAATGAGGCTGGGTTCGTGCAGATGTGGGGAGGGGAGCGTATGGACACCGTCAGTGTTGTGCACGCGCGGACGGGCTTTCGGAGGTTCGTGGCGCCGCTCGCCGGCGTACTGCTTGGGGCGGCGCTCGTCATCGCAGGCCTCATCTTCGTCCAGCCGGCGAGCGCGTTCGACTACACCGCCGGGTCCTGCAATTGGGTGAACCCGGTTGGCGGTTCGAACGTGAACTACCCTGCCACTGGTGATCCGTGTGAGATCCGGTGGGGCGTGAACGTTGGCCAGGGGCAGAGTGGATACAGGTTCAATCCCACGCCGCCTCCTGCGGTGACCAACATCGACATCGGCGACGCGTTCAACCTGGGCCAGTTCACGCACTTCAATGCGCCGATTCAGTCGGGTTCTTCCATCACACAGGTAGACCTGTCCTTGCAGGTGTTCCTCAGCGGCTTCAACGGCGGCATCAGCCCGACGTTCACGTTCCGGTTCAGCCACTTCGAGACGCCGAACAACCCTGCCGGCGGCATCTGCGCCGGGACCGGCATTCCGACTCCTCCGGAGGGGTGTCCCGACATCGTCACGTTCCCCAGCGCCTTCGCCACCGAGACCTTCACCTTCGACGACGTGGTCTACACGCTGCAGTTGATAGCCCATGTTTGACATCGCGTGGGCTGAAACCCGCATGGTTGCGGGATTTCTTCTCAGGCGGTTTCACTACGCGGGTGCTGGGAGAGGAAGCCTGGAGAGGCCGACGGCTTTCAGGACCGCCTGGGCGTGAGGCGTGGGCTTGGTCAGCACGGTGACCTGCTGGCCGTCGAGGGCCAAGGTGACCAGCCGGACAGGGCGGAGCGCCGCCAACGCGGTGTCGAGGGCCATCTCCAGCCCGGCCCGGCGTAGGGCCTTCTCCAAGGCCACCCCCAGCAGCAAGGCCAGATGCGCGACGAACAGATGGGCGCGGACCCGGTGCGCGGTCTGATGGTAGATGGGACGCATCGCCAGCACATCCTTGAGGCAGCGGAAGGCGCGCTCGACGGTTTGCAGGTCCTTGTAGGCGGCGACCGCCTGGAGCGCGTCCAGGGTTGGGTCGTTGGTCTGCAGCAGGTAGGTGCCCTCCAGGCGCCGTTCTGCGCGGAGCTTGGCGCGGTCTATCCAGAAGCGGAAACGCCCGTCTGGGGTAAGGGCCCACGCGAAGTACCGGTGGCCGTGATCCTCGGCGAGGATCGCGCCCGCCCGCGCGCCGATCTTCTCGGGCGCCCGCAGCCGTCCGTTGGCCACGGCCTGGTGCAGCTTCCGGAGCCGATCGCGGCCGCGCCGCATCGACTGTCGACGCAGGGCTTGCTCGTAGGCCAACCGCTGCGGACTCCGGACCACCACGTAGCGCGCCGGATCACCGGGGAGGCGGACCTCGCAGACCTCGCCGCCTTCCGCGAGGGGCTGCCAGGGACCGGTCGCCGCCAGCAGGACCGCCTGCGCCGTGGGATTCCGCCGCCGCTGCAAGCCCACCAGATAGCGATCCTCGCCCTGGGTCATCGCTTCCAGCACGTCGTCACTGACCATCCCTCGATCGGCCACCCACACCACGCGCTGCACGGCGAACCGGGTGCGGACATCGGCCACCACCGATGCCACGGTGTCCCGATCCCCTTGGTTGCCTTCAAACACGTACGAGGCGATCGGCCAGCCGCTGGCCATCACCACCCCCACCAGGACCTGGTGGTTGCGTCGCCGGCCATCGCGGGAATGCCCATAGCGCGCCAGGCCCTCGGGGCCGGCGCCTTCGAAGTACGTGCTCGTCAGATCGTAGAAGACCAGCTCGACCTGCAGCCCGAACAGATCCCGCAGCCGGAGGTAGATGCCCTGCTCGATCTGCGGTTTCGCCTCACCCACGCGATCCAGCGTCCGGTACCACTGCTGCAGTTGCCGCGACGCCATACGGACGCGCCCTCGCGCTGCCCACTGGGGGAGCAGGCGCTGCCCCTGCTGATCGGGCACGAAACTCTCGTCCAACCACCAGGCCAGCGCATGCTCGCTGCCCGGGTGCAGCAGGCGATGGGCGACGAGCACGAAGGCGCGCGCTGCCCCTTCTGGCCCGCAGTGCTGGGTGATGACCTCCCCCACGCCCAGCTGCGCCCACAGCCTGCCGGCAACCGCGACCGGTCCGTAGGTGAGGGCATGGGGAGCCTGCACCGCGTCCAGGGTGCCAACCGGCTGGACGAGGTACGGTCGCAGGAGACGGATCAGACTGTCCAGGTGCGGGGCCAGCAGGTCGGCCCGGCCCAGGTTGGCCACCACACGCTGGCGGACCCGGCCGTGATCGCGGAAACCTTCCAGCAGGTAGAGGTACTGCACCGGCCCCGAGGGGTACTGTTTCGTGATAGCGCGGAGAAACATCTCATAACTATGCTACGACAAATCCCCTCAAAATTCCTGCATGGCTCCTCGAACTCTCAGGTAATTGGTTTCACAACAGATCCGGTTGGCTGACCGGGCGGCTCTATGAGAAACCCGGCACTGGCAAGGGTTCCAGCGCTCAGCCGATCCTTCCAAGGCCCTGAAACCACCGGTTCCTGTCAAACATGGGCTAGGCTTCGGGCCCGATGCAAACAACCTGACCTCGTCCTTTGTCTCGCCTGAGGGAGGCACAAACAACGTGTTCCTGTGGGCCAGGATCACGGCTCGGCAGATCCCCCACGTGGGCGTTCCGGAACCGTCTTCGCTGGCGCTTCTCGCGCTCGGTCTTGGAATGGTCGGCTGGCATGTGACGCGCCGGAGGCAGGTGCCCGTCGGACTTTCCTGACCCTTCGCCACCACGCACCCTCACCACCGCAGCCGCCGGGCGACGAGCCCGGCGGCTGTGCTGTCTGGGGCGGGGGGCCCCGACCCTTGACCCGGGTCGACCTGCACGCGCTGTAGCCCCTCCCCCGGCTCACGCCTTGTACGGGCCGTGCCGCAGCCGCGAGTACCAGAGCGCGGCGGCCGCGGTGCCGGCGCCTGTGAGAAGAAAGGCGGTGCGGTACGCCGCGGCCGGGTAGTGGCCCTGCCCGTCGGCGCCGTAGCCGGCCAGGATCAGGCCGATCCCCCACTGGAAGAGAAACGTCCCCCCGATGCCCATCAGGTTGACGAACGTGATCGCCTGCCCGCCCATGTGCGTCGGGAAGGTCAGGCCGGCGTGGGCCAGGAGCATGATCCCAAACCCCGCCGCGACACCGAATGTCAGGTACACCACGCCGATGGCCGGAAGCGGCGGCTGCAGGCCCAACGCCACGTGCGTGGCCGCGAAGACCAGCATGGCGGCGGTCACGGTGCGCACCAGCCCGAACCGCCGCGCGATCCATCCCGACGACACATAGCCGGCGACGAGTCCGCCGCTCAACAGGAGCAGGAAGTTGCCGACAGCGATCGGCGACAGGCGTCCCACGTCGTAGAGATAGGGACCGCCCCAGAGTCCCTGGACGGCAAACTGCGGGCCCGCCACGAACAGGTGCATCGTGGCCATCCGCCAGAGGGCATTGTTGGTCAGCACGGCCGCCAGGGCCCCGCGCCGATCGGGCGCGGCGGACCGCGGGTGCGCGTCGCCGGAGGCCGGAGTCCCATCAGGTGCATCGCGCGCAGCAATGGCGATGCCGAGGGCCGCCAGCACCGTAACGGCGGCCGCGGCCAGGAACACCGGCCTCCATCCCACCGCCGCGGTCAGGGCCGCGAGCGGGGTCGCCGCGGCCAGCGCGCCGATGGCTCCGACGCCCACGAACAGCCCGGACGCGGCAGGATATGCGCTCGCTGGAAACCACTCGCGAAAAGCCTTGAGCGCGCCCACCAGGACCCCGGCCATGCCAATGCCGATCAGCGTCCGGCCTGCCGCCAGCGCCGCGAAACTGCCTGCCGCGCCGAACACCAGACTGCCGGCCGCGGCGGCCGTCATGAGTACCGGCGTCACGCGCCGCGGTCCGTACCGATCGAGGGCCCGTCCGAGCGGGAGCTGCACCGCGGCGAAGGCCGCGAAGAACAGCCCGGTCATCAGCCCCAGTCTGGACGCGTCCAGGGCGAACTCCTGCGCCAGGTTCGGCGCGATGACGGCGTTGGTCGAGCGAAAGAACTGCGAGAGGAAGTAGGCGGCGAGGAACGAGCCGAAGAGGGTGGTCCGCGTGGGCTGCACCGGCAGTCCCGTCAGGCGACGGTACCGAACCACTCGCCGGGCTGGCGCTGAAGGTCTTCCTGCTCGCGGGTCAGCAGCCGTCGCACGTCGTTGTCTCCACACTGAGGGTACATTACCCACGGCGGGTGATCCAGGGCGCCAGAATCCGTTCATGGCCTGATGCGAAGAGGCCCCCCGGGCGGCACAATACGAATCATCCGGAGCCCCGCTCCGTGTGGGCCGAATCCTGAAGTACGGTTCCGTCCCATGGGGATCGTCGACGTGACAGGTCCGGGGGACCTGGAACGGTTCCTCCGCCTCGGCGAGGAGATCTACGCGGGCAACCCCGCGTGGGTGCCCCCACAGCGGGACGACCTGATCCGCCTGCTGACCGGCCGCTCGCCTCTGTCCGGCCTCGTGACCCATGCATGCCTTTTCGAGCAGGGAGGGATCCCCGCGGCGCGCGCCGCCGCGTTCGTCAACGACCACTATGTCCGGTCGCACCACAGGCGCGTAGGGTTCGTCGGCCTGTTTGAAGCGCGGCCCGGCCATCCCGAGGCGGCGCAGGCCGTGCTCATGGCGGCAGGTGATTGGCTTGCCGGCCGAGGGATGGAGGCCGCGGTCGCACCGATCAACGGCCACGTGCTGTACGGATTTGCCCTGCCACACGACCACTTCGACGAGCTCCCGATCTTCCCGTACGGCGGCGGGTTGCCGTTCTATCCACAAGCGTTTCTCGATGCCGGGTACGAAGCCGCCTACCCTGAGCTGACATACCTCATCGACCTCAGGCCCCTCGATCCGTCAGCCCTGGCCGCGCGGTCCCGGGCCGGCGGGATCCACATCCGTCCCTTTGGGAGTCGCTCGTTTCGGGACGACTGCGAGACCATGACGCAAGTCATCAACGACGCCTTCGCGGGGAAGTGGTACTATGCGCCGCTCCCGCTCGCCGATAGCCTAGCGTTCTGGCGGAGGAACCGCCAGGGGATCGTGCCCCGGCTGTTTCTTATCGCGGAGCGCGACGGCGAGCCCGTCGGAGCGCTCCTCTCATTTCCCGACTACAGCCCCGCGCTCCGGGCCATGGACGGGAGCAGTTCC
>JAVKHQ010000063.1:0-7198 GCA_031459875.1 Candidatus Fervidifonticultor sextus | reverse complement strand
AGGCCCGGCGGTCCCCTCACTCCCCTGTGTCAGGAGAGGCCGAGCAGCTTCACCGCGAATCCGGCACCGGCCCCACCGGCCACCAGCCAGGCCGAGTTCACCCTGGATCGAAGCAACAGCGCGAGCGAGCACAGCGCCAGGACGAGCGTGACGGCGTCGGTGATTGCGGCGCGGCCCAGGTGCCACGACACCCCGGCCATCAGCGCCAGGGAGGCGACGTTGACGCCGTCGAGCAACGCCGCCGCCGTCGGCGAGCGGCGCATGCGCGGGACGAAGGGATGGCTGACGGCGACAAACACGAAGGCGGGCAGGAAGATCCCCACGGTGGCCAGGAGCGCCGCCGGCACTCCGCCGAGGATGTATCCCACGAAGGTCGCCGTCGCAAACAGCGGCCCGGGCGTGAACTGGCCGATGGCGACGGCATCCAGGAGTTGCCGGTCGGTGAGCCAGCCCAGATGCTCCACAAAGTCCGCCCGCAGGAAGGCCAGCAGGACGTAGCCGCTGCCGTAGAGCACCGAGCCGATCTTGACGAAGATCAGGAACATGGTGGTCAGTGCAAAGGGCGCGGTGGTCCCTGCGGCCGCCGCCACGACCGCCCCGGCCGCTGCCACGACCGCCGCAGCCGCCCGGTCCGGCCGCAGGCGGCCACCACTCCGCAGCCCCATCACCGCGAGCCCCGATGCCGCGAGCAGGGCGATCTCGTTGACCCCCCGGAAGTACAGGGCCAGCGCGACCGTTCCGACGGCGGCCAGCGTCGGGCCCCGGACCGCCGTGCGGCCGAGCGCCCAGAGCGCCTGCACGACCACCGCGATGATGACCGGTCTCACCCCATAGAGCACCCAGCCGGCTTCAGGCGCGGCGCCGTAGCGTACGTACGCCCAGGACAGCCCCATGACGATCGCCGCGGCGGGGAGGATGAAGGCGGCGCCGGCGGCGGCGAGTCCCGGCCTGCCTGCGCGCCGGACGCCCACGTGGATGGCCATCTCGGTGGAGTTCGGTCCGGGGATCAGGTTGGTGGCGCCCAGCAGATCGAGGAACTCCTGGTCGGTCAACCAGCGCCGCCGGCGCACCACCTCGTCGCGCATCATGGCGATGTGGGCCGCCGGCCCACCGAAGGCGGTGCATCCCAGTCGGAGGAACAGGGTGACGACCTCCAGCACGGCGGACGCCGGGCGCCCGCGGCGGCCATCACGCGACATGCCCGCGGAGTTCGGGTGGAGGCGGCGCGGCTCCTGCGCGGCGTGCTCGCTTCCTCGGGTGCCGTCGGGACAAGCCCGCGCGCGGGCGGCTGGGCGAGTGGACCCCCGGACTCAGCCGAACCGCAGTCCGGCACGCACCGCGAAGTTCACGCTCCGGGCCCCCTATAGGGCCGGGCTCCGAGGGCGTGGTATACTAGGGATGCCCGGTCGAATGGCCGGATTTTGTGGGGGCGAACGGTTTCGACTGGGTGGGAAGCAGCGAGGCTGCGAGCCGAGGTGGTCAGGTCCTCGTTAATCAACTGGCAGGCGCACAAACGCCAACACACAGTACGCTCTCGCCGCTTAAGTAGCGACGACGTCTCCCCGGGAGGGCCGGCGGCCCGGGAGAGGCGACACCAGCCGGCTACCGTGGCGCGTCCTGGCCCGGGGCGCGTGACGGGAAGCCCAACGGGCTGGCTGCCCGGGCATCCGGTCTGCGGGAGGCCCAGGCAGCGAGACCCAAAACGCAGGCCACGCTCGTAGACGCCTGGCCCTCATCCACTCAGGACGCGGGTTCGATTCCCGCCGCCTCCACCATTGCAATGCATTTAAACCGCCCTTGCACCCTCGACGTTTCGATCATCAGCGGTCCGATGACCGATCGCTTTATCAAGAAAAACCCGGTGGTCTCGCGGACGTGGACTGGGGCAAGATCCGGCTCGCTCTCCACGACTTCAAGATCGCCACGGACATCATCGTGACCCCAGAGGAGTTTTCCTGGCGAGAGGAGATCCCCGGTACGATCGAGCGGCCGGTGGCGCGGGGAGGACGGGTCCCCCATGCCGGATCGTGAGCAGGTGCTGGCCATCGCTTGTGAGTGGGTGGTTCGGCGGACAACGACCTCACGAATGCGGCCCCCGTGCTCATGCCGGTGCCTCTGTGAACGGTCCGGGCTGGCGACCTTCTGGCGTCGTCTTCGCCCTCGGCTGCCTGCTGGTCCTGGCCACCGCGTGGCAGGCCGACGCCAGGGCACCCGCCCGTCTTCCCCGCCGGGCGCTGTGGATGGAGACGTCGGCCAACCTCCGGACGCTGAGCAGCCGGGAGGCGATCCGCGCCGTGGTCGCCCGCGCGCGCGCCGCCGGCATCGACACGTTGATCCCGGAGGCCAAGAACGCCTGGGGGTTCGTCATCTACGAGTCCGACATCGCCCCGCACATCCGGACCTTGCCCGTCCCGCTGGCCGGCACTCCGGCGCCCTCGACCTGGTATCCGCAAGCCTTCGACGCCCTGGCGGTCCTGATCGAAGAGGCACATGCCGCCGGATTGCAGGTACACGCGGCGGTCAACGTCTTCGGCGAAGGGCTGGTCGTCACGCCGGGCGTCCGGCTGGTCGGCACGCTGGAGCGGCATCCTGAGTGGATGAGCGTTCACGTGCGCGCAGGCGCCGACGGCCGGGCGGCATTCGTGCCCTCCTTTGCGGCGGGACCGATCGCGTTTGCGAATCCGGCGCATCCTGAAGCACAGCTCTACGAACTGGCCGTCCTGTGGGAGGTCGTCTCCCGCTACCACGTCGACGGCATCGTCCTGGACCGCGCCCGCTATGCAGGGCTGGACAGCGACTTCTCGGCGCTCAGCCGCGCGCAGTTCGAGGCGTTCACGGGTCGGCCCGTCGCCGGCTGGCCCGACGACATCATCCGACTGAAGGACCGCGGCCTGCGCCCCGGGCCGCGCTTTTCGGAGTGGGTGGCGTGGCGCGCGTCGGTGATCCGGGCCTACGTGCGCGCCGCCAGCCGGCTGGTGCGGCGGGTCCGGCCGGGCCTGCCCGTGGCGATGTACGTGGGCGCCTGGTATCCTGTGGCGTTCGAGGTCGGGCAGAACTGGGCGCGGCCCGATGCACCGCCCCTGTTCGAGGCGTGGAGCCCGGCCTGGAGTCAGGCGAGCCTGTTGCCCGACCTGGACTACCTGATCGTGGGCCTCTACTACCGCACGGTGACCCGGTGGGAGGCGCTGCAGCGGCGACAGCCCCTCTGGCGCAGCGTCGTCGGTGGCGCCGTGCTGAGTCGGGACCTGACGGAAGGGACGCCGCTGCTGGGCGGCATCTGGTTCGCCCTCCATCGCGGGAACCGCGCCGCCGGAGAGGGCGCGGTCCGGGCGGCGATGCGCATCGCCGACGGCCTCATGGCGTTCGACCTGTCCGACGTCCAGGTCGGGGACTGGTGGGGCGTGCTGGGCGTCCGGTGACCAGCCATCGAGTGCCCGGGAGCGCGGACTAGCCGCATCGCCAGCCGGGTATCAACCCGTAGTGATGGGGACCGAGCCGGATGCCAGGGCCGCCGAGCGTCTGCTGCGGCGCCTGAGCGTGGCCATCAAGACCGCTGCCCTCTACGGCGCGCCGCACCCGATGACGACCCAGGCCACCGAGGCCCTGGACGCCGTCCTGCGGGCCTACATGGACGCCTGCGGGCCCTTCGAGGTGCGCGTGACCAAACGGGGGTTCGCCATCGGCTCGACGACATTCGACCGTGGAGCCGACAGCGACCTGGCGTTCTACCTCTACACCCGCAAGCTCTCGTTCCTCAAGGTCATGCCCGACGTGAGCCGCGAGGAGTTGACGACGTTCCTGTCCATCGTGAGCATGGACCGTGTCAGCCTGGAGTCGGCCGGCGGCCCCGAGTACCTCCTGTGGCAGGGCGAGGTGCGTAACATCCAGGTGACCGAGACGGCTCTGGGGCAGCAGGAACTCCTCAACACGCTCAGCCTCAACGTCCTCTTCGCCCTGCTGGGGCGGGGCCGGCTCTCCCCGCAGGAACGGGAGGTCGTCATCGAGATCCTGCGTTTGGGCCCCGACCACGTCGGGATGCTGCTTGACAACATCCACGCGGCGATCGCCGAGGTCTTCGAAGGGATCGGCGAAGACGAGCACGTGCAGCACGTCTACCAGGCCCTCAGGGGCCTGGACCGGATCATCCTCGACGAGCCCTTCGAAGACCAGCCAGTCCTCTACGCCAATCTGGCGGCGGCACTGCTCCTGGTCTCGGAATCGCTCCGACCGCTACTGGGCCGCATGGTCCTCACCACGGCGGGAGAGCACGACGTGGCCAGGGTCATCGTGAACCACCTGGACAGCGAGCGACTCGCCCAGATGGTCCTCGATGCCGTGTCGCCCGGCGACATCAGAGCGCAGGTCGCCGGCTTCCTGCGCGTCCTGTTCGATGACCGGGAGAAGGCCAAGGCCATCCTCTCGATCCTCGAGGTGCGCCTGCGCCCGCCCGGGGAGGAGCCGGCCTGGCTCTCGGCCGCGGTCTGGCCCGGCGTCCGGTCGTCCGCCGCGCACGCGATCGCGGCGCCTCCGCCACCTTTGGAGTTCGACGACATCCAGATCCCCGTCGGCCACGAGGAGTCCCACCACCGGCTGCACGAGGCCGCCGCCATCGACGACGATGACGCCACCCGCGAGGTGGCGGCGTCGCTTGTCGACGTCCTCCGGTACGAGGACGATGAGATGGAAATCAAGGATCTCGGGACCGCCCTGGAGGGCTACCTGCCCTGGATGCTCGAGCATCAAGAGTTCGCGCTGCTGGGCCGCATCATCGAGCAGATGCAGGACATCGCCACCACCTCGAGGGACAGCCGCAGCCGGGTCGCGGCCGGCTTTCTGAAGCGCCTGACAGAGCCGCCGCTGTTCGACGGGCTGCTGGCTGCGCTGTGGGCGGAGCGGGAGACGGCCGCCGGGCGCGACGTCGTGGGCTGCCTGGAGGCCCTCGGCGGTGAGGTGGTGCGGCCGCTGGTCCGGGTGCTGGGGGAAGAGCCGCGCGCGGCGATGCGGGCGATGCTCTGTGATCTGCTGGTGCAGGTCGGCCGCAACCACGTCAACGACCTCGGGGCCTTCATCGCCGACGCGCGGTGGTACCTGGTGCGGAACATCGCGAACATCCTGGGCCGGACTCGCAACCCGCAGGCCATCCCGTATCTCGACCGGCTGGCCGGCCATCACGAGTACCGGGTGCGCCGCGAGGTCGTCGACGCCCTGACCAGCCTTGGGACCGAAGACGCCCAGGCGCGGCTGGTCGCCTTCCTGGACGATCCGGACGAACGCATCCGGCTGCGGACCGTGCAGTCCCTCGATGCCGTGGGTGCCCGGCGCGCCATGCCAAGACTCGTCGCCCTGCTGACGGCCCCCGATCTGCTCAACCGCCGGTTCCCGCTCAGGCAGGCGGTGATCGAGACCGTCGAACGGGTCGGCGCGCGGGAGGCGCTGCCCGCGCTCAGGAAGCTCGCCGGCCGCCGGCTGGTCTTCGGATCGCGCGGCGTGGAGCTGCGCCGGCTGGCCCGGCGCGCGGTCAGCGTCCTGGAAGGCCCTCCGCCCGCCGCCGACGGCGGGAGTCCGCTCCTGGTCACCGGGCGAGAGCAGGGGAGCACGCCGTGAGCGACCCGTCCGCCCCGACGGCCAGCCCCATCGCGCGGCTGTTGTGGGCGCCCCCCTCCGGCGCCGCGAGGCGGGCGGGCGGAGCGCGGCCGGGGGACGTGTTGCGCGGGATCTCGCGGATCAAGCGCACCCGCGCGCTCTACGGGATAGACCATCCCGTCTCGGCCCAGACCCTCGAGGAGGTGCACGGCCTCATCCAGGAGGTGCTTGCCAGCCGGCCCTCCCTGCGGCTGTCCGTGTACGAGGACACGTTCTTCGTCGGGAACACCGTCCTGCTGGAGGAGAGCCTCCAGCTCTTCCCGCTGCTGGCGGAGTTCCGCGAACGGGACATCGGGACCCTGGACCTCCACGAGGGCGTCGAGGTCTGGGAAGTCCACCGCCTCATTGACGTCCTCCAGATGGGGGCCGCGGACCTCCGGCGCGCGGGCGGCGCGGCGGGGTGGCTGCAGATGCAGGGGGTCACCCGGCTCAGCGTCGGGCCGCCCCCGAAAGACCAGCCGACGTTGAAGGTGGAACCGCGGGATGCCTACCGCTCCGGCCTGCGCGCAATGGACGAGGTGAACTTCCAGGCTTCCCGGCGGCTCCCCCTCGACCTCCGGAAGACCAAGCTGGTCGTCAAGTCGTTCACGGACATCATCGCCGAGGACCGGTTCGCGATGCTGGGCCTGGCCGCCCTGAAAGGCTACGATGAGGACACCTGCCATCACTCGGTGAACGTCGGGATCCTCTCCCTCCTGATCGGCTCCCAACTGGAATTCAGCCGTCCCCTGATGGCGACGCTGGGGCTGGCGGCGCTCCTGCACGATCTCGGCAAGATGCTGATCCCCAGGGAGATCCTCGGCGCACCGCGCGCCCTCACCCTCGAGGAGCAGGACATCATCAAGCGTCACACCCTCTACGGCGCCCGCCTCATGCGCGGCTTCCCGGGCCTGGCCCGGCTGGCCATGGTCGTGGCGTTCGAGCACCACGCCAACTACGACCTCTCGGGCTACCCGCGCGTGACGGTCAAGCGGGCGCCCCACCTGCTCACCCGGATCGTCCAGCTGGCCGACTTCTTTGACGCCGCGACCTCCTCGCGGCGCCTCTACCGCCGGCCCATGCTGCCTGTGGAGGCGATGAGGCACATCCTGGACGGCGCGGGAAAGTCCTTCGACCCGGTCCTCGCCAGGATCTTCGTGCAGGTGCTGGGGCTGTACCCGGTGGGATCGGTCGTAGAGCTCGACACCGACGAGGTGGCCGTCGTGATCCGGCCGGGGGAGCGGGAGGCGGCACGGCCGGTGGTGAAGGTCGTCCGGAACGCCGCCTGGCGGGAGATCACACCCTATACCATCAGCCTGGAGGAGGACCGCCAGCGGAGGATCCTCCGGGCCCTGGACCCGGTGGAGGCCGGCCTGGACGTCACGGCCCACCTCTAGCGACGGGTTCCGTCGGACGACCGAACCACTCTCGGGACACCAACGCCGCCAGGGGCAGACGGTCGTTACGGGCCAGGACGCCGGCCGGGTCGGCTCGCCGTGGCGGCCGACGCTCGCCCGGTGCCGGATAGCCCAGGGGCAGGATCGTCGGTACGATCACTGGAGCGGCCGGCCTCCGG
>JAVKHQ010000062.1:0-7455 GCA_031459875.1 Candidatus Fervidifonticultor sextus | reverse complement strand
CGGTTTTTGGCCGATGTCGAGCGCGTCTACCGCAGGCTCGGGCACGTGGTCATCACGGTCTGCGAGGGCCTCAAGGACGAGCGCGGGGAGTACCTGTCGGCGTCGGGCAGGGCCGTGGACGTGGACAAGTTCGGCCACAAGCAGCTCGGCGGGGTGGCCGCGGTCCTCTGCGAGATCGTCGCCGAGGGGTTGAAGATCAAGGCGCGCTGGGACAAGCCCGGGACCATCCAGCGGGTCTCGATGCTGGCAGCCTCCCCGGTGGACCTCGACGAAGCCTATCTGGTCGGCCGGATGGCGGTGCGCCACGCGGTCCTGGGCCAGGACGGTCATATGGTCACGCTGGTGCGTGAGTCCGACGAGCCCTACCGGTGCACGACGGGCCTGACCCCCCTGGAGCGGGTAGCCAACGCCGAGCGCAAGGTCCCCGATGAGTTCATCGCCCCGGACGGCCACGACGTGACTGAGGCCTTCCTGACGTATGCGCGGCCGCTGATCGGCCCGCCGCTGGCGCCCTATGTCCGGCTGGACCTGACGAAGGTACCGCAGCGGGTGGGATAGCCGGGCCGCCCATCTCGGGCCGGTCGACCAGCCGGCCCTCGCGACGCAGGGTCGTGGGGGTGCAAAAGCGCAGGGTGAGTTGCCGGGGGCTCATCCCGCGGCTGCGCTCGCGGATGGCATCGAGCGTCACGGCGCAGTCATGGGCCCGGACCAGGTGGTCATCCTCAGAGTAGACGGGGACCGGTGGGCCGGACCCATCGAGGGCCGCCACCTCGAGCCCGCCCAGCCGGCCTCGCCGGAAGCCCAGGCCCTGGGCGCCGAGTTCCCGGAAGGTCACGATGAAGTGCGGCAGGAAGGCGATGGCGTGGCCGATCAGGACAAGACCCACGACCAGCGAAGCCCCTGAGTCGTAGGTCTGCGTAAGATCTTCCGGGGGCTCCAGCAGAAAGGGGCGAGGGATATCCGTGAGTTTGCGCAGCGCCCCGGCCTCCGGCGGCGGGGCGGTCTCGAAGATGTAGTGATACGGGCAACGGTCGGGGACCTGGCAGGGTGGGCACAGCCGCCCGCCGGCGCAGGCCAGGCGCCGGAAGATGTGTCCGAAAGCACCGCGCAGCGCGGATCCCTTCCAGGCAGGGAGCCTGAGAGGTGTCAGGGCCTGAAACCGGACCTGGTATCGGGCGACTCTGAGCACGCCGGTCGTCCCCGCGGAGGTTTGGATGGGAGTTCGTCCAGCCGAGATGAACTTCCTCCTCAGCCGCCGATACACCCCCAGCGGGTGCGATCGACCGGATCAGCCCACCGCCCTCTCCAGGGCGACGATGCGCCTCCGCAGCGCGGCCCGGTGCAGCGCCGCCGCCGCCACCCCGACCCCGAACCCGCCGATGTGCGCCCACCAGGCGACCCCGGGCGCCCCGCTGGCGGCGAAGTAGAACTGGAGCAGCAGCCACAGCCCCAGGTACCAGACGGCGCGGATGCGCTTGAGCACGAAGAAGATCAGCATGTAGATCCGCCGGTGCGGGAAGAAGTAGAGGTAGGCGCCCAGCACCGCCGAGATCGCGCCGCTGGCGCCGACCAGAGGGACCGGTGAGGTCGGATCGACGGCGATGTGGGCCAGCGCGGCGCCGACGCCGCCGACGACGTACAGCCCCAGGTATTCGACGACCCCCAGCCGGTCTTCCACGTTGTCGCCGAAGACGCCGAGGTAGTACATGTTGCCGGCCAGGTGCAGCGGGCCGCCGTGGAGGAACATCGAGGTGAGGATCGTCCAGGGCGCCACCCGGTGGACGAACGCCGCCGGCACGAGGGCGTACCCGCCGATCAGGCCGTCAGGCGACCCCAGCTGCAGGAGGAAGACCAGGATGGTGATCCCGATCAGGGCGTACGTGGCGACCGGAGGCCGCCGGACCGGGTTGTAGACCTCCATCGGGAGGCCCAGGAGAAACTGGAAGAGCCAGTGGCGGGCGGTCGACGGGACCGTCTCCTGCGCGGCGTCGATCCGCTCGTCGTCAACCTCGCGCTGGGCCTCCTGGAGGCGGAGGTGGAGACCGGCCAGGCGCGCATCCGAGGCCGCGCCGGGGCGAGGGAGGTGACGCCGGAGGCGGACCAGGTCGCCGGCCTCCATCCACAGGCCGCCGCACGTGGGGCAGCTGTCCAGCGCGACGTCCGATTCCAGGTCGATCTCCCGCAGCTGGCCGTGGCCCCGCGCGCATTCCAGGCGCATAGGCCGTGACCCGGGACCAAAGAAACGCTCGCGGAAGGGGCGGGCTTCCTCGGAACCGATGACGCGCTCAACCTCACCCCCGTCGAACCAGAGCCCGCGACACGCGACGCAGACGTCCAGCACGACACCTGCGTAGGCGATCGGTCGCAGGTGCAGCCGACACGTCGGACACAGCGCGCCATGCCGCGAAGCCGACTCGGTCCGCACAGGTGCACCGGAGTTCGATTTGTGCACCCTGCAATCCTGTTCCATAGTCGGCGTTGAGCGACGGGCGCATGCCGCGCAATCTCGAGACCGGCCTGGTATATAAAAAGTATTGCCATCGGCGTCCGGCACCCCTACACTACTCCGGGAGGCATTCGAGATGGCCAAGGTGATGGTTTCCTTGCCCGACGAGTTCCTGAAGCGGGTGGATCGCGCGGCGGCGGTTCAGAACCGATCGCGGAGCGAACTGATTCGCGAGGCTCTCCGAACGCTGCTCGAAGCAGAGGCCCGTCGTCCAGCCTCGTGGCAAGAGACCCTTGCGCCCCTCCGTGCCCTTGAGCAGCAGTGGGTCGGCCAGTGGGACTCGACCGAGATCATCCGCTACTACCGCGATCACCGGTATGGGCGCGAAGGTCGTCGTTGATACCTCGGTCTTCATCAAGTGGGTGAAGACGGCTAACGAAGACCTCGTGGCCGAAGCGCGCCACTTGCTTAGCGAGGTCGAGGCGCGTGCGGCCGAGATCCACGTTCCCGCATTGCTGCTCTATGAGGTTGGCAATATCCTGATGCTCAAGACACGACTCAGCGGCAGGACTCTCACAAGGACCATTGCACACCTCGAGACCCTGCCGTTCAAGATTGCTCCGCCGGCTACCCCGTTGCTGGCACGCGCCGCGCGGGTGGGCCGACGGTTCGGACTGACCTTCTACGACGCGAGCTTCGTCGCGCTCGCCCTGGAACTGAACTGCCCGTTCGTAACGGCCGATCGAGCGCTCTATGACCGCACTTGCACGCTATCCGTCGTGAGGCACCTGGAGCGGGTCGGGTCCATTGTGTGACAACGATCAGGTGCCGCTCCGGAGGAAACTGATCAGGCGATCTGTGGGACTACCCGGGCGGCAGCAGGTAGAGCCCGGAAGGCACGAACTGGAGCCTGACCGTCTGCCCGACGCTGTACATGGCCTCGACGCTCTGCGCATCCGCTACGCTGACCTCGCCGACTTCGGTCTCGACGATGTAGTCCGCGTAGGTCCCCATGAAGAACGCGCTGCGGATCCGGCCGGGCAGGCCCTCCCCGTCGCGCAGGACGCGAATCGCCTCGGGCCGGACCATCAGCGTCGCCGGGCCCGGGGCGACGCCGTCCTGCCGGTACGCGAAGCGGTAGCCGCCCACCCGCACCGCCCCCTCCTCGACGACGGCCGGCAGCAGGTTGGCCTCGCCGATGAAGTCGGCGACGAAGCGGGAGGCTGGCCGTCGGTAGAGGTCCACCGGCGTCCCGATCTGCTCGATGCGGCCCTGGTGCATCACCACCACGACGTCGGAGATCGCCAGCGCCTCGGCCTGGTCGTGGGTGACGTAGACGCTGGTGATGCCCAACTGCCGCTGGAGGGCTCGGATGTCGGCTCGGACCCGCCGGCGCAGTTTGGCGTCAAGGTTGGACAGCGGCTCGTCGAAGAGCAGGACCCGGGGCTCCATGATGAGCGCGCGGGCCAGCGCCACGCGCTGCTGCTGGCCGCCGGAGAGCTGCGCCGGGTAGCGCTGCTCCAGGCCCGGCAGGCCCACCAGCTCCATGACCTCTCCCACGCGCCGGCGGATCTCCTCCTCGGGCCGTCGCTGGACCCGCAGGCCGTAGGCGACGTTCTCAAAGACCGTCAGGTGCGGGAAGAGCGCGTAGGCCTGGAAGACCATCGTGACGCTGCGGTTCGCCGCCGGCAGCGGGGTCACGTCTTCGTCCCCGATGAACACGCGACCCCAAGACGGCTGCTCCAATCCCGCGATGATACGCAGCGTGGTGGTCTTGCCACAGCCGGACGGTCCCAGCAGCGTCACCAGCGTGCCGGGCGCGATCTCCAGCGTCACATCGTCGACCGCGACCACCGGGCCAAACCGCTTGGTGACCCCCTCGAGGCGGACCCGCGCCGCCTCCCCAGGCAGCACCTCACGCAGCCTGACGGCCACCCGTCTCCCTCCTCACGCGGCCAGCGTCGGTATCTCGCCGGGCCGCCGGCCCGCCAGGCGCTGGTTGACCAGGTAGAGAGCCACGATGACCAGGCTCATGAAGACCACCAGCACCCATGACAGCGCCGCAGCCAGCCCCACGGTCCCGTAGTTGACGTAGGAGAGGATCTGGGTGGTCGCCAGGCTCGTCCGCGGCGTGACCAGGAAGATGACCTGGCTGATCGCCGTCATCGCCCGCACGAAGCTGAACACCAGGCCCGCCAGGATGGCACCCCGCACCAGCGGGAGCACGATCCGCCGCAGCGTGACCGGTGACCCGGCCCGGAGCATGGTCGACGCCTCTTCCAGGGAGCGGTCGATCTGGAGGACCGCGGCCACGCCGGCCCGCAGCGCCACCGGCATGTTGCGGAAGACAAAGGCCAGGATGATGATGAGTTCGGTCCCGGTCAGCAGCAGGGGCCCCTGGTTGAACGCCAGGATGTAGCCGATGCCCATCACCGTCCCGGGGGTCGCGAAGGAGAGCATCGAGGAGAACTCGAGAGCCCCCCTGCCGGGGAAGGCGTACCGCGTCACCAGGTACCCGATGAGGAATCCCACCACCGTAGACGGGATCGCGGCGATGGAGGCCAGCGTCAGCGTGTTGCGGAACACCTGCCACCCGGTCGGGGACAGTTTCTCCCAGTTGTACAGCGTGAACGTGTAGTCGAACCCCCACAGTTTGGTCACGCTGCCGACGGCGACCGACCCGTACAGGGCGACGATCACCAGGACCCACACCACGAAGATGGCGGTCACGCCATAGTCCAGCGCCGGGGGAAGCGGCCGCACCAGCCCCTGGCTGGGGCGACCGGTGACCGTCACATACGACGCCCGGCCGATCCACCAGTACTGCAGCAGGAAGATCGTCAGCGTCATGGCCAGCAGCGCCAGGCCGAACACCGCGGCCTCATTGGGGTTGTACCGCCCCACCAGGGAGAAGAAGACCTCGGTGGCGAGATACGGCTGCCCCCCACCCACGATGATGGGATTGCCGAAGTCGGCCAGGCTCTCGATGGCCACCAGCAGGAAGGCGTTGGCCAGCCCCGGGCGCGCCAGCGGCCAGATGACGGTGCGCAGCGTGTGCCAGCGGTCCGCTCCCAGGGTCTCGGCCGCCTCTTCCAGCGCCACGTCCAGGGCCCGCACCACGCCCTGGAGGATGAGGAAGGCGATGGGCGTGTAGGCCAGGACCTGGGCGAGCGCGACCCCCAGCGGCCCGAAGAAGACCGTGGTCGACAGCCCCAGCACCTGGTGGGTGACGAATCCGCGGCGGCCGAACAGGTAGATGACGGCCAGCCCCAGCACGAACGGCGGCGTGATGATGGGGAGGATGGAGACCGGGCCGAACAGCCGCCGCGTGGGCAGCCGCGACCGCTCGGCCAGCAGCGCGAAGAGGAACCCCAGCCCCGTCGAGATCACACCGACGACGGCGGCCAGCAGCACGCTGTTGCGCACCGCGCCGAAACCCAGGTAGAGGGCGATCAGACCGGTCCCCAGGACGGCCGTCCCCGCCGTCCACAGGAGTGTCGGCCGCGCCTTCCGGGTCAGCGCGAGCGCGACCAGGGCTGCGGCCGCCGTCAGCAGCGCTCCGGCCCGCAGCGCCTGGTGCCACTCGTTCTGGGGCGTGTTGGGGTTGTCGATGAGCAGGAAGAGCGGGGATCGGACGGTCTCACGGAGGACGTCGAGGGTGAAGCGGCCCCCCACGACGACGCTCGCCTGGAGCACGGCCAGGAGCGGGTAGAGAATGAAGATCAGGACAAACGCCGCCGACCAGACGATGCACACGCTGATGAAGGCGTCCGCGCGGATGTAGCCGCCCAGGGCCAGCCCGATTCCCACCAGGGCCAGGAAACCCAGCACCCCCACCACGGGCGCCGGGCCCATGGGCGCCCCGCGGGAGGCCACCGACACGACGGTGGCCAGCAGGCCGAGGCCGCCGGCGGCCAGCGCCAGCCGCCCGCGCAGAAAGAGCGGCAGCGGGGCGCCGCCGAGCATCCCGGCCAGCGCCCCACAGACCACCGCCGCCGCCACCGGCCAGTCGCGCCCCAGCAGGTCAAGCCCCGTCGTCTGCGGCACGAAGGCGACGAGGTCCCGCCCTGCCCGGGCCCACGGCAGCAGCAGGGCGCCCAGGCACGTGACGGCGCCCCACGCGACCAGCGTTACGCTGGCCCGAGCCGCGGGCCGGGCCGGCGCGAGGGCAACCCCACTCATCGGCAGCCCCTACTTGGGCAACGAGAAGACCTCCCTGGTCCAGCGGTTGACGAGCCCGTCGCGGACAGCCCGGCTCCCGTACTTCAGGAAGTCGTACTTGATGACCACGAAGTCCTGGAACCGGGGCGCGACCTTCGGGACGGGCGTCTTGCTGTTGGACGGGATCTGGTAGGACTTGGCGGTGTCCGAGGCCGCCAGGGCCTGGGCCTCCGGGGTGAGCGCCCACTCGATGAAGGTGATCGCGTTGGCCCGGTTGGGTGCCCCCTTGACGAGGCTCAACCCGCCGATCTCGTAGCCGGTGCCATCGCGGGCGGACCCGTAGGTGACCGGAAAGCCGCTGAGGATCTGGAGCACCGCGTCATGCAGGAACGTGACGCCCAGCGCCACCTCACCCCGCCCGGTCAGGACCCCGGGGTCGGCGCCCCCGCGGGTGTACTGCGCGACGTTGCGGTGGATGCGCTTGAGGAGATCAAAGGCTTTCTCCTCGCCGAACAACTGGACCAGGGTGGCCAGCATGGTGTACCCGGTGCCCGAGGTGTTCGGGTTGGGGTAGGCCACCAGCCCGCGCAGCCGCGGGTCGGCCAGATCCTCCCACCGCCTCGGCTCGGGGATCCCCTTCTCCCGCAGCAGGCTGCCGTTGACGGCCCAGCCCAGGATGCCCGCGTAGAGCGGGATGTACTTCCCGGCCACCGCCTCCCGCAACTCCGGCCGGATGTCGTTCCACGCCCTCGGCCGGTAGAACTCGGTCAGCCCCTCCTCGTTGGCCACGCTGTGCGGGTCGCCGGTCCCGCCGAACCAGACGTCGAAGACCGGGTTGGCCCGCTCCG
>JAVKHQ010000061.1:0-7928 GCA_031459875.1 Candidatus Fervidifonticultor sextus | reverse complement strand
GGCGGCCAGGCGTATCGCTTCGCGGTGTCTCCACGGAAGGCGAGCGAGAGCCGCCAGCAGACACCTGTCGTCGATCCCGCTCCTGAGGAACTCGTCCTCGGGGCTTGCGGCGGCCGGCCCGCCGCGTTCCCATCGGGCCGCGGCTTCCTCGAGCACGCCCGCGTCCGCGACGAGGACGACTCGTCCGCGCCGGGTCACCTGATTGATAAAGATGCTCCTGAGGATCGTGACGAGCCAGGCGAGGCAGTTGGTCCCTGGCGCGAACTGGTCGAAGCGCCGGAAGGCACGGAAGAGGGTCTCCTGGACCAGATCCTCAGCGTCGGGCCGGTTCCGACAGAGCCCCAGCGCGAGCTGGTACAGCCGCTCCTGGTGCACGAGCGCGACCTCCTCGAATTCGCGCCGCCAGCATAGGAGCCCTTCCGGCCGCCCTGCGCGATCACGAGCTTCAGGCGCCGGCGCCATCGCCGCACCACGTCCCAGAGGACGCCTCGGTGGGAACACCTCTTGCGATGCTGGCCCCGCTGAGTTCGCTGTCCGCACGCCTGGGCGCTTGGCCATTCGCCCTGTATCCGCACGCTGGGCACCGGAAGTTGGGCCGACTCCCCGGCGGCCCGGACGCCCGCGGCTACGGCAAGACGCCCTGGCGGGCTTCTGGCGGGCCACGTGTCGAGCGAGCGGCCGGTCAGGAGAGAAAGCGGAACAGCTTGCGGTCAAGCTTTTCGACGACCTCGACGCCGACGAGCCGGCGATCCCTCAGGCTCACGGCCAGGCGGCCAAAGCGTCGCTCCTTGAGTCGCGCCAGCAGCCGGAGCAGGAGCCGGGCCTCGGCGGTCGTGACGGTGGGCGGCAGCGACCGCGCCTGTTCCATACCGGCTGATTTTTGAACCCGGCGGGTCGGGGCCGTATTCCCGGCCCGGCCGCCGGCCCCGGCGGACCAGAAATCGCTTGCGCCGCTCCAACTGCTGGGATACACTTCGCGCCGTAGTCAGCGGCTGACCTGACAGCAGGAGGCCGCCGGAGAGTCTTCTCTCCGGCGGCCTTTTTATTTTCCGCGAGCCGCCAGACAGGCCTGGCGGCGGTCCGGCTCGGCCGGACGGGGGAGGGGGGCGCCATGCGGTACAGCCGGTACGGCGGTCGCGAGTTCTCCGGCATGACTCAGTCTCGCCAGCGCGTCCGTCCGGGGCCCGAGAGGCCGGACGGGGGTGACCCGGCGGTCAGCCTCCCTCCGGGCGTGTCCGAGCGCGAAGCGAGCCTCCTGCTGGACGTCTTTGCGCGCCTGAAGGAAAAGCGGTTCGGCCGGGTTGAGGTTTCCCTGCGCGGGGGCAACGTGACGGACGTGAAGCTGGTCGAGAAGGTGGACCGCAGGCTGTTCGAGTCTCTCGCCAGCTGATTCAGCGACCGCGCTTCTGATCTGACGGCGTAGGCGGCTGACCCGACGAAGGGAGGCCGCCGGTGAGCTCACGGGCTCGCCGGCGGCCTTTTCGTTTTGGCCGAGCGATGAGAGGCCGGCCGGAAAGGAGGAAGTGATGAGACAACGTCCCTCTTGGCTTGCCGTGGTTCTCGCGGCTGGCGCCGCGGCCCTGATAACGGCACCGACCGCTCCGGCGCTGGCCCAGGCGCCGCCCGCCTCCAAGGTGACCATCACCGGAATCGTCGACAACCTCTACAACTTCAACCGCAACCAGTCGATGACCCACGCCGACTTCGACATCACCCGGTCGGAGAACGAGGCGTACGGTCGGACCCGAGGCCGGTTCGACATCATCGGTGAGGTCGGCCGGGCCAAGGCCGTGCTTGGGCTCGAGCTCGACCTGCTGTACGGCCAGACCGGCGCCGCCGACTCCTGCGCCGCCCCGTTCCAGGTAACCGGCTGCCGGGCCGACGGCACCAGCGGCGGCTTCGACGCCGACAACGACGTGCGCAACACCATCGAGCTCAAGTGGATGTACGTGGAGGCCCCGCTTCCGTTCCTGCCGTTCCCGGCGACGATCCGGCTGGGCGGCCAGCCGTACACCATCACATACAAGCCGGGGATCTTCGCCAACAGCGACTTCGGCGGGAGCCACCTCGACCTGGCATTCACGCCGAACGTCAAGGGCAGCATCACGTTCGTGCAATTCGAGGAGAAGCTGACGGGCACCCTGGGAGCGCCCCGGAACCTCTCCGGTCCGTTCCGGGCCGAGGACATCGGCTTCATCGGGACCCTGGAGATCACGCCCTTCAAGGGCCTCAACATCAAGCCGATCTACTCCTACCAAGAGATCGGCGGCGTCACCTCGGCGCTCCTCCGCCGTGGAACCGGCGGCCTCGCCAACAGCCCGGCGAACTTTCCGGACAGCGGGCCGAACAAGGCCCAGGAGATCCGCCACACGATCGGCGCCGACGCTCGGTGGACCTTCGGACCGTTCCGGGTGGCGCCGACGGCCTTCTTCCAGTTCGGCGACCGGGAGGTGGTCCAGGCCGGAGTGAAGCGTGAGCAGGACCTCGAGGCCTGGATCGTGGACGTCGAGGCCGGCTGGCGGCTCGGCCCGCTGAACCTCGAGGTCCGGGGCATGATCACTTCGGGCAACGACGCGAGCGACAACATCGCCCGGGATACCTTCAAGGTCTACCAGCCCTTCCAGACCGGCAACCTCTACTGGATCGGCTGGGGTGAGGCCGTGGGCATCGGCAACATCGACTACCTCACCTCGCTGTTCGGCTTCTCCAATGCGCTGTCGCTGCCGGCCCAGCCGTCGTATGATCGCTACGGGCGGATCATGTTCGCCGTCCGGGCCACCTACAGCCTGACGCCCACCTTCAGCATCTACGGCATCGTCACGCCCATGTGGACGCTCGAGAAGGTGGACACCGACGGAACCGCGGCCCCCGCCACCGGGATCACCCCCTCGGCCGGGGCTCGTGGCGATGCACGGTACCTGGGGACGGGTTTGACAGCCGGCTTCACGTACCGCTTCGCTCCGGGTCTGACGTTCGACGCGGTCTACGGCTACCTGGTGGCGGGTAGCGCCCTGGACATCGCGCCGTCCCCAGGCGCACCTTCACGTGACGCCAAGGACAGCCAGGTGGCGACGGTGCGCGTGCGGTACGCGTTCTGAGCTTTGTTCGTGTCCGTCGGCGGGGCACCGCCGCTCGGTGCCCCGCCGTCTCTCGCGATGACACCTCGGCGGGTGCTATCCTCGGGAAGCGGAATGGGCTCGACACGAAGCCAGCGTCTACACCCTGCGGCCGTTCTCATCCTTCTGCTGGGGCTGCTCGTGGCACCGCTCCCGGTCGGAGCCGTCGAGTATCGGCTCCGGGTCGTAAGCCTCTACCAGGAGGCGTTCAGCGCCCTGCTCCGGGCCGGGGAACTCGTGGATGGAGCCTCAGGCCCCGGCCTGGATCGCCTGGAGGCGACCCTCGACGGCGGCGAACTTTCCCTGGGGGCCGTTCTCTGGGACCGGCCGCCCCAGGCGGTGGCCGCCGAAACCGCCCGGGCCTACGGCGCCGTGCCGGCACGCCCCGCCGTGCCGGAGGCGGGGGAACGCGCGCGAGCCTGGCACGAGCTCCGCTGGGACGGCCGGCCCGGGGAGCGGACGGTCTGGAAGGTCTCGCCGACCGGCTTGCGCGTGGGCGAGTTGGAACGGGTGGCGCTCAAAGGCCGGGGACCGCTCCGGCAATTCCTTCCGTTCACGGCGGTCCGCGGCCATCGAAGCCCGGCGCTGAGCGTGCCGTTGCTCTACCTGTGGGCCCACGAAGACGGGGGAACGATCTGGTCGAGGTACCTGTCCGGGAAACTGGACCTGGCTCACGGGATGGCGGTCGTGGTCGGGGTGAACACAAACCGTTCCATGCCCGATCAGGTCTATCTGATCGTCCGGCACGAGGATGTCCCGACGACCTACAAGGCGGTGCTGAGCTGGCGTCCCCGTGACCGCGCTCACCTCAACGACCTGGAGGCACCGGGCGCCGATCAGATGCGATGATCTGCGCGGCTCGGGACTCGAGCCACTCGGCCTCCGCCGCTCTCTCGGTCGCCCTCAACACGGCCGCCAGCGGCTTCAGGATGGAGGCGATGACGGGGTGTCGCGGCCCAAGCGCGTTCTCGGTGATCGCCAGGGCCCGCCGGTAGAGGGGCTCGGCCTCCGCGTACCGGCCCTGGGCGACGTAGAGCGCGGCGAGGTTGCTGAGCGTCGCTGCCACGTCGGGGTGCTGGGGCCCCAGGACCTTCTCCGCGATCGCCAGGGCCCGCCGGTAGAGGGGCTCGGCCTCGGCGTACCTCGCCGCTGACCGGTAGAGGAGGGCGAGGTTGTTGAGCGTCATCCCGGCCGAGGGATGCTCCGGCCCGAGGGCGCTCTCGACGATCGCGAGGGCCCGCCGGTAGAGCGGCTCGGCCTCGGCATGACGCCCCTGGGCCGCATAGAGGAGACCGAGGTTGTTGAGCGTCACGGCCAGATCGGGATGCTGGGGCCCAAGGGTCCGTTCCCGGATCTCGAGTGCCCGCCGGTAGAGGGGTTCGGCCTCCGCGTGCTTGCCCTGGGCGGCATACACGAACGCCAGGTTGTTCAGGGCGGTGGCGGCCAGCGGATGGGAGGTCCCCAACCTTTGCTCCACGATCCCGAGGGCGCGGCTGTAGAGGGGCTCGGCCTCCGCGTACCGGCCCTGGGTGGTGTACGTGTCGGCCAGGTTGTTGAGGCTGGCCGCCACCGTGGGGTGGTCCGGACCGAAAGCCTTCTCGCGGATGGCCAGGGCCCGGCGCTGGAGCGGCTCGGCCTCCGACACCTTCCCCTGCGACCGGTAGAGCAGCGCCAGGTTGTTGAGGCTGGCGGCGACGGCCGGATGGTCCTCTCCCAGTGCCTGCTCCAGCACCGCGAGCGCGCGCCGCTGCAGCGGCTCCGCCTCCGCGTGCTTGCCCTGGGAGCCATACGCCACGGCGAGATTGGCGAGACTGAGCGCCACCACTGGATGCTGGGGCCCTAGAGTCTCTAGGGCTAAGGTCAGCGCCTGCCGGGCGACGCCGGCGGCCTCCGGGAACCGGCCAGCGGCAATCAACGCCTCGGCCTCTCTGTTCAGTCGCCGGGCTTCGGCGATCGCCCCCTCGGGGTTGATCTCACGTGACAGCACGGGGGCTGGCGGCACCAGAAGAGCCGCCAGCACCGAGCCCGCGAGCGACCGACGCACCGCGTCGAGAACCCTCGATCGGGATCTACCCATAGGCATTCGGCTCCTCCTGGCGGGAGAACACAACAAAAAAGGCCGCCGGCGGGCCCGGGCCCGCCGGCGGCCTCCCGTTGTCGGGTCAGCCGTCACGACGCTATGAAAACCCTAGCATGGAAGGTCGGGTTCGGCAAGCGTTTTCCAGTCCAGACGCTCGACCAGCTGAATGTCGACGATGCGCCCGTCGCTCACCGTCACTTCGAGACGGCCCGTCCCCTTCTGTTTCAGGCGTGCGAACACTCCGAGGAGGAAAACCGCCTCCCTGGCGTTGAGAACCTTGGGTAGGCGGAAACTTGGCTCCGACTTTTCTTTCATCAATTTGGTAACCGACGAGGGCGGAAGCCTATTCCTCGCCAAGCGTTGGGAATGCCCAGGGGAGGTTGTGGGTTTTCCGGTTTGAGGAGCGCATCCGGGCGCTCCGCTGGCTGACCTGAACCAGGGAGGCCGCGCGGGGAGCCGATTCCGGTTCCCGGGCGGCCTCGCTGTTTGTCGGCCAGCGGGGCCCGGGGGGAGGATCATCATGAACCCGAAGGTCTTGACCCGAGCGACGGTCACGGCAGCGCTGGGGGTTGCATTGGCGGCGGGAGCCGTGCCGGCCCAGTGGGCGAACCCCTGCGCAGCCAAGAACCCGGCCGCCCAGAGCGGGAATCCCTGCCAGGCGAAGAACCCGTGCGCGGCCAAGAACCCCTGCGCCGCCCGAAAGCCGGCGGCCGCCGGGGCGGAGTCGGCGGCGCCGCGCACCGAGCCCCGGATCCTGCTGACCCCGGCGCAGGAGGAGCGGATGAAGAGTATCCAGTCCCCGTGAGCCCCAGGCGTCGCGCTTCGCGCAGGTGGAAGTCCTTGGTGAGGCGATCCAGGGCGCGGTCGCTGAAGACCGTCCGCGTCGCTCCCCCAGCAGCCGGAGGCCCTGCGGCGTCGGGAATCCTCACGATCTCCATCGCCGTCCTCCGCTTGCCGGACCGCCGACTCCGAGTACCGGCGCCCACCCGGCCCCCTCCTCGAGCCACCGCAGGCGCTCCCGGAGGCCGACCACCGACCCGATGACGGCGACCACCGGCGGCTCCAGTTCGACCGTCGGGTCCTGCATCTCGCCGAGCGTGCCGGTGACCGTCGTCTGCGCTTCGGTCGTCCCCCAGCGGACCACCGCCACCGGCGTGTCCGGCGCCCGGCCGTGTCTCACGAGCGCCCGCGCGATCCGCGGCAGGCTTCGCGCGCCCATCAGGACGACGAGCGTGTCCACGGCGGCCGCCAGGGCCGCCCAGTCCACCGCCGGGCCGTCCTTGTCCTCGGCTTCGTGGCCGGTCACGACGGCGAACGAGGAGGAGAGCCCCCGGTAGGTGAGCGGGATGCCGGCGCAGGCCGGGACCGCCACCGCCGACGTCACGCCCGGCACCACCTCGAACGGGATCCCGGCCCCGGCCAGCGCCTCGGCCTCCTCGCCGCCGCGCCCGAACACGAAGGGGTCGCCGCCCTTGAGCCGGACGACGCGCCGGCCGCGACGCGCGTGGGCGATCAGGATCGCGTTGATCGTTTCTTGGGGTAGCGCATGGCGGCCCGTCGGCTTACCGGCGAAGATGCGCCGGGCGGCCGGGGGCGCTTCCTCCAACAGCGCGGGATGCACGAGCCGGTCGTAGACGACGACGTCGGCCTGACGGAGCACGGCGAGGCCCCGGACCGTGATCAGACCGGGGTCGCCGGGCCCGGCGCCGACCAGGAAGACCTTGCCTACGCCCATGTCGGTCGCCGCCGTGAGACGCGCAGCCGCGAGAGGAGACGCGTCTTCGCCTCCTCGCGCCGCCCCTGGGCTAGGAGCGCGACGAGGTCCGGGGTGAGGGCCCGGCGCCAGGCTCCGGCGGGCGGGCGCGTCGGGCCGCGACGGACCGTGCGCCGGACCTCGGCCGCGACGTCCACCAGCGCGGCGTACTCCGGGCCCAGGCCGCGTCCGAGCTCGTCGCGCACGGCGGCGGCGAGCGCCGGGCTGGCGCCGCCGGTCGCCACGGCCACCACCAGCGCGCCCCGGCGGAGGACCGCGGGCAGGGTGAAGTCGCAGTGGGCGGGATCGTCGGCGGCGTTGACCCAGACCCCGCGCTCGCGCCCTTCTCGGGCGACGGCGGCGTTGACGTCACCCTCGCCGGTGGCGGCGAAGGCGAGCCGGTAGTCCTCCAAATCCCCGGGCGCGTAGGCCCGGGCGACGTGACGGATGCGGCCCTCGGCGGCGAGCGCCTGGAGCCGGCGCGTGAGCCACGGCGCGATCACCGTCACCGCGGCGCCCGCCGCCAGCAGCCCCTCGACCTTGCGCTCGGCCACCGGCCCGCCGCCGATGACAACGCACGGCCGCCCAGCCAGCTCGAGCACGACCGGGTACTGTCCCATCACGGGGCCGCCGGTGATTCGGACGCCGGCTCCGCCCGGCGGGCCAGGTACTCGGCGATCGCGTGCCCGAGCGCGCCTATCGTCCCCTTGTCAGGCCGGATCTCCGGCACGACGCCGCGCTCGCGCAGCGTCGCCTCGCAGACCGGCCCGAGGGCGGCCACGAGGACGCGCTCGCGCAGCGCGGCCGCCACGGCGTCGGCGCGACCCAGGCGCGCGGCCACGGCGAAGAGGTGGACGACCTGCGGCGAGCTGGTGAAGGCGATGACGTCGATCCCGCCCGCGGTGAGGGCCTCGATCAGGCCGACGAGCGGCCTCTCGTCCTCGGGCAGGGCCCACGCGTAGAGCGGGATCTCGAGGAC
>JAVKHQ010000060.1:0-7939 GCA_031459875.1 Candidatus Fervidifonticultor sextus | reverse complement strand
ACCACTGCGCCGGGATCCCCAGCGTCGCGACGGTCTCGGTTTCTCCCGCGTAGGCTCCTGCGGGAATCAGGTAGCGCGCAAAGTACGGGTACGCCGCAAAGAAGTCGGTCCTGGTGAGGGGGGTGTAGATGTCGATAACGTGCACGGGCCCGCGGATGGCGGCCTCGATCGTCACCCGGTCCGGAAACGGCCCGGTCCAGAAGTAGGCGTCGACCCGTCCGTCGGCCAGCGCGCCGCCTGCGGCGGCCCCCAGGAGGGGCACGCGCGTGATCCGGTCCCAGAGGCCGAGTTTCCCGAGCACGCGCTCCGCAGAGGCAAAGGTCCCCGAACCCGGGGTGCCGACGGCCACCCGCTTGCCGGCCAGGTCCTCCACCGTGCGGATCCGGCTCTCGCGATAGGTCACCAGGTGCGCGACGCCGATGAAGACCACGCCGATGGCGCGGATGTTGGTCTGGGGGCTGCCCCGGAATGCGTCAACGCCGTAGAACCCCTCGTGGAGATCCGAGGCGAAGGCGATGCCCATCTCCGCGTCGCCCGCGTTCACCCTCCGGACGTTCTCCACCGACCCGCCGGTCGCCGCCACGGAGACGTCCAGGCCGGGGACGGCCCGGTTGAGATACGTGCCGATGGCGGTGGCGAAAATCCCGAACACGCCGGCCGGAGGTCCGCCCAGCAGCGTCACCCGCTGAAGCCCGGGCGCGGCCTGGCTCGGGACGGACCCCACGGCAGCCAACAGCACCAACAACACAGCCGCGCGGACCATCCCGGCGGCTGCCCACGTCCGACTCCTCCGACTTCTCATGGTGCTCCTCCTCTCGCTGAAAGCGTTGCGCATCGGGTCGCGCACCAGCGACCGGCGCCGGGCCATCTCCTGGGGAGCAAACCTAGCCCACTTCCGCCAGACGCTCTCTCATCCAGTCGGCCACCAGCGGCCGGTACTTGTAGGGCACGTTGTTGCACACATGGTTCCCCTCGGGGTAGAGGACCAGTTCGGCCTGCGGGGCCTCGGCGGCCATCCGCTCCGCGTGCTGCCAGGGGATGAGGCGGTCCAGTTTGCCGGACACCACGAGCAGGGGCTGCCTCAGGCGGCGGAGCACGCCCTCCAGGGTGAGCCGCCCGGCCAGCACGCGCGCCTGCGGCTCGTCGTGGGCCCATGCGTACGTGGCAAACGCTTCCCGCGAAAGCGTCGGCAGGTCGTCCCACAGGGCCCCCCAGTCAAACGGTCCGCCGATGGCTGCCACGGCTCGAATCCGCGGCTCGAAGGCGGCGGCCCTCGGCGCGTAGTAACCGCCCAGGCTGACGCCGGCGGTCCCGACGCGCGCCAGGTCGAGGTCGCCCCGCTCCGTCAGCGCATCCAGGACCGCGGCCACCGCGACCTCGTAGTCGTGCCGGATAGGCAGCACGTAGCCGGTCTCACCCTGGCCGGGACCGTCCAGGGAGAACGTGGCCATCCCGCGGGCGAGGAACACGTTCTCCCAGAAGAAGAACTCCTCTTTGGCCGAATCCAGGCCGGGAAGGAGCAACACCAGAGGCGGCCGTAAGAGGTCCCTCGGGCGGCGCAGGTTCCCGACCAGCGCGCGTCCCTCGAAGGGGATCTCCACCCGCTCGGCGGTGGGATCGAGCAACCGGTGGGCGGCCGCCAGCGCCGCCACCGCTCCAGCCGTCGCGCGACGGTGCCTGTCCATGTCCAGCACCCAGACGAATTTGGCGAAGTGATAGCACAGCGCCGCACGCACATACGCCTCGCCCGCGGTGACCGTCCGGCCCCGGGCCTCGGCCTCGCGGGCCAGGCCGGCGTGCATGTCCCCGGTCTCGCACCAGGCGTCGAGCCATTCAGGCCAGGCGGTCAGGCGCCCGGTGGTGCGGACGAAATCGTTGTAGTCCACGCCCTGGGCGATAAACCGCGGCGCCCAGTGGGCGATGGCCGACTGCACGCGGGCATCCTGGACGCCTGTCTCAGGCATCCTCATCACCCCGCGCATCCACCCGGCGCCGTCCTATACGGCCCGGCCTGGTCTCCCACGGTCAGACGGTCTGCCCGTACTTCTCCCGCAGCACGTCCTTGATATACTTGGTCACGTCCAGGGTCGTGCGCAGCGCCCGCAGCACCTCGCGCTCGACCCGATCGCCCGGCAGCAGCGGGTAGCCTTCCATCAGCGTCTTCGCCTGCTGCAGGAACTCGGGGTCCCGGTTCATCCGGGTCACCGCCTCCCGCAGCGCCTGGAGCGCCTCCGGCGGCGTCCCTGCGGGGACCCACCAGCCCCGGCCGTAGGCCCCGCTGGCGGCCAGGGCCGCCCGGTAGGCCTTCCACCGGAGGAGGCCGTCGGGTTTCCGCCCGTAGATCTCCTGGAACACCTCGTACACCGTGGGGAGGTCCGGCACGGCAGGATCCCGGACCATCTGCCCCTGCTCGTTGATGTAGCCGAGCGTCATCAGGGGGACGGCCTTCCCCTCGCGCACCATCGGGAGCACCAGCGAGTTGTACACGAAGAGCGCCTGAAAGTCCAGGTTCACTTCGCCCCGTTCGAAGGCCAGGCGGATGGGCCCGCGCGACTCGAAGCCGAAGACGACCCTGGGCGACATGCCCAGGACCTCGAACATCAACAGCACCGGCAGTTCCGAGCCCGGCTGGGGGATGCTGCCGAAGACCAGGCCCTGCGCCTTGGGGAGCTCGGCCGCGCGGCGGATCCCGGTTCGCGCCGAGGTGTAGATGACGCCGCCGCTGCCGTTGGCGGCGATCAGCTGCATCTTGCGAAAATCGAACCGGGCCGCGGGGTTCTCGAGGATGGTCGCGAACTTGGACGAGACGGTGCTGGCCAGGACCATGGTCCCGTCGGGTTTGGCGTTGGCCGCGAACCAGTTCATCCCGGTCAGCGTCCCGCCGCCGGGCATGTTGCGGATCCGGACGCTGGGGTTGCCGGCCACGTGTTTCTCAAAGTAGGGCGCGAGGAACCGCGCCAGGACATCGGTGGCCCCGCCGACGGCGGTGGGCACCAGGAACTCGATGGACTTGCCGGCGTAGTACGGCGCCTGGCCGTAAGCCGGTCCGGCCGCCAGGAGCAGGGCCAGCACGATCGCTCCTCCCACGAACTGCCGCATGCCAATCACCCCCATGAGATCACCCACCACGCTTCGCATTCGACCAGCGCTCATTCCACCAGGCTCGCTGGCTCCTCGATCAGGTCCACCAGGGCGCCCAGGAACTGCGCCCCCCGGGCGCCGTCGACGACCCGGTGGTCGCACGACAGGCACAGCAGCATCATCGGCCGCACGGCCGGCTGGCCGTCGACGGGCACCACGCGGCCGGCGATGCGTCCCACGGCCAGGATGGAGGCCTGGGGCGGGTTGATGATGGCCGTGAAGGCGTCGACGCCGTACATCCCCAGGTTGCTGATGGTGAACGTCCCGCCCTGGATGTCGTCGGGACGCAGCCTGCCGGCCCGCGCCCGTTCCACCAGGTCGGCCCGGCGCCGCACGATCTCGCCGAGGCTGAGCCGGCCGGCGTCATGGATGACCGGCACCACCAGGCCCCCCTCCGTGGCGACGGCCACGCCGATGTGGATTCCCTCATGGAAGACGATGCGCCCGGCATTCCACCGCGCGTTCAGGTGGGGGTGGGCGCCGAGCGCGGTGGCCACGAGCCTGACCAGGAGATCGGTGTAGGTGACCTCGGCGCCAGCCCGCTTCTGGTAGTGCTCGCGCCAGGCGATCAACCGGGTGGCATCGACGTCGCGCAGGAGGAAGAAGTGCGGGGCCGTGGTCCAAGACGTCAGGGTCCGCTCGGCCATCAGACGCCAGACGGTGCCCACCTCCGGCCCCGCCGCCGCGGGGAGGCCGGCGACAGGCTGACCGGGGGTGGCCCCGACCACTGCGGCCTCGGGCACATCCGAGGCCAGCACCGCCCCGCCCGGGCCGGATCCGACCAGCCCCGTCAGGTCCACGCCGCGCTCCCGCGCCAGCCGCCGCGCCTTGGGGGAGGCGGCGACGCGGGCGGGCCCGACGGGGGCAGGCGCAGGAGGAGGGGAAGGCGCCGCGGGGGGTGCCGCCTGCACCTCGCCCGGGCCCAGGATGTGCGCAATGGTCCGACCGACCGGGACCGTCTCGCCCTCCGCGGCGCTGATCGCGCTCAAGATCCCGGAGGCCGGCGCCTCCAGTTCTACGGTGGCCTTGTCAGTCTCGATCTCCAGCAGCGGCTCGCCCTGGCGCACCGAGTCCCCCTCGCGCCTCAGCCACCGCAACACCTTGCCCGTCTCCTGGGCGACGCCTAGCGCCGGCATGATCACGTGGGTCGGCACGAGGCCCCCTACCGTCCGGGCACCTGTCCGCCTTCGATGGCGGCGCCGGCCACCACCGTCTCCAGCGGGCTCGCCGCGCGGTTCTTGTGCGACTCCGTCTCCCGGGTCGTCTCCAGCGGCCCCACCGCGGTGTAGTAGCGGCTCCCGGCCACCATGAGCTTCTCGGCGGGGAACCGCGTGATGACCTCGCAGCCGTCCCTGGTGACCACCAGTTGCTCCTCGATGCGGGCGGCCGACCAGCCGTCGGTGGCGGGCCAGAAGGTCTCCAGGGCAAAGACCATGTTCTCCTCGATGACCTCGGGGTAGTCGAAGGACACGAGCCGGCTGAAGATCGGCTTCTCCCAGATGGACAGCCCCACGCCGTGGCCGTACTGGAGCGCGAATGCAGCCTCCTCGCTGGCGAAGCCGAACTCCTGGGCCCGGGGCCAGACCTTCACGACGTCGGCGGTGGTGGCCCCCGGCTTGATGAGGCTGATGGCCGCGTCGAGGTAGTCGCGGCAGCGCCTGTAGGCGTCTACCTGCGCGGGCGACGCGCTGCCGATCACGAACGTCCGGTAGTAGCACGTCCGATAGCCCATGTACGAGTGGAGGATGTCGTAGTAGACGGGGTCGCCGGGGCGCAGCACGCGGTCCGTGTAGACGTGGGGATGCGGGCTGCACCGTTCACCGGAAATGGCGTTGACGCCCTCCACGTGCTCCGAGCCCAGGGAGTAGAGGACCTGGTTGACAAGGGCCACGGCCTCGTTCTCGCGCATGCCGGGGCGCATGGCCTCGTAGAGGGCTTCATAGGCGGCGTCCACCATCATGCAGGCCGTGGTCAGCAGGGTGATCTCGTCGCGGGTCTTGATCTTGCGCACTTCCTGCATGAGGGCCTGGCCATCGACCACCGTGAGGCCCTCATCCTGGAGGGCCTTCAGCACCGGCATCTCGACGATGTCGACCCCCAGCGGCTCCCGGTGCAGGTTTCGCGCCTCCAGCTCCACCCGGATCTTGCGGGCCACATCCCTGGCCTGGCCCGGATAGGCGCCGCGCAGCGTGGAGATGCCGGCGCGGGAGCGGCCCTCGCCCAGCCACGGGCAGTAGAGCTGGTGGTGACGCGCGGCCGAGCCGAAGTCCCAGAGGATCGGAGCATCGTCCTGGGGCAGCAGGCAGAAGCGCACCAGCTTGTCCATGGCCCAGGTGCCGATATGGGTGGCGGTGATGTAGCGGATGTTGTTCATGTCGAAACACAGCAACGCCCCCAGCTCGGACCGCTTCAGGAACGCCTTGACCCGGTCGAGCCGCTCGGTCCGCAGGCGCTCCATGTTCACACGCTCTTCCCAGTCCACGTTCATCAGGCCAAAACTCTTGAGTGCCATCGTCCTCCCTCCCCGCGCGCCGTCCCGCCGGCGGCGCGCCGTTGTCCCTGGCCTACACGCGGCCGCAGAGCGTCCTGGCCACCGCCGCCACCTTCTCGGCGGTGGGCACCGTGAGGTCCTCGAGGACCGGCGAGAACGGGATGGGCACGTCCATGGCGCCCAGGCGCTTCACCGGCGCGTCGAGATGGTAGAAGGCCCCATCGGCGATCACCGCAGCGATCTCCGCGGTGACGCCGTAGCGCTCGTAGCCCTCGTCCACCACGATGGCACGCCCCGTCTTCCTGGCCGAGGCGATCAACGTCTGTGCATCCAGGGGGACCGTGGTGCGCGGATCGACCACCTCAGCCAGGATGCCCGCCTGCGCCAGCATCTCGGACGCGGCCAGCGCCACGTGGACCATGCTGCTGGTCGCCACAATGGTCACGTCGCTGCCCGCGCGCTTGATGTCGGCGACGCCGAAGGGAATGGTGTAGTCGCCCTCGGGGACCGGGCCCTTGAGGCTGTACATCATCTTGTCCTCGAAGAAGACCACCGGGTTGTCGTCGCGGATGGCGGTCTTCAGCAGACCCTTGGCGTCATAGGGGGTGGAGGGGAGCGCCACCTTCAGCCCCGGCACGTGGCTTGGCCAGGCGTGCAGGCTCTGGCTGTGCTGCGCCGCCGACCGCCGGGTGGCGCCGAGCGTGGTCCGGAAGACGATGGGGACCTTGAGCTTGCCGCCCGACATGTAGTGGACCTTGGCCGCCTGATTGGCAATCTGGTCCATGGCGAGGGTGATGAAGTCGCCGAACATGATGTCCACGACCGGCCGCATCCCGGTCATGGCGGCTCCCACGCCGATGCCGGAGAACCCCGCCTCGGAGATGGGGGTGTCGATGACGCGGTCGCGGCCGAACTCGTCCACCAGGCCGACCAGCACCTTGAAGGCGGTGCCGGCTTCGGCCACATCCTCGCCCATGATGAAGACGCGCGGGTCCCGGCGCATCTCCTCGGCCAGCGCCTCGCGGATGGCCTGGCCGAAGGTGAGCTCGCGCACGCCCTGCGCTGCCGGCGCCGGGGCTGCGCCCGTGGCCGGGGCCGGGCTAGGCATAGACATGCTGGTCCACCTCGCTTAGGTCGGGGTACGGCGCCTCCAGGGCAAAGGTCAGGCCGCGTGCGATCTCCCCGCGGACCTCATCCTCGATCTGCGCCAGCAGGGCAGCGTCGGCCATCCCCTGCTCGGTCATCCAGCGGGCCAGCAGGGAGAGGGGGTCCCGTTCCCGCATCCAGCGCTCTTCCTCCTCCCGGGTGCGGTAGTAGGTGCGGTTGATGTCGCCGACGTGGTGCCCGCGGTACCGGTAGGTGTGGCAGAGGAGGAAGGACGGGCCCTCCCCCCGCCGCGCGCGCGCCACCGCCGCCCGCGCGGCGCGCAGGACCGCCCGGACGTCCTGGCCGTCGACCTCCGCGCAGGGAATGCCGAACGCCTCAGGTCGGCCCGCCATGGATCCCGCCGTGGTCTCCGCCACGGGGGTGTACTCGTTGTAGAGGTTGTTCTCGCACACGTAGACGACGGGCAACTGCCACAGTGAAGCCATGTTCATGGCCTCGTAGAGGATGCCCTGGCCCAGCGCGCCCTCGCCGAAGAAGCAGACCGCCACCTGGTCGGTCCCGCGCATCTTCGCCGACAGGGCCGCGCCGGCCGCGATCCCCGCAGAGCCGCCGACGATGGCGTTGGCGCCCAGGTTGCCCACGTCGGGATCGGCGATGTGCATTGACCCGCCCTTGCCGCGGCAGTAGCCGGGCGCCTTGCCCAGCAGCTCGGCGAACATCCGGTCGACCGCCGCCCCCTTGGCCAGGCAGTGGCCGTGGCCGCGGTGTGTGCTGGTGATGTAGTCGTCGCGCCGCAACGCGGCGCAGACCCCTACCGCCACCGCCTCCTCACCGATGTAGAGGTGGGCGAGGCCCGGCATCCGCGCGCTGGTGTACAGTTCGTTCACCTGCTCCTCGAAGCGTCGAATGGTCACCATCTGGCGGTACAAGGCCCGCCACTGCTCGGGCCGGATGTCCTCCAGATCGTCGGTGGGCGAGCGCTGCGTCACCTGTGTCATGCCGACCCCCCCATCCCCGCCGTCCGGGCCAGCGCCTGATAGAGCGCCGCGAAATCCTGGCGGCCGAGCCCCATGGCCCGCGCCGCGCTCAGGAACTCATTGGTCACAGCCGTGGTGGGCAGCGGCACACCGGCCTGACGTCCCAGCTCCAGGGCCAGCAGCAGGTCTTTCTGCATCATGCCGCAGTCGAACCAGGCCTCCT
>JAVKHQ010000006.1:0-100311 GCA_031459875.1 Candidatus Fervidifonticultor sextus | reverse complement strand
GGCCGTCGCCGCCCCGGCGGGGCCGGGCCCGGCCCCGCCGGGGCGGCGACGGCCAGCATGGAGCAGACCAGGGCCAGCACGACCATCACCCCGGCACGCGAGGTCTTCATGAACAATCGCACCTCCGGGATCGTTTGCAATAGTATGACATATCCGAAGTAAAGAAACCGTGAAGGCCATGGACTCCGCACCCGGAACAACTCGTGAGGGGGAGGAGCGATGACGGATCTGCAGCGCTACATCGTAGAGGAGTGGGCCGAGGAGTACCGGGAAGGACGGCTGCCGCGCCGCGAGTTGCTGCGCCGCATAGCCCTGATGGCCGGCGGAGCGGCGCTGGCATTGCCCGTCCTGCAGAGCCTGGGCGTGACAGCCACCGCCGGCGAGATCGCGGCAGCGGCGGCGGGCCCCCCGCTGACGGCCGCGGCACAGCCGGGCGTGACGGTGCCGCCCGATGACCCCGCGATTCAGGTGGAGATGATCACGTATCCCCGGAGCCGGGGGCCCGAGCCCAACCTGGGCTACCTGGCCCGGCCGCGCGGAGGCGGACCATACCCTGGCGTGGTCGTAATCCACGAGAACCGCGGCCTGCTGGAACATTTCAAGGACGTGGCTCGTCGGCTGGCCAAGCAGGGCTACATCGCGCTGGCCGTCGACCTGGCCGCGCCGGCGGGCGGCACGGCGCGGTTCGCCGACCTCGCCCAGGTGACGGCACAGCTCGGCCAGACGCCGCCCGATCAACTCGTCGGGATGCTACTCGACGCCCGCCGCCGGCTCCAGGAGGTCCCGGGCATCCGCCGGGACCGCATCGGCACGATAGGGTGGTGCTTCGGCGGCGGCATGGTCTGGCGTTTCGTCACGCAGGATCCCGAACTGCGCGCAGGGATCCCGTTCTACGGCCCCAACCCGCCCCTGGAGGACGTCCCGAAGATCCGAGCGGCGGTCCTGGCCATCTACGGCGAACTCGACGCCCGCATCAACGCCGGCATCCCGGCCATCCGGGAGGCGCTGCAGCAGGCCAACGTGGTGCACGAGATCGTCACCTACCCCGGGGCGGCCCACGCGTTCTTCAACGACACGGGGGCAAACTACAAGAGAGACGCCGCCGAGGACGCCTGGCGCCGGACGCTGGCCTGGTTCGAGCGCTATCTCAAGGGATAGCCGAAGCAGGAACCTTCACTCCCCAGCTCGAATCCTGAAGTGTGAGATTTTACATTTCAGGAGCAGAGGTGTTCCCATAGACGCGTCTCCACTCCTCCTCCCCATCAACGTCCAGCGACTCACCGACGCAGTCTACCGCACCCTGAAGGAGCAGATCCTGTCCCAGGCGTTCGCCCCCGGGCAGCGGCTGCACGTCGACGTCCTGGCAGCACGCCTTGGCGTGAGCCGGACGCCGGTGAAGGACGCCCTCAACGCCCTGGCCAGCGAAGGCCTGGTGGAGATCATCCCACGCAAGGGGACGTTCGTAGCCGGCATTTCGGCGGAGGAGATCGCCGAAGTCTTCGAGCTACGGCGCGCACTCGAACTCCTGGCGGCGGAGCTGCTGGTCGCCCGGATCACCGACGAGGGCGTACGACGACTCCGCGACCGGCTGGCGGTCCTGGACGCAGTCGACGACGGGGATGTCGGTGAGCACATGCGGCGCAACATGGCTTTTCACCGCCTCTTCGTGCAGCTCGCGGGCAACCGGAGGCTGTTCGAAATCTACGAAAGCCTCAACGTCCACATCCAGATCGCCCGGGTGCACGCCCGACGCGAGAACTGGCGGCAGCGCCGCCGGCAGGAGCGCCAGGAGCACCAGGCGATCATGCGGGCGCTGGAGGCCCGGGACGGCCCCGGGCTGGCTGCTGCGGTGAATGCCCACATCCAGCGGTCCAAACGTTCCCTGATGGAGGACCTGCGGTCGATGGCAGTCACCAAACCCATCGAGGAGGGGGTGGGAAGGCACCGACGTACGGAGGTCCGAGTCTCTTCTTCCGAGGTGAACTCATCATGAAGAGCGTCCTCACGCGTCTGTTGGTCCTGTGCCTGGTCATCGGCGCCCTGAGCGTACAGGGTGCCGCGGCGCCCAGGGAGATCGTGCTCCGGTTTCCCTCATGGCAGCAGGATGAACCCGGAGTGTCCGGATGGTGGAAGGAGCAGATCGCGGCATTCGAGCGGGCCCGGCCAGGGGTCCGGATAGAATTCACCAAGGTCCCCCTGGCCGAGCACACGGACAAGCTCATCGCCCAGTTCGCCGCGGGGCAACCGCCGCAGATCGTCCACGTGCCCGCGCAGACGTTCTTCCCGTTCGCCGACCGCGGGTGGCTGGAACCCCTGGACCGGTACCTCGAGGAGACCGACGTCAAGAAGACCTACCATCCCCTCCAGGCCAAGGAGTGCATCTGGAAAGGCACGACCTACTGCGTCCTGATGCTGAACTACGGGTACGCGTGGGTCTACAACGAGAAGATCCTAAAGGCCGCCGGCAAATCCGTGCCCCGGAACGTCGAGGAATACATCGACGCCCTCAAGTCCATGACCGATGCAAAGAACGGCCAGTACGGCATTGGCATCGTCACCCTGCCCGGGTTCAACATGGTGGCCCACATCTCGGTGTTCGTATACGGGGCCGGCGGCCGGTGGACCGATGATCGCGGGAATCCTTCCGTGACCATGCCCCAGGTGGCCCAGGGCTTCAGGTGGTGGAAGGAGGTCGTGCTGGCTGCGACCCCCATCGGTCAGGAGTCGGGCCGCCTGCGCCAGCTCTTGATGGAGGGGAAGGTCGCCTCGTACAATGACGGCCCGTGGATGCAGGGCTTCGCGCTCCGGGCCAACCCGGACGTGAAGCCTCACCTGCGGGCGGCCCCTCTGCCGTTCCAGGCGACCATGGGCGGCCCGAGCAACGTGGTGGCCATTCCCAAGGCGATCTCCGACGACGAGAAGCGGCTCGTCTGGGAATTCATCAAGAGCGGCACCACGAAGGAGGCGCAGGTGCGGTACTCCGTCGCGGTCGGTGCGCCGGCCCCCCGGCAGGACATCACCATCCCGGCCGACATGCGCAAGGACCTCCCCTTCTTCGACGTCTACGTGGATGCCGCCAGGCGAGCGGTGAGCTGGGTCCCCTTCGGGCTCGAGACCAAAGCGAACGAGTTCATCCGCCTCGTCTCCGAGCATGCCCAGCGCATGATCGTCCGCAACGAGCCGGTGGAACGCGTGCTCCAGGACCTCCAGAGAGAGCTGGAAGCGTTGAAGCGGCAGTGACCGGGGCCCGGGGGTCGAAAGACCTCCGCCACCTCTCTGCCCAGAGTGCGTCGGTGAGCATAGGCGAGCAGACGCTGAGACCGGTCCTCGGTGCGCGCACGTGGATGCGCTTCCTGCGCAGTCCTGTGGTTTTCGCGTACCTGCTTCTGACCCCAGCCATTCTGACGATGGTCGTCGTCGTCCTCTACCCGGTGCTGAGCGCGATCGACATCAGTTTCCGGCGCGTCGACATTTACAGCCCCGGGGCCTCCCGCGGCCCCTGGACCCTGGCCAACTACGCCCGCCTGCTGGACACCACCGGGTTCTGGCAGGCGGTGCGGGTGTCCGTCGCCTACGTCGTGATCGCCGTGGTCTTCTCGCTGCTGATCGGCTTCGGCACGGCGCTTCTGCTGAATCAGCGATTCCGGGGCCGGACCCTGGCGCGGATGCTGGTGGTGCTGCCCTGGTCGGTGCCGCCGGTGGTGGCCGTGAACGTCTGGTGGTGGATCCTGGATCCATCATTCGGGATGCTCAACTGGGTGCTGTTGCAACTCGGCGTCATCGCAAAACCAATCAACTGGATCGCCTCGCCCACCCCGGCGCTGGCCGCGGTCAGCCTGGTCACCATCTGGAAGGGGTACCCGTTCTTCGTGGTCATGCTCCTGGCCGGGTTACAGGCCGTCCCCCAGGACCTCTACGATGCCGGCGCCGTGGATGGTGCCGGTCGGCTGGCCGCGTTCCAGCACATCACGCTCCCGGCCCTGCGGGGCGTCCTGGCGCTGGCGACCCTGCTAACCGTCTTGTGGGTGTTCCGCGAGTTTACCATCATCTGGGTCCTCACCGGCGGGGGACCCGTGCGAGCCACGGAGACGCTGGCGATCATGACCTACCGCGAGGCATTCGCCAACTTCCGCATGGGCTTTGCCGCCTCCATCGGGGTGGTGACGTTGCTCATCTCGACGGTGGCCAGCGTCTTCTTCATCCGACAGGCGGGCAAGGAGTTCCATTGAGGGACGAGCCGTGAGGCGTTCCCTAGAGCGGATCCTGCTCTACGCGGCGGTGGCGACCGTTGTCGGGGTGCTCTTCTTCCCCATGTACTGGATGTTCAACACCTCGCTCGCCCCCCAGGACCAGCTCTACATCTACCCGCCGAAGTTGGTCCACCCCAATGCCACGTTTGCCGCCTACGCCAAGATCTTCCGCGAACGTCCTATCGAGCGCTGGCTCCTCAACTCACTGATCGTGGTGATCTTCTCGGGGTTGTCCTCGTTGATCATCAGTGTGCTCGCGGGCTACAGCCTCTCCCGCTACCGGGTCGGCGGCTCCGCGGCGCTGGGGTATCTTTTGCTCTCCAGCCGGATGTTGCCCACCACACTGCTGGTCATCCCCCTGTTCGTCTTCATGAGCCAGCTACGCCTCATCAACACACTGTGGTCGGTCGTGATCGCCAACGTGACCTTCATCATGCCCTTCGCCACATGGATGCTCAAGGGTTACTTCGACAGCATCCCTCGAGAACTGGAGGAAGCTGCCTACATCGATGGATCGTCCCGCCTGGGGGCACTCCTGCGGATCACCTTGCCGCTGTCGGCGCCCGGCGTGGCCGCCACCGCCCTCTACAGCGCCATCCTGGCATGGGACGAGTATCTGTTCGCCCGCACCTTCTTAACCACCAACTCCGTGTGGACGATCTCAGTGGGCCTGGGATCGTTCCGAGGTGAGTACATCACGTTCTGGAACGAGGTGATGGCAGCCTCCCTGGTCGGCACGGTGCCGATCATCGCCATCTTCCTGCTGCTGGAGAAGCACCTAGTCAGCGGGCTGATCGCGGGGGCCGTCAAGTGAAGATTGAGAAGATCGAACCGCTGGTCCTCCGCGCCCCGCTCGGGGAGATGGAGGCGTACTGGGGAGACGGGTTCTGGGGCACGAAGGCCCGCGGGAAGTCCGGAACCCCGGTCCTGGATGCCAGGCGGTCGGCCGACCTGACCCTATGGCGTTACCGGGCGGCCTACTCGACGTCCATCGAGACGACCCTCGTGCGTGTCACCACCAGCGACGGGATCGTCGGGTATGGGGAGTCCCACGCGCCGATCGCGCCGGCTGTGACCGCCACGATCATCCGAGACCTGCTGGCCCCGCTGTTAATCGGTGAGAACCCCCTGGCCATCGACCGCCTCTGGGAGAAAATGTATGCCAGCATGCGGATCCGAGGGCACCATACGGGTTTCATGTCCGAGGCCATGGCCGGGATCGACATCGCGCTGTGGGACATCTCCGGCAAGGTCACCGGGCTCCCGATCCACCTGTTGATGGGCGGGGACTATCACGATCGGGTCCGCGTCTACCAGTCGCACCTGCCGGTCCTCGAGGTCGACGAGATGGTGGCCATGGCCAGGCACCACGTCCAGGAGGGGTTTCGCGGGATCAAGATCTCCGGCGGGGCGGGCCCCGAAGTGGACATCCGCAATGTCGAGCGCATTCGCGAAGGCGTGGGGCCGGACATCGCGCTCATGCTGGACGCGGCCGGCGTCTACGACCTGCCCAGCGCGGTGAAGATTGGGCGCGCGCTGGAGCGCAACGACGTACTCTTCTTCGAGGATCCGCTTCCGCCGGAGGATTACGCAGGCTATGCGGAGCTGTGCCGGGTCCTCGACGTCGCCGTCGCCATGGGGGAGACCGAGGCCACCCGCTACCAGTTCCACCGCCGTCTGGTCCAGGGCGGCGTCGACGTGGTGCTCCCGGACATCTGCCGGGCTGGCGGCCTCACGGAGTGCCGCAAGATCGCCATGCTCGCCGACATCTGCAATGTCAGGCTCTGCCCCCACAACAGCGTCTGTTCCGCAGTGCACCATGCTGCCAGCCTCCAGCTCTGCGCCGCGATCCCCAATTTTCTGATCTACGAGTTCTGGTCGGGCTACAACCCGATCGTCGACATCGTGAAGACCCCGCTCGTGCCGTCGCAGGGCTACCTTGATGTCCCCCAGGGCCCGGGGCTGGGGATCGAGATTGACGAAGCCAAGCTCGCCCGGTTGGTCGCCCATGCATGAGGTGAGGCCGCCGATGGGCACACGGTTTTCGTCCCGGGATACATTCCACGATGCGGTCCGGGCCCTGCAACTCCCGCTGACCGACGAGGAGGTCAACGCCGTCTGGACTATGGTCACCGACCTGCACGACCAGGCCGACAGCCTGCTGCGATTTCTCCAGGAGACGCCGGGCGCCGACCCCCTGCGGGGGTCCGCTGAATGGGGTGCGCGCTCATGACGACGGCGGGGGGGGTCTGTTTCCGTCCCCTCACGGAGGTAGCGGCGCACTACCGTCGTGGGGAGCTCTCGCCGACAGAGCTGACACGCCTGTTTCTCGATCGCATCGATCGCCTCGACAGATCCCTCCACGCCTTCATCACCGTGGCGGCCGACCGGGCGCTGGAGGATGCCGCAAAGGCCGATCGCCGGCTTGCCCGCGGCGACCCCGGGCTCCTGATCGGCATTCCGATTGCGGTGAAAGACAGCATCGCCACGGCGGGCATGCGGACCACCGGCAACTCCAGGGTGCTGGAGGACTGGGTGCCACACCGGGACGCCGCCGTCATCGAGCGGCTCCGGTCCGCCGGCGCTGTTATCATCGGGAAGACCAACCTCAACGAGTTTGGGTGGAGCATCCCGACCCCGGATGACCTCTGCCCTCCGCCGCGTAACCCGTGGAATCCAGAGTATGCGGCCGTGGGGTCGAGCAGCGGCTCGGCCGTGGCCGTGTCGGCCGGCATGACGACCGCGGCGCTGGGCACGGACGGCGGAGGATCGGTCCGGTTGCCCGCCGGGCAGATGGGGCTCGTGGGGTTCAAGGCCACCCATGGGCTGGTCAGCCGGGTCGGTGTCCTGCACGCGGGATCCATCGGCGACGTCGGCCCGCTGGCCCGCACGGTGGCGGACGCCGCAGCCCTGCTCCAGGTCCTGGCGGCATACGACCGCGACGACCCCGATGCCAGACCGCGCGCCCACGCGGACTACCTCGGATCGCTGGACGGCGGCGTCAGGGGCATGCGCGTGGGCATTCCCCGGTCGTATCTCGATGCCGTCTCCGTCGAGACCGAAGTCAGCGCCGCGTTCGATCTAGCGCTGGATGAACTCGCCCGCCTTGGGGTGACGGTGACGGCCGTTGAGATCCCTGCCCTGGTGTACGCGCGGGCCGCCAACTTTGTGGTGCTCAACGCGGAGCACTACGCAGCCCATGAGGCGGTGTTGCGGCTGCAGTGGGCCCGCTATGGCCGCAGCGCCCGTCTGTACCTGGCGCAGGGTGCCTTCCTCACGGCGGCGGACTACCTGCGGGCGCGAGAGGTGGGCCGTCTGGCCCGCCTCGCCATCGACGAAGTCCTGCAGCACGTGGACGTCCTGGCGATGCCCACATCGCCCGTGGTCACAGCGGAGGCGGCCCGGAGACCCGATGTCCACCGGCGGGGCATCGGCGCCAGCTTCACCTCGCCGTTCAACCTCACCGGACATCCGGCGCTCTCGGTCCCCTGCGGGATGAGCGCGGTGGGCCTTCCCGTGGGCCTGCAGCTGGTAGGCCGGCACTACGACGAAGCCACCCTGCTCCGCCTCGCGCACGCCTACGAGCAGGCGACCGCCTGGCACACCATGTGCCCGCCCGAGAGGGTCGCCGCCAGATGAAGGCCGTCGTGGTGGGCTGCTTTGACGCTCGCGCCCTGGCCGACCTGAGCGTGCTGATGGACGTCGCCAGGGTCCCGGCCGCGGCTACAGACGCGCCGGGATGCAATTGACCGTAGAACCCTGATCAGTGCACGCCACCAGTTCTCTCCAGGAAACGCTGCGACGCGCGGCCGCACGGACCGCCTCCCTTCGCTACAGGTGCTGGGGCTTCGGCGAAGCCATCGCGGTGCTCGGGCTTCTCGCCGCCGAACGGGTCGGGGGCGAAGGTCGGGTCGACGGCGGGTATCGGGCTGTCGTGGAGGCATGGTACGCACGGTGGTGGGAAGCGCGCGGCGGGCGGCCGGCCTTCGAGGACCACGTGACGCCGGGCGTGCCGCTGTTGCTCCTGGCGCGGGACGAGCCGCGGTGGATGGAGGCGGCATCCGCGCTTGCCGGGCTGTATCGCGAGTTCCCGACGCAGCGGGGGGTGCCAGTTCACCGGCCCGACCTGGGGGCGTGGGCGTCGCACGTCTGGGTGGACTGCCTCTATACCGACGGGGCGTTCCTCGCATTGCTGGCCCGCATGACCGGCGAGCGATCGTGGGAGGATCTGGCCTGCGAGCAGACCCTGGCCTACATCGGCGTCTTGTGGGATGAGGCGAGCGGCCTCTTCTTCCACAGCTATGATGCGTGGGCAGGGCGCCCCAACGCGATCCGATGGGGCCGGGGCAACGGGTGGGCGCTGCTCGGGCTTGTGGATCTGCTGCGGTTCCTGCGGCCTGACCATCCCGCACGGGGCCGGCTGGTCGCCGTCGTGCGCCGGCAGGTGGACGCGCTGGTGGCCCTGCAGCATGTCGGCGGTCACTGGCACACGATCCTCGACCGGCCCGACACCTACCTGGAACACTCGGTGGCGGCCATGATGGCGTGGGCGATCCGGCAGGCGGTCCGGCTCGGCCTGGTGCCTGAGTCCGCCCTGGTGGCGGCGCTGCGGGCGTTCGAGGCCACGATGGCGGCCACCGACGCTGAGGGAAACCTGACCGGCGTCTCGGAGGCAACACCGGCGGGCGACGTGCCCACGTACGCGACCAGACCAACCGGCATCTTCCCATGGGGTCAGGGTCCCCTGCTGCTGGCCCTGGCCGACCGCCTGTCACCCGACCGGGTGTGGGAGGGACTCCTGTGAAGATCGTCTCGGTCGAGGCCTTCGCGCTACGCGTGCCCGGCCCGGCCGCGCGGACGTACTGGGGGTCGGCGGCATGGGCCTCAGAGCAGCCGTTAGAGGAGCGCTACCCCCCACGCTGGCGCATGCGGGCGACGTACAGTCCCACGCTCAACACCGTCATCGTGCGCATCACCACCGACGATGGCCTCGTCGGGTATGGAGAGGCCAAAGCACCCGTCGTCCCGGAGGCGACCTGCTCGATCGTGCGGGAGCTGCTGGCTTCGGTCGTGGTGGGTGCCGATCCCCTGGATCTCGACGTGCTGTGGGAGCGCATGTACAGCACCATGCGGCTGCGGGCCCACCAGAGCGGCTTCCTGCTCGAGGCCATCAGCGGCGTGGATCTGGCGCTGTGGGACCTGGCGGGGAAAGCCCTGGGCGTACCGGTCCATCGGCTGCTGGGCGGTCGATTCCGCGATCGCGTCCGCGTCTACGCATCCGGCCTAGTCGGCCTCAGGGACGCCCACGACGCCGCGGGACATGACCGCCTCCAGCAGGACGCCCGGGATCTGGTCGGACGGGGGTTCCGCGCCATCAAGCTGGCCATCGGTTTCGGCGTCCCAGCCGACGCGGAAACCGTGCGTACGGTCCGGGACGCAGTGGGGGAGGACGTCCTGCTGCTGTGCGATGCGGCGGGCAACTATGACCTCGCGCAGGCGGGCCGGCTCGGCCGAATCCTGCAGGAACTGCATGTCGGCTGGCTCGAGGCTCCCGTGCCGCCTGAGCAGGTGGAAGACCACGCCCGCCTCGCCGCCTCTCTCGAGCTGCCGATCGCGACCGACCTGTTGAGCACCCGCTATCAGGTGCGCGACTTCCTGGTGCGCGGCGCGCTGGACGTCGTCCAACCTGACGTCTGCCGATCCGGCGGGCTTACCGAGTGCCGCCGAATTGCCTATCTCGCCGATACGTTCGGAGCCGCCCTCGCGCCGCACGTCAGCATCGGGTCGGCGATCCAGTTCGCAGCCAGCGCGCAGCTGGCAGCCGCGGTCCCGAACTTCATGATCATGGAATACTGGGTCGCGGACAATCCGATCGGCAACCCGGTGCTTCGCACGCCGCTGCGCCTGGAGGGCGGAATGCTCGCCATGCCGGACGGCCCGGGCCTGGGCGTAGACCTCATCGAAGACGCGTTACTGCGCTACGCGGGCTGACGCGGGTGCGGGAGAGGAGGCATCCATGAACCGCTTCGCGGGGATCTTCCCAATCCTCCAAACACCGTTCGACGAGTCCGGCGCCGTCGATACCGAGAGCCTGCGCCGCGAGGTAACTTTTTGCCTCAAGATTGGCGCCCATGGCCTCGTGATCCCGGCCAATGCCAGCGAGTTCTTCACGCTGTCGGACGCGGAGCGGCTCCACGTGACGGAGGTGGTCCTGGCAGAAGCGCGGGGTCGGATTCCCGTCATCATCAGTTGCAACGGAGTTTCCACCCAGGCGGCGGTGGGGTTCGTGCGGCACGCCGTGACCCACGGCGCCGACGGGATCATGGTGTTGCCGCCGTATGTGCGCCGTCCTGATGAGGCCGGCGTGCTCGCCTATTATGAAGCCGTGGCTGAAGCCGCCGAGGGGCGTCCGGTCATCGTCCAGAACGCCGAGCCCCCTCTGGGCACGCCGCTTTCGACCAGCGCGCTGGTCAGGTTGATGGAGCGCGCTCCTGGAGTGTGCTATGTCAAGGAGGAGGTCAATCCCTCGGGGCATCGGATGTCCGCCCTCATCCGCGCGGCAGGAGACCGCATGCACGGCGTCTTCGGGGGCCAGAACGGCCTGTGGCTACTGAGTGAACTTGACCGCGGCGCCTGCGGCAACATGCCGGCCTGCGGCACTGCGGATGTCCAGGTGCAGATCTACGCGCTCTATGGTGCCGGTAGGCGCAAGGAAGCGGAGGCGCTGCAGCAGCGCTTGCTGCCGCTCCTGGTCCTGGGCAGCCAGTATGGAGTCGCGTTCGCCAAGGAGCTGCTGTGGCGGCGAGGCGTGATCCGCGCGAAGGTCTGGCGCGACCCGCAGGCCGTGCCGCTCGACGAGTGGGATCTAGCCGACCTCCAGCGGTACCTGGAGGCGTTGCGGTCCGTGCTGACTTCGGAGACGTGACGTGCTGGATGTGGTGACTCTCGGTGAGGCGATGATCCGGCTGGCGGCTCCGTACGGTGAGGCACTCGAATCGGCTCCGCACCTCGAGGCGCGGGTAGCGGGCGCGGAGGCGAATGTCGCCGTGACCCTCGCCAGGCTGGGATTCCGCAGCGGTTGGATCTCCAAACTGGTGGACGATCCGCTTGGCCGTCGAATTGTCGGAGAGCTGCGCCGCCACGGCGTGGACGTCTCGGCGATGGTGTGGACCTCGCAGGGCCGGACGGGCCTGTACTTCATCGAGCACGTCCCGCCGCCGCGGGGCGTCGCGGTGCACTACGACCGCACAGGGTCGGCCTGCAGCACCATGACCCCTGAGGAGGTCGACTGGGCCTACGTTCGATCCGCCCGGCGGGTCCACGTGACCGGGATCACGCCGGCCCTGAGCGCTTCGTGTGCCCGCACGACGGCCCGCCTCCTCGATGAAGCCAGGGCCTGTGGGGCGGAGGTCTCCTTCGATGTCAACTATCGGCGGAAGCTGTGGACGGCCCAGCAGGCACGAGCGGTCCTGGAACCGTTGCTTGACGGCGTCGAGCTCGTCATCGCCACGCAGGAAGACGCCCGCGAGGTCTTCGGCCTTGCCGGCACGCCACCCGATCTCGCAGCTCGCCTCCGTGACCACACGCACGCCGCAGCGGCTGTCATTACCGCAGGCGCTGGCGGCGCGTACCTGGCCGACGGACAGACTGTCCACCATGAGCCAGCCGTGCCCGGGGCTGAGGTAGACCCCATCGGGCGTGGCGACGCCTTTGCCGCAGGTCTGCTCTGGGCAGCCCTCGAGGCGGACCTGGTCGCCGGCCTGCGGTATGGCGTGGCCCTAGCGTCGCTGGCACAAGCCTACCGGGGAGACATCCCATGGGTGACCCGGCAGGATGTCCTGCGCGCCCTGGAGGGTCGGGACACCAAACCTGCGCGGTAAGCATACCACGAATCCGGGAGGTCGCCGTCTGGGCTGTGAAGTCGCCCGAAGCCCCCACGGTGCGGGCACTCAGGACGTCCTGACCTCCGGGATCGAGAGGGGCGGCAGCGCACGCTCCAACTGCGCCCGCCTGGGTTCCAGCCAGGGTGGGAGCATCAGGTGCTTACCCAGGTGTGCCGGCGGCTCGTCCACGGTGAAGCCCGGCGGGTCGGTGGCGATCTCGAAGAGCACGCCGCCCGGCTCCCGGAAGTAGATGGACCGGAAGTACCGGCGGTCGCGCACATCGGTGACGCGGAGGCCCAGGTGCGCGATGCGCTCCTGCCAGGCCCGCTGGTGGGCCTCATCGGGCGTGCGCCAAGCGACGTGGTGGACCGTTCCGACGGCCGTCTCCCCCGCGGGGGCGCCGTCAAGGCACAGGACGTCGACGAGCGCCCCGGCACCGCCCTCTCCGGCGGCGAAGCGAAAGCGGCCGCTGGCCTCGCCGACCAGGCGGAAGCCCAGACCCTCGTCGAGCAGCCCCAGGGTGCGGCGGCCGCCCTCGTCCAGCCCCCGCTCCGACAGGGTCACGCTGTGGAAACCGCGGATGGCATAGGCCTCGGGGATCGGGCCGTCGGGCCAGCCGGCGCGGGCGTCGTCGTCTGAGGCGACCAGTTCCAGCGGCAGGCCGTCGGGGTCCTCGAACGCCAGGACCGTCTCGTCGAACCGCGCCGTGGGGCCCCGGGTGGCGATGCCATGCCGCCGCAGCCGCTCCTGCCAGAAGCCCACAGCGCGTGCCGGGATGAAGAACGCGGTCACCGTCACCTGACCCACGCCGATGCGACCGCGCGGCGCGCCTGGCCACGGGAAGAAGGTCATGATGGTCCCGGGACGGCCGACCTGATCGCCGTAGTACAGGTGGTAGGTACCGGGGTCGTCGAAGTTGACGGTCCGCTTGACCAGGCGCAGCCCGAGGGTGCCGACGTAGAAGTCCACGTTCCGCTGCGGAGCGCCGGCAATGGCGGTCACATGGTGAATCCCGAGGATCCGAGGGCTCATGCTGTTACCCCCATCGTCTTCTAAAACACGCTGGCCGCGACCCAGAAATTCCCCCACCGGCCGGCGCAGTGCAGGAACCCAGGCGGGGCGACCCCGAAATCGGTGTGTTACGCATCACCAGCGAACGTGAGGTGGGATCAGACGTCCAGCCTGCCGACCGGAACGGTTACGTTCCTGTTTACCGATATCGAGGGCTCCACCCGCCTCCTGCAGGCACTCGGGGACCGCTACCCCCAGGTGCTGGAAGAGCAACGCCAACTGCTCCGTGCTGCGTTCACAGGCGCCGGCGGAGCGGAGGTCAGCACCCATGGCGATGCCTTCTTCGTCGTGTTCACCCGGGCGAAGGATGCCGTGGCCGCAGCCGTGGAGGGGCAGCGTGCCGTCGCCGCTCACACGTGGCCACCAGGGGCCGCCGTCAAGGTCCGCATGGGACTCCACACCGGTGAGGGGATCCTCTCGTCCGGTGACTATGTCGGCCTCGACGTGCACCGCGCCGCGCGGATCGCGTCCGCGGGTCACGGCGGGCAGGTCCTGCTCTCGGAAGCGACACGCGGGCTGGTTGATCATGATCTGCCCGACCGGGTCTCGCTTCGCGATCTGGGACCGCACCGCCTGAAGGACCTCCAGCGCCCCGAGCGCATCTTCCAGGTCCTCCACCCGAACCTGGCCTCGGACTTTCCGGCGCTCGGTTCCCTGGACGTCCTTCCCAACAACCTGCCCGTCCAGGTGACCAGTTTCGTCGGCCGCGAGCAGGAGATGGCGCAGGTGAGGCGGTTGCTGGCCACGGCGCCGCTGGTGACCCTGCTGGGGGCCGGCGGGGCGGGGAAGACGCGGCTGGCGCTCCAGGTGGCCGCCGAGTGCGTGGACGCGTTTGCCGACGGAGTCTGGCTTGCGGAACTGGCTCCGATCAGCGATGCCGCCCTGGTCCCGCAGACGGTCGCCGGCGCGCTGGGTATCCGGGAGCCGGCCCGGACTCCCACCGAAGCCCTGCTGGACTTCCTCCGCGGCCGGTCGGTGCTGCTCGTGCTCGACAACTGCGAGCACGTGCTGGCCGCATCGGCAGACCTCTGCGCGCTCCTGCTGGGTCACTGTCCCCGACTGCGGATCCTGGCCACCAGCCGGGAGGTGCTGGGCGTGATGGGGGAGGCAAGTTACCGGGTCCCTCCGCTCACCTTACCCGATCCGCAGCATTTGCCCTCATTCGAGACCACGACTCAGTATGCCGGCATCCGACTCTTCGTGGAGAGAGCTGGCTTGCATCACCTCGCATTCAACGCCACGCCGGAGAACATCCGGGCCATCGCCGAGATCTGCCGGCGGCTGGATGGCATTCCGCTGGCCATCGAACTGGCCGCCGCCCGCGTGAAGGTCCTCTCCGTCGAGCAGATCGCCGAACGCCTGAACGACCGGTTCCGCCTGCTGACCGGCGGCGCCCGGACGGGCCTGCCGCATCACAAGACGCTGCAGGCGACTATGGACTGGAGTTACGACCTGCTGCCCGAAGCGGAACGCCTCCTGTTTCGTCGGTTCTCGGTCTTCATGGGCGGGTTCACCCTGGAAGCCGCCGAGGATGCCTGCGCAGGCGGGGGCATTGACCAGGCGGACGTCCTGGATCTGCTCAGCCGTCTGGTGGACAAGTCGCTGGTCACCATCGAGGAAGCGGAAGGCCGGCCGGCACGCTTCCGCATGTTGGAAACGGTCCGGCAGTATGGGCTGGATCGGCTGGTCGAGGCCGGCGAGGCCGCGATCCTGCGGGGCCGGCACCGAACCTTCTACCTGGCGCTCGCCGAGCGGGCCGAACTGGATCTCCATGGGCCGGAACAGCGGGCGTGGCTGGATCGCCTGGAAACCGAGCACGACAACTTCCGGGCCGCGCTCGAGTGGTCCCGCACCGAAACGGAAGGGGCCGAAGCGGGGCTGCGGCTGGCGGGCGCGTTGTGGTGGTTCTGGGAGGTGCGCGGGTACTGGGCTGAGGCCCGCCGGTGGCTGACCGACCTCCTGGAGCGGAGTCGCGACGCCTCCCCCGCCGCCCGGGTCAAAGCGCTCAACGCAGCCGGCGGTCTGGCCTTGCGGCAGGGCGAGTTATCGCAGGCCGCGGCCCTGGCCGAAGAAAGCCTCGCCCTGTCCAAACAACTCGGAGACAAGCGCGCGGAGGCCTCCTGCCTGGTCATCATGGGCATTCAGGCCTGCCGCCTGGAGGACTACAAGCGGGCCGAGGTCCTGGGCGGAGAGAGCCTGACGCTGGCGCGGGAAGCGGGGGACAACTGGGGCGCCACCTGGGCGCAGTTCATCCTGGCCCAGGTGGCGCGCGCCGAGAGCGAGTACGAGCGGGCCGGCACGCTGTTCGAGCAGAGCCTGGCCCAGATGCGCGCCCTCGGACACCAATGGGGCCTCGCGGTCGTCCTCAACAATCTGGGACTGCTGGCGAGGGACCGGGGGCACTACCAGCAGGCGATCCGTTACTTCGAAGAAGCGCTGGCCCACTTCCGGCAGCTGGGCGACAAGTCGTACATCGCCTACACGCAGCTCACCCTGGGAAGCGTCGCGTGCGCCCTGGGCGAGTACCGGCGGGCCGGGCCGCTCTTCCGGGAGTGTCTGGCGCTGAGGCGAGACCTCCAGGACCAGCGGGGGATCGCGACCTGTCTGGCCGCACTGGCATGTACCGCCGCCGGGCTGGGAGCCTTCGAGCGCGCGGCCGTCCTGTTCGGGGCGGCCGAGGCGCGTCGCGAGTCGACCGGCGCGACGCTGCCGGGATTCGTCAGGGACCTCTATGACCGGCAGGTGACGGCCACATCGCACGCCCTCGGCGATACGTTGACCGGGCACTGGGGCGCGGGCCGGGCCATGTCTGTAGACCGGGCGATCGACTTGGCGCTGGCCGAGGAGGCCCAGGGAGTGTAGGTGGAACCCGGCGCCTCACCTCGGGCCCGATGCCTCCGACGGGAGACAGGGGGTGGTGCTGCTCATTGAGGGTGTGACTGGAGCCGGCGACGAGATTCGAACTCGTGACCTGCGCATTACGAGTGCGCTGCTCTACCGCTGAGCTACGCCGGCCCGGGCGGCCTCATTGTAGCAAACCCGCCCGCCCGCATGCCAGGGTGGGTGGCCACCGCCCGTGCCGAGAAGTACCCGCGCGCAGCACCTCCCCTGCCCGCGCGGTTCGTCCGCAGGAGCCTCCCCGCCGGCGAGGAAGGATTCCTCGGGAGGCGCGCGAACATCGCCTCCAAAAACCCGGCGACGGGGTGTCGGCGATGACCGAGCGGCTATGGGAAATCTACGAGCAGCTCTGTCAGATCGAAATGCGCGGGCTCGATGAGTTCGTCCGCCGCCTCAAGAACGGTGAGTTCGGCGACTTCCCGCGCGAAGACGTGATCGCCTTTCTCCGCGAGATCGAGGCCAGCATGCTCACCAACATCCAGACCAAAGCCCTGGAACACCACCGCTACGCGGAGATGGCCGATCAGGTCAGCGAAGAGACCCACGCGATGTTCGACGAACTCATCGACGACTTCCAGCGCGCCTAGCAAGGGCCCCGAGGCTTCAGACCAGGAACTTCCCGTCGCGGTAGATTACCTCGCCGTCGGCCCGGACCTCGGCACCTGCGCGCAGATCGCAGATCATGTCCCAGTGGAGCCCCGAGGTGTTCGTGCCGCCGGTCTCAGGATAGGCCGAGCCCAGCGCCAGATGCACGGTTCCCCCGATCTTCTCGTCGAACAGGATGTTTCTGGTGAACCGCGTGATCCCGTAGTTCAGGCCGAAGGCGAATTCACCCAGCACCCGGGCGCCGGGGTCCAGGTCCAACATCGCCAGCAGGAACGCCTGGCCCTTCTGGGCGGTGGCCTCGACGACACGGCCTTCCTTGAAGGTCAGGGTGATCCCGTCGACTTCACGCCCGCCGTAGATGGCCGGGAAGGAGAACCGCACGCGGCCGCTGGTCGCCGTCTCGATCGGGCCGGTGAACACCTCGCCGTCGGGGAAGTTGTGCTCGCCGGCGGCATTGATCCACGTGCGGCCGCCGACCCGCACCGTGAGGTCGATGTCCGGGCCCGTCAGGTGCAACGTGTCGTGCTGCTGGAGGATCCGGGCGATGCGGTCCTGTTCCCGGCGCACCTGCTCCCAGGCCGCAACCGGGTCAGGCCGGTCGAGCAGGCCGGCGCCGAAGACGAAGTCCTGGTACTCGGCCAGCGACATCTCGGCCTCCTGGGCGTCGGCGTGGGTGGGGTACTGGGTGCCGCACCACCGCAACTCGCCCCTGGCGGCCCGCTCGAGGTAGCGCTGGCTGAGCCGACGGGTCGCGTCACGCCTGATGGCCTGCCGCCGGGGGTCGACGCCGGTTAACTCACGCGTGTTGTAGTGGGCCCAGATGCCGAGGTCGGCATCGATCTTCTCGACCTCGTGCTCGGCCAGCGGTGAGACGAACCGGAGCTGGTCGTCGGTGGCGTGCTTGAAGAAGATCTCCTCCAGCCCGTCGACGGTCACGCGAACCGCCACGTGCGCGCCGGCGGTCAGCGCCTCCCGGTAGGCCTCGCTGATCAGCGGCGCGGCCAGTGCCGGCCCCCCGATGCGGACCAGTTGCCCGGGCCGCACGGCCAGCGAGTAGTGGATCAGCACTTGGGCGAGTTTGGCCAGACGGGGGTCGTTCACAGGAAACCTCCGGGCAGGCGGTCTTCAGCCGGGCGGGGTCTTGCAGCCCGCGGACCACGAGCCGGACTTCCGCCCCGGACACCGGAATCCTCCAGGCGCCGCGGCGGAGATCCCACTGCAGGAAGGAGTTCAGCGACATCGAACACCCCTATGCGCGTATCCTCGGCACCTGGCTTACCCATCCCAGGAGCGTGGAACGTGGTCCGGACGGTATGCTATTCCCTTGCGGCCCTCCTGGTTGTCTCCGCGCTGGCCGGTGGGGCTGTCCCGGAGCCATTCCGTCGGGCTATCGTTGTCGTCGGTCTACACAACCCGGAACAGCGCAGATCCATCACCATCGGGACCGCCTTCTACGTGGGCAGACGTCTCTTCTACACCAATGCGCACGTCGTCCTCGACAGGCAGCGCATCCAGCGAGAGGACGGCCCCGGCTACAACCAGTGGATGCTCGTGGGCGCCAACGAGTTCGGGAGCCCGGTGGCCACCCTCGGCACGGCCGACGTTCAGTGCGTGGACACCCGCTACAAGCCGACCCCCTGGGGCGAACCGGAGCCCTACGACGTCGCCCTCCTGCGGTTCACCGGGCCCGAGGAACGGCTCTCGGCGCCCCTGGTGATCTCCGCGGTGCCGATCAGGCCTGGCGAGCGGGCCAGGGTGATCGGCTACCCCGGCGGCGCGGTGCTCATCGAAGCGTGGGGCACGGTCACCGATGTCAACGCCGAGCGCATCATCGTAACCCGCGACAGCGGCGCGGCGGCCCTGCCGGGCAGTTCCGGCTCGCCCCTCCTAAACGCAAGAGGTGAAGTGGTCGGCATCCACCAGGGGAGCAACGTCGTGCGGCTGTTGATGCAGGCCGTGCCCATCCACACCGCCCTGGCGGGCTGCCCGATTTAGGCGATTGGATCTTTCAAGGGGGTGAGCCACGTGCGGGCAACAGGTGCCAGGCTCTTGGTGCCGACGGCCTTCGCCACCGGCCTGGTCGCGCTGGTGCAACTGGCCGCCGACGCACAGGCCCGGGTCAGCTTTCCGCGTGCAGGAAGGTGATCTCCCGCGATACCGTCTACGGCTCTGAATGGGTACCCCGCGACTGCGGAAATCGGTTCACCAACCAGGACCCCTACATCGCCCTCCACATTCAGATCGAGCACGTCCCGGAGGGCCGGACGGAAGTGCCCATTCAATTGCTTGATCCCGAGCAGACCTCTGTCTGGGCGGTGCGGCCGACCCTCACCGTCGATCCGGGCCGCATTATCACCTACACGATCGCGGCCATCCTTGCCGTCGCGGCGGATGCCGAAGCGCTGGCGCGGGAGGACCGGCGGCTCGTCCTCCTCATGATCCCGGTCCGGGGCAAACCTGTCCGTGAACGGCTGGGGGAGTGGACCTTTCAGGTCGGCCTGGGCCGGGGGGCCCCTCAGACGTTGAAATTCAGACTGGAGGCGGCGCCTGGAAGCCTGACGCCGGCACCCACACCGCCTCCCACGCCTGCGGCGACGCCCACGCCGTCGCAGTAGGATCCCAAGACGAGCCGCACGCGCGCCTGGCCCCCAGCGCGAGCCGGTCCGGGAACTGGCTCCGCAGCAGCCGTACCAGGAATGCCCGTCCGGTGCTGTCCGTCAGCGTCGCCCCGGTGACGGCGGTGAAGAGGTCGATCTCCACTCCGCCGCGGTTGGACAGGAAGAGGTTGACCACCGCGGCCCCGCGGGCAAACTCGACCGAGGCGACGCTGGCCTGGAATGGACCGACCTCGGCCTGTGCCCTGAACGTGACGAGCCTGGCGTCAGGCGACGGGACATGGCAGTCATAAGCCCGACCGGGCCGCTCGACGCGCTCCTGCACCGAAGGATGGTCGTCGAAGAGATCACCGGTGTTGGACCTCGCCCTCGGGGCGAGCCTGCCCATGAGCCGCACCCCGCCGCTGCACGATCGGATCGAGGCGCTCGAGCCATCCCTTGAAGACGGGATCGTCGGGAACATCGCACCGATTCTGCGTGCAGAGGGCGTTGAGGATCATGCGTTCCCACGGGTCGGCGATCTCGGCGCGCGCCGGAGGCACGGCGCTGGCCAAGAGGACCGTCAACGCGATGACTGCCAGCAGCCGCTTCACTGTCCGTCCCTTCTCTGGCCCGGTGCAGGCGGAACGACTCACCTCTGACCTAGGGCGTAGACGTTCCTGCCGCGGACAAAGGTCAGCGATTGCTGGCCTGGTAACCACGCAGGGGAACGCCCCCGTACCAGCGTGCGGACACCCGTCCCTTCATAGACGAAGATCTGATCACCGTCCACAAAGGCGTCGAACAACAAGGCCCGCCCATCAGGAGAGTAAAGCAGGTTCCCCGCAGCGTACTTTGCAGGAACGTCAAGCAGTTTCGAACGGACCCGGGTGCGGAAGTCGAATGTCTCGATCTGGTTGACTGCGTATCCGTTCCCAAATCCAAAGACGACCGATGAGAATGCGAGTTTTCTTCCATCTGGGCTCCACGATAGACTTCCCACCATGAACTCATCGTTTTCGATCCTGGCCTGAACCCGCCCATTCACGGCTGACACGATGACGATTGGGCCTCTCGACAGTACCCCTCCAGTCGCGAGGGCAATCCGCTGGCCATCTGGGGCCCAGGTCAAACAACTCACTCGTATGGGTCCCCCGTGCAGAGGCCGGTCCGGGTCTTCTTGAACCGCGTCCACCGTCAGTTGGCGGGTCTGCATGCTCCGGAACTCGACTATCCAGGCGTCACCAGTGGGGGTCTGGCCGGGACCCCGGACCCATGCGGCCCTAGAACGGTCCGGTGACAGCGAAGCGCACCCTCCTGGGCCGATATCACGCGCATCCCCAGTGGCAATATTGAGGAGTTTGACCTGGAGACCAGCGGGCAGCCGCACTACGGCCAGCAGTGTGGTCGCATCCACCCATGCGATTCGCTCCAGGGTCTCTTGCGCCTCGAAAATCCTCCGTTCCAGGGCGCTTGAGGGATCAGTCGAGGGTTGAGACTGCGCCTGAGGAGCAAGAAGGCAGGAGCATGAAAACCGCGCATAGCACGGCGGCTACCCAGCCACGCATAGGTTTCCCCCTTGACTGGGGTCTTTCCATTTTGGGCTTCCAACACCCTCTATAAGGCAGAGCGAGCCGGATGGGATTTCATCCCTCACCGGGTGTCTGAAGCCAGTAGTGTTGGGTCTGCTGAGAAACGGTCGTCCTCAGACTCCTTCCCGCTCCAACCAAGCCACTCATTTCCAATCCACGAAGTCCTGCCACACCGTGCCAGCCTGCTGTTCAATCTCGGCTCTCGCCTCGTCGGTCCCTGCCCGCTCCGAGGCCACTCGAACCTGCTCCTCCGCCCGTATGACGCGGAGAAACCACCGATGAGAAACATCAAACCTGTGCCAGATGTCAAGAAGTCCTTCATAGGCCGCCTGTCCCACTCGTCCGGATCGTGCAGACTCGTTCGCTTGAGCGTCTCGGCCTTGAGTACAATCTAGTCTGTCTAGTCCTGACGCGGGTTCTGGGTGGTGGGCGGTGCAGGGCTCGAACCTGCGGCCTCATCCGTGTGAAGGATGCGCTCTCCCACTGAGCTAACCGCCCCGGTGGTGGCAGAGGGTATTATAGGCCCGGAGAAAAAGTAGCGTCAAGAAAACCCATGGGTCCGCCTCCGTCGCTCGCTGCCCTGGCCGCCACGGTCATCGCCTGCCGCCGGTGCCCGCGCCTCGTCGCCTACCGCGAGGCGGTGGCGCGCCGGCGCAAGCCACAGTACGCCACCTGGGAGTACTGGGGTCGGCCAGTCCCGGGGGTGGGCGATCCGGAGGCGTCCATCCTCGTCGTGGGCCTGGCGCCGGCCGCGCACGGCGCCAACCGCACCGGCCGGATGTTCACCGGGGACGGATCGGGGGACTTCCTCATCGCGGTTCTCCACGGCGCGGGCCTGGCGTCGAAACCGGTCTCGGTGAGCCGCGACGACGGCCTGACCTTCCGCGACGTCTACCTCACCGCGGCCGCCCGGTGCGCGCCGCCGGACAACCGGCCGCGGCCCGAAGAACTGTCCAACTGCCGGGAGTACCTCCTCCGCGAACTCACGCTGCTTCGCGGCGTGCGGGTGATCGTAGCGTTGGGACAGATCGCCCACGCTGCGGTGCTGCGGGCGGTCGGTGCGCTGGGGTGGCGCCTCCCGAGCCCCCGGCCGCGATTCGCCCACGGCGCCTGCGCCACCCTCGTGCGTCCCAACGGGCGGCCGGTGGCGCTTCTGGACACCTACCACCCCAGTCGGCAGAACACGCAGACGCGGCGGCTCACCCGCCCGATGCTGGCCCGGATCTTCCGCCGTGCGGTGGCCCTTGCCGGCCTCCGCCGCGCCGGACGCTGACGCCACAGGCGGCGCGCACACGGACGGCCCCCATGCGCACCGACCGACCGAAGACAGCGCTCCGGCCAGACCACGCCGGGGCCCTGCTCGCGATCATCCTCGTCTCCACCCTGATCCGGTCCGCGGCGGCGCTGGTCGTCCCGCTGCTGGACGACGAAGCCCACTACTGGGTGTGGTCCAGGCACCTGATGTGGGGGTATCCCGATCACCCGCCGATGATCGCGGCGCTGGTGGCCGTGGGGACGTGGGTGCTGGGCGATTCGGCGCCCGGCATCCGCCTCGTCCCGGTGCTGCTGGGCACCGCGTCCACGGTGGTACTCTACGGGCTCACCCGCAGGCTCTTCTCTCCTTCCGCGGGGCTGCGGGCGGCATTGCTCTTCCAGGTACTGCCGGCCTTCGCGGCCAGCGGCATCATCGCCGCGCCTGACGCGCCGCTGGGGTTCTTCTGGCTTGCGGCCATGCTCTTCGGGTGGATGGCGACCAGGGGGGTGGCGTGGGCGTGGCCCGCTGCCGGGGCCGCGGTGGGGCTGGCGGTCCAGTCCAAACTGGCCGGCGGGGCCCTGGCGCTCTCGCTCGCCGGGTTCGTCCTGACGACTCCGTCGGGGCGGGGGTGGCTGCGCACGCGGGGGCCGTACCTGGCCGCCGCCACCGGCGCCCTCGTGCTCGTCCCCCTCGTCCGGTGGAACGCTGCGCACGGGTGGGCCACGCTGAAGCGGGCACTGGTGGTGGACCCGTGGATTGAGCCGATGACAGCCCCGGCCAACGTGGCCGCCTTCGTCGGCTCGCAGTTCGTCTACTACGGGCCGCTGGGATTTCCCATCCTGCTGGCGGCGCTGGCCGCCGTGGCGGCACGGGCCCGCGGGGACGATCGCTTCCGACTGCTCCTGTGGGGCGCGGCGCCCACCTTGCTCGTGGTCGCCCTGTCCAGCACCCGGGCTCTGGCCAAGCCGCACTACACCGGTCCTGCGCTGCTCTCTGCGCTGATCGCGGCGGCCGCTCTGTGGCCGCAGTGGAGACCGCAGCGCCTGCTGCGGGCAGGGGTCCTCACCAGCCTGACCGTCACGCTCGTGGCCATCGTCCTGGCCGCACTGCCCACGCCGGTCTCATCGGCATTCCACCAGGAAGCCGCAGGCTGGCAACAGGTGGCACGCGAGATCGAACGTGTGGCCCCGAGCCTGGGCCGGCCCGGCGAGGTGTTCGTCCTCGCCGAGACCTACCAGGCGGGCAGCCAGATTGCGTTCGCGTTGCGGGAGCGCCTGCCCGTCGTGGTCCCCTTCCGGGGATTTGTACTCTGGCAGCCGCCGGACCTCTGGGTCGGCCGCAACGGCCTCCTGGTGGACCACCTGGGGGGCGCCCCGTTTGAGGCGCTCTCCGGCACGTTTGAACGGCTCGAGCCGCCCTTTATCGTGCCGATCGGCGCCGATCGTGCGGTCCGGCTCTACCCGGGAATCCACTTCCGGGGACTGGGGGGATCTCCCTGATCTGTCCTGAGGGCGAGGTTGGCCCAGGTGACGGCGGCCACTTCGAGCGCCCTGGCCAGATCCTCGACGCGTTCCGCGACGATGGTGCACAGTGCGCCAGGATGGTGGCGGGCCGGCGCGCCCCGGCCGTAGGGCGCGTCCAGCGTGGCGTCCTCACGCGCCTCCAGGACCTGGCGGAGCACACCGAGCGCCGACACGACCGCCTGGACGCCCCCCTCTACCGCCGCATGGCTGCAGCGAACCTGCTCGGCGCCGAAGGCATCCGACGCCACGATCTGGTCGAGGCCGCGCGCCTCGGCGCCCTGCTGGATCATCCGCACGACTCGCTCCACGGCGGCGAGGGCATCCAGGAGTTCAGGGCTGGCCTGTGGCCTCCGGCCGGTGACCGGGTGGTAGGTCAGGCCGGCAGCCAGGCGTCGGATGACCTCGGCGGCATCGCGCAGGTGCTGGGCCTGTCCGACGGCCTCGGCCGCCCATGCCTCTGCCGGGGGACGGGTGAGGATCGGCTGGTCCATCGAGGGAGCCTGAGGTATCGTATCATTGGACCGCGGGCGCGGCAACCCGCAGGAGGAGACCGGCCCACGGCCGAAATGCCGTAGGCACCGGTTGCCCGCCCGACCCTGGAGGACCGTGCGTGGCCTGGACACAGACGCTCGAAGCGTGGGATCTGCTCGACTCGCCCCAGGCCAGTGGGGCGATGGTCGCCGCCGCGCTCCGCGTCAGGGGCGCCGAATGTCAGGTGACGACGGTCGCCGGGGCGCGTGGCTCGACGGACTTCGTGCGGGTGGTCTTCCCGGGGCACCACGGCCGTAGCCGCGGGGGAGAGGCGCGGACGCTGGGCATCATCGGCCGGCTCGGCGGCATCGGCGCGCGCCCGGACCGGATCGGCCTGGTCTCGGATGCCGACGGCGCCATCACGGCCATCGCCTGCGCGCTCAAACTCGCCGCCATGCAGCGCGAAGGCGACCTGCTGCCCGGGGACGTGATCGTGGCGACCCACATCTGTCCGCGCGCGTTCATCCACGACACCCCCACGGTTCCGATGATGATGTCGCCGGTTGACATCGCCACGATGAACGCCCACGAAGTGGACCCCGCGATGGAGGCGATCCTGTCCGTGGACACCACGCGGGGCAACCGGGTACTCAACCACAAGGGGATCGCCATCAGTCCAACGGTCAAGGAGGGCTACATCCTGCGGACCTCCGACGACCTGCTCGACATCTACCAGTGGGTGACGGGGCTCCCGCCCGTGGTCCTGCCGCTGGCGACCCAGGACATCACGCCGTATGGGAACGGGCTGCGGCACATCAACAGCATCATGCAGCCCTCGACGGCAACCACCGCGCCTGTGGTCGGGGTGGCGCTCACAGCCGTGGTGGCCGTGCCGGGATCGGCCACCGGGGCCAGCCAGGCCGCCGACATCGAGACGGCCGTGCGCTTCTGTCTGGAGGTCGCCAAGGCCTACGGCGCCGGCCGGTGCGAGTTCTACGATCAGCGGGAGTTCGACGCCCTCGTGGCCCGGTACGGCTCGATGCGCCACCTGCAGACGCTCGGCCAGGGCGTGCACGCCTGATGGGGCGCCTGCTCCGGTCCCTGATCATCCTGGGGGTGTTCGTCGCCGCCGTCATCGGCGCCATGCAGCGGATCAACAGCCGACAGGCCGCCAGCGAACCCCCGGCGCCCGTCCGGCGTCCAGCGCCGCTGGTGAGGACCCTCGTGGTCGACGCCACGCGCCTGGTCGAGCAGAGCACGTTTCCCGCCGACGTACGGGCTTCCGCGACGGTCGACATCGTCTCGCGCATGGCCGGCCGACTCGGTGCCGTCCTGGTCGGGGAAGGCTCCCAGGTGGCCGCAGGCAGTCTCGTCGCGCGCATCGACGATCCCGAACTCGAACTGGCGGTCCGGCAGGCGGAGGCCGCCGTGGAGGTGCAGCGGGCGCGGCTGGCGCAACTGCGGGCCGGACCCCGCCCGCAGGAGGTGGCGCAGGCCGAGGCCGGGGTAGCCCAGGCCGAGACGTCGCTGGCGCAGGCCGAACGCGACCTGGCCCGCGCGCGGCAACTCTTCGCCGACGGCCTGGTCGCCCGGGCCGCCGTGGACCGTGCGGAGACCGACACGGAGCTGGCCCGCGCGCGCCTGCGTGCCGCCCGGGAACAACTGGCTCTGGTGCGCCAGGGGCCCCGACCCGAGGACATCGACGCCCAGGCCGCCCTGGTCCGGCAGGCCGAGGCTCAGGCGGCGGCCGCCCGTGCGCGCCTGCGCGAACTGCGCATCACCTCTCCGATCGCCGGCGTGGTGACCCGTGTGGACGTCAAGCCCGGCGCCGTCATCTCGACCCAGACCGTGGTGGCCACGGTCGCGACGATCCGGCCGATCGAGGTCCACGTGCCGCTGCCCGAAACTGACTTGCCGCGGTTGCGCAGGACGACCGTGGTGCGGATCCGCGTGGACGCGCTGCCCGATCGGCTGTTCGAAGGGAGCATCGCCCGGGTCGCCCCGGCGCTGGACGCGGCCTCGCGCAGCGTCCGGCTGGTCGTCGTCCTGCCCAACGGCGATCAGGCGCTGCGCCCGGGGATGTTCGCGCGCGCTACAGTGGTTTTCGACGAGCGCCAGGCCATCTTGATCCCCTCCGACGCCATCGTCCGGCGAGGGGAGGCCACGCTGGTGTTCGTCGTGAAGGACGACACCGTGGAGGAACGGGTCGTCCGTGTCGGCTATGTGGAAGGGAGCCGCTCAGAGATCCTCGAAGGCCTCGACCCCGGCGAATCCATCGTCGTGGCCGGGCAGCAAGGACTGCGGGACGGGATGAAGGTGCGGACCGGCGCCGGCGGCGGGCCCTCCTCGGGCCCGGCCGGCACCCGCCCGGGGCCCTCGCCCGGCCCGGGGAGGACACGGCCGTGAACCTCGCGCGCGTTGCGATCGCGCGTCCCATTACGACCATCATGGTCTACCTGGGCCTGGCGTTCCTGGGCGTGGTCGCCTTCGCCCGCCTGCCCGTCGACCTCCTGCCGGACATCTCCTTTCCGACCCTATCGGTGACGACCAACTATCCTGGCGCCGGTCCCCAGGAGGTCGAGCGCGAAGTCACCATGCTGCTGGAGAATGCGCTGGCCACGGTGCCGGGCGTCACCGAGATCTCCTCCAGTTCCGTCGAGGGGCGCAGCAGCATCACGCTGCGGTTTCCGTGGGGCAAGGATCTCGACGCCGCCGCCAACGATGTCCGGCCAGCGATTGACCGCGTACGCAACCGGCTGCCCGACGGGGCTGACATACCCCGGGTGGCCAAGTTCGACCCCAATACCTTTCCGATCGTCCTGCTGGGCATCGAGGCGCGCGGCGACCCCAGCGCGCTGCGCGATCTGGCGGAGCATGAGTTCCGCCCACGCCTGGAGCAGGTCGAGGGCGTGGCCACCGTGGACGTCCGCGGCGCCCGAGAGCGGGAGATCCGGGTCGAACTGGACCGGCAGCGCCTGGAGGCCCTGGGGGTCTCGGAACGCGAGGTCGTCTTGGCCCTGCAGTCGGAGAGCACGAGCGATCCCGGTGGCGACGTGCGGGTGGGCCCGCAACGCCGCATCGTGCGCACCGTGGGCCGCTTCACCTCGATTCAGGACATCGGCCAGATCGTCGTGGCTACCCGCCAGGGGGTGGCGGTGCGCGTGGCCGACGTCGCCCGGGTCCAGGACACCCTGGCCGAGGCCACCTCGGTGGTCCGGCTCAACGGCCAGCCCGCCATCCTGATCGCCATCACCAGGCAGTCCGGCACCAACACCGTAGCGGTGGCCCGCCGGATCTTCAGGGTCGTCGACGAGCTGAACGACCAGTTCCCGCAGGCGCGGATGCAGGTGATCAGCGACGGCAGCCGGTTCATCCGCCGGTCTATCGAGAACGTCCGGACCGCCGCGCTGCTGGGCGGGGCCTTCACCGTCGTCGTCCTGCTGGGCTTCCTGCGCAACATCAGCAGCACGCTGATCATCTCCACGGCCATCCCGCTGTCGGTCCTGGTCACGATCCTGGTGATGTTCTGGGGAGGGCTGACCCTCAACCTGATGACCTTCGGCGGGCTGGCGCTGGCCATCGGGATGCTCGTGGACAACGCCATCGTGGTCCTGGAGAACATCTTCCGCCACCGCGAGGAAGGCCGGCCGCCCACACTGGCGGCGCAGGAGGCCACCAGCGAGGTTGGCACCGCCATCATGGCCAGCACGCTGACGACCATCGTAGTCTTCCTCCCCATGTGGTTCACGACGGGGATCGCCAGCGTGATGTTCCGCCCACTGGCCTTCGTGGTCACCGTGGCCCTGATGTGCTCGCTGCTGGTGGCGCTCACCCTGATCCCTTCCCTCGCCTCGCGGGCACTCATCCTGGGGCACGGGAGCACGCTCGCCGGACGGGCAGCCGCATCCCTCGAACGGTGGTTCGTGGCTGTGGAGGACGGCTACCGGCGGCTGCTGGTCGTTCCCATCCGTCGGCCCCTCCTGGTTGTCGCGCCGGCGCTGGTCGTCATGGCCCTCGCCTGGTCGGCCCTACCGCACCTGGGCCGCGAGACGTTTCCACCGTCGGACGAGCACGAGTTCTTCATGTCGGTCCAGCAACCCCGCGGGACGTCCCTGGAAGTGTCCGACGCCGTCTCGCGGGGTATCGAACAGACGCTGCTCCGCCATATCCCCGGGCGGACTACCGTACTCACGCTGGTCGGCAGTACCTTCGCGGGCACGGCGACGCACATCATTACCTTCCGGGTACGGCTGGGGGCGGATGCCCCCCCGACGCAGCAGGTCATCAACGACCTCCGACAGCGCATCCGCATCCCGGGCGCTGTGATCTTCTACCGCCCGGTCAGTTCGCTGTTCTTCTTCCGCTCGCCCGACCCCATCAGCATCGATCTGCGCGGGTTCGACCTGGAGACCGCCAACGCCACGGCCCGCCGCCTGCGGGGGGTTCTGGAGGGCATTCCGGGCGTCACCGACGTGAACGTCAGCCGGGAAGAGAGCGCCGAGGAGTTCACCGTCCGCGTCGACCCCGCCAGGGCCGCGGTCTTCGGCACGGCCGCCAGCCAGGTCGCCTCATCGGTCCGCACCTATGTCGGGGGGACGACGGCGGCGCTGTTCCGCGTCGGCGGGGATGACATCAACGTCGTCGTGCGGCTCCGCGAAGCCGATCGGGCCACGCCCGGCCGGCTGGCCGATCTGCCGATTTCGACCCCGCGCGGGGTCGTGCCCCTTCGGCAGCTGGCGGAGATCGTCGGGACCCCGGGCCCCACCCAGATCCAGCGGCGCAACCGCGAGCGCGTCATCACGCTCACCGGCAACATCGCCGGCCGCGACGTCGGCGCCACCATCGCGGAGGTCCGCAAGACGATCCTCGCCCAGCGTCTCCCCCCCGGCTTTTCGGTGGCCTTCAGCGGCGAGTTCGAAGACCAGCGCGAGTCGTTCGCCCAACTCCTGACCGGGTTCTTGATGTCGCTGGTACTGGTCTACATGGTCATGGCGTCGCAGTTCGAACGGCTGCTGGAACCCTTCCTAATCATGGCGGCGGTGCCGTTCGCCCTGGTGGGCGTCGTCGCGGCCCTGCTGCTCACCGGCACGACCCTCAACGTCCAGTCGGGGCTCGGCGCGATCGTCCTGGTCGGGGTCGCGGTGAACAACGGGATCGTGCTCATTACCTACGCTCTTCAGCTGGAGAACGACGGCGTGCCACTGCGCGAGGCGCTGGCCCGGGCCGGACAGCGCCGGCTCCGACCGATCCTCATGACGACGCTGACAACGACCTTCGGCCTGCTGCCGCTGGCCATCGGGCTCGGCGAGGGCTCGGAACTCCAGGTCCCGCTGGCCCGGGCCATCGTGGGCGGGCTCGTCACCTCCACGATCGGGACCCTGTTCCTCATCCCGGCGCTGTACGTGATGCTCGACCAGTTCACCCGGTGGGCGCGCGCCCGCCGCGAGGTCCCGGCCGGGGTGCCCGAACCGACCGAAGGGAAGTAGTCCCCGGCAGGGCACCGCGCGAGGGGTGTGGGCCACGCTTCAGCGGGTCACCCGACCAAGCCGGCGCCCCGTCGGAGAAGCCAGCAGCATTCCCACGATCATCGCCACCACATACCCGTAGGGCAATCCCCCCGCGATCAACCCGATGAGGAGGGCGATGGGGAGATCCGCCTTGAGATCCGACAGGCGCCCAAGGAGCGTCATGAGGGCGAGCCCTTCAAAGAGCAGCAGCACTCCCAGAATCGGCAGCGGAAAGACCCGAATGACCTCGTCAAAGCCGCCGCTGAGCAACAGACCCAAAAGGACGTAGAGGCCTCCGTAGATGACGACCGAGCCTCCCGTACGTCCCCCAAACGTGTAGTGTCCCACCAGCCCCCCCGAGCCGTGGCAGGTGGGAATGCCGCTGAAGAACGGCTGGACCAAGTTCATGAAGGCATAGGTCGCGCCGATCTTCCGCACACTCAGCGGACGGTCGGGGAAGAAGTCCCTGGCGCTCTGGTGTGTGGCGAGAATCGAGTTCCCCAGCGAGAGTGGGATCTGCGGCAGCGCAAGCACCAGCAGTCCCGTCAGGACGTCTGACGCCGTCGGCACGAAGAGCCGTGGCAGTCGGAAGCTAACGCCGTGCCACCGGCCGCAGCGTAAAGAGTACCGCGTAGACGATCCCCAGGGCGATGACAAAGAGGCCGGCCGGGTACCGGCGATTGCCGATGAGCAGGAGGGTGAGGAGGAAGGCCAGAGCGGCCACCACGTAGCCAGGGGTCCCCTCGGCGCGGAATTACTCCCGCAGGGCGAGGGTCGCCAGTTGTAGCCCCAGCCCGAACTGGATGCCGCGGATCACGACGAGCGGCGTGACCCGCGCCAGCCATTCGATGAGGCGTGTGGCGGTCAACACCAGCATGAGGAGGCCGACGGCGAAGCCGCCGCCATACAGGATGTTTCCCGTCAGTTTCTGCGTGATAACGATCGCCGCCATGGCCTTCAGCGGTTGTACCGGCATCGGCATCCTGTACCAGACGCCCGTGACGATCTGCATCGCTCCGAACATGCACAGGACACTGGCACTGTCCAGGCGGGCGGCGAGGATCATGCCGACGATGAGGGGCAGGTCTGTCCCGATATCGCCAAAGGCGCCTGCCCATTCGTTCCGGTCGAACCGCAAAGCCGGCGGGGCTGCGGGGCCGACGGCCGCCGCGGTCCCCGGGGGCGACCTACGCATGGGCCGCGTGGCGCGTTCGGGCAGGAGGGTGCACGGTCGTCAGGAGGAGGGCGTCAGCAATCGAGAAGGCGGGGGCCGCACCGTCCGGTGGGAGGTCTGCGTCGGTCGCCCGCTCGCTGCGGAATTCTCGGCCGAACCAAGCGACCGACCGCCCGACGAGTACGTGCCACCACGCCGTCGCCAGGGCAAATGCACTCGTGGCGACCGCGGTCACGAGACAGGCGGTTGCCGCCGGACCCTTGCGACGCTCCAGGCGCCCCCCGATCGTTAGGAGGAAGAGGGGCAGAATGGCGGTCGCCATCTCGTGACCGAGGTCGCTGAGGAAGCTGGCGAGGCCTATGGCGACGGCGCCGGTGGACAGCCACCGGCGGGAAGCCGCATCCCCGGAGCCGCGCCGAGCCCCGCCTGGCATGCTGTACGCATTCTGCGGATGATCCGCCACACCTCGGCCGGGCTCTACGCTCACTGCACAAACGCCCCGACGGGCAGTCCAGGTGGCAGAACCCCCAGCAGGCGAGGTCCTGAAGCTGTTCGTGCCAGGGGATGCGAAATCTCCTCAGCCGAACTCGGTCTCCCGACGTCGGTGCTGCAGCTCCCTCACCACAGGACCTATCCGCTCGATAGCCTCCTGCAAGCGTTCTGGGGGCTGAAGAAACGACGCCCGCACATAGCCCTCGCCATTGCCAAAGGCCGTCCCGGGAAAGATCAGGACGCCGACATCCAGCAGGCGCGTACAGAGGTCGAAGGCCGACACGCCCGTGGAGGTCACGTTGGCATAGGCGAAAAAAGCCCCCCGGGAGCCACCGCAGTTCAATCCCAGGCGAACCAGGCCTTCAACCAGCACCTGACGCCGTCCGGCATAGATCTGCCGCGTCTCCTCCGCCACCCCTTGAGGGCCTTCAAGGGCCGCCAGGGCGGCAGCCTGGGAAACAGCCGGAGCACAGATGGTCATGGTATGCTTCACTATTGCCATGGAGCGTACGATGGGGCCGGGAGCGATGAGGTAGCCGACACGCCACCCGGTCATGGCATAAGTCTTGCTGAATCCGTTGACGATGATTGTGCGATCCATCATGCCGGGTTCTGCGGCAATGGTGGTATGGACGGCCCCATCGAAGACGAACTTTTCATAGATCTCATCCATCACCACAAGCAGGTCGTGGCTGTGGGACACCGCAGCGAGTTCTGCCATGACCTCCGTGGGGATGACCGCGCCGGTGGGATTGCCGGGGGAGACGACAACAAGGACCTTCGTCCGGGAAGTGATTGACCTGACGACATCCTCCGGTTGCATGACAAACGCGTGTTCCTCAAAGGTGGGGACGTATACGGGCAGTCCCCCGGCGAACCTGATGGCCCTGGTGTAAGGGAGATAGTGCGGGTCTGCCATGAGGACTTCATCGCCTGGATCCAGCAACGCCTGAAAAGTGATGTAGATGGCTTCCTGGGCGCCAGCCGTCACCACAACCCGGGACGGGTCGACCTGCATGCCGTACTCACGCCGGTATTTATCACAGATAGCCTGGCGCAGGTCTTCTCGGCCTTGCCAGTGGGTGTAATGCGTGGCACCCTCCTCCAGGGCCCGCCGAGCGGCCTCGACAATATGAGGAGGAGTGGGCAGGTCAGGATCGCCACGGCCAAGGCTGATGAGATCAGCCCGTCCTTCGGCCAACTGCAACAGACGTTCCCGCTCCCCGGGCGGGTGACGGCCGACGCGAGCGGCCAGAAAATCCGTCGCGCTACGTCGCGCATTCCGCGGGGTCATACCGATCGCTCCGATAGGCTAATTTAGTCGCCCCAAATGTCTCGAAGTACTCGAATGAAGTTACCTCCCAAAATCCCTCTCACCTCGCCGTCGCTGAACCCCCGCTCAATGAGGCGACGGGTCAGGTTGGGAAGATGGGAATGCCGCTGCAGCCCCTCAGGGTAGGGATCGTACTCCTCGATCGGGCCCCGACCGAAGACGTCGGGGCGGGCCTCCCGCCACCACCGCATGCTGGACTCCGGGGGGGTCCGCCGCTGATCGAGCCAAGCAGCGCACAGGTCGCTGGCGATCCCAACGTGGTCCAGCCCCACTAGGTTCCCAATGTGCTCGATGTGTCGGATCACATCGTCGATCGTAGACGGTAGCACCTGATGCGTCTGGGGGTCGCGCTTTACGAGGAAGGGCGCGAAAACGACCCCAATCACCCCGCCACAACCGGCCAGCATCCGTATCTGGTCGTCGGTCTTGTTGCGACCATACGCTGGACAGACCGCGCGGGCCCCCGCGTGGGTGATGAGCACGGGTCGCCTAGCCCGCCGAAGGGTATCTTCGGTAGTCTGGTCTCCGCAGTGGGAGAGATCCACCGCGATCCGCAGGTCCTCCAAACGCCGGAGGATCTCCCGTCCAAACCCCGTCAGCGGTGCGTCCCACACTTCACAGCAGCCGCACCCTACGAAGTTCTGGGTGTTGTAGGTAAGCTGAACGATGCGGACGCCTAGGTCCGCGAAGACGTCAATCAACTCCAGCCGGTTGTCGAACGGCGTCGTGTCTTGAAACCCCCATACCACACCAATTACCCCATCGCGCTTTGCCGCCTCGATCTCCCGCGTGGTCTGCACGACGCGCATCAGATCCCGGCGCTGCCTCACTATTGAGGCATAGTGGGCGATGCGGTCAATGGCTCGGACGCTGTTGTGGGGGAAGTGGGCCACAGTCACGTTGGCGGCTGTGAGGCCTCCCTGGAGCGCTTCCTGTATGCAGTAGAGATGATCCAGGTTTCCCCAGGGCATCAGGCCGTCGAAGACGATAGACTCCCTGTGCAGGAGTTTGGCTCGGTCGACTGCCGTCTGCTGCATGATCGTCCTCCTGTCTCTGCGCAGTTATCGAGCACCCCGGAGTCTCGGATCCAAGTGATCGCGCAGGGCGTCCCCGAACAGGTTGAATGCCAATACCACAACCATCAATGTAACAGAGGGAAAGATCACCCCGGTTGGGCTGTTCAACATGAAGGTCCTGCCCCGGCCAATCATGTCGCCCCAGGAGGGGGCTGGCGGCGGGACTCCTAGCCCCAGGAAACTGAGTCCAGATTCCACAAGGATGGCAGTCCCCAACATCAGGGTGGCCTGAACGATGACGGGAGCCATAATGTTAGGGAGGATGCCCCGCAACAGAATCCTGGCTCCTGCGGCACCGACGGCCCGGTGGGCCTCAACGTAGTCCGAATCGCGAATGCTCAGCGTGGCACCATGCACGACCCTCGCCATCCGCGAAACATACAGGACGCCAATGACCATCACCAAATTCGCCATGCCAGGTCCAAGGAAGCCGACAATCAGAATCGCCAGAACGATGGGGGGGAAGCACAGCATGACGTCGACGAGCCGCATCGGAAGCCACTCCCACAGTCCCCGGTAATACCCGCCCACCATTCCCAGGGTGACACCCCCCACAACGGCGATACCTACCGCACCAAATGCAATGATGAGAGACGCTCTGGCACCGTGGATGATGCGACTCAGAATGTCCCGGCCGAGATCGTCGGTGCCAAATGGGAAGTCCCTGCTCGGGCCCTCCAGGCGTCTGGCGGTGTCGAACACCGTCGGAGACCGTGGCGCGAAGACCTCCGGGAGGAACGCCATAAGTAGGAAGAACACAATGACCAGGCCGGTCGCCGCGAGCCGCCAGTGCCGTCGGAGGCGTCTTCCCGTCAACGCCATCACTATCGCGTCGGCTCCTACTCGTACCGGATCCGCGGGTCGAGCAGAGCGTAGAGCAGGTCCGCGAGCAGATTCACGAAGATAAAGATTAAGGAGATCACCAGGACAATGCCCTGGGCCACGGCGTAGTCGCGGAATCGCACGGCCCTGAGCAGCATGGTCGCCATTCCGGGCCAGTTGAAAATATACTCGACCAGGACGGTTCTACCCAACAGCGTCCCCAGCTCCACCCCCACGAGGGCGACCACCGGCACCAGGGCGTTGGCCAGCGCGTGCCTGTACACGACGCGACGACGGTCGAGGCCCTTGGAACGAGCCGTCCGCACATAATCCTGCCCCAGGACCTCCAGCATCGTCGAGCGCGTCATCCGTCCCACCAGCGCCAGCATGCCGAAGCCCAGCGTGGTCACCGGAAGGGTCAGCCGACGAAAGAACGCCGAAGGATCTTCGGAGAAGCCCACATAGCCCGAAGCAGGGAACCACCGGAGTTCTACACCGAAGAACAGTACCAGAAGCGTCCCGACGACGAAGACGGGCGTGGAGATTCCCAGCGCTGCGATGCCGCTCGTGATCCAGTCCAGCGGGCGGTTGCGATGCAACGCGGCGATCACCCCAAGGGGGACGCCCAGCAGCGTCCCGACCAGCGTTCCCCCAATCACGATGTAGAGGCTTCGGGGTAGAGTCTCGGCGATGACCTCAATGACGGGCTGTCCCGTGGAGAGCGCCTGGCCCAGGTCCAACCGGAAGAGCCCAACAATCCACGACGCCACCTGCGCGTAGACAGGGCGGTCAAGTCCTAGCTGCGCCCTGACGGTCTGGAGCACCTGGGGGTCCACTGCTGTCTCACTGCCCAGGATAAGTGACACGGGGTCCCCGGGCAGGAAGTGAATGAGCGAACGCGCCAGGACGCTCACCAGGACGGTCAGGCCCAGGGCGGTGACGACACGACGGGCGACGTAAACCCTCACATCGAACGGTCCCTCACGATGACCGCCAAACCCGAGAGCAATCTAGTCGAGCCAGACGTTCTCCAACAGTTTCCCGGTCAAGGGCCAACCGGGCCCTCGCAGCACCTCCAGGCCCCTGACCTTCTTCCTGAAGGCGGTCGCCTGCGTCCTGAACACCAGGGGAATCGCGGGCGACTCCTTGAGAAACTCCTGCTCGAACTGCTTGTACAGGGCCAGACGCTCCTTCTGGTCCGTGAAAGTGCGGGCGCGCTCCAGCAACGCGTCCAGGCCAGGGAAGTTGTACCCCGCCGGTCGGTGATACAGTGGGGCCAGCTTACTGTAGTACCAGGTCATGTAGAAGTCCGGATCGGAGAGGAACGGGCCCTTACCGTTGATGGCGAATTGATATTGCTCACGGTTGCCAAGGGCCACCCGCGTTCCCCACTCGCGCTTGTCTACGCTGATGTTGCAGCCGATGGCGTTGAGCCCGGCTTGAACAATCTCCGCTGCCACCCAGTGCATGTGATGGTCACCACTGGTCAGAATCGTCGCCCGGAAGCAGCTAGGGTAACCGGCCTCTCGCAGGAGTTCCCGCGCCTTGGTCGGGTTGTACTCCCAAAACCCGGCGGTGTCGGGATTGTAGTACCACTGGCCTTTGAAGTGAGCCCCCGAAAGGACGCCCCCGGTGATGGGAGCCCCGTAGCCGAAGAAAGCCGCGTCCACGATGGCCTTGCGATTCACAGCGTAGCCAACCGCCTGCCGGACGCGGCGATCGTTGAACGGAGGGGCCGTCACGTTGAAAGTGATGTCCAGAAAAGCCCAATCGGTCATGCCGATGGCGATGTTCGGATCCTTCGATATCGCTTCGATATCCTTCCACGGCAGGTAGTGATTCACGTGGATGACGCCCGTCTTCAGTGCTGCGGTGCGCAGCTCCTCGTCGGGGTAAATGGTGAAAAGCACTCGATTCAGATAGGGTCGGCCCTCTTCGTAGTAGTAAGGATTCCGTTCGAGCAAGATGGAAATGCCGTGCCGCCGTTCCGCAAACTTGAAGGGCCCACTTCCCATGTGCTCTACGGCAAAGTTCCTGGGCTGGGCCATCCAGCGCTTCGACAAGATCGCGGTGTGCGGCATCGAGAGGAGCTCCCGCAGCAAGTCGGGCGCGATGGGCGCGCTCAAGTGGAGCCTGAAGGTGAGATCGTCGACCACCTCCACCCGCCTGATAATCGCGAGCTGACCCCTCCAGGTTGCGCCGGTTGCGGGGGCCAGAATCCTGCCCAGGCTATACTCCACATCGGCACTGGTCAACGGGGTGCCGTCGTGGAACCTTACGCCGCGCCGCAGTCGCACCCGGTACTCGGTCGGGCTGACCATCGTCCACTGATCCACCAGGTCGTTGACGATCTTCTCGCCGTACGTCCACTTGAACAGCGTGCTGTATACGTTGGCAATCACGCTCGCAGAGTCCGTGCCCCCCCACCGATGGGGATCTAGTGGCGGCGGCTCGACCTCGAACCCCCACACGAGAGACCCACCAACCCTGGGTTGAGCCCGAGCAACCTCGATAGCCGGCCCAGACCCCACCAGCCAACTGCCGAGCACGAGGACGAGGATCACCGCGCCCGGCCGACCCCGAGACCTGAGTCTTCCGCTCACCGTTGTCACCTCCCTTTTCTCTTGTCCCAGACGGTGCGGCGCGCTCCTCGGCCGCAGAAATCAAAGGACAAGCTGCTCCATCGATGCCCGACCAGGCGTCCGCCGCAGCAGCCCGCAGAGTTCCCTCACCCTGATATCCGGCCATCGGGCCACGGCGTCGATCACCTGGGCCTGCGCCTGTTCGGGTACACCGATGAGTGCGCACAACCGCCGGAACTTCCCCACGATGTCGATGTACGTCACTGGGACCTCCGGCTCTCCTACGGCCACGTCCTTACGGACGACGGCGCTCCGTCCGTCCTTGAGCCTGACCTTCACCCGTCCGGGCCACAATGCCGGGAAACTCTCATCCATGGTAGGATCCACCACGACCCGGGTCTTGTGGATGAGGGATTTCACGTCGGGATCCTCCAGCAGACGGAGGGAGGCGTGCGGTTCAAAAAGCGCGTCGATACCCGCCTTCCCATGGAGGAGCGCGACGGCCACGTTGAACTGCGCGCTGAAGCGGGGGCCGTACCAGGCGTCCTGCCACGGCGTTGGATCGTCGCAGAACGTGATGTGGCTCCAGCTCTCGATCTCGACCATGTCGACGTCTTCGGCTCGTGGTCTCAGGGTGGCCTCGATCTCGATGGCGGCGTCGATGGCCGAGTGAATGTGGCGGCACGCCGTATACATCTTGTGGGAGACCTCTTCAATCTTGAATCTCTCGCCCAGCCCGTCCAGGAAGGCCTCGGGCTTCACACTCTCGCCGTACATGGCCAGCCCATGGCGGTTCTCCAGGAAGTCCGTCGCCCCAGTGAACCCCGAGTTGGCCAGCAGCGCAGCCAGCAAGCCGGAAAAGGCCGCCCGTCCCGGATTGAAGTCCTTCACCATGCCGCGCTCGGGAATATGCGCGAAGTTCCCGCAGATCTGCGTGCCTGCGATGCCCAGAGCATGCTGCATCCGCTGCACAGACAGCCCGAGGACGACCCCGGCTGCTACAGCAGCCCCCAGGGTGTTCACGGTCGCACTGGGGTGCCACCCGCGGTAATAGTGGGAGGGCATGAGTGACTCTCCGGCCCGCGCGGCCACGTCGTAGCCGGCGACCACGGCCCGCAGCAAGGTCTTTCCATCGCCCCCGGTCGCTTCCGCCGCCGCCATTGCCGCCGGAATGACGCTGTCACCGATGTGTGCCATGCTTCCCCGGTGAGTGTCGTCCAGTTCGGCCACATGACCCATGGCGCCATTGACGAAGGCGGCGATCAGGGGACTTGTCGTCCGGTCTCGACCGATAACCGTGCAGTCACCCGAGTCGGCCAACGTCTCAAACAGGATGTGGATCGGGCGCGCCACGGATCCGTACCAGGCATAGCCGAGGTAATCCAGCAGGCATGCCCGGGACTTGTGTATGATCCGCTCAGGCAGGGCATCGCTGCTCAGGTTGACAACAAACTCGGAAACCCTCTTCGTCAGATCACGAGCCGACATCTCCGCCACACCCTCCTTCACTCACTACGGGCCCTATCTGTGAACCGCGCCCTGATCTGTCCCGCATCAAGGCCACCCAGGCCGAGCGTCTCTGCCGTGCGCCCCTCCTGCCGGAACTCCCGGCCGCATAGGGCCGAAGCCATCTGAATCATGGCGTCGATGGTCGGAGTCGGGACCGACAGTTGCCTGGCCAGGGAGGACCACGGCACCAAGCCGAAGGGGACATCCTCGGTCAGGTATCGGGCCTCCAGGGTTTTCGGGGCTGCCGTGGGTTGTCCGCGCCCGTAAGCGGCGTGAATCCGTTGAGAGAGTGTGCCGCCTGATACGCCGTAGGCTGTCTCCAGGAATGTCCAGAAGCTCGTCGCCCTCACCCCGAGGGCGCCTGCCAGCGCCAACCTCTCACGGTCGACCAGGTCCACCAGCCGGGCAATGCTCTCGGTCACGAACTGGAAGAACGGCCGGTCCTCGCCGCGTTCGATCGGCCCGACGTTGCAGAGAACCGGGGCGCAATGATAAACAGGGTTCACGTTCCCCAAGCCGATCTGCAAGAGACTCTCCGCCGGCACATAGCCATCGCCGAAGGGCTCCCTCAATGCCGCCACGACGTGGCCTGTCTCGGTGGCCGGCAACGCAGCCAGAGCAACGCTCTTCTTTCTCGTTCGAATGTCCACGCGGGCGGGACCTGCGATGCGAGAAGTGTACAGGCAGGTCTCGGTCTCTGCGACGACGATGCCATCAGATCCGCGCTCAGCGACCATGTTGGCCAACTCCAGAGCGCTTCCCAGGCTGCCTGGGTGGAACACCACGATCTGCCCAGGCCGGATGTGCCGAGCCAGCATCTGGGAGATCACCCGGTGGCCATACGCGGGTACCGTGACCATGACGAGGTCGGCACCGACCACGGCCATCTCCATCTCTGTGGTCACGACCTGCGGCCTGCCGAACCCTTCAACAGCATGTCGGAGGAGGATGCCACCCGCCTCCCGAATGGGTGCGAGCGCACGCTCCGATCGGTTGTAGAGCCGCACTTCCTCCCCCCGGCTTGCCAGGATGCCGGCCAAGCCCTGCCCGGTATTGCCCGCGCCGAGAATCGCTATGGCGGAGCGGCCCACCTGATGCGCCTCCTCACGGCATCGGCAACACGCCACTGCCCTTTCCAGCCATGCCCCGCGGATGCATGGACATCAGGCCTTGCGTTCGTGCCAGGCCCCAAGAGCCGCCCCGCCGCCATCCCGAGGAGCTGCCATGGCCGCAAGAGGTACCGGCTTCACCGGAGGGCGCGGGGTATCCAGCGAGATGGAGTCGATCGGGATGCCCTTGGTCCTGGCAATCAACCCGCTGATGATATGCCCACACATCCGTGACTGACACATTCCCATGCCAGCCCGCGTCCACAACTTGACGCCACGAAGTCCCGGCTCCCAGCGGTTCGCAGCCGCGAGAACCTCCCCGGCCCGCACGTCCTCGCATCGGCACACGATGGTGTCATCAGTGATCAACTCGAACAGCCCCGGCCGAATCGCGGTCAGGCTGCGCAGGATGCGCGCGGGTCGGCGCGCCCGCGTGAGGGCCTGTTCAATCTCCCCTCGTCGCATCCGGTACCGTCGTTCCTCCACGACACCCAGCTGCCACGCCGCCTCGAGACCAGCCAGTCGGCCCTCTTCCAGCGCCACGGCGGCACCCTCCACACCGCCGGCTTCCCCGGCAACAAAGACATCCGGAACCGAAGTTGCTTGAGTTGCGCCGTGCCAGACGAACCACCCTCCCGCATCGGGCCGATAGTCCAGCCGACAGCCGGCGAGGCGGGCGAGCTCTACCGACGGAACGAACCCAAATGTCAGACAGACGGCATCGACATCAAATTCCACCTCCGTGCCAGGAAGTGGTCGCCACTGATCGTCAACGCGTGAGGCCACGACACGTTCGACGCGGTCATCCCCAAGGATCCGCGTCGGCAGGTGTGCACGGAAGATCTTCACACCTGCCCTTCGAACGACCGCGAAGTAGTTCAGGGCCTGGCGGAACTGTTTCCAATAAACGAGCACGCGCGCAGCAGAGCGCGCAGTAGTCCACGTGTTCGCGGCGTCCAAGATAGCGACGATGCCGGCACCGGCCTCTATCAATTGGGCGGCAACGCGAAGCTGAAACGGACCGACACCGGCGAGGAGAATCCGTCGGCCCACAAGCACTCCCTGACCCGTAGCCAGGCTCTGGGCACCGCCCCCAGTCAGGACACCCGGCAGGGTCCACCCAGGGAGGGCCACCGGCAGTTCTCCTGCCCCTGTCGCGAGAATGAGCTTCGCATAGGGGAATTGCCAGACGGCTGTCCCATCCGTGAGGCCAAGAGTATGATCCTCGAAGAGGCTCCAGACCAGGGTACCGGTCAGGATCTCCACACCTAATCGTCGGAGCTGCTCGATCAGCTCGCGGCCCTCATCGTACTGCCGATCAAGCCAACTCCTTGTTTCAGCAATCCATCCCGAGGGCAACTGCTTGTAGTACTGCCCGCCCAGGTCCTCCCGCTCCTCAACAATGGTCACCTGGGCGCCCGCCAGCGCGGCTTCCAAACCTGCGGCGATCCCTGCAGGTCCACCACCGACGACCACAATCCGCCGGTCCCTCATGATGATGCCCCTGCGGGCCTGGCCTTTGTAGTGGCCACACGCATTCCCTCGCGAACCGGTGTCTGACACGCAAGAACGGTACCCAACCCTTCCACCTGAACCAGACACTCGAAGCAGAGCCCAATTCCACAGAACAGCCCCCGCGGCTCCCCGAGCTTCTGGCTTCGTCTCAGTGCCATCCGACCGCTGACCAGCAGCGCAGCGGCGATGCGCTCGCCTTCAAAGGCCGTGACCTGGACACTGTCTACCTCAAACCGCAACGGTGCACCACGCCTGATGCGTTCGATGCGCGCCGGTCCCGCACTCATCGTTTCTCCTCTCTCGCAGCCGCCGCTTCGGTAGTCAGGCGCTCCGGTGCCCCTCCTTCTGGATCAAACCGACACGGATGGTAGGGTTCGATAGGAAGGGTCGTCGTCCCATCGCAGATCAGCTCGGAGAGTGCCCGACCGTACATGGGGGATAGCGTGATCCCGCTGTGTCCGACCGCAACGTAGAAGCCGGGCACCTCGCGGAGTTGGCCGATGAGCGGCAGGCCATCCCTGGGCATCGGCCTCAGCCCGGCCCAGGAGCGAATGACGCGGAGATGGCGGACGGCAGGCACCTTGCGCACGGCGTTGGCGGCGATCTTCGTCATGCCCGCCATCGTGGTGCGCTTGTCGAACCCCACCCATTCATCGGTGAATCCCAGGATGAACTGTCCGGTCGCTTTCATCTGCCTGATGCCGGACATCGGGTAGCGCAGCAACGGCGAGGCACTCTCGGTGATCAACTCCTGACCTCGGCTGGGTTCGATGGGCAGGGGGTGCCCCACCATCTCACCGATCTTCGGGGCGTGCACGCCCGCAGAGTTGACCACAATGGGCGTGGCGATTCTTCCCCGGTCGGTCATCACACCCGTGATCCGACCGTCCGTCCGCTCGATGTCGGTCACGGTGGTGCCGGGAAGGATCTTCACGCCCCACCGCTCACAGGCCCTGGCCAGCGCCAACGTGTATGCGATGGGATTCAGATCACCGTCGTCCGGGCTCCAGCTCGCGCCGACGATCTCGGGCGTGATCCCGGGTTGCAGCTCATGCACCTCCCGGGCCGAGAGCATGCGCCCGCGGAAGAGCGGGCTCTGCCTCTGGCGGGCGATCATCGCTTCTCCCTTCTGGTACTCCTCCTCGCTCATGCACAGGACCAGGCCGCCCTCCTGGCGGAGCTCCACATCGATGTCCAACTCCGCAACGAGCGGCGGATAAAGGCGCGCGCTGATCAGGGAGAGCTCCATGTAGTACCAGGGCTCTTTGGAGTGCACCCAGACCAGGCCGAAATTGGCCCCGCTGGCCTCGGCCGCCGGCGCCCGTCGGTCGACGATCACGACCGCCTTCCCGCGCTTGGCGAGATGATAGGCGATGGAGTTACCGACGGCACCTGCCCCAATGACCACGACATCCGCTTCCAGAATGGTGTTCACGATCCTACCGCTCCATTGAAAGCGCTGGACCCACCAGGTGCTCGGAATCAGGCGCTCCGAGCCGGCCACACCACTGCACGACTCCCGCGGCTTCCTCGGGCCCCAGCCGGAGGGCGGCGAGACGGACGAACTTGCTTGCCACCTGGTCCCACGATAGCGGCGCGCTGGGATCGCCCGGCGGATGGGAAGCCTCCTCCGTCCAGCTCTTCCCCGTGACGGTCTCCACGGTGACCCTGGCGGGGGTACGACCCGGGAGATCGGACCGCATGTCCTTGTCCACGACGACGGCGATCTTGGCCATCTGGCTCCGCACGTCGCCAGCGGTGAGACGATCTGCGGCGAACCACTCCGGGCCGGGAGGTACGCCCAGGAGGATCATGGCTGCGGTGTACGGCAGGCTGAACTGCGCATCGTAGGGAGTCGTTGGCGTCCAGTCGGTGAAGTTCGTGATGCGATCGACCGACGCGATGCGGACCCTGCACACCTGGTGGGAGGCAAGAGATCCCTGACGCAAGATCCGCTCCAACGCTCCCAGCGCCGCTCCGAGATGCCAGCAGGCCGGGTAGGTCTTGTGTCCGACCTGAAGCATCTGGAATGTGGTCCCCAGGCCGTCACCGATGGCCTCTTCGGCCCAGCGATCGGAGCCCGCCATCTCCCAGAACCCACCAGGCCCATCAAGCACGTTGAGGTTCCCCCGCCAGCCTGCAGCAGCCAACATGGCCGATTGCACGCCGCCCAGGGCCACCCACCCGTAGTTATTCTTGAGGGTGCCCACGGGGCGCTGGTACCAGCGACCGACGAACGGTATCGGGGCGTGGAGCGCGGCTAGCGCCAGGGCGTTCGCCATCTGTGTGGCATCCAGACCGAGCAGTCGCCCTGCAGCGGCGGCCGCACCGAACGCCTGCCAGGTGCCGTGCCCGCGGATTCGGGCCTCTCGATCCGCGGTGGGCCTACCGGCTGCGGCAATGCGCAGTGCCACCTCATAGCCCGCCACCAGCGCTACCAGCAGATCCGACCCGGATACGTCCGCAGGAACGCCCACAGGGGTTCGACCACACTCCTTTCCATGCGACCGAAGCCCTACCACAGCCAGCACTGCGGGAAGAACAGCAGCACCGGGATGGCCGGCCATCGGCGCCGTGTCGTCAAAGTCCAGGAGGTTGATCATGGTCCCCGCGGCATAGGCTGCCGGTCCCACAGGGACGGCGATCGAGCCGCCCGGGATGATGGCCTCGGGCGTTCCGCCGACTGCCTCGGTGCGTTCGGCGATCCATCGGCCTTCGGGGAGACTCCAAGCCCCGAGAATGCACCCGATGCCATCGAGGAGGGAAGCCCGCGCCCGTTCAACCACCTCGGGCGGCAGCGCGCCAAATGCCACCCCGGCAGCGAAATGGGCCAGCCGTTCGATCGAGGACCCCGGCACCGCTGCCCCCTCCTGCTAGTGCAAAACCTGGCGGCGAACCTCGCCGTGCTCGTAGACGATGGCACCGCCGATAATGACCGTATGAACCTCGGAAAGCCGGTCGGCGCTGGCGATGACCACATCCGCCAGCCTGCCAGGGGCGAGTTCACCCCGGTCGGCCAGCGTACCGACGGCCCGCGCTGGGTTGCGACTGGCGAGCGCGATGCCTGCGGGGAGCGACACCGTACCCGCTCTAACGACGGCCTCCAGGCCCACCAGCTGGCAGTCCCAGTATCCTCCAGCGTAGTCGGTCGCCCAGATGTCCACGAGGCCGGAAGCCAAGAGGGCATTAATGTGATCAAGGGTCTCGACAAGCCGCTTGGCGCCAAAGGCGTCCAGCGTGCAGACTTCGATGAAGGACCCCCAGCGCCGTAACTCACGAGCCGATGCCAGCGATTCTTCAACGGTAAAGGTCGTATGGTTCGTATGGCCGGCGATCAACAGCGGACCGAGGGTTGTGGCCAGATCGCGGGTCGCCCCCCATGACGGAGCGGAGTTGTGGACCAGCACCGGAAGTCCCAATCGCCGGCCTGCGTCCCCCGCCTCGGCGAATCCCTTCAGCCCCAGCTGGAACGACGGCAGCACGGACTCGCACACGAGCTCCCGCGCCTCGTCCTCGGTGAGTCTTCCGGCTAGGCCGACCTCGGTCAGGACGGCCGCGACCCTGGCCCTGTCGTAGTGCGCCGGATCGATGTGGCGACCCAGGACAGCCCACTTGAGGGCCTGGGCCTGGCGGGGTTCAAGTTCCACCCCGGTGCGCTCGCGCACACGCATTGGGATGAACATGTAGTCCTGGCCCCCGCCGCCCAGGGTGTGCCCGGCCCCCACCTCACCGATCAGCACCGCACCCGCTACGGCCAGCTCATCGGCGGTTGCCGTCCGATGCCGATGGGTAAGTCCACGGCCATCGGCCTTGGACGCGGCTTCCAGGCTCACCGGCAAGTGACACGTCCCGTTGAGGACGCGGAGCGGATGCACGGCCCGCACGACCTCGACCTCCTCGGGCAACGCGAACCCATCGACGTTGATGACGGTAGTGGTGCCAAACCGAAGGTGCCTGTCCAGGTTCCGTACGGCCTGCTGTAGCGGGATGGCCGGAGAGCCCGATGCGAAGAGCGGACCTACCGTGCAGGCGTGCGCGTGGGTATTGATGAGACCGGGGAACACCACGGCTCCCCGTGCGTCAATGATGCGATCCTGGGGGCCGCCGCTGCGGCCTGGGGACGTCGAGACCTCCGCGATCCGGTCGCCTTCAATGTACACCACGCCTGGCTCCAGCACCGTGCGCCCGTCTCCAGGGATAACAGCGCCGTTCTTGATGATGAGCACCCGTGGGCACCTCCTACCGATCGCTCATGAGCAAGCAGTGTTGCGGCGACAGTCGGACAGCAACCTGGTTCCCTTTTGTCCAGGTCACCGCGTTGTCACCGCTGACTTGGTCCACCGCTATCTCCTCGCCACCGTCCAGGGCAACGATGTAGCGGACCATCGAGCCCAGGTAGATCGCGTGAACGACCACGCCGCGATGGAAACCCTCATCGGTTAGCGCCGGGGATAGCAATTGGATCTTCTCCGGTCGGATCGCCACCATGAGCCGGTCGCCCTCCGCGGAGGACCCCACAGTAGCCTCCAGCGCCAGTCCACCTGCGGTGACCACCGAAGCACGCCCGTCCGTCCACATCTCGACAGCGCGCACCCTCAAGAAGTTGGTCGTGCCGATAAAACTGGCCACGAAAGGCGTAGCGGGTCTTTCGTAGATGTCGACAGCCGTACCCAGCTGTTCGATGCGGCCGTGGTTCATCACCGCAATGCGGTCCGACATCACCAGCGCCTCGGATTGGTCGTGGGTCACGTAGAGGGTCGTCACGCCCAGTTCACGTTGCAGCGCCTTGAGCTCCAACCGCATCGCCTCCCGCAACTTGAGGTCGAGGTTGCTCAAGGGCTCGTCCAGCAACAGAACCGCAGGGCGGGTGACGATGGCCCGCGCCAGGGCCACGCGCTGCTGTTGGCCGCCGCTGAGCTGGCGGGGGAAACGGCTCTCGAACCCTGCCAGGCGAACCTTCTCCAGAGCCTCGTCCACTCGCCGCCGGAGTTCCCCCGCGGAGACGCGCCGCATGCGCAGGCCGAAGGCCACGTTGTCCCAGACGGTCATGTGAGGAAACAGGGCGTAGTTTTGAAAGACCATGGCGGTGTTCCGCTCAAAGGGAGGACGGTAGTTCACGCACTCGCCGCGCAAGAATACCAGCCCGTCGGTGGGGTCCACGAATCCCGCGATCATGTTGAGCGTCGTGCTCTTCCCACACCCGCTGGGCCCGAGCAGGGTGAAGAACTCCCCGCGGCTAATCTGAAGCGACACATCCCGAACGGCCTCGACAGACCCAAAACGTTTCGTGACCCCGCGCAGCTCGACGTCCGGGATCGTTGCCATCTCTACTGCCCGTACAGGAACTTCGTGAAGCCGCCCACGCGCTCGGCCACTGCGACCACCACCAGCACGGCGGCCAGGGAGAGAATGTTCACCGCGGCCAGAACCGGCGCCACGCCAAACTCCAGGAAGTTCATGATCCGGATGGGCAGGGTGATGACACCCGGACGGACGAGAAAGAGGGAAAGGTTCACGTTGTTGAAGGAGATGACGAAGGCGAAAGCCGCCCCCGCGAACAATCCCGGCTTGATGAGCGGCAGGGTCACATGTCGCAGCGTCTGCCAGCGCCGCGCCCCTAGGTTCATGGCCGCCTGCTCCAAGGTACGATCTACCCCCAGCAGGCTTACGGAGACGGTGCGAGTGACGAAGGGGATGGTCTCCATTGCATGGGCCAACAGCAAGGCCGGAAACCCCAGCAGCCACTTGGCGCCCACGACGGTAAAGAACTGCAGAATAGCAACCCCCGCGACAATGGACGGGATTGCCAGCGGAGAGTGAAGCAACGCCGCGATCGCATCCCGTCCCAGGAACCGGTGCCGCACGATGGCGAAAGCACCTGCCGACCCCAAGAGGGTGGCGATGGCGGCTGACACCAGCGCCAGATTGAAGCTCACCCTGGCGGGCTCGATCCAATCCTTCACCAATACCGCCTGATACCACCGCAGGCTGAGGGCGCGCGGCGGGAACTCCAAATACCGCGATGCACCCACGGAGGTCACCAGGACCACGGCGATGGGGAGGAACATGAAGGCGTAAATCGCCATCACAACCAGCGTGAAGGCCGCCCGTGGCAGCGCCCGCTTGATCATCCGCTGCACGGGCATCCTCACAGAACCGCCCCACGCCGGGCGCCAAACCGGCCCAACAGCATGAGCGTCGTCAGAACGATCACCAGCAGGATGACCGCTGCCGCCGACGCCAGCGGCCAGTTCAAGATGTAGAGCAGTTGGGTGTAGATTAGGGTGGACATGACCTCAACGGTCTTGCCACCCAGGATCGCAGGGGTCGCGTAGGCGCCAGCCGCCAGGGCGAACGCCAAGAAGAAGGAGCCCAAAATCCCGGGCAGGGTCAACGGCAGTGTGATCCGCAGAAAGGTCTGTACGCGGTTCGCCCCCAAATTCTGCGCGGCCAGTTCCAGTGTTGGATCCATGGCCTGCAGCGACGCCATGACGGTGAACACACCAAAGGTGAGCAGAACATGGGTCAGCCCGATGGTGACCGCCGCGTAATTGTGGACCAGCTTCAGGGGAGCATCCAGCAGGCCCAGGCGCTGCAAGACCGTATTGAGCAGACCCTCGGGCTCTAGGATCACGAGCCATCCGTAGGTGCGCAGCACGACCCCCGACAACTCCGGAGCCAGCACCAGGGCCACCAGCACCGGTTTCCACGTGGTGCGCGTCCTGGTCAGGAAGTAGGCCACCGGATAGCTGAGGAACGTCACGAAAAAAGCCACGGCCAGCGACGTCCCCAGCGTACGGTAGATCACACGCACGTAATAAGTGTCCCCCAGCAACTTCGCGTAGTTCTCCAGGGTAAGCTGGTTGACGATCAGCCCGGCCTCATGGCGCAGGAGGCTCAAGACAGCGAGCAACGCCAGGGGAATGACGAAGATGATCACCAGGTAGGCAACAGGCGGTAGGACCAGAGGCAGGTATCCAGGAACACTCCTGCGGGGAACCACCGCCGCGGGCATAGCCAGCGCATCATGAGTTCCCGTCACGGGTGTGATCCTCCCGACACCCCGAAGAGGGCGTTGCTACAGGGCTCGTGCCCTACCGAACCATAATCTTCTTCCAGCGCTCAGCCCACTCGGAACGCTTTTGCCCGATGTAGAGGAAGTCGGGAATCTTGAGGGTCTTCAGCTGCCGGATCGACGTCACATGACGCTGACTGTGCTCGGGTGGGAGCACGGTGTCAACACGCGCGGTCCCCACCGTGTAGGCCTGAGCCCACTTCTCTTGCATCTCTTTGCTGAGCCAGAAATTGATGAACTCATATGCGAGCTCTTTGTTCTTGGCCCCCACCGGCACATTGAGGGTATTGACAAGCCCCACGGTCCCTTCTTTGGGGATGAGGAAGTCAACGGGCAGGCCCCGGTTCTTGTAGTAGTGTGCTCGTCCATCCCAGTAGGGCAGCAACCAAGCTTGGCCACGCTCGAAGTACGGCACCATGTCCGCCGAGGATTCGATTACTGCCAGGGCGTTATCCCGGAGCGCAGCGATCTGAGCCCAGCCGGGTTCGAGATTGTGCTGATCTCCCCCGTTCATATATGCGGCCATGAAGAGGAGGTAGACGGCCAGGATGTTCCCGATGTCAGGCACGATGATGCGCCCCTTGTACTTCGCATCCCACAAGATCCGCCACGACGTCGGGGGAGGGGTGACGTTCCTGGTATTGTACATGAGGGACATGTACTGCAGCTCCTGGACCGCCCCGCAGGGACCGGCACCATTCCGCACCTCGTGGTAGATGAACTTCTGATTGGGGACCCGATCCTCAGAGAGCCTCTCCAGCAGCGCGAGCTGGCACCCGATGAGGCTCTCGGGCGCCGTCATCACCACCACGTCCCAGCCCGGATCACCTCGGGTGGCGCGGATCTTGGCGAAGTCCGCGGAGGCGGAACCGGTGGGATCGTAGACGATCCGGACATTGCGTGTCTGTTCAAAGGGCCGGAGGATCGTTGCCTTGATGATCTCCTCGTACTCACCCCCGTAGGCATTGACCACGAGCTCCCGGACAGCACCCGCTCTGGCCAGAGGCAGCAGACCACCGGCTAACACGATTATGACCACTACAGTAGCTGCGCGCCGCTTCATCGCACTCTCCCCCCAATCAGGTCCTGATGCCTCCTCTGTAATGGCTCTCCCCGGGCCGACCGGCTGAAGGGACAGGCTGCAGGTAGTCGTCGAGCGTCGCAATGCACTGCATTACCCCGGCCGCCGTCGCCTCCCCGTGGCGCTCGGCGATGGTACGCGCTCTCTGGGCGTCCCGAGTGCGCAGGGCCGCCAGCAGCGCCTCGTGGTCCTGCAGGACGCTGTGCAGCAACTGCAGATATCGCTCCAGAGACCCCGGGCTCTCGGAGAACAGCGCCAACGCTGCAAACCGATACCGCTCAATGAAGGTCCAGACTTGGCGATGCAGAGTCCGAAAGATATGACTCCCGGCTATCTGGACCAGCAGGTCGTGAAACTCCGAGTTGCAGCGCATGACGGCGCGGACGTCTTCCTGTTTCAGGAAACCTCGGGTGGCGGTCAGGGCCGCCTCGAGGCTGTCCAGCTGTGCAGGCGTGGCGACCTCCACCACCCTGGACACCACCAGGGCATCAACTGCGCTGCGGCAGGCGTAGGCATCGGCGATATCGCGTTTGGTAATCGGGTAGATCACGAATCCCGAGCGTGAGTCGCGGTAGACGAGCCCCTCGCGCTCGAGCTTGAGCACCGACTCCCTGACCGGCGTCCGGCTCACACCGAGACGCTGAGCCAGCTGGCTCTCGTGCACTCGCTCGCCGGCCGGCAACTCGCCTGCCAGGATAGCCTCGCGAAGCCGCCGGTGGACTTCTTCGTAGAGATTCCGGCGAGTTACCGCCTGGAGGCGTACCGTGTAGTCTGGCTGCATTGTGTTATGGAGAATACAAAATTCTAATGCAGAATGCAATACTCAATTTTGCGGGCCCACCCGTTTCCTGTAGACCAGCGAGTCAGGGTCGGATGGGCCGCAGGCTAAAGCAGGGCTACGCAGACATCTAGATGGGCGGACGGGTGGTGCCCCCAGCGGGATTCGAACCCGCGTTGCCGGCTTGAAAGACCGGTGTCCTGGGCCTGCCTAGACGATGGGGGCGACGGCCTCCCGTAGTATACCACGCCTGTCCGAGCAGCCGGATCGGCGAACCCGCCCCATCCTGGCCATCAGCGGGGGAGCCAGCGCAGGATGAGGACCAGGAGGATCATGCCCACTACGCTGCCGACGACCAGCCACTCGAGCCGCTCATCTGCCCGGAGCCTGTAATAGACGTCGCGAAGTCGCCCCATGTGCGCGCAAGCCGTCCTTTCCTGTTCTCACCGCCGCCGATTGCGGCCGATGCCGCCCGAGCCTCAGGTCACCGCGGGGGCCGGCGGCCTACAATGGCCCGCGGACCGCGCCGCCGTCCACCTGAAACGTCCCTCCGGTGATGAAACTGGCGCGCTCGGAGGCCAGAAACACGGCCAAGTTGGCAAACTCGGCCGGGTGGCCCAGCCGCCCCAGCGGAATCTGGGAGAGCCACAGACGGCGCTCCGCCTCCTCGAAGGTGATCCCGTCGCGCTCGGCATACTGTCGGGTAAGGTCGGCCAGGCGGTCGGTGGCGATCGGCCCGGGGCAGAGCGTGTTGACCAGAATATTGTAGGGCGCCAGTTCCAGGGCCTGGGTCTTGGCCAGCCCGACCACCGCCAGGCGGACGGCATTGGACAGCGCCAGGCTGGCCAGCGGCTGCTTAACGGTGAACGAGGTGACGTGGAGGATCCGCCCCCAGCGCTGCTGCTGCATATAGGGGATCACCGCGCGGGACAGCCGCACCGCCGACATCAGCAACCCCTCGACCGCAGCCTCCCACTGGCCGTCGGTCAGCCCGACTGCGGGACCGGACGGTGGTCCGCCGGCATTGGTGACCAGAATATCCACGCGCCCCCACCGCTCCATGGTCTGGCCGACCAGACGATCGATGTCGGCTGCCCGGCCGACGTCGGCGCACGCGGGCAGCACCTCCCCGCCGGCAGCGACGACGCGGGCCTGGCGGGCGATCTCGTCGGCGGTGGCGCGGACGGCCTCCTCGGTGCGCGCGCAGATGACGACCCGCGCGCCCTCACCCGCCAGCCCCTCGGCGATCGCGCGGCCCAGGCCCCGGCTCGCGCCCGAAACGATGGCTACCTTCCCCTGCAGTCCCAGATCCACTGCGCCGTCCTCCTGTCTGCGGAATCCAGATCACGCTGCGGCGGAATGCGGCCAGACGTGACTTGGCGACCGGGACGTGGGTCTCCTCCCCACCGTCCAGCAGGAGGCTGTGCACATGCCGGGACCATGGGACGAGCGCGCGGATCCTCCGAAGGTTGACGAGGTACGCCCGGTGGGTGCGCAGGAAGCCGCAGGGGGCCAGAAGGTGATCGAGGCGGTCGAGCGGCGCCCGGACCCGGTAGGTCCCGCCGTCCGCGTGGATCACGCTCGCACCCGCGCGGGCCTCGATGAAGCGGATGGCTTCCGGGGCCAGGGCCGGACAGTGGTCGGTGGCCGGGATAACGACCCTGGGGACCGCGACGCCAGCGCCGGCCGGGGTGGCGGCACCCTCACCGCGTAGGGCGTTCTCGCTTCGCGGGTTTTCCTCACTACGCAGGCGCCAAAGCCTCGCGCGCACGCGCCGCACCGCCTCGCCCACACGGGCCGCCGAAAGCGGCTTGAGCAGGTAGTCGGCGGCGTCGAGGTCGAACGCCGGCACCGCGTAGTCGGCGTAGCCTGTCGTGAAGACCACGGTCACGCCGGGCCGCAGATCCCGGGCGACCTGGAGGCCGTCGATCTCCGGCATGAGGATGTCGAGGCAGACGAAATCCGGCCGGAGCCGGCCCACCGCCTCCAGGACCTCACCGCCCGTCGCGCACTCGGCCAGCGTCTGCACCTGACAGGCATCGAGCAAGGTGCGCAGGTGCCGCAGGGCGCCGGCTTCGTCATCGGCGATGACCGCGCGCAGGACGCCGGGCCGGCCCCTCATCCGGCTCACCGCCCCGCCAGAGGCGAACCCGGCCGGCCAGGCGCCGGAGATAGGCGCCCGCCTGGGGGGGATGCAAAGGTCGCCGGCACGCTGATCGCCGCAATCGTCCCCCGCCCGGCGCGGCTGAGCACGCGCAGATGGGCCTCCGAACCCCACAACGCGGCCAGGCGCAGCCGGGTCGTGGCCAGCCCCCATCCCGCGGCACCGGCCGGAGGGGGACGCCGCAACCCGACACCGTCGTCACTGACGCAGACATGGAGGTAGCGGCCCTTCATCCGTGCGCAGATCCTCAACCGTCCTCCGGTCACCCGGCGCGCGATGCCGTGCCTGACGGCGTTCTCGACTAGCGCCTGCAGCACCAGCGGCGGGAGGAGCGCCGGGCGGGCCTCGGGGTGGCACGCCACCTCGAGGCGCAGCCTGCCGCCAAGCCGCGCCCGCTCCACACCTACAAACACCAGCACGAGGTCCAGTTCGTCGGCCAGCGGCACCAACGCCTGAGGCGGAACGAGCCGGCTGCGCAGGTAGTCCCCCATGTGGGCCAGCAGGTCTTCGGCCGCCCTCGGGTGACGCCGCAGGAGGGAGGCTACCAGACTCAAGACGTTGGCGACCAGGTGGACCTGCGCGCGCGTGTGAAGGAACGGGAGGAGCCGGAGGGTCCTCTGCCGGCTCCTCCCGACGGCGCGCGGCTGGTGGATGTCCATGCCACCTCCTGCCTCACAGCGCGCCGCCCCCATCGGGGCGCGTGCGCCAGATGGCACCTCGTCGCAATCTTGGCGATCCGGGCGGGGACCTGCCGCCTGCCCGGTCACCCAGTTGCGTCTGGCCGGGGCCGGTCAGGAATGGGTGGGCCGGCGGAGGTGGGCATTCGATTCGCGGCGCGCCGGCGTTCCTCCTGCCGGAGCGGAGGGTGGAGCGGGACAGTCGCCGGTGCCGGCCGGCGAGGCCGGATCATCGGTTGGCCTTCCAGGAAGCGTCGGAGCCGCGTCAAGCCCCGAGCCTGGATCTCAGCCGTGCGGGTGATCGAAAGAGAGAGGTGCCCGGCCACAACCCGCAGCGGCAACCCTTGCACCATCCGCAGCACGAGCACCTGCCGGTCTCTGGGCGGGAGGGCGGCCAGACCGGCGCGGACCTGGCGCCGCAAGTCATCCTCCAGCACCACCGCCTCCGGGCTGCTCGTCTCATCGGCAGGCACGGTCAGCGCCTCGGCGAGGTCCAGGAAGTGGATCCCGCGGGTCCTGAGACCTGGATCGCTCTCGTCCGATTGCTTCTGCCTCCGGCGGACCGATCTGGGGAGCGGGTCGCGCTCCCGGAGTCCATCGAGCATGGCCCCCCGGATCCGGTGGCCGGCATACGTGGGGAACCCCACGCCCCGGTCCGGGTCGTAGCGGCGCAGGGCACGGATGAGCCCGATGACCCCGTCGTGGATCAGGTCGTCCATCTCCACGACGGACGGCAGCCCGCGGCTGAGGGCGCGCGCAATGGCGCCCACCAGCGGAAGATACGCCTCGACCTTCGCCTCCTGCTCCACGACGCACCCCCAGGCATCGAGTGCCCACAGGATGCCGCGGGGGCGGGCCGGCGCGTATCGAGGGCACACTAACTGGGGCGAGACGCAATCCTTGCGGCGCCTCCGGGAATATGAGCGGGGGGAAATACGCTATCAGAAAGGGCACGGGGAGGATTTAGCATGCATGTCGAGATCTCAGGGACCAGGCTCGGCTACGGCCTCGACGGGGACGGTCCGCCGCTGGTCTTGCTGCACGCCTTCCCGCTGAACCGCCAGATGTGGCGGCCGCAGGTAGGGGTGTTGCGCGACCGGTTCACGGTCATCACCCCGGACCTGCGGGGCTTCGGTGAGTCCGACGTCCCCGGGGGTCCGTTCACATTGGATGACTGCGCACAGGACCTCCTGGGCCTCCTCGACGTGCTGGGACACAGGCGCGTCGTCCTCGGAGGCTGCTCCATCGGCGGCTACATCGCCTTCCGGATCCTGGCCAGGGCGGCCGACCGGGTCAGCGCGTTGATCCTCGCCGACACACGGGCCGAGCCGGATTCCGAGGAAGCCCGGCAGCGGCGCCAGGCGGCGATAGCGCGCATCGAGAAGGAAGGCCCGGAGGGATTCCTGCACGACCTGCTGCAGCAACTGGTGGGGCCGACGACGAAGACGCAGCGGCCGGGGGTCGTCTCGACCGTCCGGCAGATCATCGGGTCGCCCGATCCCCGCAGCCTGACCGCCGCGCTGTCGGCGCTGGCCACGCGGCCCGACAGCCGGCCTCTGCTGAGCGCGGTGGCGATCCCGGCGCTCGTCGTGGTGGGCGAAGAGGATGTGCTGACACCCCCGGAGGCCTCCGAGGCCATGGTCGCCGCGATGCCGAACGCACGGCTAGTCCGGATTCCCGACGCCGGGCACCTGAGCAACCTCGAAGTGCCCGAGGCGTTCAACCGGGCAGTGCGGGAGTTCCTGCTGGGGTCGTAGCCCGACCCGGCGTCAGACTGCGGGAGGCCCCTCGCCGCTACCCGCGCGCCTCGAGGGGCACGTACCGGCGGTCCTGTGGCCCGACGTACTCCGACAGCGGCCGGATCAGACGGTTGTCCGCGTACTGCTCCAGCACGTGGGCCGTCCAGCCGGCGATCCGGCTGACGGCGAAGGTCGCCGTGTAGAGGTCCCCGGGGATGGCCAGGGCCCGGTAGAACGACGCCGAGTAGAGGTCCACATTGGGGTGGATCTTCCGCCGGGCGGTCGTGACCTCCTCGACCTGCCGGGTGAGCTGGTACCAGCGCAGGTCGCCGGCGCGCTCGCCCATCCGCTGGGACAGCGCGCGCAAAAAGCGCGCCCGGGGATCCTCGGTCTTGTAGACCCGGTGGCCGAAACCGGGGATCTTCTTCCCGGAGGCCAGCATCTCGGCGATGACCGGCTCGACGCGCTCGACGGTCCCGATCCGCTCCAGCAGCCGCATGACCTCCTCGTTGGCCCCGCCGTGGAGCGGCCCCTTGAGGGTGCCCACGGCCGAGACGATCGCCGAGTGGAGGTCGGACAACGTGGCCGCGGTCACGCGGGCGGCAAAAGTGCTGGCGTTGAACTCATGGTCGGCATGCAGGATCAGCGCCACGTCCAGGGCACGCGCGGCCTCGGGATCGGGTGGGCTGCCGTGCATCATGTAGAGGTAGTTGCCGGCGTGGCTGAGGTCGGGGCGCGGGCTGACCACCGCCTGGCCCCGCCGGGTGCGCTCGAAGCCGGCCACGACGGCCGGGACCTGGGCGGTCAGCCGCACGGCCTTGCGCGCGTTGGCGGCCTGCGAGTGGTCCTCCGCATCGGGGTCGAAGTGGGCCAGCACCGAAATCATCGTGCGCAGCACGGCCATCGGGTGCGCGCCGACCGGAATCCTCTTGAGAACGTCTGCCGCCGGGCCGGGCAGGTCGGCCGCGGCCAGGAGCTGGCTCTTCAGCTCGCCGAGCGCGCTGCGCGTGGGCAGGTCGCCGTGCCAGAGGAGGTAGGCGACCTCTTCAAAAGTGGCCTGCCCGGCCAGATCGGCGACGTCGTACCCGCGGTAGAGCAGCCGGCCCTTGACCCCGTCGATATAGCAGATGGACGACTGCCCGGCGATGACACCTTCAAGGCCTTCCTGGACCTGCACGTTGCTGCTCTGTCCCACCATCCCGCCCCCGTCGAGGACCTGTGCACTAGTAGTGTACGCGCCCGAGGGCGGGGTGGCAAGGCAAGACGGCGGGTCCTCGTACCCGCTACGAGTTCACCCCTGCCGGTCGGGCACCCGAGGAGGTCGTCGGCACCATGGGCCGCCGGGCGCGGCGCAACGTCAAGCAGCCGGCTTCGTCCAGGCTCGGGTAGCCCCCACGCCCAGCACGCAACCAAACGGAGGCGATCCGACGACCTGGCGGAGCGATCTACGAGCCCGCTGCGCCCGCGTGACGCCGGTCCAGGTCGCGGAAGCGACCGTGCTCTTTGTGGAAGAACATTTCGAGATCGGCCACCGGGCCGTTGCGGTGCTTGGCGACCCGGATCTCGGCGATGTGTTCCTTCCCTTCGGATCTGGCCTTCCCGGGGTCGTAGTACTCCTCGCGGTAGATGAAGAGGACCAGGTCGGCGACTTGCTCGAGCTCGCCGCTCTCCCTCAAATGTGATAGCTGCGGCCGGCGGCTGCCGGTGACCTCGACCACCCTGGACAGCTGCGAGACGGCCAGCACCGGGATGTCCAGCTCCTTGGCCAGTGACTTGATCGCCCGGGCAATCTCCGAGACCTCCTGGGTGCGGTTCTCGGCCCGCTTGTAGGACTGGATCATCTGCAGGTAGTCGATGATGATCAGCCCCAGGCCGTGCTCGGCCTTGAGCTTGCGGGACTTGGCGCGCATCTCGATGGCCGTGATGTTGGCCGAGTCGTCGATGAAGATCGGCGCCTCGGAGAGCCGCCCCATCGCCGCGGCCAGCCGCGGCCAGTCGGCGTCGGTGAGGTAGCCGCTGCGCAGGCGCGAGGAATCCACCTGCGCCTCGCTGCACAGCATCCGCTGGACCAGTTGCTCCTTGTTGGTCTCCAGGCTGAAGATGGCCACGGGGATCTTGTGCTCGACGGCGGCGTGCTGGGCGATGTTGAGGGCGAAGGTGGTGTTGTGGACGCAGATGTCGTTGGCGACGAAGTTGTGGGTTTCGGGCACGGTCAGGTCGTAGACCTGGAACGCGCCGATGGGCTCAATCGCGACTACCTCTTCCCACATCACGTCGATGTCGTCAAGCAGCGACCGCTGCGCGTTGCGGGCCCACCGCCGCAGCCGCTCCCTGCCGAAGATGCCGACCTCCCGGACCAGCGCCAGGGTGGCGGAGACGCCCAGCGTCAGGGTCGTGCCTTCGACGGACGCAGGGACGCCGAAGCGCAGCAGCAGGTGCTGGAGCCCACGCGCCATCCGCCGCGAGGGCAGCGTCACCTGCGCCCGGTAGCCCTCGGCGTACTCGCCCACCTCGGCCAGGCTGCCCAGCAACCGGTTGAGGAACAGCGCCAGTTTCTCGCGGCGCAGCGTGAAGACCACCGGGGGAATCGCGCGGGCCGAGGGAGGGTCGGCGAGCACGGGATAGCGCCAGAGCAGGTCGGCCACCGCGGCGCCTCCTTCCGCGCCGCCCCCGATCCCCGACCGCGCCGCCGGGCGGCCGCGTGAGGCGGCCAGGATGGCCTCGGCGGCGGAGGCGGCATCGGCGAAGTCCTCGGCGATCTGCGGGGACGCCGGGAGCCGGCCGCTGCACAGGTAGGCCAGGAGCTTGACCTCGTGGTCGGGCAGATCGGTGCGACCGAACACCGGCAGCCGGCGGGGCACGGCGATGAGGGTCCCCGGCTCCAGGGCCGCCAGCGGCTGCCATCCCGACGGGGTCAGGAACGGATGGGTGAGCGTGGTCTCGACCTCGCGACCGCCGCCGGTCCGCACCCGGAAGACCGGCTTGATGCCGTCGTCGATGAACCGGGCAGGGGAGGTCGGCCGGAACCGGTGGTCGGCGCCGAGCGAGAGCAGTGTGGCGCGTCCGGCGGCGACCATCTCCTGGATCGTGCGGATCTCGCCGGTCGCGGCATCGGCGACCTCAGCGTCGAATTTGAGGCACTTGCCCATGGACGGCCGCGCGGCCACGATGATCAGGTCGGCCGGCTGGAGTCCCGAGGTAAGCTTGTCCAGCTCAGCGAAGCCCGTGGGGACGCCAGTGATGGTCCCCTTGTCGCGGTAGCGCCGGTCGATCCGCTCGAAACTCTCGCGCAAGATCTCGGGCAGCGGGACGAACTCCTGGCCCATTCGTCGGCTGGCGATGGAGAAGACCAGCTTCTCGGCCTCGTCAACCAGGACCTCGACATCGTGGTCCTCCCGGAAGCCCATGGCCACGATCTGCGTGCCGGCGGCGATCATCTGCCGCAGCATGGCTTTCTGCACGACCAGGCGGGCGTGGTACTCCACGTTCGCCGCGGTCGGGACGGCATGGAGCAACGAGGTGACGTAGGCCGCGCCGCCGACGTCGTCGAGCACGCCCCTGGCGCGGAGGCGGTCGGTGACGCTGATCAGGTCCGCGGGCTCGCCGCGCTCGAACAGCTCGATGATGGCCTCGTAGATCTTCCGGTGGGCCTCCCGGTAGAAGTCCTCGGGCCGCACCATCTCCACGACCCGGGCGATAGCATCCCGCTCCAAGAGCATGGACCCGAGCACACTCTGCTCGGCCTCGAGGTTCTGAGGCGGGACGCGCTCCACCGGGAGACCCAGACTCATGGCGAACTCCTGTTCGACCTCTCGCACCCCATGCTATCGAACAAATGTACGGTATGTCAAGCCCGCAAAAAGTACCCCTGCAGACGATAGCGCGGCTCCCGCGGAGCCTCTCCTCTCTTGGGCGGCCCCCTGTGCGATTCCTTTGGGATGAACTGTGGGTAAGGAGAACGCTCTCTGTGCGCCCGTGGGGTCTGGATCTGTGGACAATCCCCGGCAGAACCTGTGGAGGGCCTGCTAGCGAATGCCTGTCACGTTCAGATCCACCTCAACCACGACCCCCGGGGCGATGCGGACGGGTACCCGGTAGAAGCCCTCGACGCGGATCGGGTTCTCCAGCTCCACCTGCTTGCGGGAAATGGCGAATCCCTTGCTGACCAGTGCATCGGCGATCTGCTGGGCCGTGACGGCGCCGAACAGCCTGCCGCCCTGGCCGGCGCGGCTGCGGATCTCCAGGACCAGGCCCTGCAGGCGCTGCTGCAGTTCCTGGGTCCGGGCGCGCTGTCGCTCGGCCCGTCGCTGCACGGCGTCCTGCTGCGCCTGCAGGGCGCGGACGGCACCGTCACTCGCGGGGACCGCCAGCCCACGGGGGATCAGGTAGTTGCGCGCGTGTCCTTCCTTGACCTCGCAGATGGCGCCGGCCCGACCGGTCCCGGGAACGTCCTTAAGGAGAATGACCTTCACGGCCTCATCTGCCTCGGCCCGCGCGGCAGCCCCCAGCGCTCACGGATCTTCAGGGCGGAGTCCACCACGCCCAGGAGGAACGCAGCGATGTTGATCAGCGGGATCGCCGTGGACAGGGAAACGGCCACGACCAGGGCAATCGTCCGCTCGACTTTCGTGAGGTCGAGGTTGCCCAGGATCACCCAGGCGGCCAGCATGCCCTGGAGCATGAACGCCAGCATCAGGGTCAGGACCACACCGGCCCCGGCACGCTCCAGCTCAGGCAGCCGCGCCTGCGCGCCGGCGGCGGAGAGGAGATAGCCCAGCGGCAGCGCCCAGACGGCCCAGGAGGGCAGCCGCCAGGCTCCCATGGGCGGCAGGGCGGCCAGATGGTAGCCGAACCGGTGAAGCACGCGACGGGCGACCTCGTAGTTGAGCCAGGCGGCCGTCGCCGCGCTCGTCGTCAGGATCGCGGGCAGGAGGGAGGGGAGCAGCCGACCGAACTCCCGGAACTGCGCCGCGATGGCGTCGGCCTGCGCCTTCGGCAATCCCCACCGGACGTACAGATCGGTCATCATCGCCGTGCTGCGCTCCATGGTCTCGGTCATCTCCGCCGCCATGGCCGCCAGGGACGTGGCTCCGCCGCCCATCAGCCCCAGGAAACTGGCGGCCGTGGACAGCGCCGACGCCACCGTGCCGAGCAGGACCACCCGCGCTGCCGGCCAGTGCCGCTGCGCGCCGACGCCGATCACCAGGCCCATGGGCGCAAAGGAGATCAGGATGGCAAAGCCCACCACGGGCCCGGCCAGGAGGACCCCGACCAGCGTGGCGACGATGCCGGCGAGGGCCGCAATCCGCAGGCCGTGCCGGATGACCAGCACCGCCAGCGGCAGCGGGCAGAGCCAGACGGTGGCCATCCCCACGACCGGGATGTAGCGTGTCGCGATGGCCAGCAACGCCACGAGGGCCGCCAGGACGGCGCCCTCGGTGAGGCCGTGCGTCCGCGTCTGGCGCGGGGGCGGGGCGACGGCCGGAGGGGCCACCTATTCCCCGGTGTACGGGAGCAGGGCCAGTTCCCGGGCGCGCTTGATGGCCACCGCCAGCATGCGCTGGTGCCTGGCACAGGTGCCCGACACACGCCGCGGGAGGATCTTCCCGCGGTCCGTCACGAAGCGCCGGATGCGCAGTGCGTCCTTGAAATCGATCGCTTCGGCCTTCTCGACACAGAAGATGCAGTTCTTCCGCTTGGGCCGGCGCCCGCGCCACTGCTTCTTGGTGGTCTCGACCATGCGGTCCTCCTAGAATGGGACGTCCTGCTCGGCCTCTTCTGCAAACTCCTCGTTCTGGGCGGCTGCGGCGGGGACTCCGGCGGCCTTCCGGTCGAGGAACCGGACGCCGTCGGCCACCACCTCGGCCACCTTGCGCTTCTGGCCGTCCTGGGTCTCGTACGAGCGGATCTGCAGGCGGCCCTCAACGGCCACCAGCCGGCCTTTGACCAGGTGCTGGCTGACCTGCTCGGCCAGTTTCCGCCAGGCCACTACATCGATGAAATCGGTGTCCCGCTCGCCCTGCTGGTTGGTGAACGGACGGTCCACCGCGAGGGTGAACGAGGCCACGGGCTGTCCGCTGGGCACGTACCGCAGCTCCGGGTCGCGGGTGAGCCGGCCGATCAGGATGATCCGGTTGTACACAAGACTCCCTCCCCTGGGCGGTGCTACGCCTGTGACGTCTCGGCCTGTGCTGGAGCGGGCCGGGACGGATGGATGGCCGGCGGGGTGCTGGGTTCGGCCGCGGCGGCAGCCGGAGCGGGATGGGCCGGCTTCGGGGGCGCGATGGGCCCGACGGCGACGGTGATCGAGGCACGCAGCACATCTTCGATGACCTTCAAGGCGTGACGGATCGCCGGGATGCGGTCACCCGATACCGAAAACCGGGTGAACACGTAATACCCCTCCCGGTACCGCTGAATCTGATAGGCCATCCGCTGCTTGCCCCTGGCCTCCGTGTGCTCGATGACGGCTCCCAGGTCGACCAGGCGCTGGGTGACCCGCTCGACGACCGCGCCGGTCGCCTCGGCATCGAGGTCGGGCCGGACAATATAGACCAGATCGTAGCTCCGCAATGCGGTCCCTCCTCCTGTGGACTCCCAGGCCAGACCCCGCAACCTGGGGGGCGTACCGCCCGCGGCCCTCCAGCCCGGCAGGCACCGGTGGAGGGCAGGAGGAACGCGCGGCCACATCCGCGCGCTCTGCAAGCGACGCCAATTGTATCATCGGTCGGGGGGTGGCACAAGTGCGGGGGTGACGCCCACAGGACGCGACGCGCAGAAGCCGGGTAGGAGGGCGCTACGCCGCAAACCGGAAGGTAATCACGTCCCCGTCGGCCACCGGATAGTCCCGGCCCTCCGTGCGGACCGCGCCGTGATCCCGGGCCACCTGCAGGCTCCCGTAGGACACCAGGACATCCCACGGGATCACCTCGGCGCGGATGAACCCCCGCTGCATGTCGGTGTGGATCTTTCCGGCCGCCTCGAACGCCGGGGTACCGCGACGGACCGGCCAGGCGCGCACCTCGTCCGAGAGCACGGTGAAGAAACTCACCAGGCCGAGGACCTGGAAGCTCATGCGGATCAGACGCGGCAGGACCGGCTCCCGCAGGCCGACCGCGGCCAGATACTCCCGCGCCTCCTCGGGCGGCAGGTCGCCGAGTTCGACCTCCAGGCGTGCGTCCAGCGCCACGAACCCGGCGCCCTGCCGGTCGGCCAGGGCCCGCAGGCCCGCAGCCAGCGGACCGCCATCGGGCAGATCGCGCTCGTCGATGTTGGCCACGTAGACCACCGGCTTCGCGGTCAACAGCCGCAGGCTGCGGACGAGATCGCGGGCGGCCTCGGGCACCGTCTGCCGGCGGAGTGGAATGCCCTGGGCTAGGCCGTCCGCCACGCGCTGGAGTGCGGCGGCCTGCTCGCGGGCGTGCGGATCACCGCCCTTGGCCCGACCCGCCGCCGCGGCGCGGGCGCGCTCGACGGTCTCCAGGTCGGCCAGCGCCAGTTCGGTCTCCACGATCTCGGCATCGCGCACGGGATTGAGGTCGCCCTCAACCAGCGCCACCTCGGCGCTGGCAAAGCAGCGGACGACGTGCACGACGGCGTCCACCTCGCGGATGTGGGCCAGGAACCGGTTGCCCAACCCCTCGCCCTTCGACGCGCCGCGGACCAGCCCGGCGATGTCGATGAACGTGATCGTGGCGGGGACGACGCGGGAGGGCTCAAGCGTCCGGGCCAGGGCGTCGAGGCGCCCGTCGGGCACGGCCACCTGCCCGAGGTTGGGGTCGATGGTCGTGAACGGATACGACGCCACGGCGGCTCCGGCGCGGGTCAGCGCGTTGAAGAGCGTGGACTTCCCGGCGTTGGGCAGGCCGACCAGGCCCAGGGCGAGACTCATCCCACCGCCTCCCTACGGCGCGTGGGCGACGTGGACCTTGTTCCCTCCCGAGCGCTTGGCGAGGTACTGGGCGCGGTCGACCGCCTCCACCAGGGCGTCGACGGTCTGGCCGTCCTGGGGATAGGCCGCCACCCCCACGCTGAGGGTCACGGTGGTGATCGTCCCGTTGGCGAGGACCAACGGGTAGGCCTCCACGGCGCGGCGCAGGCGTTCCGCGGTTTCCTGCACCGCGGCTTTCCCGGCTCCGGGGAGGATCACCATGAACTCGTCGCCGCCGTACCGCGCCACGATGTCCGACGGGCGGCTGCCGCGCCGCAGCAGGGCCGCCACGGTGCGCAGCGCCTCGTCTCCGCTGCGGTGGCCGTAGGTGTCGTTGTACCGCTTGAAGTGGTCGATCTCCAGCATGATCAGCCCGATGGGCTGGCCCTCGCGGCGCGCGCGCTCCACGATGCGCTCCAGCGTATCGTGGAGGTACCGGTGGTTGTACAGTTCGGTCAGCCCGTCGGTAATCGCCAGACGGCTGGCCTGTTCGTACAGCCGCGCGTTCTGGATGGCCATGACCGCATACGAGGCCAGCGTGGTCAGCAGCCGCAGGTCGCGCTGGCCGAAGGCGGCCAGGCGGGTGCTCTCCACGTTGATGACCCCGAGCACTTTGCCCTCGGCGATGAGCGGCACGGCAAGTTCCGAACGGGTCCGCTCGTCCCGCCTGACGTAGCGGGCGTCGCTGAGAACGTCGTCCACGACCAGGGGCGTCCCCATCCGCGCCACCCAGCCGACGATCCCGACGCCGGCCGGCAGGCGCCTGCCCGTGACGGGCTCCGGATAGCCGTAGACCGCCTCCACCACGAGGTCGCCGCTGTCGGGGTCGATCAAGCACACGGTCCCGGTCTCGTATCCGAACGCGCGGCAGGTGACCGCGATGAGGCTGTCCAGCACGGTGTGGAGGTCCAGGGTCCCGCTGGTGGCCCTGGCCGCCTCGTAGAGGACCTGCAACTCGTCGTGGCCCCGACGCTGTTCTTCGTAGAACATCGCGTTGCGCACAATGCCCCCCAACTGCGGGGCGAGTTCACCCAGGAATTCCACGATCTGCGGGGTGATGGGACGGGAGGCGGTCCCTTCGACCTTGAGCACGGCAGTAGCCGTGCCCTCATACAGGATGGGCACGGCGGCCGCCGAGGTCACGTCGAAGCTGCTGGCGATGTAGTCGGGGTCGTCGCGGACGTTGGGCACGAACTCGGGCCGGGCCGCGCGGGCCGCGCGGCCCATGATCCCCGCGGTCTCGGGGAGTTCCCTGGGCGCGTCCGGGGCCCCCACCTGTGCGGCCAGACGCAGCCAGGTTCCCTCCAGGCGGTAGATGCAGACCCGGGGGATTCCAAACGCTTCGGCCAGTTCCGCCGCCGTGGTCCGGTAGACCGCCGCGAGTTCCAGGGAACCGCCCGCCACACCGACGATGTGCTGGAGCAGGGCCAGTTCCTGTCGGCGGCGGTCGGCGCGCGCCTGCAGGACCACAGTCCTCACCGTCAGCGCGGCCTGGTCGACGAAGGCCCCGGCCAGGCGCAGATCCTCGTCGGTTCGCTCCCCGACATCAGGATCCAGCAGGAGGAGGGCTCCCACGGACTCGCCCTGAGACCGCATCGGGAAGAGGATCCCCGACCGCAGCCGCTCCCTCACCACCGCCTCGCGCAGCGGTGCCATCCTGAGATCGGTCGCGAAACTGTGGACGACGATGGGGTGAGCGGCCTGCACCAGGTAGCGGCCGACAGTCGGAAACTGCACCCGGACCGCCGCCGCGAACTCGTCGGAGAGCCCCGCCGTCAGGATCTCCGGTGCGCCGTCCCGACCCTCCCAGACCAGCAGCAGGCAGCGGTCAATGCCCAGGATGGTGCGGACACCGTCGGCGATCAGGGTGAAGGCGGTGCGCAGGTCGGTGGCGGTCCCCAGCCGTCGGGAGAGGGCCACCGCCGCCTCGAGGTGGCGCAGCCGGGCCTCGAGGGCCACCTGCGTCCGCGCGCGCTCGAGCAGCATGATCCCCTGCGCGGCCATGGCCTCCAGGACCGTCGCATCGGCGTCACCAAACGGCCGCGGGTCGGTCCGGACCACGACCACGGCGCCCACCGGTCGGCCCTGGCGGACCAGCGGCGTCGCCAGTGCACCTCGGGCGTCCCGCAGCGCGCGGATCACGGGGCAGGGACTGGCCCCGATCTGGGCCTCGTCACAGACGATCGTGCGCCGCTGCCGCAGCGCCCGGACGGCCTCGTGCAGCGCGGTGACCTCGCCGTCGAGGCGGGCCCGCAGGTGTGCGAAAGCCTCGCGATCGACTCCAGAGGCGGCCTCCACGCTCAGGTCGCGGCTGTGGGAATCGAGCAGCGCCAGGTACCCATACCGGGCGGCCGTGACCTCAACCACCCGCTCGACGAGGGTCTGGCACACCTCGGCGGGATCCAGACCGACGCCGGCCAGCAGACCGGCGTGCTGGAGGGCGGTCAGACGGTCCGTCTGGCGCCGGGCGTGCTCCGCCAGGTACACCGTGCGCAGCGCCATACCGGCCTGGTCGGCGATCGTGGTTGCAAACCGCTCGCTTCGGGCGGAGAAGGGTGCCGGGGAGCCACGCGCCAGCAGCACCGCGCCCGAGACCTCCGTGCCGGCGAGGAGGGGGACGATCAGCACCGACCGGATCGCCCCCCGGCCGAAGAGGACGTCCAGGCGCGGGGTGCGCTGAGGGTGGCGGTCGTAGTCATCGATCCGGATGGGTCGTCCGGCGCGCACCGCCTGGGCCACAAGGTGTTCGAGCCCGACCTGCCGGATGACCTCCTCCCCACCAGGGCCGCGGTAGTGAACCACCCGCGGCTCCCTGTCGCCGGGCAGCCTGAGGCAGACGACGAAGAGGTCCGCCGGCACATGCCGGTCTATGGCCGCAGCCACGACCTGGAGGACCTCGACCTCTGACGCGCTCCGGCTCAGTTCGGCCGCGGCCGCCTGCAGGGTTTCCGCCTCGGCGGCCACGGCCCGGTGCCGCACGTAGACCAGGGCAGCCCACTCGATCGCTCCCATGGGAACCAGAGCGAACAGCGCGACGGAGGGGAGCCCGGACGTGGCGACCAGCCCGACCAGCGCCCCGATGCCGAACAGGACGACCGTGGTCGTCGTGTCGAACGCAATCGCCGCGCCGACCCCGCCCAGAAACGGAGCGCGCAGGCCCAAAATCGCTCGCCAGCCCGACAGCAGTTCCATGGCCGCCACGTAGACCACGGCGGCGGCAAGCAGCGCCAGACCGTGAGGCGCGTCAAACGCACCGCCGAGGAGCGGGGCGTACCAGGGTGCCGGGCCGGGTGTCGCGGCCTGCCCGGCGATCCCCGCCGCCAGCGCCGCGAGCACGTAGTGCCCGGCCCGCTGTCCCACCCGCGCAGCCGGCCGGCGGTGCAGGAATCCGCCCACCAGTGCGCCGGTGGCCGCAGCGAGGGCTGTCGCCGGCGCCCCGGCGACACTGAGGCCGGCGCCGACCACGGCCGAAAGGACGGTGTGATCCCCCGCCGGGGCCTGCGGCAGGGACACCGCGGCGGCGACGGTCGCGGCCAGACAGAGGAGACCGGCGAGGAGGAAGGGCGGCCAGGCCGAGACCGTCAGCGCGGTCACCAGCAGGCCCGAGGAGATGGCGATGGTTGCCCACTGGGAGACGGCTGGATCCCGCGCCAACCGCTCCCAGAACCGACGCCTCACACGCTCCCCCTGCTCGCTGCCCGGGGCCCTCACGCGGTGGAGTCAGGCGCGGGAGCTTCCGGCACGGCATCCCCGGCGTCGGGACCGCGGCGGATGAACCTCCGGATCCTCCGTTCGAACTTCGCGCGGGGCATCAGCACGCGACGACCGCACTTCAGGCACCGGATCCCGATGTCGGCGCCCAGGCGCACGACCTCCCACTGGTCGTTCCCGCAGGGATGGGTCTTGCGCATGCGGACGACATCCCCCAGGACGATCTTCAGCACCGGCATGGTGCCAAAGCCTCCTGTCCGGCCACCAGGGTCTGTCGCTCACTGATGGTTGTGCCCAACTGACAGGTCACCGAGTCGGGATCAGGGCATCCACCGGGGCAAAGTCGTCGGTGAGGATGGGCACGTCGTCGGTTCTGATCGGCCGCCGGTACAGGTCGGCGGCGGCGGACGCGAAGCGATCCACCGTCACCACCCGCGCGCGCAGCAGCGCCTGCGCCCGGGCCGTGATCTCCTGGGCAGACAGCGCCGGAGCGTCGGTGGCGACCACGATGATGTTGCGCAAAGACGTCGGCGAGCCGTACTGGCCGAAGTCCACGGGGAAGACGTAGACGGTGGGGAAGACCTCGCGGATGGTCCTGTAGATCGCCCGGAACAGCCGGCTGTCCGGTCCGTCGAGCGCGCCGATGATGTTGGACGCCAGCACCCCTCCCGGCGCGAGTTTCGCCCGGACCAGCGCGAAGAACTCCCGGGTGGCCAGGTGAAAGGGGATCGTGTCGATCAGGTACGCGTCGGTCAGGATGATGTCGAAGGCGCGCTCGGCCATCCGCAGATGCAGGCGGCCGTCGCGGGCCGCAATCCGCAACCGGTCGTCCTGCCTGATCCCGAAGAACTGCCCGGCGACGACGACGACCTCGGGGTCGATCTCCGCCACGTCCATGGTCACGGTGGGGTAGTCCGCCACGTAGCGGGCCGGGACCGTGCCGCCGCCCAACCCCACCAACAGCGCGTGCATTGGCCGGGGGACAAAGAGCAGGGGCAGGTGCATGTAGTCGGCGTACGCGAAGACCGTGCGCCGCGGCTGCTGGAGGTCCAGCGCGCTCTGCCAGTAGTTGTCCAGTTTGAGGTAGCGGACCGCGCCCTCATCGGACACGGTGATGCGGTGGTAGACCGTGTCGCGGGCGTAGACGAGCGTCGGGGACTCCGCCGGCTGGGCCCTCGTCACGCCCGCAGCGAGCAGCACCGCCAGGCACGCCCCGACCGCGGCGGCGGCGAGGCGGCGGGAGGCCACCCACCCCAGCACCGCCATGACCATGAGCACGAACCCCGCCAGCGTGATGATGGCCCGCACGCCCATGAGGTTGATGAGGACAAACGAGGCCGCCAGCGTCCCGACGATGGACCCCACCGTGCTGATGGCGTACAGGTTGCCGGCGGTCTGCCCCATGGTCCCCACCGCGCGGGCCCGAAGGCGGACGGCAAACGGGGAGACCATCCCCATGACGATGCTGGGGACGACGAACAGCGCCACGGCCCCCAGCAGCGGGTTGAGCTGCGGGCCGAAATCGGCCCGCGCGATGGCATCCAGCACCGGCGTGGCCAGCAGCGGGATCGGCACGGTGAGCAGTCCGCCCGCAAAGACGATCCCGGCGAACAGCCCCGGGGAGGGGAACCGGTCGGCCAGCCGCCCGCCCACCGCGTACCCGATGGACAGCGCTGTCAGGAAGACGCCGATCAGGCTGCCCCAGACGTAGATAGAGTTGCCGAAGTAGGGGGCCAGCACGCGGCTAGCGATGATCTCCAGCGCCAGCAGCACCCCGCCGCTCGTGAACACGATGACCTCGAGGATCTCAACCCACCTCCCGTCCAGCCGCCCGTGCGGCCTCATTATAGCGTGAGACCGCAGCGGGCGCTCACCGTGCCGCGCCTCGGCAACGCGCACCACCACTGGGTCGCTGACGAGGAATCCACGTTGGGAAAGAGCAGAAGCCGGATCGCCCGAGCGTACGCGTTCCCAACCGCCCGGTGCGCCGCGATCGGCTAGGACGGGACCTCCGCCGCCGTCTTCGTCACGAACACCAGCCCGTCGCGGTGGTGGTCCACCACCACCGTCTCGCCCGCCCGCACCTCGCCGGCCAGGATCTTGCGCGCCACGACGTTTTCCACGTCCTTCTGGATCAGGCGCCGCAGCGGCCGGGCCCCGAAGTCGGGGTTGTAGCCCTCCCTGGCCAGATACCGCCGGGCGGCGTCGGTGACCTCGAGCCCGATGCCCTGAGCCGCCATGCGCGATGCGAGCTGGCGGACCTGCAGCCCTACGATCTCGACCAGCTGCTCTTCCGTGAGCGGCCGGAACACGATGATCTCGTCGATGCGGTTGAGGAACTCGGGCCGAAGGGCCTTGCGCAGTTCGCCCAGCACCAGGACGCGGGCCATCTCGAAGGCCGAGAGGTCCTTGGGGTCCAGGCCCTGCAGGTGCCGGCTGCCCAGGTTGCTGGTCATGATGATGACCGTGTTCTTGAAGTCCACGGTGCGCCCGTGGCCGTCGGTGAGCCGGCCGTCCTCCATGATCTGGAGCAGCAGGTTGAAGACGTCGGTGTGGGCCTTCTCGATCTCATCGAAGAGGACGACCCGGTACGGCCGGCGCCGGACCGCCTCGGTGAGCTGGCCACCTTCCTCGAACCCCACGTAGCCGGGCGGGGCGCCGATCAGGCGGCTCGTGGTGTGACGCTCCTGGTACTCGGACATGTCCAGGCGCACCATGGCCTCTTCGTCATCGAAGAGCTGCTGGGCGAGCGCGCGGGCGAGTTCGGTCTTGCCGACGCCGGTGGGGCCCAGGAACAGGAACGACCCGATCGGCCGGCGAGGGTCCTTCAGGCCGGCGCGGGCCCGCCGGATGGCGTCGGCCACCGCGGTGACAGCTTCGTCCTGGCCGACTACGCGCTCGTGCAGCCGCTCCTCCAGGCGCAGCAGCTTGGCCATCTCGCCTTCCAGCAGGCGCTGCACCGGGATGCCGGTCCAGCGGGCCACCACCTCGGCGATCTCGTCGGCGGTGACCTCCTCGTTGAGCAGCCGGCCGTTGGCCTGAATGGTCCGAAGCCGCTCCTCGTGCGTCTTCAGCTGCCGCTCCAGGTCGGGAACCACCCCGTAGCGCAGTCGCGCGGCCGCCTCCAGATCCGCGCGGCGCTCGGCCTCCTCGATCTGGCGGCGGGCTTCTTCGATCTTCTGCTTGGCCTCGCGGATGGCCGTGATGGCGGCCTTCTCCTGCTCCCACCGCGCCCGCAGCGCATCGGATTGTTCGCGCAGCGAGGCCAGTTCTTCCTCGAGCCGCTGGAGGCGTTCGCGGCTGGCCGGGTCGGTCTCGCGGCGCAGAGCCTCGCGTTCGATCTCCAGCTGCATGGTGCGCCGGTCGACCTCGTCGAGTTCGGCCGGCTTGCTGTCGATCTCCATCCGCAGCCGACTGGCGGCCTCGTCGATCAGGTCGATGGCCTTGTCGGGCAGGAAGCGGGCGCTGATGTAGCGGTCGGAGAGCAGCGCCGCCGCGATGACCGCCCCATCGGCGATGCGCACGCCGTGGTGCACCTCATAGCGTTCCTTCAGCCCCCGCAGGATGCTGATGGTCTCCTCCACCGAAGGCTCGCCCACGTAGACCGGCTGGAAGCGCCGTTCCAGCGCCGCGTCCTTCTCAATGTGCTTGCGGTACTCGTCCAGCGTGGTCGCGCCGATGGCGTGCAGTTCGCCGCGCGCCAGCATGGGCTTGAGGAGGTTGGCGGCATCGATGGCGCCCTCCGCCGCGCCGGCGCCCACCACCGTGTGCAACTCGTCAATGAAGAGGATGATCTGGCCTTCGGCCGCGGCGATCTCGCGCAGGACCGCCTTGAGCCGGTCCTCGAACTCGCCGCGGTACTTGGTGCCGGCCACCAGCGCCCCCATGTCCAGCTGGATGACCCGCTTGGACTTCAGCCCCTCGGGCACGTCGCCCTTGACGATGCGCTGGGCCAGGCCCTCGACAATGGCGGTCTTGCCGACGCCGGGATCGCCGATCAGCACCGGGTTGTTCTTGGTCCGCCGGGAGAGCACCTGGATGACGCGGCGGATCTCCTCGTCCCGGCCGATCACCGGGTCGAGCTTGCCGGCGGCGGCCAGCCGGGTGAGGTCGCGGCCGTACTTTTCCAGGGCCTGGTACTTGGACTCAGGCGTGGGATCGGTGACGCGCTGGCTCCCCCGGATCTCCTCGAGCGCCCGGTAGACGCGCTCGGGCGTGACGCCGAGGTCGGCCAGGTGCCTTCCCGCCTCGCCGTCACGGGAGGCCAGCAACGCCAGGAAGAGGTGCTCGGTGCTGATGTACTCGTCCTTGAGGCGGTCGGCCTCGTGCTGCGCGGCCTCCAGCACGCTGGCCAGGCGCGGGGTGAGCATGATCCCCCCCGACGCCTGAGCTCCTTCGACCCGCGGCCGGCGAGCCAGATCGGCCAGCAGGCGCGTGCGCAGGACGCGCGGGTCGACCTGCAGCCTGGACAGCAGGGGAGGGATCACCCCGTCCTGCTGATCGAGCAACGCCAGCAGCAGGTGTTCAGGGTCGGGCGCCTGGTGGCCCCGGGTCGCGGCCTGCCGCTGGGCTTCCAGCAGCGCTTCCTGCGCCTTCTCGGTGAACCGGTCGAATCGCATCGCCATGATCGCTGTGCTCCCCCGACGTCAGTGTCCTACCCCAGGTGGGCCCGCGGATTCTCGCGGCGCAGCCGCTGCAGTTCTTCCAGCAGTTCGCGTTCGCGCCTGGTCAGCCGCGTGGGTGTCGTGACCCTCACGCGGACGTACAGATCGCCCCGGCCGTCACCCCTCGCGTGCGGCATGCCCAGTCCCCTAAGACGCAGGCGCTGGCCGGACTGCGTCCCCGCCGGGATCACCACCCTGACCCTGTCCTCCAGGGTCGGCACCTCGACCTCGGCGCCCAGCGCCGCCTCGCTCACCGTGACCGGCACCTCGACGGTCAGGTCGTCGTCGGTCCGCTCGAAGAGCCGGTGGGGCGCCACGTTCACCGTCAGGTAGACGTCCCCTCCGCCGGCGGCGCCGGCCAGGCGCAGGGTCTGCCCGGCGCGGATCCCGCGGGGGATCTCGACGTCAAGCCGCTGCCCTGAGGGCAACTGGACCGACCGCCGCGTCCCGCGGAACGCCTCCTCCAGCGTGATCTCCACCGTGGCGTCGACGCGCGGCCGCGCCCGGGTCGCGGTCGCCGCGCGGCCGAACTCGCCCCATCCCCCGAAGAGCTGCTGGAAGAAGTCCGAGAACCCACCGCCCCCGCCGGGGCCGAACAGGTCCTCCAGGTCGTCCGCGCTCCCGACGCGGAAGGTCACGCCGCCCGGGCTGCCCCAGCCGGGGGCGCCGGCGACCCGGCCAAACAGGTCCTGCCAGGGGACGCCGCCGTTCTTGTACGCGTCGTAGATCTGGTCGTACCGGGCGCGTTTGGCGGGGTCGCCGAGTACCTGGTAGGCCTCGTTGATCTCCTTGAAGCGATCCTCCGCCCCCTTGCGCTTGTTGACGTCGGGGTGGTACTCGCGCGCCAGCCGGCGGAAGGCCTGGCTGATCGTCTTCTGGTCGGCGGTCCGATCCACGCCGAGCACCCGGTAGTAGTCCTTGAACTCCATGGACTACTGCGCCACCCGCACGCGCGCCGGCCGCAGCACGTCCCCGCCCAGCATGTACCCCCGCTGGACCTCCCCGACGACCGTGCCGGGCTCGGTCCCATCCCCTGCGGGCACCGCCTCCACGGCCTCGTGTACCCGCGGGTCGAACGCCTGTCCGACGGTCTCCATGGGCTCCACGCCCAGGCTCCTCAACGTCTCCAGCACCTGCCGGTGGGCCAGCCGGATGCCGTCCACAATGGCGGCCGCCGGCGCGCCGCCGCCTGCGTCGCCGGCCAGATTCCCCGCGTGCTCCAGCGCCCGTTCGAGGGTGTCCACCACGGCGAGGATCACCCCGAGCATGGCACGGCGGGTCGCGGCCACCGCCTCGTCGCGCTGCCGCGCCGCCTGCTTGCGGTAGTTCTCCAGGTCCGCAGCGGTCCGCAGGAACTGCTGCCAGTTCCGCTCCGCCTCTTCGGACAGCCGGGCCACCTCGGCCCGCAGCGTCTCGATGGTCTCCTCCTCGCCAGTCGCCGCCTCGCCGGCCTGCGGCTCGGGGACGTCCTGGATGTCGCCGTTGGTGCTGCGTTCGCGGTCCATCGTCGCTTACTGGCTCGGCTTGTATTCGGCGTCGATCACGTCGTCGCCGGGCTTGGCCGCTGCCCCGGGGGCCGCCCCCGGTCCGGCCGCGCCCGCCCCGGCCGGCGCGCCGGCGGTGGCCTTGTACATTGCCCCGCTCAGCCGATACGACGCCTGCTGGACCGCATCGGCTGCCCGAGAGATGCGGTCGAGATCGTCCCCCTTGAGCGCCTCCCGGAGTTCCTTGAGGGCCTGCTCGACCTTGCTGCGCTCCTCCGCCGAGATCTTGTCGCCGTGGTCCTTGAGGAGCTTCTCGACCTGATAGGCGACCGAGTCCCCCCGGTTGCGCGTCTCGGCGGCCTCGCGCTTTTTGCGGTCCTCGGCCGCATACTGCTCGGCTTCCTTGACCATCCGCTCGACCTCGGTCTTGGAGAGGGTGGAGGTCCCGGTGATCTTGATGGACTGCTCGCGGCCGGTGGCCTTGTCCTTGGCGGTCACGTTGAGGATGCCGTTGGCGTCAATGTCGAACGTCACCTCGATCTGCGGTACCCCGCGCGGGGCCGGCGGGATCCCGTCCAGGATGAACCGCCCCAGGGTGCGGTTGTCGCGTGCCATGGGCCGCTCGCCCTGCAGGACGTGCACTTCCACCTGGGTCTGGCCGTCGGCCGCAGTCGTGAAGGTCTCGGTCTTGCGGGTGGGGATCGTCGTGTTGCGCGGCACCAGCACCGTCATCACGCCGCCCAGGGTCTCCACCCCCAGGGACAGCGGGGTGACATCCAGCAGCACGACCTCGCGGACCGTGCCCGCCAGCACGCCCGCCTGGACCGCCGCACCCACCGCCACCACCTCATCGGGGTGCACCTCGCGGTTGGGCTCCTTGCCGGTCAGCCGGCGCACCAGTTCCTGGATCATGGGCATGCGGGTCGCCCCGCCCACCAGGATGACCTCGTCCAGGTCCTTCTCGGTCATCTTGGCATCGTTCAGCGCCTGGCGGAACGGCCCGATGCAGCGCTCGACCAGGTCGGCGGTCAACTCCTCGAACTTGGCCCGTGTGAGCACGTAGTCCAGGTGTTTGGGCCCGGTGGCGTCTGCGGTGATGAAGGGCAGGTTGATGGTCGTCTGGACCACCGTGGACAGCTCGACCTTCGCGCGCTCCGCGGCCTCGCGCAGCCGCTGCAGGGCCTGACGGTCCTGCCGCAGGTCAATGCCGTGCTGCTTGCGGAACTCGTCGGCCAGCCAGTTGACGATGCGCTCGTCCCAGTCGTCGCCGCCCAGGTGGGTGTCGCCGGAGGTGGCCTTGACCTCGAAGACGCCTTCGCCGATCTCCAGGATCGAGACGTCGAAGGTCCCGCCGCCCAGGTCGAAGACCAGCACCGTCTCGGCGCCCTTCTTGTCCAGGCCGTAGGCCAGGCACGACGCGGTGGGCTCGTTGATGATCCGCAACACCTTCAGGCCGGCGATCTCGCCGGCGTTCTTGGTGGCGGTCCGCTGGGCGTCGTTGAAGTACGCCGGGACCGTGATCACCGCCTCGGTGATCGCCTCGCCCAGGTAGGCCTCCGCGTCGGTCTTGAGTTTCTGGAGGATCATCGCGGAGATCTCCTCGGGCGTGAAGGTCTTCCCCGCTGCGGGGATCCGGACGATGGCCATGCCGTTCTGGCCTTCCTCAACCTTGTAGGGGACGATCTTGCGCTCAGACTCCACCTCGGCGTAGCGGCGGCCCATGAAGCGCTTGATGGAGTAGACGGTGTTCTCCGGGTTGAGGATGGCCTGGCGCTTGGCCATCTGGCCCACCAGCCGCTCCCCTGTCTTGCTGAAGCCCACCACCGACGGGGTCAGCCGACTCCCCTCGCTGTTGGGGATGACCTGCGTCTCGCCGCCGATGACGACGGCGATCACCGAGTTTGTCGTCCCCAGGTCAATGCCTACGACCTTTCCCATGGCGATACTCCCTTCTCAGGCCCTGATGGTCGGCCCGCCGGCCGGCTGTCCCGGCGGCCGGCGGGCCGGACGTTCCCTGCCCCGCGCTCAGGACTCCACCTCGACCTTGATGGCCTTGGGCCGGACCCGCTCCGCCTTGGGCACCTTCACCTCAAGGATGCCGTGCCGGAACGTGGCCTTGGCCTCATCCCCCTTCACCTCGGTCGGCAGGGGGATCGTGCGCTGGAACATCCCGTAGCGCAGTTCGCGCCGGTAGAAGTTCCGCTTCTTCTCCTCCTGCTCGGCACGGGCCTCCCCCTTAATGGTCAGCCCGTCGTCGGTCACGGAGACCTCGACGTTCTTGGGGTCAATCCCCGGCAGTTCCGCCTTGACGATCACGTCCGTGTCGGTCTCGGCGACCTCCACCGCGGGCTGCCAGACCAGGGGCCCCGCGGTCCTGGGCCGGCGGGTGAAGAAGTCCTCGAACAGCCGGTCCATGGACTCCCGAAGCGACATGATCTCGTCGAACGGATCCCACCGCATCAGGCTCATCGTACCTGTTCCCTCCTTCCGTGCTCCAGGATGCGTTCGATCAGCCACTCCACGGCCGTGTTGCCGTCGCGCGACACCTGAAACCGCTCGTACATCTCCAGGATCAGCCGGACGCCGGCCAGGTTGAGCCGGTACGCCTCGATCAACTGGCGGATCAGGCGCACCCGCTCGATGTCCTCGTCCGAGTAGAGCCGGATCCGGTTGCGGCGCACCGGGTTCAGCAGGCCCCGCTCCTCGTAGATCCGCAGGGTCCTGGGGTGGAGCCCGGTAATCTCGGCCGCCACGCTGATCACGTAAACCGGGCGGCCCTTCCTGTGCTCCTGCATCCGACTCTGCTCCTGGACAGCCTCCCGCTGACTTCTCATACCACTATCTCTGTCAGGAGATCTAACAACAGTATTGTCAATAATTCTCCTGTTGTCAATACCCGGGTGGGCAGCGAACCGGGCGGGAAGCACCCCCTCAGGTCGCGGCGTTCAGATACCCCTGCTCGACCAGGACGCGGCGGATCTCTGCCACGCAGCGCTCAACAGGCCACTGTTCGGTATCGGCGATCAGTTCCGGGTCAGGCGGCGGCTCGTAGGGTGCCTGCACACCGGTCATCTGCGGGTTCTGGCCGTCGAGGGCCCGCCGATAGTGGCCCTTGGGGTCGCGCCGCATGCATTCCTCAACCGAGCACTTCACCCAGACCTCAACAAAGCGACCCAGTTCCGCCCGGGCGGCGTCGCGGATCGCGCGGTAGGGGGAGATGAGGGCCACGATGGCCACGATCCCGTTGCGGCTGAGCAACTTCGCCAGGAAGATCACGCGGCGGTTGTGGAGTTCGCGTTCGGGTGGGCTGAAACCCAGTTCGGGGGAGAGGTGCGCGCGGATCTCGTCGCCGTCGAGGACCTCGACCGGAACGCCCTCGCGCCGGAGGTCTTCGGCCAGGGCTGTGGCGATCGTGGTCTTGCCCGAGCCGGGCAGCCCGGTCAGCCACACGACACAGCCCTGGCGACGCCCGAGGCCCTGCCGTGGTCCGCCACCCTGCCCTGCATCGAGGCCCTGCCCTGCGCCGGGGCCCTGCATTGCGGCAGGGCCCTGCTCCGCGGCGGGGCCCTGCTCCGCAGCGGAGGGTTGGTGCCTCACTCGATCTCCATCCCCCGTCCTCTGCCTCCAGCCTCTCCGTCAAGCCCAAGCACCCTCAGGACCGTCGGCGCCACGTCGTAGATGGACGCATCCACACGCCGGGCGCCGGAGGCGCCGGGCCGGTGCCAGATGTAGAGGCCCTCATGGGCGTGCACGGCGTCGTCGGGGCCCGTGTCGTTCTCGTCCAGGTAGAGGGAGGGGTGGCCGATGGTGCCGGCCGACCGCCAGGAGAGGTCGTCCAGGTAGACCAGCAGGTCGGGCGCGTCCCCCGCGCAGGCGGGATACAGGTCCTCAGGGGCATGGACGCGGGTCTGCATCACCCGGCCATTCGGGTCGCGGATCGTCCGCAGGCGCTCGGCCAGTTCGGCCCGCACGGACGGGTAGTCGGCCGGCGCCACGACGCCCTGGGCCTCGCGGCCCCGCACATTGAGGAAGATCCGGGCGTAATATCCCCCCCATCCCCAGGCCACCGTCCGGGACCAGTCGACGTCGGCCTTCTCGATCGAGGTGACGCCCTCAGGCCACCGCGCCAGGGTCAGGTAGCCCTGCTCGACCAACCACTGGTTGATGCAGAAGGCCCCGCGCATGCCCTTGGCGCCGTGGTCGGAGACGACCAGGACATCGGTCCGGTCCGGCAGCCGCTCGAGCAGCCGGCCCAGCCACTGGTCGAGCATCCGGTAGTACTCCCGCATCACCCCTTCGTACCGGTTGCCGGGGACGTACTTGTGGTGGGTCCGGTCCCAGAACTTCCAGAAGGCGTGGTGGAGCCGGTCCACGCCGATCTCCACGAACTGGAAGAGGTCCCAGGGCCGGGTCACCAGGAGGTGTTCGACGGCCCGGAAGTGCTGGTCGGTCATGTCGAAGAGGTCGGACCGCAGCGCGTCCCGGTCCTCGGTGCGGAACTCCACGTCGTACCGGTAGCGCGGGGCGACCCGACGCAGCTCGTCGCGGAGCGCGGCCGGATAGGTTCCCGGGCTGTCCGGCCCGGGGGTGAGGAAGCAGGCCACCGCGCAGCCGTTCACCGGCCGCGGCGGGTAGCCCGGCGGGACCCCGACCAGGCAGACATGCCTGCCGGCGCGGCCCAGCAGGTCGGCGTAGGTGGGCGTCTGCACGGTCTGCGAACTCACGATCCACCCCTCGGTGTACGAGGCACCCCGGCGGTGGCGAAAGCCATACATCCCCAGTTCGCCCGGCGTCTTGCCGGTCGCCATGACCGTCCAGGCCGGGACGGTAATGGGCGGGTCGCAACTGTGCAGGATCCCATAGGTGCCCGAACTCATCAGGGTGCGGAACGTCGGCAGGTCGGCGGCGAACGCCTCGAAGACGAGTCGCGGAGCCGCGCAGTCCAGCCCGGCGATCAGCAATCTCCGCGTCGGCATGGGTGGTTCAGCAAGGGAGGCCCGCGGCGTCCTCGGCGCCCACCAGCGGTTCGGGGTAGCGCGCGATCACCTCGGCCACTTCCGGCCGGATCAGCCTGGCCGAAGCCGGCTCCCCACCCTCCAGGGCCTGGCGCAGCCGTGTCCCGCTGAACTGGATGCGGTCGTCTGAGCCGTGGGGACAGGTCTTCTCGTTGGCCACCCCGTCGCAGCGCCGACAGTAGAAGAACGCGGTGAAGAACAGGGGCACGACGCCCAGATCAGGAAACTCATCGAAAATGGCGTGGGCGTCGTAGGGCCCGTAGAAGTCGCCGACCCCCGCGTGGTCGCGGCCCACGATGAAGTGGGTGCAGCCGAAGTTCTTCCGCACGATGGCGTGGAAGACGGCCTCGCGTGGCCCCGCGTAGCGCATCTCGGTACGGAAGACCCCCAGCACCGCCCGGTCGCGCAGGAAGTAGTGCGCCACCAGCGCGCCGTACGCCGCCAGGATGACTTCGTCCTTGAAGTCGCCGGCCTTCTTCGGTCCGATGACCGGATTGATGAACAGACCGTCGGCGAACGTCAGCGCCGTCTTCTGGACATACTCGTGCCCGATGTGCGGGACGTTGCGCGTCTGGAAGCCCACGACCGTGCGCCAGCCGCGCAGCCGGAACAACACGCGGGTCTCCGCCGGCGTCAGGCGGTAGGACGCGAACGGGTCGTCAGCACGCTCAATCAGGTCTACGGCGCCGCCGATCAGCACGTCGTGCATGCGGGCAACCCGCCGGACCCCGGGATGCCGCTCGTCGAGGGTGCCGTAGGTCCCAAAGGCCAACGCGCGGCGGTCCAGGGGATAGACGTCGGAGACGTGAAGAATCGCCATGGGCCGGCCGCGGTGCGTCAGCGCCACCGCCTCGCCGGGCTCGGCCCGACCGATCGCGTCCTGCGGGGCGTCCAGGACCACCGGCAGCGTCCAGGGCAGGTCGCTGGGGAGGCGCCGGCGCTCCAAGACGTGCTCCAGTTCCACACGCGTCATGAATCCTTCCAGCGGGGAGAAGACGCCGGTGGCCAGGTTCTCCAGGTCGAAGGCGACTTCCAGGCCGACCGGGACGGCCGGCAAGTCGGCGGCGCGGGCGCGCCACTCATCGCGCGCCTCCCCCTCGAGCACGCGGTTGACCAGCCGGCCGCCGTGGGGCGCGATCATTGCCTCACCTGCTGTTCCATGTGCCCCTGCTACTCAAGGTAGCCCAGCCGCCTGAGCCGCTCCACGATTCTCGCCTCTTCGTCGCCCGAGAGCGGCTCGGACGGCTCGTGGGCGCCCAGCGCCGCCCTGACGGCGAAGGCGACGAAGGCCTCAACGGAGGGCTGCCCGAGGCGGTCGAGGGCCGCTTCCACGCGCCGGTAGAGCGCGGTGGGAATCGGGACGAGGCTCACGTCCTGCGCCATAGCGCCTCTCCTTGCGGGACGAGAACGAGGAGAGATTCTCGCCTGTGGAACGGAGTACCTGCGCGGGTTAGCGGACGAGTCCCTTGCGGATGGCGTACGCGACGGCCTGGGACCGGCCCCGCGCGCCGATCTTGCGGTAAATCGCCCGGAGGTGACTCTTGACGGTGCTCTCGGAGACGTACAGCCGGGCCGCCATCTCGCGGCTGCTGGCGCCCTTGGCCAGCTCGACCAGGATCTCGAGTTCCCGGTCGGTCAGGCCGTCGCTGTGGAGCGGCGCGCCCCCTGGCGCGCGGCTCCGGGACATGAGCGAGATGCGGTCCAGCAGCCGGCGCGTGATGCCGGGGTGCACCGTGGACATGCCCGACCGCACCGCCCGGATGGCGCGGATGAGGTTGGTAGGGGTGATGTCCTTCAACACGTAGCCGCTGGCGCCGGCCTGGATGGCCTGGAAGACACTCTCGTCGTCTTCGTAGGCCGACAGCACCAGCACTTCGACATCGTTGTGGGCGGTCTTGATGTGCCGGGTGGCCTCGATCCCGTCCATCTTGGGCAGGCGGATGTCCATCAGCACCAGATCCGGCTTCAACTCGCTGGCCATCCGAACGGCTTCCTCGCCGTCGGCGGCCTCCCCCACGACGCAAATGTCCGACTCCCGGTCGAGGAGCACTCGAACGCCGGACCGGACGAGGTATTGGTCCTCAACCAGCAGGACGTTGATCACGCCGTCCCTCCATGCGAGGCGGCAGCCCCCGTCGGGCCATGGGCCGGGCGCCGCGCTTCAAGACAAAAAATCAACACGCCGCGACGGAGCCCGACAGGTACACCGATGCGATGCAGGGTGCGACCGAAGGAACTGTTGCGCTCTGCACACGGATTTCGGCGCACCTTCCCGCGATTCCTCCCCGACATCGCGGGATCAGGCGTTCTGGGCCGTGTGCAACTGGCCGAGGGGAAGGTGGATCAACACCCGGGTGCCGCGCCCGGACTGGGACCGCAGGGTCAGGGTTCCCCCCAGCGCGGCGATGCGCTCCTGCATACTGAGCAGGCCGAAGGACAGCCGCCGGATGTCATGCCGCAGGCCCTTGGCCACATCGAACCCGATGCCGTCATCCCGCACGGTCACCTCGACGGCACCGCCATAGACCCGTCCGACGACGTCCACCCGCTTGGCGGCGGCGTGGCGGTAGATGTTGGCCAGGGCCTCGTTGATGACCTGGAACAGTTGATCGGCGGCGGCCGACGGCAGAGTGCCCTCCGGAATCTGCCACTGCAGCGACCCGGCCAGGCCCCGGGTCTGCCCCAGACGGGCGAGCGCGGCCCGGATGCGCTCCTCCAGCGTGGTCCCGGCGTCCGCCAGCCGCAGGGTGTGGATCAGCTGCCGCGTCTGCCGGACGGTCGCCTCGAGTTCGGCTTCCAGCCACTGCACCGCCTCGCGCAGCGCCTCCCCGTCGCCGGCCCGCGCGTGCCGCAGATGAAGGATCAACCCGGACAGCCGCTGTAGCGGGCCGTCGTGGATCTCCCGCGCTAGACGGTCGCGCACCTCGCTCGTGGTCACGGCCTCCACGTGGCGGCGCACCTGGCGGGCCTCCGCCCGCGACAGCGCCACCTGCGCCAGCAGCAGCAGCCCTGCAACCTCCTCGGCGGCAAACGTCCGATCACCCCGGAACGCCCCCAGCACGCCAACGGTGCCGCCGTGACCGAACAGCGGCAGGACGATGCCGGCTCGCGGGGCGGACCACGGCGGGTCGCCCTGGGTATCCAGCATGATGGGCCGGGCCCGGTCGATGACCTCGGCGCGCCAATGCTCCAGGAGCGCCAGCGGCGGCCAGGCGGCATCGGGTGGAACACGCACATCGAGGAGCCCGTCGGCGCCGCAGGGGACATGGAGGGCCACGACGTCTGCGCCGACCAGCGAGCGGCCCGTCGCGAGGGCCGCGCTGAGCGATTCGCGGATATCGTCCCCTACCGTCTCCCGGGCAGCCTGCGCGAGCGCCGCCAATAGGTCTTCGAGCAGCACGCCTGGCCTCCAGCCATCCCGCGTGTACCGGCAAACGTCCGGAAGGTCACCCACACGCGGATTCCGCGATCGGCACGCCGATGCAGCGGCTCCTCTGAACAGGCGTGTGGATCCGGCATTTCTCTATTGGACAACTGCGTTCCTTTTTAGACTGTACCCACAGCGGCGCAGGTAAAGGATGCGCCGGGCGAGAATTCCCGCAGGGCAGTCGGGGGGAAGGAGGAGGGAATCATGGTCGCAGGGCGCGGCGTCGCGGGGTTGGCTGTTACCATCCTGTTCGTGGCGACGGCGTTCGCGTCGGCAGACCGCGTGCTCGTCCCGTCGATCGTCTACGTCCCCGAAGAGTACCATACCGGGGGCGCGTACACGGCGATCCAGGCCGGCCCCGATGGGACCGTGTACATCGGCACGACAATCTACAACGGCTACGGGCACCTGCTCGCCTACTCGCCGCGCACGGGACGGTTCGAGAGCCTCGCCGAGATGTCGGCGGCCACCGGGGAGCGCCTGCCGGGGCCGGCCGGTCAGGCGAAGGTCCACACCAAGCCGGCCATCGCTCCGGACGGGCGCGTCTACTTCGGGACGAAGTCGGGGGGCCGCAGCAAGGATCCCGCCTGGCAACGGTACCCGGGCGGGCACCTGTTGGTCTACGATCCGCGCACGCGGACCACGACCGACCTGGGCATCCCCAGGCCCGGGACGCCGGGGATGAGCATCATCGCCGTGGGGCTGGACCGCGTGCGGGGAAACGTCTACGTGCTCAGCGACCCTGAGAGCCACCTGATCGTCTACGATCCGCGCACGCGGACGTTTGCCGACCGCGGCCGTCTGGGTCCGGAAGGCGAGCACCCCACGCGCTACCTGGTCGTGCTGGCCAACGGTGACGTCTTCCATCAGTTCGGCCCAAACGCGATGGCACGCTACAACGCCGCCGCGGGGCGCATCGAGCGGCTGCCGCTGGTGATGTCGGGGACGGGAACCTATGAGCCGCCGTACGCGCTGGCCGTCTCAGCCGACGGACGGCGGTTCTTCGGTGTGGGAAAGGAGACCGGGCAGGTCTACCTCTACGATCCGCGCGAGCGGGAGGTCGGCTTGCGGATGCTGGGCGCGGCGGTACCGGAGGGATACACGACTCCCGGGGTGCACTACACGATGACCGCCGCTCCAGACGGGGCGGTGTATTACACGGGCTTGCTGCCGGGAGGGGGAGGGAGGGACCTCTTCATCCTGCGCGTGTGGCCCGACCAGGGCCTGCCGCAGGTGGTAGGACGGGTGGCGACGCTGCCACCCCCGCCAGCGGGATATTCGCGGGCGACGACGCGCGAGCTCATCATCCAGGGCTCGACCGCGACTCCAGACGGGACCCTGATCGTCATGCAGGCGTACCCGCTGCGGCTGCTGATCTTCAGGGGACTGGGCGCGCGGCAATGACCATCCGGGCGGTCCCGATCGTGACGAGGATGGAGCTGGTGGCACGTGGAGTGGCGAGGATGCTACCCGAGGGGACGCAGCGACGGCTCCGGCAGAGGGTGGCTGACATCATGGTCCGCTCGGATTCACCTGACGATGGCGGCCCGCCGCCGCGCCCCCTGCTCCCGCGAAGCCTGGTACACCTGTACGCCGACACGACCGTTTGCAGCACCGAGAAGGCCCAACGCCTGCTCGGCTTCGAACCGAAGATCAGCTCCCGTGAAGGCATGGAACTGACGGCCGCCTGGATCCGCCCGGCCAGACTGTAGGGGCATCCCGGTCATCGCCGCCAGATCCGCTGCAGCCACCGCCGCTGGCTGGAGGCCAGTGGCCGGGGAACGAAGAGAAGAGCCAGGAGCCACCGCAGCATGACCGTCAGGGATGGCTCGTCGATCCAACGCATGAGGGCCACCTGTCCCACCGCCTGGATGGGGGAATCGATGCGCAGGATGTTGCGGGAGACGGCGGCCTCGAGGCGACTGGTGACCCGTGGCTTCCGTCGGGGCCGCAGCCGCTCCAATACCTCCTCCGGAACCGCCGCGCCGAGTAGTCCGGCGGCCGCCGCCAGCGTCAGGTAGAGCGGGGGGCGAATGCGCGGCGTGGCCGCGGCCACGTTGATCACGCAGTCCCAGTCCACCGCGGAACGGACAGAGAGTTCGGCCAGATCGCGGAGGTAGCGAAGCTTCGGTTTCCCGTACCAGAGCTCGCGGAGGAAGTAGGCGCTGGTGGCCACGATCATATCGCAGGGGGCGGCCAGGAGGACCGGTTCCTCCCCCAGAGACGCCTCCGCCGCCCGGGCGAAGACGCCCTCGAAGTCGAAGGGCATCAGCCACGGATAGCCCAGATACCGCCAGTGGACGTCCACAGAGATCCTGTGCCCGGACGGATCGAAGTACGCCCGTCCGTGCCGCCAGGTCAGATCCGCGTCCGTGGGACGCTCCCCCACCATGGCGTATCCTGCCGCCTGCAGGGCCCGATGGACCGCATCGATCTGCTCAGCACGGACCAGAAAGTCCAGGTCAACGAACGGACGGAGCCCCACATCCCGGTAGACGAACTGCGCCATGGCCGCGCCCTTCAGTGGGATCGGCGTGATGCCCTCGGCCCTCAGCACCCGGAGGGCTTCGACAGCCTGCCAGTAGGCGTCGGCGGCCGAGGCGACCGCCTCACGGTAAGGCTGGGCCAGCATGGACCTGACGAAGTCCGGGGCGCGGGCCCGGTCGAGACCGACAAACGCCAGCGGCGCCAGGCGCTCGCGCACCGCCAGCCTCACCACACCATCCCAGTCGATTTGGAGATCCTGGGGCAATGGATTCGGATCCACGTGGATGAGGTGGAGCAGGATCGACGCCGATGAGACCATCGGCTGCCCGTCAGTCTGGCCTAGCGGCCGGCGCGCCTTGCTCGGGAGATGGCCGGTGCCATTGGCCAACGCCCGGATGACATCTGGAGGTACCGGCGCCGACAGCACCTGCCGGGCCCGACGCAGCGCGGCGCCGGCCGAACCGGCAAGACCCCACGTACGGGACCGGAGAACGACTTCCTCCCAGGAGATGGGCGTGGTGGCCAGGATTCGCTCGACGTCTTTCAACAGGCCCAGGCGGCTGCTGTCCTCGGTGGCGCGCGCCGCAAGGAAGATGAGCGCATCGGCGGCATCCAGGGTCGCCACGACGGTGGATGCCAGCCGCACCCGGCGAGCCCTGTCGAAGATGCCTGACCCTGGAGAATCGGGCTCCGGTGCCCCATCGGCGCTGTCTCCAATATGACAGCGCAGGCAGGCAGCAGTCCCGTAGCGGAGAGTGAGGTCGACCCTGCTAGCGCGCAGGCTCTCCCCCCGGCGACGGATCAGGCATCCAGCGCCCTCAAGCGTCAGCAGGGCCACCGAGAGGGCTTCCCGGGGGATGACAAGATGTACCCCGTCATACGCGCGCAGATCCGGCCGCGGATATCCCGTCTCGGCCAGGACGGGACCATCCGCCACGAGCCAGCGGACGCTCGCGCGGTCCAGGACCGCCTGGAGATGGCTCAAGTCACCAATGGCCCTGAGATGCCTGCCAAGTCCTAACCGGTACAGCGTCTCCAGCGAGGCCAGCGTCCGGGGGTCGATGCCAGGGAGTTCCTTCAGAGCGCGGTACACGTACCCGGCGATGCCGTGGTAGTGCGCCGCGTGCGGCAGCCAGGCGAGATCACACCCGGCAACCAACTCAGAGAGGGGTGGCCCGGGCCGGGGAGGCTCCGCATCCGGTTCGATCAGGCAGGCGATCAGGATGTCGCCCCGGGAGACCGGGCTCACCTCGTCGTTCATTGAAATCGCGCCAGAGCGGTATGCACGCCCCGGCCGGGCGGCGGCCCGACGTCCCATCCGTGGAGTTCCACCCAGGCGTGCGCCCCTGGCGCGCCTCCATCCTCAGGCAGCCCGATAACAAGCTCAGCCGGGTCACCCTGCTCCCTGAGGAGCCGAAACAGCACCAGTGCCTTCGTAAGACAACTGGATCTCACGTTGCCGAAGCGCAGGCTCCGGTCCACCGCCCGGCTGAGCGTGCCCGGCGGATACCGGCGCGGCGACGGATGGGCGGTCTGCCGGAGCTGCATGACGAGCTGGGGCAAAGGGTCAGTGCCCACCCGCAGCCGCACGAAAGCGAACCAGCGCCAGACGCGCAGCACCAGTCCCACCCGCGCCATCAGCGACAGCCGCGTGCGCCGTTCAGCGACCATGCCCCGCCGCCAGCACCTCGATCAGAGCAACGACGGATGGAAGGATGTCAACCCGCATGGGGCGGTAGAGATTCCAGACAGGTACGATCCTTGCGAGATCCACGACCTGCGCAAAACACCTAGCCATCCCGTCATCAGAGGGCAGGTAGAAGCTCAGTTCCCAGAGATCTCTGACGGCGTCGACTGCGCAGACCCGCTCGCTGCGCACAGCATGAGCGTCCCGCCGGAGCAAGACCATCGCCCCGAGGGGCACGGGGCGGCAGTCGCCCCTCTGACGGTCGAGGGCCAGGCTGACCCGGTTGCCATGCCAGAACACGGAGGAGGAATCGGACAGGCCGAGCGACTCAAGGACATCCCGCCGCAGCCGCAGCATCGCAGGACCGGGGATGATCACCGGATCCGGCGACAGACGGACGCAAGTCAGGTCCTCCGAAAGAACCCGGTGGCCGGCCTGGTAGCAGGCCGCCGCCAGCGTCGTCTTCCCGTGACCGCCGGGCGCGCCCAGCAGGACTCCGATGCCATCGATCTCAACGGCCGCCGAGTGGATCGGCAGATCGCCTCGGTGGAGGAGGTAGACGGCGGAAGGGAGACTCCACAACAGTTGTTCACGCCGGCGCCCGTCCTCATCCTCGGGGACCACGATCCGTCCGCCCTCTGGGTCGACTTCGTAACTCCCGCCACCGTCGATCCAGAGCCGGTACCGAGAGCCGTGCTGGTAGAGTCGGACGTCGGGTTGACCCGGAGGAGTCCCCCACTCGCACAGCAGATGCCCCCCCTGCAGACTCGTCCGGGGTTGACCCGGCCACGACCTCCAGCGGGTCGCCGCCTCCACCGCGCAGGTAGTGGAGCCGAAGGTCGGACCGAACAGCAAACCCATAGCAGGTGCCCTGGCTCGGAGGGACAGGAGGCGTCACGTGAGACGTGGCCATTCGTATCTAGATGGACAGGATCAGGCCGGCTCGATCTCGACCAGGTGGCGGGCGTGCAGGGAATCTAGAAATCTCCCGACTTCGGCCTCGAGTTCCGCGGGCGGATCCTCCACCTGCTTCCGCACATCGTCCACCAGGTCGCCGAACGTCCGGGGACCTTCCAGGAGATTCCAGATCACCCAGCCCATCCTGTTAAGTCCATGGTACTGCCCGGATTCCAGGTGGAGCAGGACCGCGCCCTCTTCCTCCCCCAGCCAGCGGGACACCACCTTGGCGTTCCGGGAGACGCGATCGCCGGGGCGGATGGGAGAGAAGGTCACCGACCTCCGACCTCAATACAAGCCCAGTGTGCCAAGGCGGCGCTCCCGCTGGAGCGCAAGCTGGAACGCCAGGCCGCCCAGGATCAAGGAAACAGCCGAGAAGGGGGCAAGCATCAGAGCGTAGGGGACGACGGCCGACCACCCGCCGCCGCCCAGCAGTGCCTCCCGTGCACCCCCCAGCGCAAGGGCCACGGGGTTCACGCGGGCCGTGCCGGCGAGCCAGCCGGGCAGGAGGTCGTGTGGAAAGTAGGCTCCCGAAGCTATACTGAGCGCCGCGGTGGCGAGCCCGATGATGCCCGACACCTGCCGAAACGTGAGCACTGCCGCGGCGCTGGCGGCGCCCAAACCCCAGACGCAGGGCAGGAAGACCACCAGGAGGGCCAGGGCCGGGAGAATGCCATCGAGGTGGAAGTCTACGCCGAAAACTACGGCCACAATTGCCAGAAACGCCGCGGTCCGCACCGGCACATACGAGAGATCATAAATCACCGAACCGAGCTGCAGCGTCCACGCGGACGTGGGCGTGACCAGCAGGGACTCGAGCGTGCCCGTCAATTGCTCGCCGCGAATGGCGTGCGCCATTCCAGCCACTCCTGTGTGGAGGAGCGCGCTGACCGCGATGCCTACGGCGACAAACGCCACGTAGCCGGCCCGTGTCCCTCCGAAACTCGGCATCCGCGCGGGGTCCACAATCAGGCTGACGTAGTAGAACAATACCGCCTGGGCCAGCAGGTTGACCAGGTCGGCGGCGAACCCGACCCGGTAACTCAGCGCGATGAGGAAATCCCGTCGGAGGAAAGCCCCGAGTTTGCCGATCTCGACGATCATGGCATCGAAGATCCCGTCAGCCGAAGGAACGCCTCCTCCATCCCGGAGCGTTCCTGCCGGCACGAGGTGACCTTCACCCCGGCGGCCGCCAGTGCGGCAATGGCGTCGCCCAGCGCCACGCCGTCGGCAAGGTCGAGGGTGACGTGGCCGTCGGCAGTCCCGGGGGGCGCCGTCACGTCCCCCAGACGCCCGAGGGCGCGGCTCAGCACCTCGCCCAGCGCCCCGGCGGCCGAACGTCCATCCTCCACGTTCAGGACGTACCGCCTGGCGGAGTGCGCCAGCAGGTGCTCCACCGGGCCCGCGAACCTGACCCGCCCCTGCGCGAGGAGAATCACGGTATGAGCGAATCCCTCGATTTCGTCAACCCGCTGCGTTGCCCAGACCACGGTCGTCCCGCGCTCGGCGGCCAGCCGGACGAGTCCCTGCACGCGCCGCGCGGCCTCGGGATCTAGATCGTGCGTGGCCTCGTCGGCCAGCAGCACCGGTGGATCGGCCAGGAAGGCCCTGGCAAGCCCAAGACACGACTGCATTCCATGGGAGTACTTGCCCACCCTGAGATGGGCGGCAGACTGCAAGCCCACCTGAACCAGTACCTCGCGCGCGCGGGCCAGCGCCATCGCATACGGCATCCCGTGGAGACGCGCGAAGAACACCAGGTTCTCCAGGCCGGAGAGCCGGTGGTAGAACGTACGCGACCCGGCCGGCACCAAGCCCACGAGCGCCCTCCGAACCCGGCGACCGGGCGGCATACCCATGATGCGCACGGTGCCGGAGGTTGGCTCGGTCAGCCCCAGGAGGATGCGCAGGAGCGTGGTCTTGCCAGATCCATTGGGCCCCAGTAGCGCGTGGACCCCGCCTGGACCCAGGCGAAGCGACACGTCGTGGAGGGCCACCGTATCGCCGAATCGTCGAGAGATATTGAGAACCTCGACCGCCACGGTCGAGGTTCGCGCGGGCACGACGTCTGCCCTCAGAGATTCATTGTGGGGAAAGGCCCGAAGGACGAACCCTGTGCGCTACCGCCGGTCCACGTCCAGCGAGAACTTCCTCGGAACGGCCCCACCGACGATCGGCCGATCGGCTTCCCCAAACGTGTGCTCAGCAATGGAGCCGTAGTCCTTGATGGTAGGCGTTTCGTACTTCATGGCGCACCCCTTCCTCTCCAGGGGATATGGCTTATTACGAGATGCCCTGGGAAGAATCCTGCCGATGCTGAAATTCCAAGTTCCCGGCTTCGTTGAACGGTCGCGGGAATTTGATGGAAGATTTGGGGAAGTTGAACATCTCGCATACCTCGTTCTCGCGCGGCCGTCCAGCCTTATCGGCCCTCGGAGTCCTCTCCGCTGGCCGGGCGGTCCTCCTCCTCACCATTGGGGAAGAGCCAGGTCTGTTCTTCGCTCCCGAGGACCTGCTCGAGGATCTCCCGCGCCAGCGTGCCCTCGCGCAGGCGACGCATCATGTCGCGGTCGTCGAGCATGTCAACCTCCCGCGCCGCGTCTTCCACGTCCTCAAGGCGGAGGTAGACCTGGTAGGCCTCCGGCCCGATGAGCCGTTTCAGTTCCTGTTCCAGCCGGATCTGATGGTGGAGGAGGCACTCGGCGCTCACCCGCCGGGCCAGCCAGAGGCAGTACTGGAGCAGAATCGCCAACCTGCGGTCGACCAGGTAGGTGATGTTCCTGCGGCCGGCCATCTCTGCCAGTCGATTTCCGATGGCACCCAACTCTCCGAGGATGGCACAGAACTCCGCCGTGAAGTCCTGAAAAGGACCCTCGGCCAAAAGACCCTGAAGGAGAAGAAAACGGCGTTCGAGCTCCTGCAGGTCGCGCCGGAGAGGCTCCGTGGACAGCCGGACCGCCCCCGCGCGTGGGATCACCCGGGGCTTGACACGCACCCGAGGCCCTTCGGACCACCGCGACCCCCGCTCCACCCCCTCCATCAGGCGCCCCCCTTCTTTGGTCATCTGCCGCCGGTCCTGGCGGCTGCCACGTCAACCGTGGTCGGGCAATCTCGAACCCCCGACACCACCCCGAGGGCATCCACGGCCAGGCAGCCTCGCGGGGTAGCGATCAGCGGGTTGATCTCCAGCGATGAAACGCGCGACGCCAATCGCACGGCAAGGTGCGAGAGACGGCTGGTGACCTCTGCGACGTCGTCCAGATCCACCTTGGCCTGGACTGCGCGTTCCTGGAGGGCGTGGCCCGATCGGAGCCTGCCGATCAACGCCAGAGCCTGCCGCGGATCCACAGGGGCCAGGGCGATCTGGACATCGCGCAGCGCCTCGGCCCAGACGCCCCCCAGACCCACCGCCACGACCGGACCAAACTGCGGGTCCACCCGGAAGCCGACCAGGAATTCCATGCCAGGCGCGACCATGGCCTGAACCAGCACGCCCCTGCGCGCTGCTGCGGACGGCAGAGGAACCAAGCCGAGCTCGTCGTAGGCGCGGGCGACGTCGTCGGCCGAGCGGAGGCCCAGCCGAACCAACCCCGCCGCCGCCTTGTGGGCGACGCCGGCGATGACCTTGAGCACCACTGGATAGCCCAGCCGGTCGGCCCCGGCGACCGCTTCCTCTCGCGAACGCGCCACCAGATAGGGAGCCACGGCGATACCCGCCGCCTCCAGCAATCGATAGGCGTCGACCTCCGCCAACAGGCCGTCGCCGGTGACGGGGGTCTTGAGGGCATCCAGAGACACCTCGGGGACGTCCGGAGGATTCTCACGGCGCGTCTTAACCGTCGGCTCGACGGAAGCCGTCAGACCACGGAGCGCCGCCAGCGCGGAAAGGTCGTTCAGGAAGGGCACCGGGCCGGCGGCGGCCTCTTCGTGCCAGAAGCCGGACAGCGCCTCCGGGATCGTCGAGACGACCACGAGTTGCTTGGAAACCCGGTCGTGCTGCGCGACAAAGGTCCGAATCAGGCGCTGGTGGGCCGGGCTGCCCCCGCCTTTCCTCAGGTGCAGGACGAGCGCGATGGCTCCCACGTCGGGGTCGTCGTTGAGCGCGCCGACCACGCGGGCGAAGAGTTCGGCGTCCTCGATGGCCGCGGCCGTCACATCCAGCGGGTTGACCACAGCGCTGCCAGCGGGGACGAGGCCCATCAGGCGCTGCTGCGTCTGCGGAGCGAGGTCGGCCAGACGCACGCCGAAGCGGTCCGCCACGTCGGCCACCAGGGCCGCCGTCCCACCCGAGATCGTAATGGCCGCCAGGCCGCCACGCACCCCCGGCCGCCGTTTGCTGTGGAACGCCGCGGCATCCACGAGCCCCGAGATGCTCTCGAAGACCTCGATGCCGGCGTCGCGGCAGGCCGCGTCGAACACTGCGGCCGACCCGGCCAGCGCCGCCGTGTGCGAGCGTGCCGCCTCAGCACCCCGCGCCGACCGGCCGAGCTTGAGGGCCACCACCGCCTTTCCCAGAGCACGCGCCCGCACGGCCAGGTCGAGCAGGCGTCGCCCATCACGAGCGGTCTCCAGGACCAGGGCGATGACCCGCGTCGTCGGGGTGTGGAGCAGGTACTCCAGACAGTCCGCCGCACCCACCTGCTCTTCGTTCCCCGTCGAGACCAGGAGGTCAAACCCCAGGCCAATCTGGGTCCCGTATTCCAGCATCGAGATCAGGATGCCCGCGCTCTGCGAGACCACGCTGACGGGACCGGGTCGAAGTCCTGCAGGGATGCTGGCCGGGGGAACCGCCATAGCAGGGATGGTGGCGGGCACATTGAGAAACCCGATGGAGTTGGGGCCGAGCAGCGCAAGCCCCGCCGCGCGCGCCTGCCGGCCAAGGCGGGCCTGGAGACCCCGGCCGTCCTCGCCGACTTCCGCAAACCCCGACGAGCAGATGACTGCACCGGGGACCTTCGCCTGCCCGCAGGCCGCAACGACCTCCGGGGTCGCCTCGGCCGGCACCAGGACGACGGCCAGGTCCGCCACCGTTGGTAGGGACCGCACATCGGGGTAGCAGCGCCGCCCGAGCACCTGCCGGTGCCGGGGGTTGACGGGGAGCACATCACCTCGAAACCCCCGGCTGTCCAGGGTCATCAGAAGGTCCCGCGCCAGCCCGGGAGTCTCGGAGGCACCAATCACGGCAATCGTCTTCGGGTTGAAGAACGGAGCGAGGACCCCCGGCAGAGCGGCCTGCGCGAGTTCTCCGGTCGGATACGAAGAGGTCACGAGCCGGCGCCTTCTTGAACCGTCACCGAGGCTTCCGTCACGGCGCGGAGCCCATCCTCGTCCACCTCGACCCCAAGCCCCGGCCCCGCGGGGACCGCAAGTCGTCCGCCCGCCGGCCGCAGGGGTGCCCGCAGAACGCGGTCGCGCAGCGGGTTGTCGGTGATGTCGAATTCGATCCAGTCGAGATCGGGAGACGGCAGCGCGACGGCGGAGGCTGTCGCCGCCCGGACGTGCAGGGACGCCGCCAGCAGCAGCCCCGTGCCCCACCCCGTCGGACAGGCACGGAACCCGAACCGGACCGCCTGGTCGGCGGCGGCCACCGCCTCGCTGATACCGCCGACGGCGGCGACGCTGGGCTGGACGATGTGCAGCGCCCTGGCCTCCAGCAGCGGGAGGAAGGCCTGACTCGAGGCCAGGTCCTGGCCGCCGGCAGTCCACATCCCGGTGGCCGCGGCCAGCGCCCGATACCCCTCGATGTCGTCGATGGGAATCGGCTCCTCGAACCAGTAGGTCCCCAGCGCCGCCAGACCCCGCGCAACCCCCAGGGCCGTGCGCAGCAGGTAGCCCGAGTTGGCGTCCGCACAGAGCACGACGTCGGCGGGCAGCGCGCGGCGGATGCGTTCCACATGGTCCAGATCCGCCGCCGGAGACAGCCCGCCGACCTTGACCTTGATCGCCCCAAAGCCCATCTCGTGGTAGCGGACGGCGGCCTCGACGCGCGGGCCCGCATCCGCGGGGTCATCCGCGTAGAACACCGCCGTGGCCACGGCGGGGAACCGCCCGTTGGGGCTCGCGCCCAGCAGGCGGCAGACGGGCTCGCCGAGCAGCCTGCCGCGCAGGTCCCACAGGGCGATGTCCAGCGCGCTGATCCCCCGCACCGCGACAGCACCCAGACCCCGGGCGGCGTACCGCAGCCGGGCGGTGAGGTCTCTCACGGGCAGGGGATCGGCGCCCAGCACGACCGGGGCCAGGACGGTGCGCAACGTCTCCAGGATCGCCTCCGGCGGGCTCCCCAGGGCGGGAAATGTCTCGCCCCATCCGGTGAGCCCCGCATCCGTCTCGAGCCGAACCAGGACGGCCGTCCGGTGCGTGTGACGGCCGCGTACGGCGGACGCGGAGAACGTCGCGGGCACCGGGGCTTTCAACAGGTGCGCGGATGCCGACACGATGCGCGCAGGCATCGGATCTCCCTGCAGCGATCTTCAGCGGCCGCCTACTTGCCTCTGAGGACCATCGCGCTCGTCACGATGAGCCTGCCGTCACGGACAATACCGGCGACCCGCACATGGTCACCCACCCGAATGGCGGCGGCACCGCCCTGGATCCCGCGCAGTACCGACGCCGGCAGCTCCACCGTCAGCCGGCCCTCGACCTTGATCCGACGGACGCTGTCTGACGCCTCGACGACCCTCAAGACGAGCGTGGTGGGTGTGCCGGGCCGAACGGCCTCAACCTGCCCGATGGCGAAGTCGCCGGCGGGGGTGGCCTTGGCTTTGGGCTCGGTTTCGGCGGGTGTCGGTTTCGCCTGCTGCTGCCCCGATGCCGCGTGGAGCAAGCCGGAGATCATCACGAGAACGACCACCGCAACGAGACGTATCATCGGACACCTCCAGACAGCGCGCGGGCACAGGAAGCTCCAGCGCGCCTCTGCTGCCGGGACACAAACCAGACGGGGGAAGTCGACGAACCGCCAACGAGGAAGAGTGCGACCAGCACCAGCGCTGCCAACGATTGCAGGACAGGACCGGGGGGAGCTGGCGGAGAATCAAGCCTCACAGGCATGTTGGATTTTCTCAAGCGTCTCCCGATTGACTTCGGACAGGCTCATCTCAAGCACCGGACCGCCGGCAAGCGAATCGCCCTTCGTCACGTGCCCGCCGCGTCGTCCGGTATGCGCGCGCTGGACATCGGATGTCGTGACGGATACTACTCCGAAATCCTCAAACAACGTGGCTACACGGTCTGTTCGATCGACATCAACCCGCAATATCCTCAGGCAGAAGTCGTTGACGCCAACCAGCCGCTGCCCTATGCGGATCGCACCTTTGATCTAATCTGGTGCAGCGAAGTGCTGGAACACCTGCGGGATCCTGCCCTGGCCGTCGCCGAGTTTCGCCGAGTGCTCAAACCGGGAGGCCTGCTCGTGCTCACCACGCCCAACAGCGGGTGCTGGATCTACCGCATTCTCGGGTTGTTTGGGATCCCGCCGGCGAAGGCCCAGAATCCCGACCACAAGCACTTCTTCACCATCGCAGACATGCGCCGGCTCTTCCCCGAGGCCCGTCTGTTTGGCTACTTTCCCTATATCCTCGTGACGCGAACCATATCGTGCGGCCTCGGCCTTCTCACACCGACATTCGTGGTCATTGAGACGCGGGCCTGACCGAACGGCGGTCGTGGCCATAGGACCGGCAGTGGCGCACCGGGTCCCAAGCTGGCCAGTAGACTGCCTGCAGGTCCTGGAGGCCGGAACGTTTAAGTACCCGGCCAACGCCATGTCCTGCACTGACCCGATGGGCCACCTTACAAGATGCCTGGCGGTTCGACTGGGGAGCGCGCTCATCCTCATGACCCTCGTCGGCTCGTGGTCTCCGGCTGCGTCAGGGCCGGCCGGCCCCAGGCGGATCGCTTTCATTGTCGACAGCTGGTATCGTTGGTCCCACGCCGATGTCATCGGCACGCGGTTCCTGGAGGGGTACCGCGTGGGCAACACAACCTACACGTCGCCTCTCACCGTGGGCAGTGTGTTTCCCGATGCCCCGTATGAGCGCGATCTGACGCAACTGCTCGCTAGCCGATATGGATTCCGCGTCGCCGCATCCATTCCCGACGCCCTGCTTGACGACCCGCGCAGTCCACGCCCGCGTTTCGCCGCCGACGGAGTGCTGATCGCCACCCGTGAAGACCTCCCCGATAGCGGACAACGTCAGAGTCCTCATCGCCGGCTGCAGGTCGCGCAGGAAACATTCCGTCTTATGGACCAGACCGGTACCTTCGTGCCGGTGTTCATCGACAAAATGCTCGCATCGAGTTGGGCCGACAGCCAGACGATCGTTGCGGAAGCCGCACGCCGCCGGGTGTCTCTGATGGCAGGGTCGGTGCTGCCGCATACTCCGCTCTCGCGTCCCTTGCGTGTGGAGGGGGTGGCAGTCGGCGTTGTCATCGCGCACACGCCCTACTGGGCGTTCGCCTTTCATGCCGCCGAACTGCTCCAGAGCTTCCTGGAGAAACGCGCGCACCGGGAGACCGGGGTCCGCGAGATCCGGGAAGTGGGTATAGGCTTTTGGTCCCTTCCGGACAGAGAGCGATGGGGTGGACGCGTCGTGGACGCCCTGCTGGCGTCCCCCCGAACTCTCAGCCGCCGGGCGCCCGCCGTCCCGGCGGGCCTGGGATCCGACACGGTCGTGGTGCTGATCCAGTACATTGACGGGACTCGCGGAGTGCTCGCACTCATTCCGGGGGTCTTCGATGACAGCGAATTCCTGCTGGGCGCACAGTACCGTGACGGGTCGATCAGCACCAGTGGCATTGTCCTCCCGGGTGAGCCCTACGACCATTTCGGCTATCTCGTCCACGCCCTGGTGGAGTTCTTCACCACAGGCCGGGCGCCCGTGCCAGTCCAACGCACCCTGCTGACCACAGGCATCGTGCTGTTCGGCCTTGAATCACGCCAGACCGGGAGAGCTGCCATCTCGCCCGGGCTCGAAATCTCCTACGCTGCGCCTCCGGCACGGCCTTGATCTTGAAGCGCCAGGAACTTTGAGGAAATCTCAGGACGCTCCCAGCCGACCGCGCGAGCCTCATCCAAGTGGTGATCCTTGCCCACGGTCGTCGAGAACCGCAGGCACCCTCAGCAGCCCCACGCTTTTGGCAGCAGCCCGGCGGGCGGCCAGCACACCCCCCTGTAGCGGAGGGATCGGATGAAGCCACAGTGACCGCGCGCCGTGCGCCAGCGCGCTTCGCCAACTCCTCCGCCTGAGGAACAGCAGGGCCAGCGCCGCGTGGAGTGCACTCCATGCGGCGCGCTCACGGCTACGGACGACAGGCGGGAGATCCGGGCTGCCGAAGACTTCGCCCAAGAGCCGGACGGCCTCGTCCCTCAGCCTGTCGAGGTCGCGCAACACCGTCCCATCGTCCTTGAATCCTGACGGCAGGAGCCTAGAGATCAGGCCCAGATAGGTCTGGGGACGCGCCAGGGCCGCCGGCCACTCGGCAAACCCTTCCAGAAGCCTCTCCACGGCCGTGCGGCGGTCACCGCGCCTCCAGTAGGCCATCGCTGCCCTCTGGAGGATCCTGAATGTAGCCTGCGGGGCAAGCCCTTGACAATCAGATGGCAGCGGGAGCGTGTCAAGGGCTTTCCGCAGCGCCGACCGCTCCCAGGGGAGCGCACTGCCCGCATCGGCCGTTACACTGTCTGGATGCACGCGCCGGTAGACGAGGGCCCGTGGGATGGAGGCGAACCGGATGCCCGCCGCGACCATTCTGAGGATCATGTCCCAGTCCTCCGCCTGACGCAGGGAGGGGTCGAACAGGCCGACTCTCGCAAACGCGGACCGCCGGGCGACGACCGAGGAGAACAGCACCGGATCGCCGCCGAGCAGAAGCCGTCGGAGCGTCAGGCTTTCGAGACTTGAGCAGAGGCGATCGGGGAGCAGGCCTCCATCCTGGTCCACAAACTGCGCCCATGTGTAGACCACGTCCACGCCCGGCCGCGCCTCCAGCAGGCTCACCGCCTGTTGCAGGAACTCGGGACACCAGATGTCATCGGCGTCGAGGAACGCCAGCAACTCTCCAGAACTGCTCAGAATCCCTGTGTTGCGTGCCGCCGACGGCCCCTGATTGACCTGATTGATCAGGCGAACGTGCGGGTGAAAGGGTTGAACGGCGGCCGCCGTCCCATCGGTGGAACCGTCGTCAACAACCAATATCTCCCCTGCGCGATACGTCTGTGCCAGAACGCTCTCAATTGCCGCGCGGATGAACGGCTCGGCATTGTACGCCGGAATGATGACGCTCACCCTGGGGCGCACGTGGCCCATACCGAACCCCTCGCTTTGGCCCTATGCCCCCGTCTGTCGCTCCAGATCATTCATCCAGAGTCGCAGCATCGTCTCCCGCGTTTCTGAATCGGCGTCCCAACGCCTGAACGCCTCTTCCGCCTCTTCGCGTTCGCGGGTGTCGGGGCTGCTACCGGCGAGCGTTGATGGGGGTTCGGACTGGGGGTCGACGGTCTTGCCCATCCGCCCCCGGAGGCCGTCTGCAACCCCCCGCACCATCAACCATGCCTTGGCTGGCCCGCGTTCCTCCCGCGCGAAGATGACCACGAGGCGACCGGCAACGCGGAGGAGCGTCAGCAGCCGCCGCCACCAACTGCGTTTAAGACGGAAGCGATAGAAGATCGAGTTGCGCGTCTGGTAGTAGAGCTTCCAGCCCGGGAATCCCTTTCGGGGGCGGTGTGTCCCGTGCCAGACTACCGCCTTGGGCGAGATTATCAAGCGGTATCCGGCCACATCACGGATCCGGTGGATGAAGTACTCGGTGTCCTCCAGGTGCCAGAAGAGGTCCGCCCGGGGAACGCCCACCGACCGCACCACATCCGCCGGGACGAGCATGGCCCGCCACGCCACTCCGTGCTTCTCGTGGTGAGGAAGGCGCGAAGGAAAGATGACGCTGCGGGGCGCTGTCTCTGCGTCCGCAAGCAGTGCCTCCAGGCACCGGGCCGACACCACAGTATCGTCGTCAATGGCCCAGACGAAATCACAGCCGCGCCGCATCGCTTCTGAGAACCCCACGGCGAAGCCGCCGGCAGGGCCGAGGTTCTCCGGCAGACGGACGACGCTAACCTGCGGGAACCGTGAGGTGATCTGCTCTGCGATCCCCCGGGCGCTCCCGTTGTCCACCAGCACGATATCATCCGGCGGGCGCGTCTGCCGGGTGACCTCCTCGCACCGCATGATCGCCCCTTCGAGCCTGTTGTGCGTCAGAATGACGGCCACAACTTTCTGTTCAGAAGAGCCGCCCATGGTGGTCCCAACGTGGTCTGATAGGCTCGCTGACGCTCTCAGAGCCGCGCCCAGCGGATCCACGCGGCCGTTCGCTCCATTCCCTCATGGAAGTCCACCCGGGGAGCGTAGCCCAGCACGCGTCGGGCCTTCTCGACACTGAAAACCGTTCGGGACGCGTGGACCTGCACCATCCCGCGGGGGAGGAGCGGGCGGTCTGTGACTCCCGAAGCCGATCCCGGGACAGAACGGGTCCAACCGATGACGGTTTCGCGAAGGAAGTGCTGGGCCCGAACCGGCAGAACGTTCCGGACGATCGCCTTCCCGAATGCCTCGACCTGGGCCACCGCCGGAATCGACCGGAGCGCCATGCGGATCCGGGGGTCCTTCAGCACTGTCAGTGTCTGCTTGATGGAGGACGGACGGCGTTGCCGCAGACGGGCCCGGGCCGCCTCGATCTCCTCCACGGTCATCTCGGGCAGCGGCAGGAATCCGTCCCCGAGCGCCCGCGCATGTCCCTCTACAAATTCCTTCCAGGGCACTGGAGACTCATCTGAGACATGGAAGACCTCGCCAGGAGCGCCGGGGTGCTGCGCAGCCAGCAGCATGGCCTGCACCAAGTTGTCCACATAGAGGCAGTTGCAGACACCGCTACCGCCGTTCACGAGGACCATGCTGCCGTTCTTGATAGCGCCGACCGTGGCCGGAGTCCAGTATCCCCCGAAAGGTCCGTAGACGATCGTCGGGCGCAGGACGGCGACCGGGATGCCGCGGTCGAGAAAGGTGCGGAGCGCAAGGCGCTCCGCGTCGAGCTTGCCGTCGCCGTAGTTGTCGCCTGTGTGCCGTACCGGCTCGTCTTCCGTGACGATCCGCGGGGGCGGGGTGCGGCCGTAGACGGCGATACTACTCAGAAAGACAACGCGTTTGACACGCGCCTCCGCCGCTGCCTGCAGGACATTGCGGGTACCCAGGACGCTCGAGCGTCGGTGGGCCATGCCGATTCGTCGAAAGTCCACCGCGCAGTGGAACACGACATCGCATCCTCGCACAGCGCGCCGCAGCGTGTCGAGCTCCAGGATATCTCCCGGTACCATCGTGAGCGGCAGGCGGGAAAGCAACGCGGCACGCGCCCAGGTCCGGACAAGGGCGACGGTGGGAATGCCGAGCTGGCAGGCGACCTCGGCGAGCCGACCCCCAATGAACCCGGTGGCACCTGTAATCAGGATGCGCGTCATTGGGCTGCCTTGAGGATCTCCGCGTCGAAAGGCTTTTCCCAGGGATGGCCGAGCGGCCTCCGCTCCCGGTAGCACCGGTCCACCAGCGCAATGGTCTTCAGCACGCTCTCCCCGCAGACGAATGGTTCGGTTCGATCGGTAATCGCCTGCGCGAACGCTCGGAGCTGCTCTGCATAGATGCGTGGAAATGTGTCGGCCGCCGAGGCGAAGGACGCCTCGCCGTCCCAGGCGCTGGGCCAGAGACGGACGCCGAGCCAGCTCGTGAAGCCGTATTCGAGGGTGAAGTGCTCCCCGACAATGCGGGCGGTGGTCCCCAGGGCCCGCAGCCTGCTCAAGATGACCTCCCCGCGGACCACCTCGCCCCGCCCTGTGAGGGCCAGCGAAAGGTGACATTCGGCCTCGACGCCGCCGAGGTTGTCGTCCCTGTACTCGACGTCAACGACGTCCCCCAGCCACAACAGGAGCAGGTCGAGAGTGTGCGGGGCAAGGTCAATAAGCACGCCCCCGCCCGCCTGCGCCCTCGTCCAGGCAAATCCCGAAGCCACCGGCCATCCGTAGGTGGTCGCGAACACGAGCGAGAACCCCAGAAGCCGACCGAGTCGCCTCTCATCGAGCAGCCGGCTGACCAAGTGCGTCGCCTTGTTGTACCGGTACATGTGCCCGACCTGCAGCGGGACACCCAGTCTCCTGGAGGCCGCAACCAGTTGCGTCGCTTCTGCCAGCGTCGGGGCCAGGGGTTTTTCCACAAGCACGGGAATCCGTCTCTCCAGGAGTTCCCCGGCGATGGGACCGTGCAGGTGGTTGGGGACCGCGACGATGACGCCGTCTACCTCGTCGAGAAACTCGTGGTAATCTTCCACGCACCGGCTGATCCCAAAGCGCCGCCCGAGCATTCGCGCCCGGGAGAGATCCTTGTCGGCAAGGGCCACGACCGTGACCTCACGCGTGGCTCGAGACGCGGGAAGGTGGCGCTGCTCGGTAGCAGCACCACACCCGACAATACCCAGCCGGACGATTTTCTCAATCATGCGGGGGTTCCCTGACACACAAGGCGCCTAGCGCGCGGCCAGCCCTCTGAACAATAACAGCCTGAGGGGGTAGGCCTGCATGACGATCAGGGTCCCGTCCGGGGTGGCGGTCGAGCCCTGGACCCATGCATCGGCGGAGGCGGGGCGCGTGTATCCCGGCGGCGGGGGCGGAAGCGCCGCCACCCGTCCCACCACCTGTGGCCGGCCCTGGTCGGGCCACACGCGCAGGATGAAGAGGTCTCTCCCTCCCCCTCCCGGCAGCAAGCCCGTGTAGTACACCGCCCCGTCGGGGGCGGCCGTTATCGTGTAGTGCACCCCGGGGGTGGCGTACCCCTCCGGGATCGCCGCGCCCAACATCCGCAAGCCCACTTCCCGCTCGCGTGGTTCGTAGAGGTAGACCTGTCCGCTCTCCTTTCCCACCCCGAAGAACCGCCGTCCGTCCGGCGCTGCCGCCAGCGCGTACGGCGGCTCATAGGTCCCCGTCCCCGACATCACCAGCGGCAGCCGCTCGATTCGCCCCGCGGCGGCGTTGTAGCGCGCCATCGCGTTCGGGCCGAACTGATGGAAGACGTCACCGTTGGCCAGCACGACCAGGTAGCGCGTGGGGTGCTCGCCTTCCGGACCCAGACGGCCGCGGTCG
>JAVKHQ010000059.1:0-9367 GCA_031459875.1 Candidatus Fervidifonticultor sextus | reverse complement strand
ACGCCCTCGGGGGCCAGGACGCGGGCCAGCGCCTCGGTCAGACCGATCAGCCCGGCCTTGGCCGCCGCATAGTTGGCCTGGCCCATGGGGCCGACGATCCCGGCGATGGAGGCGATGTTGATGACGCGGCCGGATTTGCTGGCCAGCAGGTGGGGCAGCGCGTGGCGGCAGCAGCGCACCGCACCGGTCAGGTTGACGTCCAGGACGGCCTGCCAGTCCGCGGGCTGCATGCGCAGGACCAGGGTGTCGCGGGTGATGCCGGCGTTGTTCACGAGGATGTCGAGGCGGCCGAAGTGCGCCACCGTCTGGGCGATGAACCGGGCGACATCCGCGTCGGAGGTGACATCCCCCTGCAGGGCGATCATCTCCGCGGGAGCCAGGTCGGCCACCAGCGCCTGCGCGCCGGCCGCGTTGGATCGGTAGGTGAAGGCCACCCGGGCGCCTGCGCGGACCAGGGCCGCGACCGTAGCCCGGCCCAGTCCCGACGAGCCGCCGGTGACGAGGGCAACCCTGGATTCGAGCGTCACGTGCGGCGAGCGACCACCTGCAGCCAGATTCGCGGGACGGCCTGGAGGCGGAGATCTTCGAACGCCTGCCGGACGCCGACCTTCAGCGCCTCCATGCCGACCTCCAGAGGGACACCAGGCAGCGCCCCTTCGATGAACATGGAGAACTCACTGATGTCCTCCCAGGCCTGACAGGTGAGCTGTTTCTCCTGGAAGACCATCTCGGGTTCGTCGAAACCGGACTCGCGCAGCAGCCGGCGGTAATCTTCGGGCGAGAGCCACTGCATGGCCGTCGCCTTGACCCCCCGGGCGACGTCGTGGCCGCGTTCGCGCAGCCACCGCACCGCGCGCAGGACCCAGTGTCTGTAGAACCGGGGGGTGTCGCCGGGATAGGCGCCGTTGAAGAACGTGGTGTTGAACGCGAACACCCCTCCCGGCCGGAGGATCTTGCTGACGCCGCCGATGACCTGGGCCTTGTTGGCCACCAGGTGGATCGCGTTGGCAAACACCACGATGTCCACCGGCGGGACCAGGCTCCCCACGCGCTCCGCGGTGCCCTGGATGAACTGGACGATGGCCGAGCGGATGCGCTGCGCCGCCAGCAGCAACGCCGAGGGGGACGGGTCGATGGCGAACACCCGCCCGCGCGGCGGAATCCCCATCCACTGGAGGATGAGTTCGGTGACCGCCCCGGGACCGCACCCCAGGTCCACCACGTTGCTGCCGGGCCTGATGCCGGCGTGGGCGACCAGCCAGGCGTTGACCTCGCGGAAGAACGGGTGGGCCGCGAATTTGGCAAAGGAAAACCGGTCCTCCTGGGCCGGTGGGGGCGGGGCGACCGCAGCCTGCAGGCTCTGTTCGGACCCCGAAGGCTGGTCCATGCACACAGTATAACCCAGAGGCGGGCCGAGGGGAACGCCGTCGGCTACCGGTGTTTGATGGCCACCACCTTCGGCTGCAGGAAATAGCCCAGGTAGTCGGGCCCCCCGGCCTTGGCGTCGGTCCCGCTCATGTGGAAGCCCCCGAAGGGGTGCACGCCCACCAGGGCGCCGGTGCACTTCCGGTTGATGTAGAGGTTGCCACAGAGGAACTCCTGTCTGGCGCGCGCCACGTGCTCGGGGGTCCTGGAGAAGACCGCGCCGGTCAGGCCGTACTCGGTCCCGTTGGCGATGGCCAGCGCGTGGTCGAAGTCGCGGGCTTTGATCACGGCGACGACCGGGCCGAAGATCTCCTCCTGGGCGATGCGCGCCTGGGGATCCACGTCGGCGAAGACCGTGGGCTGGATGAAGAACCCCTCGCTGTCGCCCGGCTCGCCGCCGGCGGCCAGGCGACCCTCCCGGGTGCCGATGCTGATGTAGTCCATGATCCGCTGCTGGGCACGGGCGTTGATCACCGGGCCCACCGGGAAGTTGTCCCTGGCAGGGCCCACCGTGAGATTGCGCACCTGGCTCACAAAGGCCTCCAGCACGTCGCGGTAGCGGCGCTCGTGCACGACCAGGCGGGATCCAGCCGAGCACTTCTGCCCCTGGAAGCCGTATCCGGAGACCACCGCCGCGGCCACCGCCTCGTCCAGGTCGGCGCTCTCGTCTACGATGACGGCGTTCTTCCCCCCCATCTCAGCGATCACGCGCTTGAGCCAGATCTGCCCGGGGGAGTGCTGCGCGGCCTGGGCGTAGATCCGCAGCCCGACCTCCTTGGACCCCGTGAAGGCCACCATCCGGACCCGCGGGTGGAGGACCAGCGAATCGCCCACCTCGCCGCCGGACCCGGTGACGATGTTCAGCACGCCCTCGGGCAGGCCCGCGGACTCGAAGATCTCGTACAGCACGTGGGCGTTGGCCGGCGAGTCGCTGCTCGGCTTCAGCACCGCCGTGTTGCCCGCCGCGATGGCGGCGGCCGCCATGCCCGTGGGAATCGCCAGGGGAAAGTTCCACGGCGGGATCACGGCAACCGGGCCGATCGGGATGTAGACGTACTCGCTGAACTCCTGAGGGTGCGGCGTCATCTCGCGGCCCCTCGCGTAGCGCAGCGCCTCGCGGGCGTAGTATTCGAGGAAGTCGATGGTCTCGGCCACGTCGGCGTCGGCCTCGTTCCAGTTCTTGCCGACCTCGTAGACCTGCCAGGCCGCCGCCCAGAACTTGCGGCGGCGCAGGATGTCCGCCGCGCGCAGCAGGATCGCCGCGCGCTCTTCCGCCGGCACCCGACACCAGCCCTGGAAGGCCCGTCCGGCGGCCTCTACGGCCCGGCTCACATGCTGCGGCGTGGCCTTGTGGCAGACCGCCACAATCTGCGTCTTGAGCGAGGGGTTCAGCGAGATGAAGGTTCCGTCGCCTTGCAGGCGCTCGCCGCCGATGATCAGCGGCAGTTGTCTGCCCAGGTCACGGCCCACCTGGTCCAGGGCTTCCAGCATCGCCCGGCGATTGTGCTCCTGCGTGAAATCGGTGTGCGGCTCATTGCGGAACTCAGGGAGCGCCATGATGCACCTCGGTGGTGGAACTCCGGTTGCCACCACATACAGTGACCGGGAGAAAGGCCTCGGTCAAGGCCCCGGCTGTGACTGAGCCTGGCCGCGATAGGCCCTGGCAGCGACAGGGCTCGGCTGCTGCCAAGCCCGGCTGCGCCTGGAGTCCCCACACCCGGCCGCGCCTAAGGCCCGGCTGCGCCTGGAGCCAGGCTGCGCCCACACCCGGCTGCGCCTGGAGCCCGGCTGCGCCCACACCCAGCTGCGCCTGGACTCAGGCTGCGCCCGAGCCCCCACACACAGCGCCCCGCCTGACCGATTACTGGGACAAGGGGCCGATGGTTTGTAACGCCCGGAGGTTTGGGGACGCCTACGTGACTAGCCCTTTCACCTCTGACGCTGGGCCGGCTGGCCCGCGGCAGCCGCGTCTCCTTGACCGCGTGCGTGACGCCGTCCGCGCGCGCCACTACAGCCGTCGTACAGAGGAGGCGTACATCGCATGGGTCCGCCGGTACATCCTGTTCCACGGCAAGCGCCATCCGGCCGAGATGGGCGCTGCGGAACTCACACAGTTCCTCACGTCGCTCGCCGTTCAGGGAAATGTAGCCGCCTCCACGCAGAATCAGGCCCTGAGCGCGCTCCTGTTCCTCTACCGCGAGGTGCTCGGGCAGGAGGTCCCATGGCTCCATGACCTCGTGCACGCGAAGCGCCCCCGGCAGCTTCCGGTCGTCCTGACCCGCGATGAGGTGCGGGTCGTTCTTGGCCATCTCCAGGGCGTCCCGCGCCTGATGGCGCTGCTGCTGTACGGAGCAGGCCTGCGCGTGCTGGAGTGCTCCCGCCTTCGCGTGAAGGACATCGACTTCGCGCGAAACCAGATCATCGTGCGGGCCGGCAAGGGCGTTAGGGATCGCGTGACGCTGCTGCCCGCCGCCGTCAAGGCTGACCTTGCTCGGCACCTCGAACGTGTGAGGCGGCAGCACGAGCGGGATCTCGCGCGGGGTGCTGGCTGGGTCGAGCTCCCCGGGGCCCTGATGCGCAAGTACCCAAACGCGGGCCGGGAGTGGGGCTGGCAGTGGGTCTTCCCGGCTACCCGGTTCTACGTTGACCGGGTGACCGGCCAGCGGCGCCGTCACCACCTGCACGAGACCGTGCTCCAGCGGGCGGTCAGGGAGGCCGTCCGACGGGCGGGCATCGCCAGGAGTGCGACCTGCCACACCCTCCGCCACTCGTTTGCCACCCACCTGCTCGAGGATGGATACGACATCCGCACGGTCCAGGAACTGCTCGGCCACCGGGACGTGCGCACGACCATGATCTACACACATGTGCTGAACCGGGGCCCCGGGGCGGTCCGGAGCCCGGCCGATCGGTTGGCGGGGGTGTAGAGGAGGTGGCCAGGCGCCGGTGGGTCACCGGCCGGCAGAGGCGTCCCCGGGCAGAGGTGCTCGCAGGATTGCGGAGGCACCGCAGGCGCGCAATAATGGGAGCCAAAGACAGCCGGCGTACCGGGGGTTGCTACCAGGTCGGCGCAGGACGGATTAGGCAGGTCTGCCCATCACGGGGATGGGTAGCTGGTCGTGGGCGTAGCTTAATTTTTAAGGAAGAGAGTGGGATCCGGGGGAACCGGTGACAGGTGTTAGACTGCAGGACTCGCTGTGTTGGAGGTGTTAGACAGTTCTGTCCAATTCTTGTTGGACGGACGGGAGAGAAACGCGCTCTGTCTGGTAGGATAGGACTACGATGAAGGGTTTCGTTCCGACACCGCATGAAACCGTCGACGCAATGGTCGAGCTATTGTTTCGGGGACAGCCTCCGCGGCCGGACGACACCGTGCTTGACCCAGGCTGTGGAACGGGTGCGTTCATCGACGGCATCATCCGTTGGTGCCACCGACAACGCCTTGCACTTCCGCGCATCACCGGCATCGAGTCCGATCCCCGCCACCTGGCCATGTTGCGCGCAAAATACGAAGGGCTGCACCCCATCTGCATCCGGCGCGCCGACTTTCTGACGGACGCCCAGACAAGGTACAATTTCATCGTCGGCAACCCCCCATACGTCGCCATCACGGGGCTTTCGGAGGACGAGAAGGCACGATACCGTGCGCGTTACGCCACTGCGCGCGGCCGGTTCGATCTCTACCTGCTCTTCTTCGAGCAGGCACTGCGAAGCCTCGCTCCAGGCGGTCGGCTCGTTTTCATCACACCCGAGAAATATCTCTATGTTGAGACGGCCGGACCCCTGCGAGCCCTGCTCGCGGGGTATGCCGTTGAGGAAATCCGTCTTCTACGCGAGGATACATTCGGCGACCTTGTGACCTATCCCACCATTACGGTAGTGCGCAACTCTCCACAAGGGAGTACGCGCGTCGTACGCCGAGACGGCAGCACGCTGACAGTAACGCTGTCACCAGGACAGCGTCCGTGGCTGCCCTTGCTTGAGGGTGCTTCGAGTGAGCGACCGGCTGTGAGGCTCGGGGATTTGTGCATACGAATCAGTTGCGGCGTCGCGACCGGTGCGGACAGCGTGTTCGTGCGGCGATCCGACGGCCTCGATCCAGCGCTTCAGGAGTTCGCGTATCCCACGATAGCAGGCCGGCAACTTACACCAGCGACGACAGATCTTCCACAGCGTTTCGTGATGATCATCCCCTACGACATGCATGGTCGGCTGCTGCCTTTAAGGGAACTGAAAGGTCTAGGACGCTACCTGATGCGTGATGACGTTCGCGCGCGGCTGCGGGCGCGAACCTGTGTCGAAAGGAAGCCCTGGTACGCATTTCACGAGACGCCCGTGCTACGCGAGATCTTGCGCCCAAAAATCCTGTGCAAGGATATCAGCGAAACACCGCAGTTCTGGGTGGATCGTTCCGGTCAGTTCGTCCCTCGGCATTCTGTTTACTATCTCGTGCCGCGGGAGCCTGACGCCATTGATGTAATCGCCGATTATCTGAAATCGCCCTCAGCCCATCGATGGCTCATGCAAAACTGCCAACGTGCGTCCAAGGGATTTCTGCGGCTTCAAAGCCGGGTTCTGAAGCGATTGCCCTTGCCCGATGACCTGGTTCGAGCCGCTCTCGGTGACGCCCTGACTGTTCACGTGGGCTTGCCGCCACGACAAACGGAGTTGGCCTTCACTGGATGATCGGTGAGTGAGAACGGCATTTGATGACGTTATGGATGAAATCAAGGCGCGGGGATTCCACAACCATCGACTCGAGGATCACTCCGGTGCGATGAGCCGAGGCATCTTGCGCGACTTGCGGGCCATGTGCGAGCCGTTCGAGCACGATTTTGCTCGCGGCCACATCCGGGAGTGGCTCGATTTCCCATCGCCCGCCGGTCGGGCGCGCAAGTTGGACCTCGTCGTGGCTGAGCCCGCTGGCGAAACCGACCAGGCAGATCTAACACGCCTGCGCCTATGCGTAGAGAACAAGTCCGTTGTTACCGCGCATCGTAACCGCACGAACCGCTACGACGACTTGAGTGACCTAGTCGGAGTGCTCCATCGAAGCAGGCCAGACGCCATTCTCGTGGCAACCGTGCTCATCGGCCTTGCCGAAACGGTTCTGAATGTGCCCGATCGCGTGAAACCGTTCCTATCCCGTGAGGACTTCACGGAACGAGTCCTGCCGCGACTTTCCAGCGGCGACGATTCACTGTGGAACGACTTTCCGCAAGCGGTGAGCCGGAACCGTCCAGGGGATCCTGAGCGCACCGTAAGGAAGTTTCGCGAGCTGCCGATCCGGCCGCCCGGAAGAACCGATCTTGTTGCCTACGACTATGTCCTACTCGTACCGGTCGTAATCGACAACGTGCATCCTCCCCGAGTCGCACGGGACAATGCCCTCGGCATCGATGTCGATACAGAGTATCGCAACATGCTCGACCGAATCTGCAAAGCATACACGGCGAGGTGGCACTTGTAGAACCATGATTGCCTGCCGTCCAACAAGCGGTTGCAGCGGACGGTCCGCTTCGCGGCCCGCCGCTGAACCGGACCGTTAGCCAGCCAGTGGGACCCCGAATGAAGAACCAGTACTTCGGTGACATCAACGATTACCGCAAGTACGGTCTTCTACGCGCGCTGCAGTCCACCGGCGACGGCAGTCTTCTGGTCGCCTGGATGCTCACGCCCGACGACGGCGGCCGAGACGGAAGGTCCCGCTCCTACCTTGAAGTCCCTGAGACCTGGTCGAAGTACGATCCCGAGCTGTTCGCCGGCCTGACGAACCTGCTTCGGTCGGCGTCCCAGCCTTCCGTGTCGCTTATTGAGAGGTCGGAGCTCCTGCCCAGGACCCGGTACTTTGGCGCGGTAGTTCCCGACGGGCGCTTGGAGCGTGACGCTTGGCGGAACGACCTGCTTCGCGTGGCCTCCGGGGTTGATCTGGTGTTCCTGGATCCGGACAACGGGATCGAGGTACCGTCGAAGCCTATCGGTCGCAAGGGCTCGTCCAAGTACGTCACCTGGCAAGAGGTCGAGGAGCTTTTCGAAGCAAGGTGCTCCCTTCTCATCTACCAGCACTTTCGTCGCGAGAAGCGCGACACATTTGCCCGACGCCTCGTTTCCGAGCTTCGCGAGCGCACCGGGGCGGGCATCAGCGAAGCGTTCCGAACACCTCACGTGCTGTTCCTGCTGGTCGCTCAGCACCGACATGCGAAGCAAGTCAGGAGGACGGTTGAGCTGCTTTCGGAGCGTTGGGGCGGGCAGATCGACGCGATGGGGATGGCTAACAAGGCGCTGCAGCCGACCGGCTTCGCCGGCGGCTGAGCGGCAGGCCGTTAGGCAGGTCTAGACGTTGATCGATTCGACTCGCTTCGATCTGATCAAGCGGAAGCACGGCGCCTACGCAAGCTGGGCGGTCTGGGCACCACCTACTGGCGGCCCCAAGTCGAACGTGGGCGACCTCAAGGTCCTTGATCCTCAGGCCAACCCTCGGCTGCTGAAGACGCTCAACCCTGCTGTCGTCATGGTGGGGCTCAACATAGCGCGCGACTTTCAGAACGAGCCATTCCGCAACTTCCATGATCCGAGCCCGTGCGCCAATGATTTCAAGATCCGGTTCGCCTTCCGCGACACACCTTACTGGGGCGCATACATGACCGATGTCATCAAGGGCTATGTGGCGCCCGAGTCCGGGCAGCTCCTCGACTACCTTAGAGCGCATCCCCAATTCGTGGTTGATCACGTCGAATCGCTTCGCGCGGAGCTGCTCGACCTCGGCCATCCCAGGCCCATGATTCTGGCGTTCGGGGGTGCTGCGTACTCGTTGCTGGAGCAGAATCTCAGCCGTGGTGATTACTCGCTGCTCGTTAAGCTCACTCACTACAGCCACCGGATATCGCAGGAGAAGTACCGAGTAGCGGTACACGAGGAGATCGTCGGTGCCCAGCTGTGGGAAGCGATCGAGCCGGTTGTGCGGCAGCGCATTCTTAGTAACGTCTGGTGTGGCGAATGTGGGATGGCCGTCTCCGTCGTCGAATGGACCGTGCGGGCGAGAGGAGATTCCCTGATCGTGACCGGTAAGTGCAAGAGGTGCCGCTCCAAAGTAAGGCGTTTCGTTGAAAACGCTACGGAAGATTAAGGGCGGGACGATGGTTCGCGGGAGCAACGGCCTAACTTCGCGCTGGACCTGTCCGGCCGCTTCGCACTGGGGTGTGGCGATTGCACGTCGGCGCAGTCACGTCCAGCGGCCGGCAGGTCAGCGCGCGCGATGGGTAGCTGGTCGTGGGCGTAGCTTAATTTTTTTAAGGAAGAGAGTGGGATCCGGGGGAACCGGTGACAGGTGTTAGACTGCAGGACTCGCTGTGTTGGAGGTGTTAGACAGTTCTGTCCAATTCTTGTTAGCCGTCTCGTAGAGGGAGCAGCAAAACTATGTCCAAAATCCTGACCGTTGATCGCCTTGAAGTCCTAGTCTTGGTCGACAATGTGGAGGGTGTCCCGAGGTTAGTGGATTTTCGGGAGCACCCCTTGGTGGTCATTATGCCACCAACACCTCCTTTCCCTGCGTGATGACTTGCTGAAGCGCGACGCGCAATTGCGGCAACGCCCGATACCCCCGCAGCCGCCGCAACCGGGGTTCGATGTCCAACAGGGTCGTGGCCAGCCAGCGGTGCTTTTGATCGCTCGTGGTCCAGCGATCGACTTTGCCCACCCGCTGCTCCACCAGGGCGAGGATGGACTCCAGTCCGTTCGTCGTGGCCAGGCTCACCCCCAACCGATCGACGACGCCCAGCCGATGGAGCGTCAGCGTCTCCTCCAGCCCTTCGGCCAGACTGCGGGCCGCATCTTCGTTGAGCCGGCGCAGTTCCTGATGCAGACGTTGCAGCTCCGCTCGCGCCGCCTGGCAGGTCGGTTGGCGCCAGGCCCGCTGCAGCTTGGCCCGCCAGAGAGCCTGCAG
>JAVKHQ010000058.1:0-9923 GCA_031459875.1 Candidatus Fervidifonticultor sextus | reverse complement strand
AGAAGCGTCGGGCGTGCCTTCGACGCCTTCTTCACGGGATACCTGTCGTTGACCGCCCCAGCGCGCGAACCGCCGCGTGGTACTCAGCGGGGAGCAGGCGGATGTGGCTGCGGCGCATCATCAGCTGCTCAAGGTCCCGCCCGGCCACGCTGATGTTGCGGAGGGGTAGACGAGTCGATCACCAGGCATGACGCTCGGGCGGCGTGGGAACATAACCGCCTGGTCCAGCCTGACGTCGTCGCGGGTACCTGTCCGGTGCCGCTTCTGAGCCCAGTCGTCCTGGAGCGGTGTTGTGCTATCCCCCGGGGTCTTGAGCCAGAAGGTTGGCATTGCGTCTACACCTCGTCTATAGTTTCACGGCTGTTCCTCTGTACAGTCTGTGCCATCCGTCTGCGAGCGGTCTACGGCCGAAGCAAGTCGGAAGCAACCGGAAGCAAAATCGGCCTCCCGGCGGGTGGAGGTGACGAAGGGCGCGGGCGGAAACCCGCGCCCTGTCTGCGTTTCAGGTGGCGCGCCCGGAGGGAGTCGAACCCCCGACCTACTGGTTCGAAGCCAGTTGCTCTCTCCACTGAGCTACGGGCGCGTTCCGGAGCGAGTATAACACAGCTCGGGCCACTGGCGGAGCGCGGACCACGGGGTCGGCCAGCGACGAGACCCGGGGGCTAACGCCTCAGCGCTTCCTCGACAGCGTTGAACCACTCCCCGGCATTCGTGACGACTCCGGGGAACTTCCGGACGATGCGCCCGTCGCGGCTGACAAAGAAGGTCTCCGGCACGCCGGTCAGGCCGTAGGCCCGGTAGACGGTGTTGTCCTTGTCGCGCACCTGGGGGTAGGTCGCACCGGTCTCCTTCAGGAACTGCCGGGCTTTGGGGATCAGATCCTGCACGTTGACCCCGAGGACCATCACGCCGCGGTCCCGATAGCGCTGCCAGGTCGCCTCGAGTGCGGGCGCCTCGTCGCGACACGGGACGCACCACGACGCCCAGAAGTTGATGACCACGACCCGGCCGTGCAGGGAGTCCAGGCTGAGCGTCCCCTCGGCATCGAGCCGCATCAGGGTGAAGGCGGGCGCCTCCGGGGTCAACCCGCGGGCCAGCGCCACCGTGATGGACGCCGGCCGGTTCACACGGGTCGTCACATAGGTGAGAAGCCCGAACACGACAATCAGGCTGCCCAGCAGGACAGCCCGCCGGCGGAGGTTGCTCATGGGTCCTCGGTGCGGACGTCGCTCAGACGGCCGGATATCCCGCGGCGCGCAGCGCGTCCCGGATCCTGGCCTCGTCCACGTGCTCCGGATTGAACTCCACAAGGACCCTCTTCGTCACGGCGCTGGCTTCGACCTTGGCGACCCCCTGCAGCTTCGAGAGCGCGGAGGTGATGGTCCGCTCGCAGCCGTCGCAGTGGATCTTGGGGACATCGAAGGTTCTGGAGATCACGGTCGCTTCACTCCCCTCCGGAGGTGGTCTACCGGGTCTTCACCCGAGATCAAGGCCACGGCCCTCACGCGTATGCCGCCCTGGGCCGGTAGGACCGCAGGCGCAGGCTGTTGCCCACGACCGTCACGGAGCTGGCCGCCATGGCCAGGGCGGCCAGGACGGGGCTGAGGAGCACCCCGGCCACCGGGTACAGCACGCCGGCAGCCACCGGGATCAGGGCGAAATTGTACGCGAAGGCCCAGAACAGATTCTGCCGGATGGTCCGCATCGTCCGCCGGCTGAGGGCGATGGCGATCAGAACGCCGCGCAGGTCCTCACCGATGAGCACGACATCGGCCGACTCGATGGCCACGTCTGTCCCGGCGCCGATGGCGATCCCCAGGTCAGCCTGGGCCAGCGCCGGCGCGTCGTTGATCCCGTCCCCGACCATCGCGACGACGTGGCCCTCGCGCTGCAGGGCCTCGACGTGTGCGGCCTTGTCCTCGGGCTTCACCTCGGCCAGGACCCGGTCCACGCCCAGCTGCCGGGCGATGGCCTCAGCGGTCCGGCGGTTGTCCCCCGTCAGCATGACGACGGCGAGATCCATCTTCCGCAGCGCCGCCACCACCTCGCGGCTGTGGGGCTTGAGGGTGTCAGCGACGCCGATGATCCCCGCCGCCCTCCCATCCACCGCGGCCATCATCGGGGTCTTGCCCTCCGCGGCCATCGCGTCGGCGTGTGCCGCGAGCCCATCCAGCGAGATGCCGCGCGCGCTCAGGAGAGCCACGGTGCCGGCGACCACCCGGTGGCCGTCGACCTCGGCCTCGATCCCCTGGCCGGGGAACGCCTGGAAGGCCGTCGGCTCGGCCAGAACCATGCCGGCGCTGCGCGCCCGCGCGACGATGGCCTCCCCGATGGGGTGTTCGGAGCCTCGCTCCGCTGAGGCGACCAGCCGGAGCAACGTCGCTTCATCGAAGCCGCCGGCCGGGACCACGTCGGTGACCGCCGGGGCGCCTCTGGTGAGCGTCCCGGTCTTGTCCAGGACCACCGCCGTCACCCGGTGGGCGATCTCGAGGGCCTCGCCGCTGCGGATCAGGATGCCGGCCTCGGCGCCCCGACCCGTCCCGACCATGATGGCGGTGGGGGTCGCCAGGCCCAGGGCGCACGGGCACGCGATGATGAGGACCGCGACGAAGTTGAGCAGCGCGTAGGTCAGCGCAGGCTGCGGGCCGAAGGCCAGCCACGCGCCTGCGGTGATCAAGGCGATGACGATGACCGCCGGCACGAAGTAGGCGGCCACGCGGTCTGCCAGCCGCTGAATCGGCGCCTTGGACCCCTGCGCGTGCTCCACCAGCCGGATGATCTGGGCCAGGGCGGTGTCGCGGCCGACCTTGGTCGCCCGAAACCGGAACGTCCCGGTCTTGTTGATCGTCGCCCCGATGACCTCGGCGCCGGGGGTCTTCTCCGCCGGCATCGACTCGCCGGTGATCATGGATTCATCCACCGTCGAGCAGCCTTCCAGGACGACACCGTCCACCGGGATCTTCTCGCCCGGCCGCACGAGGACCACATCGCCCGGGGCCACGTCTCCGACCGGGATGTCGACCTCGGTCCCGTCCCGGATGACGCGCGCGGTCTTGGCCTGCAGGCCCATCAGGCGCCGGATGGCGTCACTGGTGCGGCCCTTGGCCAGTGCTTCCAGATAGCGCCCCAGCAGGATGAACACGATGATGATGGAGGCGGTCTCGTAGTAGACCGTCGGCTGCAGCCCGCCGCCGGTGAACCAGTGCGGGACGAACGTGGCGACGACGCTGTAGAGATAGGCGGCCGACGTCCCGACGGCGATGAGCGTGTTCATGTCGGCCGTCCGATGGCGCAGCGCCGCCCACATCCCGCGGTAGAACCGCCACCCGGCCCAGAACTGGACCGGCGTCGCCAGGAGGAACTGCACGAACCAGTTGTGCAGAAAGGCCGGGGCCCAGATCTGCACGCCCATGTGCGGCAGACTGCCCCACAGGATCGGCACGCTGAGTACGGCGGCGCCGATCAGCCGGAGACGCAGGGCTGTCAACTCCCGCACCCGGCGCTCGGCCTCGCGGTCCACGGTGCCCTCCTCGGGGGCGAGGGGCTCGTAGCCGGCGTCGCGGATCGCGCGGCGCAGCGCCTCCGGGATCGCCACCCCGGGGACGTACTCAACGGCGGCCTGTTCGCGCGCCAGGTTGACCGACGCCTCGAGCACGCCGTCGACGGCCCGCAGGGCGTCTTCCACCTTGGCGACGCACGAGGCGCACGACATCCCCTCGACCGGGATCGTGATCCGCTCCCGGGGCACGCGGTAGCCCGACCCGTGCACCGCCGCGATCAGCTCGTGGATCCGGACCCTCCCGGGATCGAATGCCACCGAGGCCCGCTCCGAGGCGAAGTTGACCTGGGCCTGGGTCACGCCCGGCGTCCGCTTCAGACCCTCCTCGACGCGGGCCACACAGGAGGCACAGGACATCCCCTCCACCGGCAGGTCGACCTGCTTCAGACGGGCCTCAACCACCTCGCTCGCCCCCACACCATCCGTCCACGGGATTCCTGCGCTCACCCCGGCGCACGGGGACTGCCGCCGGGGCCGTCTCCTACACCTTGCTCGACATCTCGAAGACTTCCAGCAACTCGGCAATGGTGCGCTCGCGCTCCCGAGGGTCCTGGGAGCGAATCGCCGTCGTGGCGCAGTGCTCCAGGTGATCCTCCAGGACCATGGCGTTGATGCGGTCGAGGGCCTTCTGGATGGCCAGGACCTGGCGCATGACGTCCACGCAGTAGGCGCCTTCCTCGACCATGCGCTCGATGCCGCGCACGTGCCCTGCCACACTGCGCAGGCGCGCCGTGATCTTCTGGCGCCGCTCCGCCGAGCCGTACCGGCTGGCCGATGGGGGCTTCCCCGCCGTGCCGTGGGATGGTGCGGTCGTCTGGGCCTCCACCGGACTCACGCTCCCCGGAGCACCGGATACCCCTCCCCCCGGGGGAGGGGGACACGCCCATCGTACCGCCCGCCGCGCCCGGCGTCAAGCCGCCGGTTGCTTACCTGCCTGGCGGTGCGCGGTCCGGAAGGCTCAGGTCGGTCCTCGGCCTGCGTCGGGCTCGCCGGTCCCGCGTCGTTGCGTGACAAAGCCGCGCGCGTGGGCGACAATAGGTACGGCCTCACACACCCGCAACGGAGCGTGAACCAGATGGCGACGACCACCCCCGTCACGGTGGCGTACGGAGATGGGATCGGGCCGGAGATCATGGCCGCCACCCTGCACATCCTCATGGAGGCCGGGGCCCGGATCGAGCTCGAGCCCATCGAGATCGGCGAGAAGGTCTACCTGTCGGGCAACACCACCGGGATCCCCGAGGGCGCCTGGGAGTCCCTGCGGCGGACGAAAGTCTTCCTCAAAGCCCCCATCACCACCCCCCAGGGCGGGGGGTACAAGAGTGTGAACGTCACCACCCGCAAGATGCTCGGCCTGTACGCCAACGTCCGGCCCTGCGTCTCCTACCACCCCTTCGTGGAGACGAAGCACCCCAACATGGACGTGGTGATCGTCCGCGAAAACGAGGAAGACCTCTACGCGGGGATCGAGCACCGGCAGACCGACGATGTCGTCCAGGCCCTCAAGATCATCTCCCGTCCGGGCAGCGAAAAGATCATCCGTTACGCTTTCGAGTACGCCGTGCGCTACAATCGCAGGAAGGTGACCTGCTTCACCAAGGACAACATCCTCAAGATGACCGACGGCCTCTTCCACAAGATCTTCGATGAGATCGGCGCCCAGTATCCCCAGATCGAGAAGGAGCACTGGATCGTGGACATCGGCGCGGCCAAGCTGGCGGACACGCCCGAGGCGTTCGACGTCATCGTCATGCCCAATCTCTACGGCGACATCCTCTCGGACGTGGCCGCCCAGATCGCCGGCTCCGTGGGGCTGGCCGGGTCGGCCAACATCGGCGACCAGTGCGCCATGTTCGAGGCCATCCACGGCTCGGCGCCCCGACGGGCCGGGCAGAACCTGGCCAACCCGTCGGGGCTGCTGCTGGGGGCGGTAATGATGCTGGTGCACATCGACCAGCCGGACGTCGCCGAGCGCGTCCACAACGCCTGGCTGAAGACCATCGAGGACGGCATCCACACCTACGACATCTTCAAGGAGGGCAGAAGCAGGCAGAAGGTCGGCACCCGGGAGTTCGCCCAGGCCGTGGTCGCCCGCCTGGGGCAGCGGCCGACGAGGCTCAATGCGGTCAGTTATGCCCAGGCGCCCAAGCAGACCATGACGGCCGCCGTCGTGACCCGTCCCGCGGCCAGCAAGGACCTCGTCGGCGTGGATGTCTTCCTCCACTGGCGACCCGGGACCCCCGAGCAGCTCGGGCGCCAGCTCGAGCCCCTGGCCGGCGACGCGTTCCGGTTGAACATGGTCAGCAACCGCGGGATCAGGGTTTATCCCGGCGGGTTCCCGGAGACCTTCTGCTCCGACCACTGGCGGTGCCGGTTTCTGGCCAGAGACGACCGCGGGGTCGTCAGCCACAGCCAGATCATCGGCCTGCTCCAGCGCCTGGCCGCTGCCGGTCTCGACTTCATCAAGACGGAGAACCTCTACACCTTCGACGGACAGCCCGGGTACTCGCTCGAACTGGGGGAATGACCCATGGCGCGCACGCACTACCTTCCCGAGGACAACGTCCACTACTCGTGGGATGTGGGGAACGAGCCGGTCCTGACCGTCGACAGCGGCGACACGGTGGTCGTCCATACCCGCGACGTCAGCGACAACCAAGTCACGCCCACCGCAACGGCGGCAGTGATCGGCTCACTGGACTGGAGTCGCCTCTACCCTCTGGCGGGCCCGATCGGGGTCCACGGCGCCCAGCCCGGCGATACGCTGGCCATCGAGATCCTCGACATCCACACCGAAGGCTGGGGGTGGACCGCCATCATCCCCGGCTTCGGGCTGCTGCCCGACGACTTCACGAGCCCCTACCTGCGCCTCTTCGACCTCACGGGCGGTGATGTCGCCCGCCTCCGCGACGACATCGCCATCCCCATCGAGCCGTTCTTTGGCACCATGGGCGTCTGTCCGGCCAACGCCCGCAGGCAGGCCGTCATGCCGCCGGGTGTGTTCGGCGGGAACCTCGATACCCGCCAGCTCACCCGCGGGACGACCCTCTACCTGCCCGTTCAGGTGGACGGAGCGTTGTTCAGTTGCGGCGACGCCCACGCCGCCCAGGGCGACGGCGAGGTCTGCGTGACGGGGATCGAGGCGCCCATGTACGCCGCCCTGCGCTTTACGCTCCAGAAGGGACGGCGCATCCCCGCCCCGCAGTTTGCGGTCCCCGGACCGCTGACCCCACGGGTGGATCATGCCGGCTTCTACGCCACGACCGGCGTCGGCCCCGATCTGTACAAGGACGCCCAGGACGCGCTCCGGGCCATGATCGCCCACCTGACCGAGACGTACCGGCTGTCGCGCGAGGACGCCTATGTGCTGGCGAGCCTGTGCGTGGACCTCAAGATCTCGGAAGTCGTGGACGCAGGCGTGTACGTCGTGAGCGCCTTCCTGCCCCTGGGGGTGTTCCGCGGGTAGGCCCTCCCCCAGGCGGCCGTCGTATATGTAGTCCATGGCCGGGCGATTCTACGTCGGCACCTCGGGATTCAGTTACCCCGAGTGGCGAGGCCGATTCTATCCCGAGGATCTTCCCGCCGGGGAGATGCTCCGGCACTACAGCCGGGTGTTCCCCTCGGTGGAAATCAACAACACCTTCTACCGGTTTCCGACTTCGGCCCAGATCGAGGAGTGGCGGAAGACCACCCCCAGGGGCTTCCGCTTCAGCGTCAAAGCCCACCGGCTGATCACGCACATCAAGCGCCTGCGGGATGTCTCCGACCCGGTCCGGGTCCAGCTGGAACGCACGGACGGCCTCCGGGACCGGCGGGGGCCGTTGCTGATCCAGCTACCGCCGTCGCTGCGGCGCGACCTGCCCCTCCTCCAGGAGTTCCTCTACGGGCTGCCGGCGCTGCCGGTGGCAATCGAGTTCCGGCACCGCTCGTGGTTCGCCGACGAGGTCTACGCGGCGCTGGCCGCCCATCACGCCGTCCTGGCCATCATGGAGTCCGACGAGGATGCGCCGGTCATGGAGTTCGTGGGGCCCTTTGTCTACCTGCGGCTGCACCGGTCGTCCTACGACCGGGCAGCGATGGACGCCTGGGCGGAGCGCATCCGGGAGCAACTCGGCCGCCAGAAGGACGTCTACGCCTACTTCACCCATGAGGACGGCGCTCCGGCCCCCGTGTACGCGGAACAACTGCGCGGGCTGGTCGGAGGGCCATTGAGGAAGGCCTGAATGCGGACGCGCATTCCTTCCGCCGCACTGGTCGCCGCGGGCGCGCTGGTCCTCTCAGGCGCACCGGCCGTCGCCGCCGTGCTGGTCATCGCCGCGGGATGGCCCGTGGCGCCCGCGGACGCCTCGGCCAGCGGTCCGGCGGTGGTCCTGCAGGTGTCACGCCCGTCCCTGCGCCAGGGTGAGGCGATCAGGTTGACCATCGAGACGGCTGCGCCTGCCAGCCGGCCTGCGGTCAGGTTTGCGGGGCGGTCGTGGGCCGCCTACCCGGCCGGCGGGACCATGTGGAGGACGATCCTGGGCACCGATCCGATGACGGCGGCGGGGCGCCACACGATTGCCGTGGCCGTCGTCACGGCCGCCGGCGCCCGGGTCACCGTCGCCCGGCAGGTCACGGTGACCCGGGTCGACTTCCCCAGACGGCGGATCACCTTCGACCCGGAGCAGGCGGCCCTGCTGACGCGGGAGAACGTCGAAATCGAGCGGCGGAAGGTCCGGGAGGCGCTGCGCGTGCTGCACCCGCAGCCCCTCTGGCAGGATCCGCTGCTGCTCCCGGTCCGCGGGCCGGTCTCCTCAGGCTACGGCGTCCTCAGCATCTACCAGGCCCAGGTGCGGGGCTTCCACGGCGGCGTGGACTTCGCGGCGGAAGCGGGGACCCCGGTCCGGGCAGCCGCCGACGGCATCGTGCGGCTCGCAGAACTCCTTCCCCTCAGTGGCAATGCGGTCCTGATCGACCACGGGCTGGGCGTGATCACCTCATACCTGCATCTCTCACAGATCGGCGTGCGGCCGGGCCAGCGGATTGCGAAGGGCGAGGTCATCGGCCGGGTTGGGAGCACGGGGCTGGCGACCGGTCCCCACCTTCACTGGGGGCTCCGGGTCAACGGGGTGCGGGTGGACCCTCTGCCGTGGACCGTTCAATGACAAAAGGAGGCACCGTGACTCGAAACGACACTGACCGCGCTGTCCGCAGACACCTGCTCTGGCTGCTGAGAGGCGGCAACGCCCACGCCCCCTTCCAGCGGGCGGTCGCCGGACTTCCCGCCAGGCTCCGCGGGGTCCGGCCGGGAGGGCTTCCCTACTCTCCGTGGATGCTCGTCGAGCACATGCGGATCGCCCAGTGGGACATGCTGGAATTCAGCCGGAACCCGCAGCACGTCTCCCCGAAATGGCCGGACGAGTACTGGCCGCACAACCCCGAACCGCCCAACGCGACGGCCTGGCAGAAGAGCATCGCCGCCTGGCGGCGGGACATGAGGGCGATGCAGCGGCTGGTGGCGGATCCGAAGACCGACCTCTTTGCGCGCTTCCCTCATGGGGACGGCCAGACCGTCTTCCTGGAGGCTCTCCAGATTGCCGACCACAACGCCTACCACATCGGTCAGTTGATCATCGTCCGGCGGCTGTTGGGGGCATGGACGGACTGAGGCCGCGCCTCGCGACGTCCGGGGGACTCGAACGATCTTGGCCGCCGCCCCGCCCGGGACGCCGTTCCAGGTGGCGTCGTAGGTGCCGTGCAGGATGACCCAGTCCCATCGGGCCCGAAGGTCACGAAGCGCACCGGCGAGTCCGCGTCGGTGAGTTCGTCAGGAGCCACCAACTCCTTCTCCGCGATGGCCACATCAAGGTACGTAAGGAAAACGCGTCAAAGCAGGACAGGACGCCGGTTTCAGCGTCCTGTCCGTGTGTTCGCCTGGTCGGACCGGGCAGACGTGCGAAGGACGGCGGCCCGGTCAACGCGAGGGATCAGATCGGCGTCTCCGGGCGGACCTCGTCCGGCGCGTATGTGCGGCCGTCCAGTACCCGCCACACTCCGAGAACGGCCGCCTGCCGCTCCGCCTCGGGGGTGATGCGCTCTCCGGCCGCAGCGGCGACTGCCGGCAGCCCGGTGACTCGCTGCAAGAGACGCGCCCGGTCCGCGGCCCGCTGGACGTCGTCGCTGTCCACCACGGTGGACACCTCCACGGCCAGGTAGGTCTCTTCACCCGTGGCCCGCCAGCGCCCGAATACGACCACATCGGTCCACAGCAGCTGCTCGCGCTCGGACGCCGAGAGCAGCCGTCGGTCTTCGGCGCTGTCGGCCAGCCGACCGATCTCTTCCTTCGGAACGAGGCGGGGCTGGCGGAGCAGGCGCTGGAAGTAGG
>JAVKHQ010000057.1:0-11523 GCA_031459875.1 Candidatus Fervidifonticultor sextus | reverse complement strand
GCCGGCAGATCCTCACGCGGATGCTGCTCAATCTCCGGACCGCGTACTGCCGGCGCGAAGCCTGGGACCGGGGGCTGGCGGTGGTGGACCGCCTGCGGGTGGTGGATCCGGACACGCCCACCCACCGGCGCGACCGCGGCACGGTGCTGATCAAGCTCGGGCACGTGCACCACGGAGCGGCCGAGTGGGAGGAGTACCTGAGCCGCTACCCGGAGGCGGAGGACGCGGCGAGCCTCCGCGAGCAGCTCCGCCGGGTGCGCCAGCACCTGGCACTGCGCAACTGAGCCAGCGTCCGCGCCGGGATCGCTAAGGCGCCTGTCCCTTGTGCGCCGGGCTCGGCGGGGAACCGGCTCGCCCCGGGCGGGCTCGCGGGTGCGCCGACGCTCGCTCGGGCGAAGCTCGCGTGGCGCCCGACTGGCGCTCCGATTCCGCGTCCGAGTGGGGGCTTGTTTGTGGCCACGCTTCGACCCCCTTGACAAAGGGCTGGTGGCTGGAGTTGACTGAGCGCTCACTATGGGCCACGGGGTGGCAGCCGCCATCAAGGATCCGGCACTGGTCCGCGACCGGCGTCGCCAGCTGGTCCGGGCGGCGATGGCGGTGTTCGTCCGCAAGGGCTACCACCGCGCCACCGTTCGCGACATCGGCCGGGAGGGGGGCTTCACCCAGGGCACGATCTACAACTACGTCCGCTCCAAGGCCGACATCCTGTACCTGGTCTGCGACGAGGTGGTGACCGCCTACCACGAGGCCGTCCGGCGCGCCATCGAAGGCATCGAGAACCCCCGTCGGCGCCTGCGGGCGGCGCTGGCGGCCGTGGTCGAGGTCATGCAGGACCGGCAGGAGCAGATCCTGCTCCTCTACCACGAGAGCCACGCGCTGGACCGGCCGGCACTGCGGGCGATTCTCTCGCGCGTGGAGGAGTTCATCCGGACCTTCGAGGCCCTGCTGGCCGCGGCGCGCCCCGCCGGCGGCCTCGCGCCCCGCCGACTCCGGCTGGCGGCGAACATCGTCACCTTCTTGCCGACGATCGTGGCCCTGCGCCGCTGGGACCTCGACCGGCGGCTGCCGCGGGCCGAGGTGGCGGCGGGGCTCACGGAGTTCATGATGCGGGGTCTGGGGTTGGCCGACGGCCGCGCCGGCGGCCGCGACGGCCCGACGCGATCCTGAACGGGGCCGGAGGCGACGAGGAGGAGAGCGCATGATGCGACGGGACGGCATCTCACGACGGAGGTTCCTCACCACGGGGGCGGTGGCCATCGGGGTCGCCGGCGCCCCTGCATTTCGGCGGGCGTGGGCGCAGGGCGGCGCCCCGATCCGGATCGGCGTGCCGACCGCGATCACCGGCACCTGGGCCGCGCTCGGCGCCCAGGTTGTCCGGACCTGTCGGCTGGTCGCCGACGAGCTCAGGGAGCGCGGCGGCGTGCTCGGCCGCCCGGTCGAGTTCTTGTTCGACGACACCCAGGGCAACCCGGCCAACTGCGTGCGCAAAGCCCAGGAGATGGTTGAGCGCCACAGGGTCAACCTCTTCACCGGCATCATGGCTTCTTCGGAGGCGCTGGCGGTGTCGGCGAAGCTCGGGGAGTGGAACGCGCTTTTCGTCTCCAGCATCAACGGCGCTGGCGAGCTCACGGCTGAGAAGTTCGTGCCGAACTTCTTCCGAGCCAACACGTCGGGCCCGATGGGCGCCCGCACGATCGCGCTCTACCTGCGGGACGCGCCGCTGAAGACGTTCTATGCCATCGGCCTGGACTACGCCTGGGGGCACTCCAGCGTCGCGGTGTTCGAGAAAGAGATCCAGCGGGCGGGCAAGGAGTTCGTGGGAAAGGTCTTCGCGCCCACTGGGACCAAGGACTATTCGACCTACATCACCCGGATCCGGCAGGCGGCGCCCGACGCCCTCTACGTGGCCATGACCGGCGACGACGCGACGGCGTTCTACCAGCAGGCGGCGCAGTTCCGGCTCGGCGAGAAGATCCAGATGGTGACCGAGCTGGTGGACATCCTCAACCTGAAGCCAGCGGGCGACGCCACGCTCGGCCTCATCGGCTCTAGCCGCTACACCTTTACCTACGACAGCCCCGAGAACCGGGCTTTCGTCCAGCGCTTCCAGAAGGTCGTCCAGGAGGTCCCCGACACCTTCGACGGCGAGCAGTACCAGGCGCTGCAGGTTCTGGTCCGTGGCATCGAGAAGGCGCGGAGCACGGAGACGGGGGCCCTGATCAAGGCGCTGGAAGGACTGGAGATCACCAGCGTGAAAGGCCGGATCGTCATCCGGGAGTGCGATCACCAGGCAGCGCAGCAGGGTTTCGTGGTCAAGGCCGTGCGACGGCCCGGCATCCCGCATCCGATTCCCGAGGTCATCCGGACGTACCCGGCGGAGGTCGTCACGCCGCCGTGCCGGAAGTCGTCCTACAGCTAGGTAGGCCCTGGCGCGGCACCGCTCGGCGGTGCCGCGCCCGTTCTCCCGGCCATGAGCCCGGTCGCCTTCGTTTTCACCCAAGGGCTGAACGCGCTTGCCCTCGGCGCGCTCCTGTTCTTCATCTCTGTCGGCCTCACGCTGATCTTCGGCATCATGCGCATCGTCAACTTCGCCCACGGCGCTCTCTACATGCTGGGGGCTTACGTGGGCTTCTCGATCGCGGCTGGGACTGGCCACTACTGGGCGGCGCTGGTCGCGACGCCGGTGGCGGTGGCGGGCGCCGGGCTGGGGCTCGAGTTCGCCGCGCTGCAGCCGCTCTACCGGCGCGAGGGGGGCGCCTTCCTACTCGTGACGTTCGGGCTGGCCCTGGTCATCGGAGAGGCGATCCGCTTGGCCTGGGGGCCGGAGCCACGCCGGCTAGCCGTTCCAGCCTTGCTCGGTGGGTCGGTGTCCCTGGCCGGCGAGCCGTTCCCGGTCTACCGGCTCTTCCTGGCCGCCTTCGGCCTGGCGGTAGGAATCGCGCTGTGGCAGTTCCTCGAGCGGACCAGGCTGGGGCTCGTCATCCGGGCCACCGCCCAGAACGCCGAGATGGTGCACGTGCTCGGCATCAACGTCCGCTGGGTGCGCGCCGGCGTGTTCGCGCTGGGGTGTGGGCTGGCCGCCCTGGGCGGCGTCCTGGCCACGCCGCTGGTCACCGCCTACCTCGGCATGGGCGTCAACGTGATCGTGGAGGCGTTCGTTATCGTCATCATTGGCGGCATGGGCAGCTTCCTCGGGTCGGTCGTCGGCAGCCTCCTGGTCGGCGTCGTGCAGACCTTCGGCAACTTCTACCTGCCCGACCTCGCCCTAGCCGCGATCTACCTGGCCATGATCGCCGTCCTGGTGTGGCGCCCGCGCGGCCTGTTCGGCCGCGAGGAGTGACGGTGGTTTCGCGCGTCGGGTTCGCTGTTGCGGCCGCGGTGGCGCCGCTGGTGCTCCCGGCCTTCCTGGTCACCACGGTCACCGAGGTCATGATCCTCGCCCTCTTCGCCCTGAGCCTCGACCTGCTCGTCGGGTATACCGGCCTCGACTCCTTCGGCCATGCCGCTGCGTACGGCCTGGGCGCCTACACCGCCTCGCTCCTCTTACTGCATGCGGGGGTGTCGTTGCCGGTGGCGGTGGTGGTGGCTGCGCTTGGCACCGCGCTGGTGGCGGTCCCTATGGGGTGGTTGTGCACGCGCACTACCGGCGTGTCGTTCGCGATGCTGACGCTGGCCTTTGCCCAGCTCCTCTACGCGATCGCCTACAAGTGGCAGAGCGTCACCGGGGGCTCGGACGGTCTGGCCGGCGTGCCGCGGACGCCGGGCCCGTTCGGCATCACGTGGTTCACCTCGCGGGCCGGCTACTACTACCTGGTGGCCGCCTGCCTCGGCGCCTCGTACGTCTTTTGCCGCGCCTTCGTGGCCTCTCCGGTGGGCACCACGCTGCTCGCGATTCGCGACCACGAGCGCAAGGCGGAGGCCCTCGGCTACAACGCCCGGGCCTACAAGCTGGCGGCCTTCGTGGCGGCCTCGTTCTTCGGCGGCCTCGCGGGGGCGCTCTACGCGCCGTTCGCCGGCTTCGCTTCCCCCGAGCTCTTCTTCTGGATCGTCTCTGGCCAGGTGCTGATCATGGTCATTGTCGGCGGCAGCGGGACGCTGATCGGGCCGATGCTCGGTGCGGGGTTCTTCCTGCTGCTTGAGCATTACCTCAGCGCGGTCACGGACTCGTGGGCCCTGGTCATGGGGCTGATCTTCGTCGCCGTGGTGATCTTCGTCCCCGAGGGACTCTACGGAATCCTCCGCCGTCGGTCGCGGGCGCTGGCGACGCCGCGGGCGGTGGCCGAGCGGGCGCATGGCGAGCCCGTATCTTGAGTGTCGCGACGTCAGCCGGGCCTTCGGGGCGCTGGCCGCCCTGGACGGGGTGTGCATGACCGTGGAGCGCGGCGAGATCCGCGCCGTCATCGGCCCCAACGGGGCCGGGAAGTCGACCCTCTTCAACGTCCTGACGGGAGTGCTGGCGCCTACCCGGGGCCGGGTCATCTTCAAGGGGGAGCTGCTGACCGGGCTCACCCCCTGGCAGGTCTGTCAGCGCGGCGTATCGCGCACGTTCCAGCTTACCGCGCTCTTCCGTCGCCTTTCGGCCCTGGAGAACGTGCGGCTGGCCGCCCAGGCCCGTTCGAGCCAGCGTTGGCGGCCGCTGTTCGCGCGGACGGTCCGCGCGGAGACCGCCCGGACTGCGGCCCGCTGGCTGGAGCGGGTGGGCCTGGCGCACGTCGCCGACGTCCCTGCCGGACTGCTCTCCCATGGGGACCAGCGGCTGTTGGAGGTGGCCATGGCGCTGGCCCAGGGCCCGGAGCTGCTGCTCCTCGACGAGCCGACCCAAGGCCTGTCCGTGGACGAGACGGCCCGGACTGTCGAGATCCTGCGCGACCTCCTGGCCGAGGGCAACCTCACCGTCCTGCTGGTCGAGCACGACATGGAGGTCGTCTTCTCGCTGGCCGACCGCATCACGGTCCTCCACCAGGGCCGGGTGATCGGGGACGGGCTCCCGGCCGAGGTCAAGCGCCAGCCCGAGGTCCAAGCCGCTTACCTCGGAGGGCTCGACTGATGCTGCAGGTCGAGGGCCTCGAGGCGCACTATGGGGCGAGCCACGTGCTGCACGGCGTGACGCTCCGGGTCCCAGCCGGCGGCGTCGCGGCCATCCTCGGCCGAAACGGCGTCGGCAAGACGACGACCTTGCGGACCATCATGGGCTTGGTCCCGGCGACGCGCGGGCGGGTCACCCTGGACGGCCGCGACATCACCGGCTGGGCGCCCCACCGGGTAGCCCGGGTCGGCGTGGCCTACGTTCCCGAGGGGCGGCAGGTCTTCCCCGCGCTCACCGCCGAGGAGAACCTCCGGATCGCCGAGCGGCGCCCCACCGGCCGATGGCCGCTGTCGCGGCTGCTCGAGCTGTTCCCGGCGCTTCGCGAGCGCCTCCATCACCGCGGTCGCGAGCTGAGCGGCGGTGAGCAGCAGATGCTGGCGATTGCCCGGGGGCTGGCCACCGACCCGCGCCTGCTACTCCTTGACGAGCCCTCGCAGGGTTTGGCCCCGCTGGTGGTGCGCGAGCTGGCCCGCGTGATCCGCGTCCTGGCCGGGGAAGGGGTGAGCATCCTGCTGGTCGAGCAGAACCTGCGGCTGGCCGAGGTCGTCGCCGACCAGCTGTTCGTGATGGTCAAGGGCCGCGTCGTGTACGACGCGACGCCGGAGCAGTTCCGCCGGGAAGAGGCGGCGATCCGCAGCCGCTACTTGACACTCTAGGAGGTTCGCATGCCGCGGTTCCAGACGCGTCTGACGCCCGAACTGATCGACCGCTACACGCGGTCCGGCCACTGGGGCACCGAGACCTTTTACGACACCCTGGCCCGCCGGGCTGCCGCCCACCCCGAGCGCGTGGCCATCGTAGACCACCGGGCGCGCGTCACCTACGGCGAACTCCGGACCCTGGTCGACCGCGTCGCCGCAGGGCTAGCTGCGCTCGGCGTCGAGCCCGGCGACGTGGTGACGATCCAGCTTCCCAACTGGGCGGAGTTCGCCGCCGTCTTTTTCGCCTGCGAGCGGGTCGGCGCCGTGGCCAACCAGATCGGCCCCGACTATCGCGCGCGTGAGGTCGAGTACATCTTGCGGTTCTCGGAGAGCCGGGTGTTCGTGTGCCCGGCCTCGTTCAAGGGCTTCGACTACGTGGCCATGGTCAACGAGCTCTTGCCCCGCCTGCCCGACCTCCGGTCGGTGTGGGTGCTGGGCGGCGCCGGCCGCGCTGTCCCCGCGTCGCTCGACGACGTGCTGGCCGGCGCCAAGCCCCTGCCTGACCTCCGCCCCCACGCCATGAGCGCCAACGAGGTCATGCGTATGGCCTTCACTTCGGGGACGACCGGAAACCCCAAGGGGGTAATGCACAGCTTCAACACGACGCTCTCGACCTGCCGGATCCTCAACGAGGCCATGGCCGTCACCGAGGACGACGTCTTCCTGATCTACCTGCCGCTCGGCCTCAACTGGGGCTACCTGACCTTACTCCAGGCAATCATGGTCGGTGGGCGGGCGGTGCTGCTCGACCGCTTCAGCGCTCGGGCGGCGCTGGAGCTCATCGAGCGGGAGCGGGTGACGTTCATCCCCAGCGCGCCCGCCTCCCTGATTGCCATGCTCAACGACCCGGACCTCTCCCGCTTCGACCTCTCCTCGCTGCGGGTGGTGATCACCGGCGGTGCCTCCTGTCCGGTGGAGACGCTCCGGGCCTTCCGGGCCCGGGTGCCCGGCCATCTGATCGAGCTCTACGGGATGCTCGAGACCGGCTTCCACACCTTCACGCGGCTCACCGACGACCCTGAGGCGGTGACGGGCACGATCGGCCGCCCGGCGCCTGGCATGGGGCTGCGGCTGATCGACGCGCACGGCCGCGACGTGCCGACCGGTGCCGAGGGCGAGATCGCGGCCGAGGGACCGTCCGTCCACCTTGGCTACCACAAGAACCCGGCCGCCAATGCCGAGCTGTTCACCCCCGACGGCTGGTTCCGCACCGGCGACCTGGGCCAGCAGGACGCGGCCGGCAACGTGCGGATCGTCGGCCGTCTCAAGGAGATGATCAACCGCGGCGGGAAGAAGTTCTTCCCGCGCGAGATCGAGGAGATCCTCTATACCCACCCCAAGGTCCTGCACGCGGCCATCGTCGGGCTGCCCGATCCCCGGCTCGGGGAGCGGAACTGCCTCTGCCTGATCCCCCGCCCTGGGGAGCGGCCCTCGCTCCAGGAGCTGGTGGACTACCTCAAGGACAGCGTGGCGACGTACAAGCTCCCTGAGGAGCTTGAGATCTTCGACGAGTTCCCCTTTACGCCGACCGGTAAGATCCAGCGCCACGTCCTCGTCCGGCAGGTGCTGGCCCGCCGCCAGGGCGCTCCGGCATGAGCCGGCCGGCCCGCATCTTCGACGTGCACTCTCACTGGGGGACCCGGCGCGGCTATCCCTTCCAAACCCCAGAGGAGCTTGCTCAGCAGGAGCGCGTGTTTCGCTCGAAGCCCCGGTACGTCACCGAGGCCGAGATGGTCGAGCATTTCAGAGCCCACCGGGTGCGCGCCATCCTCGACCTCGGCGTCCGCGCCCCGGGTCCGCTCGAGGAGGTGCGGGCGCTCCACGACTACGCGCTGGACACCCAGCGCCGCTACCCCGACGTGATCTTCGGCAACTGGATCCACGTCGACCCCCGGACCGGGCGTGACGGGGTCGAGGAGCTGGCGCGCTGCCTGGCCCGGAGCGCGGGGTTCGTCGGGCTGGCGGTGCCGGGCGCCGGCCTCAATGTGGCAGCCAGCGACCCTGCCTACAAGCCGCTCTACGAGCTGTGCGTGGAGGCCCGGCTGCCCGTGCTCATCATGGTGGGCACGACGGGCCTGGGGGCCGGGCGACCCGGCGGCGCCGGCGTGCGCCTGGAGTTCAGCCACCCGCGCCACGTGGACGAGGTGGCGGCCACCTACCCCGACCTCACGATTGTCGCCTCGCGGCCGGCCTGGCCCTGGCAGTCGGAGATGATCGCCATCCTGCTGCATAAGCCGAACGTCTGGTACGAACTCCACGGCTGGTCGCCGCGGTACTTCACGCCTGAGCTCAAGGCCGAGATCCGGGGCCGGTTGCAGGACCGGGTGATGTTCGGCGCTGACTACCCCCTGTTTACGTACGAGCGACTGCTCGCCGACTGGCAGGCCGAGGGCTACCCGGACGACGTCCTGGACAAGGTCTTCTACCGGAATGCCGAGCGCTTGTTCGGCGACCGCGGGCGCTGACGTGGACCTGGGACTCCGTGGCCGGGTGGTCATCGTGGGCGGTGCCAGCCAGGGCATCGGCTATGGGATCGCGCACCTGCTCGCCGCCGAGGGTGCCCGGCTCGTGATCACTGCCCGTCGCGACCCGGCCCTGTCCGAAGCCGCGCAGCGCATCCGGGCAGAGACCGGGGCCGAGGTCGAGCCGGTGCCTGCGGACGTGCGGAAGCTCGAGGATCACGAGCGAGTGGTGGCGACGGCGATCCGGTGCTTCGGGACCATCCACGCCCTCGTCAACAACGACGGGGCGCCGCCGATCGGGCGGCTGGCGGACTTCGACGACGAGGCGTGGCGGCGGGCGGTGGAGCAGAACCTGATGTCGGTCGTCCGCATGATCCGCCTGGTGACGCCACACATGCGCCGTGCTGGCGGGGGTAGCATCGTGAACATCACGGGCCTCTCGGTGATCCAACCGATGGTGGGCTTTGGCCTGTCGGTGGCGACTTGGGCCGGCGTCATCGGACTCAGCAAGACCCTCTCGCTCGAACTGGCGGCCGACCGGATCACGCTCAACACGATCTGCCCCGGCTTCATCAACACCACGCGACTCGAAAAGGTGTTCCGCCAACAGGCTGAGATGGAGGGGCGGTCCTTCGACACCTTCATCGCCGACCTCACGCGCAGCATCCCGCTGGGCCGGCTGGGCACCCCCGACGATATCGCGGCCCTGGTGGCGCTGCTCGTCTCGCCACGCGGGTCGTTCATCACCGGCACCACGATCCAGGTCGACGGCGGCTCCCGCCAGAGCCTGCTCTGAGCCGCGGCGGATTGCGCCGGAGTGGAAGGCGCTGACGCTCGCTTGGGACCGGATGGCGGCCCGCGGCGCCGCCAACTCCGCTTGACAGCGCCCAACCTCGGGGTGTATCCACGACCTGCTCGATTGATCGGACCAGAGGAGGGCGTGTGATGAGCGACCGACCCCCAGGTCCACCTTCCGCCCCGCCACGATCAGCCGGGCGGCGGACCTTTCTCCGCAGTGGCGCCGCCCTCATGGGCGCGACGCTCACCGGCGCCATCAGCGGCGTTCGGCGCGCGTTCGCGCAACCCGCCCCCGTCACCGAGCCGCTGGAAGTTCCCGAATGGACGCGGACCATGGGGCGCCCGATCCCGGCTGAGATGTACGGCCTGCCCTCGAAGTACGAGGCGAGGGTGGTGCGCCGACGGAGCGATGTCTTTGTCAATCGGCAGAACTGGTCGGACTGGAGCATGAGCCCGTTGCAGTACCAGCACGGGATCGTGACCCCGAATGGGGTCTTTTTTGAGCGGCACCACGCCGGGACGCCGTCGATCGACCCCGAGCGGCATCGACTGGTCATTCACGGGATGGTCAAGCGGCCGCTGGTCTTCACCATGAGTGACCTCATGCGGTATCCGGCCGTGTCCCGCTTCTACTTCCTGGAATGCTCGGGCAACACGCTGACGGACTGGATCAAGGCGGCCTCCACGACCGTGCAACAGAGCCACGGCCTGCTGTCGTGCGCGCAGTGGACCGGCATTCCGGCCGCGTGGCTGCTCGACGAGGCGGGGCTCCAGCCCGGGGCAAGCTGGGTGATTTTCGAGGGCGCGGACGGCGCCGTCCACACGCGCTCGATCCCGCTGCAGAAGGTGATGGATGACGCCTTGCTGGTCTACGGGATGAACGGCGAGGCGCTCCGCGAGGAGAACGGCTATCCGTTGCGACTGCTGCTCCCCGGGTGGGAGGGCAACGTGTCCGTCAAGTGGCTCCGCCGCATCAAGGTGGTGGATCGCCCCGCGTTCTTCCGCAGCGAGACGGCGCGCTACACGGATCCGCTGCCGGGGGGCAAGTGGCGGCAGTTCAGCTTCGTGATGGAGTGCAAATCGGTCATCACCTATCCCTCCGGCGGCATGAAGCTGCCCGGCCCTGGGCTGTACGAGATCCGCGGTTTCGCGTGGTCCGGAAACGGCGCCATCACCGCCGTCGACGTCACCGTGGACGGCGGCCGCCACTGGGAGCCGGCAACGCTGGAGCCGCCGATCCTGGAGCGCTGCCTGACGCTGTTCCGCTACCGCTGGCGCTGGGACGGGCGGCCGGCGAAGCTCGCCAGCCGAGCGGTGGACAGCACGGGGTACGTGCAGCCGACCGTCGAGGAGCTCGCCCGAGTGCGGGCCGTGACCGGCTTCGTGCAGCACCACAACGGGATCTTCCCCTGGGAGGTCAAGTCAAACGGGGAGGTGACGAATGCCGTCGCTTAGGTGTCGCCGCGCGCTCGTCGGCCTGGTCGCCGGGAGTATCGCCCTCATGACCACGGCGGGGCTGGCCCAGGAGCCTCAGGTCGGGCGCCCGCGCGCCGGCTTTGGACGCCCGATCACGGAACAGGCGATCGCCCCGTGGAACATCGACATTCGCACGTCGGACGGCGCCGGGCTGCCGCCGGGCCGCGGCTCCGTCGCCGAGGGCCAGAAGGTCTACGAGGCGAAGTGCATCGCCTGTCACGGCGAGAAGGCGCAAGGCGGCAGCATGTACGGCACGATGGTCGGCGGGATCAACTCGTTCATGACCGATCGGCGGATCCTGACCCCGGGGAGCATGTACCCCTACGCGCCGATCCTGTTCGATTACATCCGGCGCACGATGCCGATGGATCGGCCAGGCTCACTGACAAGCGACGAGATCTACGCGGTGTCGGCCTACATTCTCTTCCTGAACGGGCTGATTCCGGAGACGGCGGTCATGGATGCCCAGAGCCTGCCCCTGGTCAGGATGCCCAACCGTGACGGCTTCGTGCTGGACGACCGGCCAGATGTCCGGGCCGTCCGGTGCATGAACGACTGCCCCCCGATCGGTGTCGCGCGGCGGTAGCCGGGTGCTCGGCCGCCGAGGCGGCTGAACCGCCGGACCGCAGCCGGGCGCCATCCCGCCAGGCGTCGACAGGCTGACCGGACCGCGCTGCGGCTCGCCGGCCGTGGGCCTGGGTGACCCCGCGGGGTTGGTGGGCTCGCCGGCACGCCCGCCGAGGGGTAGACTGAGTGCCGCCGATGGGGGTTCGGTCTCGGGGCGCCCGGGTCCTGGCCGCGTGGCTGGCGGCGAGCCTGCTCGCCACGGCCTGCGCCTCGCGCCAGGTGCCGCCCATGGGCGCGGGGGGCGTCCCGTTCCGGCCGGAGGCGGACGAGCGCGAGCTCTGGGCGCGCGCCGAGCGGGAGGAGGCGGCGCTCCTCAAGCGGGCGCGCGTGTACGACGATCCGCTCCTGGAGGAGTACCTCGCCTCCGTCGTGG
>JAVKHQ010000056.1:0-11818 GCA_031459875.1 Candidatus Fervidifonticultor sextus | reverse complement strand
AGGCCAGGCGGTTGATGGAAGGCTACCCGCTGCTGCGGGGGGATCTGGTGGAGCGGACGGTGCACCGGGCGCTGTCGGTGACCCTGGACGTGACCAAGTACATCCGCGACCTGATGCGCGACAAGTACGGGCAGGCGATCTAGCGCCGCGGCGCGGCGGCGGGCCATTCCTCGATTCCGGGGCTGCAGGATCGGTGACGCCGACGGCTAATTCTAACGCCTGTTAGTCAGACAATCTGCTGGTCGGACGAATTTGGTTGGTTTGACGGTTTTCGGAGGGGTTTCATGGAGGGCTCTGGGGCTGTAGTCATTATCGGCGGAACCTCCGGGATCGGGAAAGAGACCGCACGTTACTACGCGGAGCGCGGCCGTCCGGTGGTGATCTCCGGGCGCGATCCCGTCCGCACAGCCGCTGCGGCGAGGGAGGTCGGCCCCACCGTCCAGGGAGTCGCGGTGGATCTCACTAGGCCCGACGAGGTGGCGGCCAGGCTCTCGAGCCTCGGTCCCGTTGGTGGTCTGGTGCTGGCGGCCATCGACCGTGACCGGAACACGGTGCGGGACTACGATGTGCGGCGCGCGCTCTCCCTGGTGACCCTGAAACTGGTGGGCTACACGGCAGTGATCCACGCGCTGCAATCGCGGTTGACGCCCGAGAGCGCCATCGTTATCTTCGGAGGGCTCGCCAAGGAGCGGCCGTACCCGGGATCGACCACGGTCACAACCGTCAACGCGGGTGTTTCCGGCCTCGTGCGGACCCTGGTCAGCGAACTGGCTCCGGTGCGGGTGAACGCCATCCACCCCGGGATCGTGGGGGACAGTCCCTACTGGGCCAACAACGAGGCGATGCTGGAAAAGGTGCGGGGGCGCACCCCCACCGGGCGCCTGGTGCGGATGCAGGATGTCGTCGATGCCGTCGCGTTTCTGCTGGAGAATCCGGCGGTCAACGGCGTCGAGCTCTTCGTGGACGGGGGCTGGGTCCTGGGCTGAAGCCCGTCAACGACCCTGGATGATGCGGGCAGGTGGGAGGAGGATCGGCGGTGGGCGCACATCGTGTGGCGCGATTGGATCGCACGGAGATGAGGATCCCCGAGCGCTTCGCCGGACACAGCAGCGGGTTTCGCAGGCAACCGCTCGTGGACGGGAGCACCGGGTCGGTGCACATGGGGTTCGCCGCGTGCGAGTTGGACGGTGGAGGGCGCATTGACCCGCACGTGCAGTCCTACGAGGAAGCGGTCTATGTGCTGGAGGGCGTCCTCGACCTGACGATCAACGGCGGGACGGTGAGGCTGGGCGAGCAGGAGGGAGGCTTCATTCCGGTTGGTGTTCCACACTCGTGGCGCAACCCCGAGGGGCGGCGGTGTGCCTGGGTCGAGATGGTATCGCCACGTCCGCGGGAACGGGGGCCGGCCGACGCGTTCTTCCTGGCAGCGCCCCTCGCGTCCGGGGAGGTCAGGAAGGTCGACGCGCGGGACCCCCGGTGCCGACTCTTCTTCCACTTCGAGAAGGGCCAGATGGACCTGGACACCGCCCGGCGCGGGAGCGCGGTGGAAGCTCCGACGGCGTCGCCGAGCATGGTGACAGCCCTCCTCGTCTACAGTGGGATCGGGATCAAGATGCTTGTGGACCAGCGCATGGACGCGAACCTGATGACCATGTTCATGGTGGAGTACGAGCCCGGAGGCGTGGCGCACCCACATGACCATCCCTTCGAGGAGGCGTACCTGATTCTGGAGGGAGAAGTCGACGCCTGGACGGAGGGGCAGACGTATCAGCTTCGGGCGGGTGATTTCTTCTGGACGGGGGCGGGCACGATTCACGCCTTCTACAATCGGTCGAGGCAGAACGTCCGGTGGCTCGAGACCCAGGCACCGCAGCCCCCTCGAAATCACTCGTATCGGTTCACCCGTGAATGGGAATACCTGGAACGGCTGCTGAGCAGTGAGGCCTCGCCGATAGCCGTGCAGGCGGCGCGCGCGGACGCAGGCCCAGAGTGATACGAAGAGGGGAGGTGCAGGCTGCAGCGAGGGTTCGGACGCAGGAGACGCTGGAAGGGGGTGCGAGTCGTGAGGCAGACAGGGGGAAGAGTCGGTCGGTTCGTCGGGCTTGCGGGGGTCTTGTTGCTCCTGGTTTCCTACACGGGCGCCGACGCGCAGTCGAGCCCCATCCGGGTGGGCGGCACCCTGCCGCTCACAGGGGTGTTCGCGGCCCAGGGCAAGGTCCACGAGGCTGCCGGACGGGCGTTCGTGCAGATGGTGAACGAGAAGGGAGGATTGCTGGGGCGCCCCCTGGAGTGGGTGCTCCTGGATGACGAATCGCGGCCCGACAAGGCCGCGGCACTCTATGAACGGCTCATCACGGAAGACAAGGTGGACCTGATCATCGGTCCGTACGGAACCGCGTCCATCACGGCCACCATGCGGGTGGCAGAGAAATACGGATACGTGTTCCCGCACCACACCGCCAGCCTGACGTATGCCTACACCTATCGGCGTCACTTCCCCACCTGGTACGTGGGATTGAACACGCACATGACGACGCCGGCCAAGGTGTTCGACGCCTACCTGTCGCTGCCCCCGGGGCAGCGGCCGCGCACGGTGGGGTTCGTCGTGAACAAGTTTCCAGGCACGCAGTTCCTGGCATACGGGAGGGCCAACGTCGGCGGCGCCACGCGGGTGGCCGAGCAGAAGGGGCTGCGGGTGGTCCTCGACGTGCAGTTCGACCTGGGCACCACCGACTGGATTCCGATCGCCCAGCAGGTGCGGCGGGCGGATCCGGACCTCCTGTACGCGGCCGGATTGGCGTTGGACGGCGTGAACCTGCTCCAGGCGCTGGCCCAGCTGGGCTGGAAGCCCCGGCATCACTTCCACCAGTGGCCGTCGCCAGGGGCGATGCTGACGGCGCTACCGGTCACGGATCGGGCGACAAGCGTGACCATCTTCGTGCCCCACGAGCCCTATCTCTCGAATCCCGGAGCGCGGGACTTCGTGCGCCGCTATCGGGCGTGGGCCAAGGCGACCGGCCTGGCCTACGACGAACCCGACGTGCAGTCCGCCGCCTCCTGGTCGGCATGGCAGGTGCTCACCTTCGGCGTGCAGGAGTGCCGGTGCCTGGATCAGGCCCGGATCGCCGATGCCCTGCTGTCCAAGCCCGTGCCGACGGTCCAGGGCCGTTTGAAATTCGACGCGACCCAGCAGAACTATGGCGATGACCTCCAGGCGGTGATGCAGATCCAGGACGGACGGTGGTGGGCGGTCTGGCCGCCGTCGCTGGCAGCGGAAGACCGGCGGTTGCGATAGGCAGCCGCAGAGGCCCCGGGGCCGCGGGCTGAGTCCGGCCGGCGGCCCCGCGCTGTCCGCAAGGCAGGGGATCCGACGTCGCGCACCCGCAGCGGGAGAGGCTGTGGGCCCATGGTAGATCTGGCTCAGGCGGTGGCCTCAGGGATCCTGATCGGGGCGTTCTATGCGCTGCTGGCGCTGGGGTTGACCCTGGGCTGGGGCTTCCTCGACACCATTGACTTCGGGCACTTCGCGATCATCTTCGGGTTCGGCTATGTGACCTACGAGCTGGCGACGCGGGGGTTGAATCCCCTGATGATCCTGCTCCTGGCGGCCCCCGTGGGGTGCCTCGTGGGCGCCGGGTGGCGGCTCGTGATGCGGGCCCTGCGCCTGGACGCCGCGCGCTCCCTGGTGTTCACCTTCGGCGTGCTGGTCGTGTTCGAAGGCCTCTCCAAGCTCGTGTGGACGGCGGACTATCGTCGGATTCCCATCGCCCAGAACCCGTATGCCGTCGGCGCGCTGACCGCCGGCCCCCTGGCCTTCCCCGTGACGCAGGTGGTCTCGTTCTCCCTGGCGGTTCTCGTGGCGGTGGCCGTCGGCCTCATCCTGAAGAGGACGTACGCGGGCAAGGCGTTGCGGGCGGCGGTGTTGGACGAAGAGATGACGAGGGCGTGCGGGGCGGATGTGGAGCGGCTGCGTCTCATGCTGGCCGCGGTGGGCGGTGCCACCGGCGGGGTGGCCGGGGTGCTGGTGGCGATGAACTTTGCCCTCTATCCCAACGCTGCGGAACAGTGGATCGGCCTGCTGTTCGCCGCGGTGATCCTGGGAGGCATCGGAAATCCAACGGGCGTGGTGCTGGGCGGGATGGTCATCGGGGTGGGGGAAGCCGTCGCCCAGGTCCTGGGGGCGACGGCGGTCGCCCGGCTGGTCGGTGCGTGCGCTCTGCTGGTCGGGTTGCTGCTGCGGCCCGAGGGGCTGCTGCCGTCCGTGCTGGGACGGAGGGAGGGATGAGGCGGGGCGCCCTCTGGGCCATCGGGCTCGTGGTCGCCGGGCTGCTGGCGGTGCCGACGGCGATACGGAGCCTGGGCCTCCCGGCGTACTACCTGGTGTTCCTGTATTTCTTTTTCTTCTGGGTGGCGCAGGCCACCAGCTGGAATGTGATCTCGGGCTACGCGGGATATTTCAGCTTCGGCCAGGGGGCCTTCTACGGGGCGGGCGTCTATGGCGCGGCGGTATTGATCGATCGACACGGCGTTCCCTACGGCCTGGCGGTTCTGGGAGGGGCGCTGGCCGGTGCCGCCGTCGCGTGCGGCATCGGGTTGGTGGTCTTCCGTCTGCGGCAGATCCGCGGGCCCGTCTTCGCGCTGGTCACGCTGGCGGTGGCGGTGGCATTGCACAGCCTGGTGAACAACGTGCGCTACCTGGACGGCGGCGTGGGAATCCCTCTGCCCAAGCTGGAGTATCCGTGGGGATTGTCGGATGTGGGATTCCTGTACTATGCGGGGTTCCTCGTCGGGCTGGTGGCGGTCGGCGTGGGCTGGTGGGCGTACCGGAGCCGGCTGGGATGGGGACTGCGGGCGATCCACGATGACGAGCGGGTCGCGGAGGGCCTCGGCGTCCCGACCTTCGCCCACAAGATGGCGGCCCTGGCCTTGAGCGGCGCCGTGGCCGGCCTCAGCGGAGGGCTGCACGCGCTGCAGGTGCGCTACGTGACGGCGGATGCGGTGTTCGCGCTGCGGGTGCCACTGCTGGTCATCATGATGTGCGTGCTCGGCGGGCGGAGGCACTGGCTGGGGCCGGTGCTGGGTGCCGGCGTGGTGCACGCGATCAATGACCGGTTGAGTGGGCCGGGCCTGGGTCAGGTCAGTGAAGTGGTCATGGGCCTGCTGCTGATGGTGGTGGTCGCCACGTTGCCCGAGGGGATCTACGACAGGGTGAAGGAACGCGGAGTGGTGGCGGGGGCGGTGGCGGCCGCGGTCATCGTGGTCGCGACGGCCCGGGGGACCGTGCTGCTGGATGCGCTGGCGATCGGGGTCGCCGCCGCGGTGATCCTGTTGGTGATGCCCAGGAGGGTCCCCAGGGGCGGGCGGTGGGGCCGGGGACGCGCGCGCATGGAAGTGGCCGATGGCTGACGGGCTGTTGCATCTCCAGGGGGTGGAGAAGCACTTTGGCGGCGTCTTTGCGTTGAGGGGAGTCTCGCTCGAGGTCCGAGAGGGAGAGATCCTGGGGTTGATCGGTCCCAACGGTTCCGGAAAATCGACCCTGATCAACGTAGCGGCGGGGTACCACCGGCTGGACGCGGGCCGGATCCGGTTCGGGGGAGCAGACATCACGGACCTTCCTCCGCACCAGCGGGCGAAGATGGGGCTGGCCCGGACGTATCAGTATCCCAGGCCGTTCGGCTCGATGAACGTGCGGGACAACGTGGCGGTCGGGGCGCTGTTCGGCCGCGGGCAAGACGTCGGCGTCCCTCGGGCCGCCCAGAGATCGGCGGGCCAGTGGTTGGAGCTGTTGGGCCTGCAGGCGGCGGCAGAGAAGGCGATAGAAAGCCTCACCCTGCAGGAGCGGCGGCTGCTGGAACTGGCGAGGGCGCTGGCGAGCGGTCCGCGGATCATCCTGGCCGATGAGGCGCTGGCGGGGTTGACGCCGTCGGAGATCGAGCGGGTCATGGAGGCGGTCCGCCGGATCCAGGCGATGGGGGTCGCGCTGCTCGTGGTGGAGCACAATGTGAAAGCCATCAGCGCGCTGGCGGACCGGGTGGTGGTGCTGCACGAGGGGAAGGTGCTGGCGGAGGGCAGACCCGGCGAGGTCCTGAAGCACGAGCGCGTGCGTGCCGCGTACCTGGGAGGCCACGCCGGCGATGCTTAAGGTGAGGGACCTGGAGGTGAGGTACGGAGAGGCGCGCGCCCTGGAAGGTGTCAGCCTGGACGTGGGTGACGGCGAAGTGGTGGCGGTCCTCGGACCCAACGGCGTCGGCAAGAGCACGCTGGTCAAGAGCATCGCGGGCTGGGTCGGCATCCGCCGGGGGAGGGTGGAATTCTTCGGCGAGGAGATCACGGGCCTGGCGCCCGAGCAGATCTGCGAGCGGGGCATCGCGCTGGTACCGGAGGGCAGGCGGGTCTTCGCCGAGCTGACCGTCCAGGAGAACCTGGAACTGGGGGCGTTCAATCGCAGGGGTCGGGCGCGGCAGCGCGAGTCGATGGAGCGGGTGCTGGGCATGTTCCCAAGGCTGGGCGAACGGCTGGGGCAGAGGGCAGGCAGTTTGAGCGGCGGGGAACAGCAGATGCTGGCGATCGGCAGAGCGTTGATGGCGCGCCCGAGGCTGCTGTTGATGGACGAGCCGTCGTTGGGACTGGCGCCGGTCATGGCGGATGTGGTGTTTGAGTTCGTGGGGGAGGCCAGAGGACTCGGGGTGTCGGTGCTGCTGGTCGAGCAGAATGTGGTGCGGGCGTTGGGGGTGGCCGACCGGGGCGTGGTGATGGAGCGGGGGGCCGTGGTGGCGGCCGGATCCCGGGGCGACCTCATGCGCACCCGCCAGGTGCAGGACGCGTACCTGGGCACAGGGTAAGGGGCGAGGAGGAGGTGCACGGTGATCTGGCAGGGGATTCCCATCTTTCCGGCGCATCCGCTGCGCGGAAAGGTGTCCATGCCCTACGCGCCCGCCGTGGTGGTGCCGCCGGGTGCGGCGCTCGTGGTGATCTCGGGCTGTCATGCCTCCCCCGTCTACCATCACCACCCCCATATCCCGGCCGAACATGCGCTGCCTCCGTCCATGCAGGAGCAGGCCAGACGGGCCTTTGAGAACGTCCAGCTGTCTCTCGAGGCGCTGGGGCTGACGTGGGGGCATGTGGTGAAGATCACGCGGTTCCTCACCCACATCGGGGAGCAGGACGAGCTCAACGCGGTGCAGCGGGAGTACCTGCGCGACCACAAGCCAGCCAGCACCACGGTGCAGGTCTCCGCCCTGGTCGTGCCGGAGGCGCGCGTCGAGATCGAGGTCCTGGCGGTCGCCCCGCCGCAGATCCTGGATCGTGCCCGTGCCCTGTCGGGGGAGACCGCCTCGCCCTGAATTCGCGGGCCTCGGACGGCGCTATCGGGGGTGATGCGCATGTGCGACGAAGCGGTGTGCTGTCTTCCCCTGCCGCCAGGCGGGCTTCATGCCTTCGGAGCCTTTCCGCGGGTGCCGCCGGCCGTGGAGGTCGCCGGCAGCGCGACGGACGTGCGCGGCGAAGTGGAGGGAATGATTGATTTCCACGTGCACACCGCGCCGGACACCTTCGACCGCACGGTGGACGGGATCGAGGCGGCGCGCACCGCCCGTGCGTTGGGCATGCGCGCCGTGGTCCTCAAGGGCGGCGCCTTCGAGACCGTGACCCGCGCGGCCCAGGCCCGGGCCGAGGTTGGAGGAATCCACGTCTTCGGGGGCGTGGTGCTCAACTGGCCCATGGGCGGGATCAACGCCGCGGCCGTGGAGGCCATGGTGGCCTTTCGGGGGGCGGGGGCAGAGCGGCTGGGGCGGGTCGTGTGGCTCCCCAGCATCAACGCCCGGAACCACCACGAGCGGTTCGGCATCCCGCGGCCGGGCGTCGAGGTGTTCGACGGGACGCGCCTCGTCCCGGCCATGCGCGAGATCCTGGCCATGTGCGCGGAGCACGGCCTGGTGCTGCAGACCAGCCACCTCTCTGCGGGGGAGGCCCTGGCCGTCATTCGGGAAGCCCGCGCCGCCGGGGTGGAGAAGATCGTCTGCACCCACGCCGACTACGACCCCATCAACATGACCATTGAGGAACAGCGGGAGGCGGCCCGCCTGGGCGCCTATATCGAGCACGCCTACATTGGCGCATTCCTCGGCCCCGACTCCCCCGTGGAGCGGTTCCGGGCATGGCGCGGTGTATCTGTCGAGCAGATGGCGGCGGCCATCCGGGCGGTCGGTGCCGAGCGTTGTCTCATTGCCAGCGATCTGGGCGCGGCGCCGTGTGTGGCGCCTGCGGAGGGGTACCTGACGTTCGTGCGGAAGTTGCGGGCCCTCGGCATCACGGATCGGGAGTTGGATCTGATGGGGCGGCGCAATCCGGCTGACCTGCTGGACCTGTAGCCAGCGTGGCGGCGGGGGCGGACCTGCTCGGTCGCGGGGGATGTGCGATGCACTACGTGGCGAAGATCGATGAGGTGACGACCGGCACACCAGATTTGTACGAAGGGCATACGACCGGCTTCCGGCGGGCCACCTACGTCGATCATGGCGTGGGTTCGGTGCATATGGGCACGGGCATCTGCTCCCTGGAGCCGGGCGGTATGATCCGATCGCACCTCCACTCCTTCGAAGAGAGTTTCTATATCCTGGAAGGGAACGCTACCGTGCAGATCAGCGACCGGGCCTACGCGCTGGGGCCCGGCCACTTCGGCTTGATCCGCACGGGCGTCCGGCACGCCTGGCGCAACGTGGGCCCACAGCCTGTGCGCTGGCTGGAGTCGCAGGCGCCCCAGCCGCGCCCCGCGGGACGCGGCCGCGACACGTTCTTCGTCGGCGACGATGTGGCCGTCTCGGCCAGGCCGCCCGATCCGCACGACCCGGCGGACAGGTTTCTCGGGCACTTCGACGAATCACGGCTCCCACAGCCCGGAGGACCGTCGGAAATGGAAGGCTTCAATCCGGTCACCGGCGTGACCATCAAGATGCTCGTGGATCGCACGTTCGGGGCGGTGCACCAGTCGCTGTTCATCATTCAGTACCAGCCCGGTGCGAAGATCGATCCGCATGATCATACCTTTGAGGAGTCCTATTTCGTCCTCAGCGGCGAAGTGGAGGCCACCGCGGACGGTCAGGTGTACCGCCTGGGTCCCGGCAGTGTGATCTGGACCAGCGTGGGCTGTATCCACAGTTTCGCCAATGTCAGCGGAGCGCCGGTGCGCTGGATCGAGACGCAGGCGCCGCTGCCGCCGGCGGCGGAAGCGTTCCGCTTCGAGAGGGACTGGGCGCAGTACGTCGCCGGCCCGGCCTAGGTTCGGGGGCGACCGCGGCCGGCAACGGAGACCATGAGCAGGAGGCGACCATGGCCGAACGGACGTTGCTGAAGGGCGGGTGCGTGCTCAGCCTGGATCGGACGGTCGGCAACTTCAGGCAGGCCGACGTGCTGATCGAGGGCTCCAAGATCGCCGCCGTCGGGCCGAACCTGGTCGCGGCCGACGCGGAGGTGATAGACGCCTCCAACACGATCGTGATGCCGGGATTCATCGACACCCACCGGCACATGTGGGAAGGGATCCTCCGCAACATCGGGGTCGACATCCCGCTGGAGGGGGAGGTCAGCTATCTGGCCTTCGTGTTGAACACCCTGGCGCCCGCCTACCGCCCGGAGGACGTCTACGCCGGCAACCTGATCAGCGCGCTGGGCGCCATTGACGCCGGGATCACGACGATCCTCGACTGGTCCCACATCCAGGCGTCGCCGGAGCACACCGATGCCGCCATCAACGCCCTGGAGGAGTCGGGCATCCGCGCGGTCTTCGCCTACGGCTGGCCGTGGTGGGAGGCCCCCAAACCGGAGCAACCCGACTGGTTCCGACGAGCCGCGCGGCAGTATTTCTCCTCGAAGGACCAGTTGCTGACGCTGGGGCTGGCACCGTACGGTCCGGAGTTCTATCCCCTGGAGGGGGTCAGGGCGGACTTTCAGCTCGCCCGGGAGGTGGACGCCCACATCACCATCCACGTCGGCGTCGGCACCTTCGGCAAGCACGGCAAGGTCGGAGAGGCCGGCCGGGCAGGGCTGCTGGGACCGGACATCACCTACATCCACTGCGCCACGCTGAACGACGAGGAAGTCCAGATGATCGTGGACACCGGCGGGACGGTGTCGCTGGCCTGTCCGGTGGAAATGATGATGGGGCACGGCATGCCTCCCACCCAGCGGTTTCTCGATCGCGGCTTGCGCCCCAGCCTGAGCGTGGACGTGGAGACCAACGTCCCCGGCGACATGTTCACCCAGATGCGCTCGGCCATCTCCCTGCAGCACGCGCTGCTGTTCGACCGGAAGTTGGCGGGCGAGGAGACGCTGCCGCCCTTCCTGACCAGCCGCGATGTGCTGGAGTTCGCCACCATCGAGGGCGCCCGCGCCAACGGGCTGGAAAGCAGGGTGGGTACGCTTACGCCGGGCAAAGAGGCGGACATCATCATGCTGCGCACCGATCGCGTGAACGTGTTGCCGGTGAACGACCCGATCGGCGCGGTGGTGTGGGGCATGGACACCAGCAACGTCGACTCGGTCTTCATCGCGGGGCAGGCCAGGAAACGCCACGGGCACCTGGTGGGCGTGGACCTGAACCGCGTCCGGACGCTGGCCATCGAATCTCGGGACGCCGTGGTCGCCAGGTCCGGATTCAGGTTGCCGGCCATTTGACCCGATCCAGGAGGAGGCCTGCCCTCCGGCAGATAAAGACAAGGAGGCATCTTGTCAGATAGTCAGTTCGTCTGACAGACCCGGTGGTGTCAGGGTGCACAACAGCGGCCAGGTCCAGCCCATTGAACGCCGCAAGGTTTACGAGTTGGTCGCCGAGCGGCTGGTGGTCCTGATCAGTGAGCGCGGCCTGCGGCCGGGCCACCCGCTGCCGACCGAACGGGAGCTCATGCAGACCTTCCGGGTGGGGCGGTCGTCGGTGCGCGAGGCCCTGCGCATGCTGGAATCCCGCGGCCTGATCCGGCCGTCGGCCAACGGCGCCTTCGAGGTGGCGGAGTACGGGAATCCCCTCAGCCACTCGCTTTCCTTCCTCCTCGAACTGGAGGAGGCCAGCCTGCCGGAGGTCTACGAGGTCCGCAAGATCCTCGAGGTGGAATCCGCCGGGCTGGCGGCGCAGCGGCGGACCGCAGAGGACCTGGAGCAGATGGCCGGGGCCATCGCCGAGATGGAGGCCGGCCTGTCGAGCCAGGACCGCTACATTACCGCCGACCTCCAGTTCCACCTGGCGGTGGCGTCCGCCACGCGCAACCGGGTCGCCCTGCGCATGATGCATGCGGTGCGCGACCTGCTGCAGCAGGCGCTGGCGCGGATCTACCACATTCCCGGGAGTCCGCAGCGATCGATCCTGCAACACCGCGCGATCCTGGACGCCATCGCGGCAGGTGACGCGGATGGCGCCCGCCAGAGGATGCGGGAGCACCTGCAGCGCGTCGAGCGAGAAATCCACGACTTCCTCACCGGCCGGGCCCCCGCCGCGGCCGGGAGCGGGCCGGCCGACCACCGAGGTGAGGGATGACACGTCTGGGGTTCGTCGGGCTGGGCGTCATGGGCGGCCGCATGGTCCACCGCCTCCTGGCCGCCGGCTATCCGGTCATCGGGTACAACCGCACCCGGGCCAAGGCTCAAGGGCTCATCGATGCGGGCATGCAGTGGGCTGACTCCCCGCGGGCGGTGGCCGAGGCGGCCGAGGTGACCTTCACCATGGTGACGGACACCACGGCGCTGCGGGCGGTCACGAACGGCCCCGACGGCATCCTCGTCGGCCTGGGGCCCGGCAAAGTCTACATTGACATGAGCACCGTGAGTCCGT
>JAVKHQ010000055.1:0-11961 GCA_031459875.1 Candidatus Fervidifonticultor sextus | reverse complement strand
TCAGCCGACGCTACCTGCGTGATCGTGTGAGCGAAAGCCGTCAGGCATTGATCACAACATCTCTACCGCTCGCTACGCGAGTACAATCGGTTGCACGCACATCCATTTCAGTGGTCATTCACAAGGCACACCATGCACGAATGGTACTCTCGCCGAACTTGGGCCACGGTGCACTAGGGAGGGGACTGCCGTGTTCGATCTGCTCATCCGGGGGGGCCACATCGTCGACGGGACGGGAAACCCGTGGTTTTGCGGCGACGTGGGAGTGGCAGGGGAGTGGATCGCGAGTCTTGGTGACCTCAGAGGTGCCTCGGCCCGACGGGTGATCGACGCCGACGGCGCGGTGGTGGCGCCGGGCTTCATCGACCTTCACACCCATTCGGACTTCACGCTGCCCCGTTTCCCGCGGGCGGACGCCATGGTCAGACAGGGCGTGACCACGCAGCTGGTGGGCAACTGCGGCTTCTCGCCGTTTCCCGTCGAGCCGTCGCGGCTCGACCTCCTGCGGCCGTACGCGGCGTTCCTGGACGCGGGCCTGAGCTGGACGTGGACCGACGCGGCCGGGTACGCCTCGCACCTGGAGACGCTGCCCCTAGGGTGCAACGTCGCCCTGCAGGTCGGGCACGGGGCCGTGCGGATCGCGGCCATGGGATTCGACGCCCGCGATCCCACGGCGCAAGAGCTGGGCACGATGCAGCGGATGGTCGCCGACGCCATGGAGCAGGGCGCCTTCGCTCTCTCCTCGGGGTTGATCTACGTCCCCGGATGCTATGCTGGCACCGACGAGCTGGTGGCCCTCGCCGACGTTGTGGCGAGGTACGGCGGGTTCTACTCGAGCCACATTCGCGGGGAAGGCGACACCCTCGTCCCGGCCGTCAACGAGGCGCTGACGGTCGGCCGGCGCGCCGGCGTGCCCGTACAGTTGAGCCACCACAAGGCCTCGGGCCGTCGCAACTGGGGCCGGGTTGAGGCCACGCTGGCCATGATCGACGCCGCCCGGGCCGAAGGGATGGACGTGCTGGCGGACCAGTACCCCTACACCGCGGGCAGCACCACCCTGGCTGCCATCGTGCCCGCCTGGGCCCTGGAAGGAGGTCTGGACGGCCTGCAGCACCGTCTTCGCGACCCGGCCCTGCGGGCTCGCATCCGGACGGAGATCTTGGGTGCTGGCGGCGACGACGCACGCGCTCCCGCCCGCGAGTTCGATCCGGCCTCGATCATGATCAGCCAGATACCCGACGGGCCCCACAAGCCGTTCGAGGGCCGCTGGCTCGGCGAGATCGCGGCCGCCTGGAACCTAGAGCCCGTGGATGCGGCGCTGCGCCTGCTCGAGGCCGAACGCGGCGGCATCCAGATGATCGTGTTCTCCATGTCGGAGGACGACGTGAGGCGGGTGATGCGGCATCCGGCCGTCGCCATCGCCAGCGACGGCTGGACGCTGCACCCGGCATCCGGCGGAAAGCCCCATCCCCGCAGTTATGGCACCTACGCGCGCGTCCTGGGCAAGTATGTACGCCAGGACGGCGTGCTTCGCCTCGAGGACGCCGTGCGCAAGATGACCTCGCTGCCGGCGCAGCGCCTGGGCTGCGTGGGCCGCGGGCTCATCCGGCCGGGATGCGTCGCCGACCTGGTGATCTTCGATCCTGCGCAGGTGGCCGACCGCGCTACGTTCGAAGATCCGCATCAGTTCTGCGCCGGGGTATCGCACGTGATCGTCAACGGCCGGGCGGTGATCGACGAGGGGCAGGACACCGGCCTCGCCGCTGGCCGTATCCTGCGACGGGGCCAGCCGCACGCGGCGGCCTAAGGCCGTTCACGTGCCCAGTGACGCCAGGTCCTGCGCGGTGTCGAGGTCTGCGACACTCCGGGCGTCGCGGTTGCTGGCGAGCGCGCGCAGTTCACAGAAGAACGCGCGAGCGAACACCAGATGGCCACGCCGGACGTGGCCGTCCGGCGCGACAGGCGGGCGATGGCCACCGCGATGGTGGTAACGGCGTCGAGTTCGTCGGGGGTGAGCAGGGGCTTTCTCGCTCGGTTCTGCGATGGGTGGGGAGACCCGACCCCGAGTTCTAACTGCCTTGGCGGGCCCGGAGGGAATCGAACCCCCGACCAGAGGCTTAGGAGTCCCCTGCTCTATCCACTGAGCTACGGGCCCGCCTCATTCTACCTCAAAAAGGTCACTCGTTTCACCCGGAGATCCCTTCTGGATCAACTCCACCAGATCGGAATAGGGCAGCAGCTGACGGTCCACGGTGAACAGGCGGGCAGGCTCGTGCATCGCCTGCACGATGAGCAGATGATCGAAGGAATCCCGGTGGTGTGCGGGCAACGCGACAACCCCGGCGGCGTGGGCGGCACGCACCGGGAGCTCGCGGAAACCCGTGCGCACCGCGGCGACGGCAATCTCGTCGGGCGTGACCGCGAGCTTCAGCCGTCCGATGCGCGCCTTGACAGCGATCTCCCAGATGCTCGCGGCGCTGAAGAGCACTTCGTTCTCGGGCGATTCCAGCCGGGCACGGACCGATCGTGCCAGGCGCCCGGGTTCGGCGAGGGCCCACAGGAGCACGCGGGTGTCCAGCAAGAAGCGCACTAGCGGCGGCCCTCGAAGGCGGCGAGCACCCGCTCTGGCAGCGGGGCGTCAAAGTCTACGGGCACGGTGAAGCGGCCGCGGAGGGCACCGAGGCGCCGTCGCGACGCACCCTGGATTGGCGACAGGCGGGCGACGGGCCTGCCGGCTTTGGCCAGGACGATTTCTTCCCCAGTGCTCACGTCGTCCAGCAGGCGCGAGAGATGTGTCTTGGCCTGGTGAACGTTGACCGTCCTCATACCACGCCCCCAACCTGAATTTAGTCTAGTCTAGTCTAACCCGTTGGCTCTGCGCTACAAGAGGCGGCCGGTCATCCCTGCCAGAGCAGCTTGTGCGGTGCCGAGTGATGGAGATCGCCGTCGCCCTGGGTCACCAGTTCATGGTTGGCGGGGCGCCGGGAGACGTGGCCCGCGCGAGGCCGGTCCTTCGACGCGCTGGGCAGTAAGGGAGGAGGCCGAGTCCGTCGACGCCCGGGCCGTCCTCCGGTTCCACCGCCGGCTCGTCCCGCTGTCTGCGACCCCTTTCCGTGCAAGGCCAGCGGGGAGTCAGATCCGTCCGCCCTACTTCCGGAAGTCCTTCTCCGTCTCCGGCGGGGCGGCCCGCACCGGGTGCGAGGTCGTCCCCGTGATGAACCAGATCCGTCCGGTCAGCCGGTGCACCAGGTAGGCGCTTTCGGGGCCGGCGCTGACCACTTGGTAGAGCCCGCCGTGGACCACCGTGCTCACCGCCACCAGGAGGGCGGCTGCGATGACGACGAGGGCGACGCTGAGGCGCATCGAGGAGGCCTCCCGATCACTCTTTGGCCCCAGTATCCCACGCTCCCGCCCGACCCGTCACGGCCTACGGGTCGCCGGCGCCCCCGCCCGCCCCGTCACGGCGCTATGGGTCGGTGGCGCCGCCGTGCTCCTGCCAGAGCAGCTTGTGCAGCGCGGAGTGGTCCAGCTCCCCGTCGCCCTGCCTGACCAGGGCGTCGTAGCGCGCCGCGGCGCTCTCCAGGTGGGGCAGCCGTAGCCCCAGGCGCGCGGCCAGAGCCAGCGCCAGCCGCAGGTCCTTGAGCTGCGTCGTCACCTTCCCGCCCGGGACGTAGGCCCGGTGGATCATGCGGGTGCCGTGGATCTGCAGGATCTTGGAGTCGGCGAACCCGCCGCGCAGGGCCTGCTGGACGAGGCGCGGGTCGATCCCGGACCGCTCGGCCAGCGTCAGGGCCTCGGCCACGGCCTCGATGGTGAGCCCGACGATCAACTGGTTGATGATCTTGACGGTGTGCCCGGCGCCCGGGCCGCCCACGCGGACGACGTTGCCGCCCAGCGCCTCGAGGACGGGCCTGGCGCGGGCGAAATCCTCCGGGTCACCGCCGGCCATGATGGCCAGCGATCCGGCCGCGGCGCCTTCCGGACCGCCGGAGACCGGCGCATCCACCCAGCCAATGCCCCGGGCGGCGAGCCGGCGCGCGTGGGCTTCCGAGCGCAAGGGGTCCGACGATCCCATGTCCAGTACCAGGTGGCCGGGCCGCAGCGTCGGGTCTAGGCGGCCGAGCACCGCGTCCACCGCGTCCGAGTCGGCGAGCATCAGCAGCAGGACCTCGGCGCGGGCGGCTTCCTCCAGGGACGGGGCGAGCGGAATCCCCTCGACCAGATCGGCCGGCAGCGCCGAGCGGTTCCACCCCCGCACGTCGAAGCCGCGGGCGACCAGGGTGCGGGCCACAGGACGGCCCATGATGCCCAGTCCGAAGACGCTGACCGACGTGGCCATGGCGCTGCGTGCCCTCCCAGACGTCGCGGGCGCGGGGTGCCTACCCCGAGAGGATCTTGCCGAGCCGGCGGTTGATGGCGTGCAGTGTGGCCCGCGCGGTGGCCGAACCAGGGTCGGCGTCGGCGACCGCAGTTCCTGTGTGGCGCTCCGGCGGAAGCCCCGCCTTCCCCAGCAGCACGGTGACGGCCACCAGCGTCTCGGCCGACGTGCGGACGAGGTAGACGTCATCCACAGCCGCCATCCACCCGCCGCGCAGCGCCTGAGTCACCGCGCGCAGCGTCGCTTCGGCCACCGACCGGAGCGGCACCGTGCCCAGATTGGGCCCGCGGGCCTCTCCCAGGTAGCGTGCGTCGCCCAGCCCGAGTTCCACCACCGCGGCGGCCTCCGGGCCCTGTGCGGTGAGGCTGACGCGGCGCAGCTGCAGCCTGGGCTGTGCCGCCGGGCGGAGCTCGCCCAGGTAGGGGAGGCTCCTGGCCTTTTCGATCTTGGCCTCGGTGGACTGCAGGCTGGCCATGGTGATCAGGTCGTCCACCGTGGCGGCGAAGTGGATGTCGTGGCGCTCGGTGGTGCGCTTGCCCCCGGCAATGCCCGTCGAGGCGCTCAGGACGAACTCGTCCGTGGCGCCTTCGGGACGGGCCTGGGCGACGGCCCTGGCCGCCTGTCGGCCCAGGTCCTCGGCGTCCGTCCGCGGTCGCGTCGTCAGGATGACGAACTCGTCGCCGCCGTAGCGGCAGAGCAGGTCCTTCGACCGGTCGATCGTCCGCCCCAGCGCCTGGGCGGCCGCCCGGATGTACTGATCGCCAACCACGTGTCCGAGCCGCTTGTTCACCAGGCCGAAGTTGTCCAGGTCCAGGAAGATGATGGCGATCTCATGGCCCTGTTTGAGCAGCTCCACCGCGCGCTCGCGCAGGGTGACGACCCAGGGGAGATCCGTGAGCGGATCGACCGGGCGGCCCAGGGCGCGGAGGATGTCCTCGCGGGTGATGAGCCCGACGAGCCGGTCCTGCTCGACCACCGGGAGCTGGGCCAGCCGCCGTTCCTCCATCAGCGCATACGCGGTGGTGATGAGCATCTCGGGCGCGGCGGTGACAAGGTCCCTCGGCATGACCTCGCTGACGGGCCGGTAGGGGAGGGCCCGCAGGAGATCGCGGATGGTGATCAGGCCGACGAGCCGGTGATCCTCGATGACCGGGAGCACGCCGACCTCCCGGTCGAGCATCAACGCAATGGCCTCGGCCACCGTCCTGCCCGCGCCGATGGTGACCACGTCGCGGGTCATCACCTGTTCGACTGTTTTCATCCGGCTCCCGGCGGCGCTGCGGTCGGAGGGTGATTAGTCGGCGGGAAACTAGTTTCCTGCAGCATTCTCACAGCAGAGCGAGGCTGGCAAACGACACGATCCCGCCCGCGGGATCCTCGGCGGTGCCGTAGCGCAGGAGCCGCCCGCGCACCGGCTCGAGGACGCGCAGGGCGATGTAGACCGCCGACAGCGCGTCGATCCGCTGGGGGTTGCCGCCCAGCGTGACCCGCCTCCAGAAGGCCTCGGCGTCCCCCAGGACGATGGCCTCCAGCACTTCGCGGTCGCGGACCGAGGTCCGCGCGGCCAGCGCCGGCGAAGCCGGCTCGGAGTCGCCGAAGCGGGCTCCGACGTGGCTGAAGTCCACGCCGGCGACCACCGCGATCTCGCCGGCGCGGGCGGATATCGCATCCCGGAGGGCGGCGATGACGCGCTCGACGGTGTCGACCCCTCGGGGCGACTCCCCGGGCGGCACCCACCGTTCCAGAGCGGAGACCAGGATGGGGACGATCGAGGCGGGACGGTCCCCTCCGATGGCCTGCAGGAAGAGGACCTGGAACTCCAGCGAGTGTTCGGTCCGGTGGACGATCTCGTGGGCCGAGAGGTCGCCGAGCCGGTCCTGGAGCATCTGGACCGCCTCCCTGTCCACGGGGACCGTGCCCAGGGGCGTCGCAAACGGCTTGGCGGTCAGGACGACCGGGACCGGAGGCGCGCCGTGGGCGACGCCCAGGAGCAGGCAGGTCCGGGGCGGCCGGCGGGCCAGGGCGGCGTACGCCCATCCGTAGCACCAGCCGCCGCGGGCCAGGTCGATGTGCGGGGCGATGATGCCGCGGGGCTGCAGGTCGGCCAGTTCGTCGTGCGCCACGGCCTCCAGGTGCCCCGCGAGCATCCGGCGGAGCGCCTGAGGATCGGCCGGATAGGCGGTCCCGGCGTGGAACGGCGCCCGGACCGGCGCCGCGCGAAACGCCGTCTCGATGGCCTCGCGGCGCGCGCGCAGGGCGTCGCTCTCCAGCAGTCCGTAGCGGTCGAGTTCCTCGATGATGCGCTGGAGGTCCCAGGAGAACAGCAGCGCCCCGCCCGACCGGCGTGCGTACTCCGCCTGGACGTCCAGGACGTCACGTTCCCCGTCCAGGAGGATCGCCACGAAGAAGGTCTGGGGCGACAGAAGGACCGGTTTCTCGGCCACACCTTCGGGATCGCGGACGGCGACGAGGTCGCGGCCGTTCAGGCGCACGGGGTAGGCATCCAGGTTGGGACGCAGTCTCGGCAGGCTCACGGGCCGGGTGCTCCCTCGCGGTTCTATGGTACTGCCTGGCGGAAAATCTTGAAGAGGTCCTGGAAGGGCTGCTGCGGCTGCACTGGTGGGTGCGGTTGCGGCTGCCGGAGACCTACCAATCGGGACCTGGGCCTCCCCACGGCGTGGGCTCACCCTCGGTCCCTTCTTTCCCCGAGGCCGCGTGTTCCAGTCGCGCCGGCAGGACGGCCCATCAGGGAGTTCGGCGCCTGAAGTGTTCCAGGGCAAACCGGTCGCAGGCCGTCTCCGCGGCACCCTTCCTGCCCAGCACGTCGTGCAGGTAGTAGTGGTAGTACTCGTGGCAGTAGAGGAACCGGATCACGTCCGTCTTGGTGCGGAAGAGAACGTCACGGTAGAACCAGCGGAAGGCAAACGGGTCTCCCCGGGCGGCGCGCGTCTTGATCCGCCGGGCCCGGTACGGGATGCGCTGCCGGAACGGCCGGAACGGCTCGGGTACCTGGATGGTGATGGTCTTGTGGTCGTAGTCGCAGAGGGCCTGGAGGTGGGGGGCCGTCCGGTACCGCAGCGGCTTCACGACCACGCGGTAACCCGTGGCGCGCGGCAGGTCGGCGAGGATCGCCCGGAGGCGCGCGGGCGGGAAACCTGCAAGGGTGGAGCGGATCGTCCCTACGTCCCGTCCGGCGGGTCCAGGTCTTTGGCGACGTCCCCAGGGGGCGCGGGAGCGTGGCTGGCGAAGGTCAGGGCCCTGGCCAAGTAGTCCACGGCCTCTTCCCGCTGGCCGGTCTCTCTGAGCAGCAGCCCCAACTCCGCGGAAGCGGACGCGACTTCCGGGGTCATGTTCAGCCGGGTGAGGGTGGCCACGGCCTCCCGGAGCAGGTCTGCGGCCTGCGCCTGATGCCGCTGCGCCCGCAGCACGCGGGCCAGCGTCACCTGCGCCACGGCCCGCCGGGCCTGGTCGCCCACGGCCTCGGCGTCGGCGACCGCCTGGCGGGCCGCGCCGGCCGCTTCCTCCGCCCGGCCCAGGGCGAGGAGCACCTGCGCGAGTTCGTCGAGGGTCGAACTGCGGCCGCGGACGTCGCCTTCGCGCTCCCTGAGCCGGAGGGCCGCGTTGAGCACGGAGAGGGCTTCGTCATAGAGCCCCTGGGCCCGGCGGACGAGCCCAAGGTTGTTGAGCACCCGTCCCATTTCGGCGAGGTCTTCCAGTTCCTCGAACACCCTGTAGGCCTGGCTGAAGAAGTCCACCGCCAGGTCGAGTTGCTGCCGCGACCATGCCACCATGCCGAGTCCGGTGAGGGCGCGGCCGCGCATCTTCGCGAGTCCCAGGGATGTGGCCAGTTCCAGCGCCCGCTGATAGGAGGTCTGGGCGCCTTCCACCTGACCGGTCTGCCTCTGAGCCGCGCCCGTGGAGAGCAGGGCCCATACCGCTTCTTCCGAGTCGCCGCACCGCGTCCGCCGCATGAGCCTGAGGGCTTCGTCCAGTGTCTCGATGGCGGCCTGGAACTCCCCCCGACGCCCCAGGACGACGCCCTTGAGGGTGAGCGCGCGACACAGTGCGCCGCCGAGGCGCAGGCGGCGGGCGAGCGCGGCCGCCTCATCGGCCATCTGCGCGGCATCGTGCACGTGGCCCGTGGCCATTGCCACGCGGCTGCGCACCAGCATCGAGCGCACCCGCAACTCCGCCGGCATATCGGGCAGGAGGATCTCTGCCGTCTCCACCAGGTGCAGGGCATCGGCGCTGTGGCGGGCGGGATCCGTGGTCCAGGCCAGGTGGAGGAGGTTGAGGGCCGTTTCGAGCCGCAGGTCGCTGGGATCCATGAGCAGGGACGCCAGCGACGTGTGCGTCCGCTTGGCGAGTGCGATGACGGTCTCGACCGAAGGGTACGACCGGGCGCTCTCCAGGAGGCTGATGAAACTCTTGCTGAGGTCCGGCGCGGCCAGTTGCTGCTGGGTGAGCCCGACCCGGGCCCTCGCGGCTCTGAGCCGCCGTCCGAACTGGCGCAGCCACTCGGGTTGCCGCAGGCGAGAAGGTGCGGAGGAGGGTTTAGCCATTGTGGAGGTAATTTACCACAGCCTCCCCGGACAGGCAATAGAGCCTAGGAGCCCCCCGTCCGGCGCCTGCGCGGGCCGCCCGGCTTCCCTCCTCAGCACCGAATCACGCGATCACCGACTCGATTGCTCGGTGTTTAGCCTCCGTCCGCGTCGTCGCCCCCTGCGACGCGCACCTGCGTGGGCCCGTCGGCCGGGACGAACATCGGTGAGGCGGCGATCAACAGGACGGCGGCGACGACCGCCGCCACGATGCGAAGCGCTCTCTTCATGGCGTCCTCCTTACCACGGGGGTTTTTGGGGAGCTCCAGGCTCGGGGATTCTTCGGTTATAATTGCTATTCCTCTTGCAAATTTGCCTGTAATTGCTGATCATCCACCTGCAAAGATGTTGGAGGAGCCTGGCGGTCCTGCCGCCGGTCTTCGGGTCCACTATCAATCGACGGACTCTATGGCTGGGCGGAGAAGTCTACAAAAAACAAAGGCCGGGCATAAAGAGAGTGGAAGGAACCTCCGATAAAGGCAAACCCGCCGCGAGGCGGGGACGCAAAGCCACAGGACCCCCGGGGTCGGCTGGGTTGCCGAAGAGGGTTTCGCGGTGGTCGCGAGATCCTCTTGTTTGTTACGGGGCGATGCGAACGCGAGATCCTCTCGGGTCTTGCGTTCTTTTCTTTGATCCGCCTCGCACGCTCCAGCGCCGGGGAAGAGCCGGGCCGGCCCCTGGTCTTCCGGTGGATCCGAAAAGACGGGGCGATGGCCTGGACAGAGCAGCGCGCCGTGGTCGTCCGCGACGGAGCCGGCCGCCCCGTCGCCGTCGAGGGCGTCGTCCACGACATCACCGACCGCAAACGGGCCGAAGAGGACCGCTTGGCCCGGGAAGTGGCCGAGGCGGTCGATCGGGCCAAGAGCGAATTCCTGGCGCGCATCAGCCACGAACTGCGCACCCCTCTGAACGCCATCCTCGGCTTCGCCCAACTCCTGCAGATCTAGCAACTACCCCGGCGGCCAGGTGTGTCCGGTGCTGCCGGCCTTCACCTGCGCGCCGGCCACCGACGTCTCCGGCGACCGGCTCAACCAGACCAGCCTCACCATCAGCGCGGCCGCCGGGAACACCGTGCTGCGCCACGTCCAGATGGAAGCCGCCTCGACGCTGACGTTTGCCACGACGAGCGCCAACGAGATCCTCACCGTTCAAATGCACACGCTGACAGTCGGCCAGTCCAGTCGGGTCCGCGTGACGGGCCCGGGCAAGGTGGTGCTCCACCTGGCCGGCCGGATGGAGGTCGCGCAGGGTACGCTCTTCGGCGTCGATGCCTCCGACGGCGACATCGCCCCCGGTCGCCTGGTGCTGCAGAGCTGCGCGGCGGACGCGGGCACCGACTACGCCGTGGAGTTCCATCAGACGGGGCGCATCAACGCCATCATCCTCGCGCCCAACGGGCGGGTGCAACTGGACCAGGCCAGCCTGTCCCACGGGGCGATCCAGGCCCGCACGGTGGAGTTCGACCGGGACACGGAGTTCCGCTACGATGCCAGCGGGTTTGCCATCAGCGGGGGAGCCTTCAATACCGTGGTCTCCTGGCGGGAACGGCCGTAGGGAACGCCGCGAGGCCTCACGCGCGGATGGGCCACAGGGTGGCCGTCTGCGTCGCGTCGGTCACCACCTCGCAGCCCGCAGGCGTCACGACCACGACGTCCTCCAGGTGGAAGCCGACCTCGTGCGGGACGAAGTGGACGGGCTCGATGGCGAAGACCATGCCGGGCTCCATGATCACATCCGTCTGGTGGTCAATGAACGGTCCTTCGTGCAGGCCCAGGCCGAGCCCGTGGCCGAGGAAGCGCAGCGGCTGGAGTCGGTGTTCCCGTGCGCGGGCGTCGTAGAGATCGTAGAGGTCCCGCGTCCGGCAGCCCGGTCCGATCCGACCGAGCACCTCCCGGTGCACCGAGGCGATGGCCCCGTAGATCCGCTGCTGCTCGGAGGTGGGTTCGCCCACCACGGCCGTGCGGGCGCAGTCGGTGCAGTACCCGCCCACGGTGCCCAGGAAGTCCACGCGGACGATGTCGCCGCGGGCCAGCGGCCGGTCGGTGGGCGGCGCGTTGGGGTGGCTGCTGCGTTCGCCGGCCCCGACCACGACCATCCTGACGTCATCGCCCCCGCGCCGCAAGAACCCCTCCGTCATGGCGACGGCCAGGTCGCGCTCGGTCATCCCGGCGGAGGCGGCGGTGAAGGCCTCGCGCACCGCCTCGTCGGCGATGCGGCCTCCGCGCCGGATCCGCTCCAGCTCGCGGGGGGTCTTGACCCACCGGCTGCGTTTGAAGAGCGTCGCGGCGTCGGCGAATGCCGCGCCCGGCAGCAGCCGGATCAGTTCCGCGTAGTCTGCGGCGGCGATGAAGTCCATCTCCAGGCCGATGCGGCCGGTCGCCAGCCCCCGCTCTGTGAGGAGTCGGGCGAGGACCTGGATGGCGGTCTCGGTGTGCTCGTCGTAGGGACGGATCTCGACGCCGGAGGTGTTAGCCTGGAGGAACGACTCCTCGACCGTCACCGCCACGACGGCCGGAGCCTGCTCACAGGGCACCAGGACAGCCACCCGCCGCTCTCGGATCAGCCGGTGTGATGGGACGCCGACGCCCAGGGTGTAGGCGGCGTTGTCCTGCGACATGGCCACAGCGGCATCGAGGCCGGCTGCCCGCAGCCCTGCGCGCAGCCGTTGCAGGACGGCGGGATCGGGATTCGTCTGCGGAGTCGCCATCAGTGCCCCCCTTCCGGCCAGGGGCCGGTCTCCACGAGGCGCTCGACCGCCTCGCGGGCGGCCCCGGCGATGCCCAGCCGTTCGGCGTTCAGCCCTACCTGCGCGTAGTCCACGCCGGTCACCGTCGAGGCCAGGTGGACGAATGCGTCCACCGTGGGGACGGCGACCCGGGCCGCGCGCGCAAACGCCTGCAGCGGGACCAATCCAAAGCCGATGTCTTCCTGGATGTAGCGCCCCTCCAGGTTGGGAGGCGCTTTGATGTAGCGGTTGGGGAC
>JAVKHQ010000054.1:0-13497 GCA_031459875.1 Candidatus Fervidifonticultor sextus | reverse complement strand
GGGGACCTTAGCTGGCGGTCTGGGTTGTTTCCCTCTCGACGATGAAGCTTATCCCCCACCGTCTCACTCCCGGCGACCACAGAACGGCATTCGGAGTTTGGTTGGGTTCGGCACGGGTCCTCCCGCCCTAGCCCATCCAGTGCTCTACCACCGTCCTGCTGCGTCCGGGGCTGCACCTCAATGCATTTCGGGGAGAACCAGCTATCTCCGGGTTCGATTGGCATTTCACCCCTACCCACAACTCATCCCATGGTTTTTCAACACCAGCGGGTTCGGGCCTCCACGCGGGATTAGCCGCGTTTCACCCTGGTCATGGGTAGCTCACCCGGTTTCGGGTCTGCGACGTGCGACTGCCGACTGACGTCGGCTTCCCATCCGGGAACGGCGCCCTGTTCAGACTCGGTTTCCCTGCGCCTCCGGGATACGCTCCCTTAAGCTCGCCACACGCCGCAACTCACCGGCTCATTCTTCAATAGGCATGCCGTCAGGCATTCCGGTCCGGAGACCGGCATAGCCCTCCGACTGTTTGTAGGCACGCGGTTTCAGGTTCTGTTTCACTCCCCTCCCGGGGTTCTTTTCACCTTTCCCTCGCGGTACTCGTGCGCTATCGGTCGCCAAGAGTATTTAGCCTTGGAAGGTGGTCCTCCCGGCTTCCCACGGGGTTCCACGTGTCCCGTGGTACTCAGGGACACCGCCCAGGAAGTCGCCACCCTTTCGACTACGGGGCTCTCACCCTCTGCGGCCGGCCGTTCCAGGGCCGTTCGCCTAGGATGGCGATTGGTAACTTCCCGACCGGATCGCGGTCCGGTCCAGCGGTGCCCTCCAACCCCTCGGGCGCAACGCCCGCAAGCTTTGACACGCCCGGGGTTTGGGCTCTTCCCCTTTCGCTCGCCACTACTCGGGGAATCTCGGTTGATTTCTCCTCCTCCGGGTACTGAGATGTTTCAGTTCCCCGGCTTGCCCTCCCGCACCTATGGATTCAGCACGGGATCGCGCGGTATGACCCGCGCGGGGTTTCCCCATTCGGAGACGGCCGGATCAACGGTTGCTTAGCACCTCCCCGACCCTTTCGCCGCCAGCAGCGTCCTTCATCGGCTCTCGGCGCCAAGGCATCCACCGCGTGCCCGTAGTAGCTTGAGACCCGCCCTAGGAGCAGCTGTATAGAGCCTGGCAACACATCCTCCTCCCGCCGGTGCCGTTTCCACCCGCGGGCGGGATGTCTTCGTCCATCTTCACTTGTCAAGGTGCGCCCCGCCGCGGACTCCGCGCGTCGGATCCTGCCGGGCCCGCCGGCAGGAACATTGAGGCATGCTCGTACGGCTTTGCGGGGACGGGACACAAAAAAGAGGGGATGAGCCGTCTCCCCTCCGGGATGCTCATCGGGTACACCGTATTCGGTTTACCCGGTTGGCGACCTCAGCACCAATCCCTCCCCGTGTTCAGGCCACAACCCATTATAGTAGGGGCATCGGGGTTGTCAACACCCGGGTCCATGACCACTTCAGACGACGAGGCAGGTGAGCGTGTCGGTCACCCCGGGGGTCCGCTGGATCTTCGTAATGACGGTGTCCCCCAGCGCGGCCATGGTCCCGGCCTCCGTCATGCAGATGATGTCGTACGGTCCGGTGACCACGTGGACCTGGCGCACGCCCTTGATCTTCCTGATGGCGATCGCGGCCTTGCGGGCCTGGCCCGGAGCGGCTTTCAGCAGCACCACGGCTGAGACCACGGTCCTCACCTCCGGCAGGGATGCCTGCTCCTCGTCTGGCCTTCCACTTACCCGCCGTCCCCACGACCTCCTGCAGGGGCCTCAGGTTGGCGGCAGGTCGCGCAGCGCCTCGGCGTAGGCGTGGTAATCCTTCGGCGAAAAGAGGACGAAGCGGACCTCGTCGAAGGCCTGCTCCTTCAAGACCTCTGCGACGGTCCGGAGGGCTACCCGGGCGGCCTGTTCGACCGGGTAGCCGTAGGCGCCGGTGCTGATGGACGGAAAGGCGACGGTCCGGGCCCCGTGCCGGGCGGCCAGCGCCAGGCTGGCCAGGTAGGCCGAGGCCAGCAGGTCCGCCTCGCCGTGGCTGCCTCCCTGCCAGACCGGCCCGACGGCGTGGATGACGTATCGGGCCGGGAGCCTCCCGGCGCCCGTGATGACCGCCGACCCCGTCGGACACCCGCCCTGGCGGGCCCGGATGGCCGCGCACTCCTCCTCGATGGCCGGTCCGCCGGCCCGGCGGATGGCGCCGTCGACCCCGCCGCCCCCGACCAGCCGGCTGTTGGCGGCGTTGACGATAGCGTCCACCTCCTGGGTGGTGATGTCCCCCTGGACGAGCGTCAGGCGGCAGCCGCCGACCTGCCGGGAGATCGGTTCGGCCCCCGTCACGCCGCCGACCCCATCCCCAGGACGGCTGCGATGCGTCCGGGCTCGATCGCCAGGTCCGGTGCCACGGCGCGCCCCATGCGGACAATCCCTTCCCGCCCGTTCGACAGACGACAGGGGTTCCCCTGGCCAGTCTCAGGGCGCCGGCGGCGGCCCCTGGTCTCCGGAACGCCGAGGGGGACTCCCTCCGAGGACCACCGAGGTCTGACGTGCGAGCACCTCGTCCAGGATCACGACCCGATCGAACCCCTCATCCGCGACGGTCCGCAGCGTGTCCTGCAGCAGCCGGACGTGCCGTTCGATGACGGCACGCCCTACGCGGCGGTCGCGGAGCGTGTCGTGATGGAAGCAGCGCTCCAGCGAGACATCGAACACGATGACGATGACCGGGACGCCGTGGCGGCGGCCGATCTGGAGCAATGCGCGGCGCGCATCGCGCCGCAGGGCCGTGCTGTCGGCGACCGCGAGCCGCCCGAAGCGCAATCGGCGGTCGATGATCAGGTGGAAGAGCTCGAACGCCTCGCGGGAGACCGCGATGTTGCGCTCGTCGTCGGCGATCATGGCACGGCAGCGGTCCGAGGACACGATCGCGGTCGGGGGGAAGTGCCGGGCCGCGAAGGTGGTCTTCCCGCTGCCGGCCGGACCACAGAGCACCACCAGGGAGGGGTTGGGGATGTCGAGCCGCACGGGATCCGCCCCGAGATCCGTCGCGCCCGAGGCCGGACTCCTCTCAGTCCGACCCAGCGTCGCAACGGCTATAGCCTCCACCCTCTTTGGGCACCAGGTGCTCGGGCAACTGGACGGCCACGACCTCGCCCCGCGCGCACACCTGCCCGCCGGCCGAGACCGTGGCCTCAACGACGACCTTGCGCCCCGTGATCTCCTTGACCCGCCCCCGGATCTCCAGCGGCACGCCCATCGGCGTCGGACGGAGGTAGTCCACGCGCAGCGAAGCCGTGACGAAACGCAGCGGCGGATCGCTCCCCAACGCCCGTCCGGCGGCCCGGTAGGCGGCGGCGGCGGCGGTCCCGGTGCCGTGGCAGTCGATCAGCGAGGCGATCAGCCCTCCATAGACGTAGCCCGGGATCGCCGTGTGGTAGGGCTTCGGGGAGAAGACGGCGACCGTCTCGTCGCCGTCCCAGTAGCTCTTGAGGTGCAGGCCGTGTTCGTTCAGCCGGCCGCAACCGTAGCAGTGGCTCAGCGCGTCGGGGTAGGCGTCCTGGAAGGCCTGGGCAGGCATGACAGGCTGGCCCCTAGGATCCGGCTGCCTGCTTGAGCCTGGCCAGGTGCTGCCGGCGGAACTTGGCGACCTTGGGGGCGATCACCGTCCGGCAGTACGGTTGATGGGGGTTGCGCTCGAAGTACCGCTGGTGGTACGCCTCGGCCGGGTAGAAGGCCTCCAACGGGGCGACCTCGGTGATGATCGGGTCGCGCCACAGGCCGGAAGCCGCTAGGTCCCGGATCACCTGCTCGGCGGTCGCCTTTTGCTCCGCCGTGTGGTAGAAGATGGCCGATCGGTACTGGGTGCCGACATCGGGTCCCTGCCGGTTGAGCGTGGTGGGGTCGTGGATGGTGAAGAAAACTTCCAGCAACTCCCGAAACGAGATGACCTCCGGGTCGAAGGTCACCTGGACGACCTCGGCATGGCCGGTCGTCCCCGTGCAGACCTGCTCGTAGGTGGGGTTGGGCACGGTGCCGCCGGCGTACCCCGAGACCACCCGCTCCACCCCCCGCAGGTCGTTGAACACCGCCTCCAGACACCAGAAGCAGCCACCCGCCAGCGTGGCCACCTCTCTGCGAGCCGACGGCCCTTGATCCTGCGTCATCCAGGAGTCCTCCTCGGTGGGGGGGTTCGACGAGGCCTCGCATTCGCCGTCCTCTCGCAGCTCCCCTGGGCGACCGCGGCGCGTCCCACAGGCGGCCTCCCGGACGCCCTCCCGCCCTCAGCGCCGCAACCTGTTCGGCCCTGCAGGCGGCGTCGAAGGAGGAGGGCCGGTCGTCACAGGCGCGCCCTCGCGCGGGTTCCGCAACGGCGTCAGGATCTGCTCGAGGCGCTCGCGCAGCGGCTCGAACTTCGGGGGCAGCGCCAGCCGCTCGCCGAGGTGCTCGAGGGGCTCGTCGGTCGTGAAGCCGGGGCCGTCCGTGGCGATCTCGAACAGGACGCCGCTCGGCTCGTGGAAGTAGATCGAACGGAAGTAGTAGCGGTCGATGACCGGCGTGGGCGACCCGCCCTCCTCGAGCACGCGGCGCCGCCACGCAGCGTGCGCCTCCATGGTGGAAGTCCAGGCCACGTGATGGACCGTGCCGGCGCCGCTGCGGCCCGGCTCGGCTGTGCGATCGTAGATATAGAAAGATCCGCGGTGGTCGCCGCGCACCTCGTAGCGGTCCTCGGCTGTGCGCACGAACCCCAGCGCCTGCTCCAGGAAATGACGGCTGCCCTCCGGATCCGCGGCGTAGGCCCGGACGCCGGCAAACCCCCGGAGGGCCAGGCGGGAGGGGATCTCGGGGTGGTCGGCCACCAGGGGCGCGTCGCGGCCCTCGTCGAGCGCCAACTCCAATCCCAGCCCCTCCGGGTCGTCAAAGACCAGCCGACCGTCCTCGCGCCGCGAGGCGATCCCCTCGCCCCGCAGACGGGCCTGCCAGAAGTCGAGCGCCTCCTCCGACGCGACCCGCCACACGATGCGGTGGACCATCCCGGCCCCGGGACGGCCGCGCTCCGCGCCGGGGTACTCGAAGAAGGTCAGGTCCGCGCCCGGGCTTCCCCGTTCGTCGCTGTAGAAAAGGTGGTAGACGGTCGGGTCGTCCTGGTTGACGCTCTTCTTAACCAGGCGCAGGCCCAGCACGCGCGTGTAGAACTCGACGTTCCCGGGTGCGTTGGCGGTCACGGCTGTAATGTGGTGGATGCCCTCGAGCTTCACGTCTCACCCTCACACGATAGGAGTCGACGGCAGCTCTTCAGACGCCACGGGACGTTGTCTCCGGGTCCAGGTACCCACCCGCCTCTGCACGGCCGAGCACGGCAAGGATTGCCTCGACCAACGCGCGTGCCGACGCTGCGGTGAGTTCGACGGCCACCCGCGCCCCGGGGTCCCCCCCTTCGTCCACGAAGTCGATGTTCAGCGCGTGTTCCAGCGGCGCGTGGAAGGGATGGTCATAGGACACGTTGGCCTGCCGCACCATGAACCATCCGGCGGCTCCCCTGCCGCAGCCTTCAACCGCCACCTGCCTCACGATCATGGTGCACACGTGTCGTGCTCCTTTCGGACGAACATCTCGCGCACACTCACGGCGTCTTGAGATACTTCTCGAGGAAGGCAAACACCTTCTGCCACCCGTCCACCGCCTGCTGCGGCCTGTAGGCCGGCCGGTCGTAGTAGAAGAAGCCATGCCCCGCGTTCGGATACATGTGGAACTCGTAGGTCTTGCCGTGTTTCTGGAGTTCCTGTTCGTGCAGGCCGACCTGCTCTGGCGAGGGGCTCCGATCCTCTTCGCCGAAGAGGCCCAGGAGCGGACACGAAAGGTCCTTGGTGTACTCGATGGGAGCCACGGGCTGCTTCGACGTGAGTTCCTCCGGCGACATCACCACGCGCCCACCCCAGCAGTCCACCGCCGCGTCAAACCCGCTCACCCGACACGCCGCCAGAAAGGCGTGCCGGCCCCCCGAGCAGGTACCGAACACGCCGACCCTGCCGTTGAGGTAGGGCAACGAGCGCAGATAGCGCATCGCCCCCTCCACGTCGCCCACCACCTGGTCGTCGGGAACCCCGCCTGCGGCCCGCACCTTTGCCGCCACGTCCTCCGGGGTCCCGTGGCCGTCGCGATGGTAGAGATTGGGCGACAGCGCCGCGTAGCCGTGATGGGCGAACCTCCGCGTGGCCTCGCGGTACCACTCATCCCAGCCGGGCATGTGGTGGATCACGACGATGCCGGGAAAGGGCCCGGGACCCAGCGGCCGGGCGACGTAGGCGGTGATGAGGTCGCCGCCCGCGCCGTGAACCGTGACGGTCTCCGCGAGCATTCCCTCGTACATGTCCGTCCGGTACATCATATCCCTCCAGCCCACCGATAGGCTCCGACCGTGTACGCCCGCATCAGCCCGTGATCAGCGGGGATGCGAGCGTCAGCATCCTGACCTAGGACAACGAACGCACCAAAGCCGACGCCATCGTCGGGAGCTCACTCAGGATGGTAAAGTGCCCATGTGCGGGAAACACGCGCAGAATAGATCCCGGAACCACTTCCGCGGTGTGGCGGCTGTGTGCCAGGGGGAGGAGTGTGTCCAACGCACCGTGGACGACATGGATCGGTGAGGTGATAGTGCCTGGGTCGAACGGCCACGGGCGGCCCTGGATGAAGAGGTCTTGAGCGTATCCTGCCACGCCCTGCCGAAAGGCCTCAGCACGAGACGAAGCCAGAAGGGGCGCGACCTCTTCGTCCGCATACAGTCGCGCGTCGGGTCCCGTAAACGCGATACCAGATGCGGACAGGAACCCACTCCCGTCTGCGCCATAGCGTTCCACGCACCAGGCGATAGCCGCTTCCTCGTCAGGCATGCGCATGAGAAGAACCTCGCTGTCGAGGTACCCCTTCCAGGCGTCGGGCCACCCCATGTCCGTCACGCCACCCAGGATGATGCCTGCCGACACACGCTCCGGGAGCAGCGCGGCACACATCACCGCATATGGACCACCGCCCGAGTGGCCGGCAACGACAAAGCGGCCGAGTCCCAGCGCATCCGCGAGGACAGCGACGTCCGAGGGCCAATCGGTCATCGCCCGACCCGGCTGCGGCGACGACCTCCCGTAGCCAGGGCGATCGGGTGAGACAACCCGGATGCCCTCGGCTAGAAAATTGTTGTTCCAGGTAGGCGAGGCGCAGGCGGCTCGAGGGCGCACCGTGGAAGAACAAAACGCAGGGCCAACCGCGCTCACCAATATCTGTGCACGCGAGCTCACGGTCGCCACCTACTTTGACCTGCCAGTCTTTCATCGGAAACCCTCTTTAGCCCCGTAGAGCAGGGCTTTATGCGCTGGTCAGGCGGCCCTGCCGATTATGTGTCACGCCTCGGGCGCACTTCTCGCGAGGCGCTCTGCGCGCGGCGCAGACTCTCATGAAGCTCCGTTGGGACCGGCGCGAGCCGGAACTCGATTGAAGGTGGTACTCGGGCGCCCTCTTTCTCCTTGAGACAGAGCTGGTGCATGCCGGGATCCGTGAGCACGGTGAAGCCGCCGGAAGTAAGTCGAATTCGCTCGCGTCGGAACTGCTGCCCAAACTGCTTCGGCATCCAGTTCTGGCGCACCCAGTCTTCGACCTCTAGTTGAACACGTGTATCAACCATTTGATTGTGGTTCCGAGCCGCCCGACGCCTTGGCGCTCACCCGCGGGCCACGCGCGGCTCGCCGCTTGCCTTGCTTCGACTCCCACGGGAGCGGCTCGACGGCTGCAGCACCTTGTCAGGTTGAACGCCCCCTTGTGTTTACACAGACCAGTCTAACACCCCGCTCTTGTCAGCCTAACACGACGGGGTCAGACGCCCGGGCCCCCCGGCGGTCACGCGTCCTATCTGAATTCCCCTCATCCTGCCCCGGCCTCCTTGCCAGGTATTATACTGTCTGATCGGTCAGTCTAGCACCCTCAAGATCAGCAGGACTCAACCGGGGTGCAGCCCGTCCATCGGGCTCCGGACGCCCTTTCCGCCGCGGTTCAGCACGTGAGTGTAAATCATCGTGGTCTTCACGTCCTTGTGTCCGAGCAGCTCCTGGATCGTCCGGATATCGTATCCGTCTTCCAAGAGGTGTGTGGCGAACGAATGCCGGAAGGTGTGGCACGTGGCGGGTTTCGTCAGCCCCGCCCGGCGAACGGCTTCCTTCACCGCCCGCTGAATCACCGATTCGTGCAGATGGTGCCTGTGGCGCACGCCGGTGTGGGCATCAACGTAATGCGACGACACCGGGAAGACCCACTGCCAGGCCCACTGGCGGTCGGCGCTGGGGTACTTACGGGCGAGCGCATCCGGCAGCGGGGCCCATCCGAGACCTCGGGCCAGGTCGTCCTCGTGCTGGCGACGCACCTTCTCCAGGTGCGCCTGCAGCGACGCCTTGACGGTCGCCGGCAGCATGGTCACCCGATCCTTGCCGCCTTTGCCGTCACGGACGGTGATCTCGTTGCGCTGGAAGTCGATGTCCTTGACTCTCAGACGCAGGCACTCCAGCAGGCGCAGCCCAGAGCCGTACAGCAGCGCGCAGGCCAGGCGCGTGGTCCCGTCGAGACCGTCCAGAACCGCTCTGACCTCCTCGCGGGTCAGCACGACCGGCATCCGCCGAGGGCGCCTCGCCCGCACGACTCCTTCGACCCGGCCCAACGGGCGACGCAGCACGCCGTCGTACAGAAAGAGGAGGGCGGCCAGGGCCTGGTTCTGCGTCGAGGCGGCCACACGTGTGCTCAGGGCCGGGTGGGTCAGGAACGCGTTGACCTCCCGCTCACCCAACTGGCCGGGGTCGCGCCCACCGTGGAACTCAACGAATCGGGCAACCCAGGCCGCATAGGCCTGCTCGGTCCTCCGGCTGTAGTGGCGGGCGCGGAGAGCCTCGCGGACCCGACCCAGGACCCCTGGTGGTCCGGGCAAGGGGTGAGGAGCCGCCGCGGCGGCCGGCGTGACCTGATCATGGCGGTGATTTCCAGGCCGAAGCGCAGGGTCCACCGCAACGGGACGGTCGGCGAACACCGCCAGCAGACGCGCGAGGGCGCTGTCGGTCCGAGGAACTGTCCAGTACTTTCCCTCCGGATGCCAGTGGCGGCCGGGGATCGTCTTGATCCTCGCGATGCCTTCGGGACTGTAGCAAAAGCGCACGACGAGCCTGCCCGCCTCGCCGGGCCCAATCCAGATCTCACACCGGGCGCGCATCGTGTTCCCCCCAACCGTGCATCGTGCGGCCGTGGCGCGCTGTCACGGGCGCCTTCAGTCTCCCGGGGCGGTCCGCACGTAGCGCTGGCCCGGGAGCGCCCGCGCCAGCCCCGCCAGCTCCAGCGCCACCAGGGCCCGGCTGACCTCGGCGACGGGCAGCCGGCTGCGCAGGACCAGGGCGTCCAGACTCTGCGGCTCCAGCGTCAGGACCGCGTAGACCGCCGCCTCGGCCCCCGCCAGGGCCACGGCCGGCGGCGCCGGGGGCGGACGCACCCGCAGGCGCAGCTCTTCGAGGATGTCCTCCACACCCCTGACCAGCTTGGCCCCCTGCTGCACCAGCCGGTGGGGCAAAGCGCTCGTCGCGGACGTGACCGGCCCCGGCACCGCGGACACCTCCCGTCCCTGCTCCAGGGCGCAGTCGGCGGTGATTAGGGCCCCGCTGTCTTCTCGGCCTCCCACAATCACCACGCCCAGGGACAGCCCGCTGATCAGGCGGTTGCGTCGGGGAAAGTGGTGGCGCAGCGGGGGCGTACCGGGTGGATATTCAGACAGGACCGCCCCCGCGTCGATGACCCGGGCCATCAGAGAGGCATGCTCGGGCGGGTAGACGACATCCGGCCCGCACCCCAGCACCGCCACCGTCCGCCCGCCGGCGTCCAGAGCCCCCTCGTGGGCGGCGGCGTCGATGCCGCGGGCCAGACCGCTGACCACCGCCACGCCGCAGCGGGCCAGATCGGCGGCCAGGTGGCGGGCCACGGCCACCCCGTACACTGTCGCCCGCCGCGCCCCCACCACCGCCACCGCCGCCGCGCCGTCTCCCGGGAGATGCCCGCGGACGTACAGCCGCGCCGGCGGATCGGGAATGGTCCGCAGCGCCGCCGGATATCCGGGGTCGTCGGGACCGACGGCATCCACCGGCCCGGGCAGCCTCCTCACCCCGGCCTGCCCCCGCCCACCAGCCGCAGCGACCGGTCCAGGGCCCGGTACTGGATCGCCTCGGCCAGGTGGGTGACCGCGATGGACTCGGCCTCCTCCAGGTCGGCGATGGTCCGCGCCACCTTCAGGATCCGGACCTGACGGGCGTTCAACGCGCCGTTGGTGCGCGCGCCCCCGTAGCCGCCGGCCTGGATCTCACGGGCCGCCAGCACCCGCGCCCGCATCCTGTGCCGAGCTCTCCCTGGGTCCTGCGGCGACCAGCTCCGCGGCGGCGACCCGGGGAACCTCCACGTGCAGGTCGATGCGGTCCAGCAGCGACCCGGACACCCGCGCCAGGTAGCGGGCCACCTGAGCCGGGCTGCACAGGCACTCCCGGGACAGATCGCCCCGGTGGCCGCACGGGCAGGGGTGAAGATAAGATGCACCCGTCTCCGCGACACGAGCATCGCTGGACAGGGTTGAACACCTATGTTACACTCCGCGTGGAGGTGATTCGATGCCTTCTGTGCATCCCAGGATTAACACGGTGCTGGAACCGCCCCTCTTCGAGGCGGTCAAGAAGCTGGCAAGGCGGGACGGCGTCTCGCTCTCTCAAAAGGTTCGCGAGCTCGTCCGCGAGGCTTTGGAATTGCGGGAAGACGCGGCGCTGGAGGAACTCGTCGACCGACGCCGGACGAATCCCGCACCCTCGATCCCTCATGAGGAGCTCAAGCGGCGGCTGGGCATCCGATAGCCGGTGGACCCTCCCTATACGCTGCTGTACAGGCCGGAAGTCGTGGAGGAAGACCTTCCGCGCATCCCGCAGAACCTCCGCACACGAATCGTCAGGGCGATCGAGGCCCGGCTGATGACGGAACCGGCTAGATACGGCGAGCGCCTTCGGCGTTCGCTGTCCGGCCTCTGGAAAATCCGGGTAGGTGACTACCGTATTTGCTATGAGATCGAGGCACAGGCGGTCACCGTATGGGCGATCCGCCACCGGCGCGACGTGTACTCGATACTCGAGCGGCGACGTGGCTGAGACGAGCCGCACGCAAGGCCTGGGAGATGGGTCCTGCTACCTGCCTCCAGATACACGATCCTTCCCGTGAACCCGGGCCCGCCCAACGCATCGGCGATACTTGGCACGTTGGGGCGGGCGGATTTCGTGAAGTGAAGGAGGTCTGCGAGTGTCCGCGACTCACCGCGGAAGGAGACCAACGAGAGGTGGGCTCCTTACTCCATCTCCTACTCCCCGCTTCTGGTCTGGGATCAACCTAACGGTCTCGAGATGAGCCGCCCGGCCAGCGCTTAGAGCCTATCATGGACCCGATTCCTCGCAGCTGGCCGGGTCGGCTCCATCGAGTTGTTAGGCCGATGCTGTGTGGGACGCTGCGAGACCAGAGCGATAGGTCTTGAATACGGGCGACCATCCCAGTTCCGAGCGAATCCTTGAGTTCGAGCAGGCTAGGGAAGGCAGCACACTATCGCCTCCGGGTTCGGGAGGATTGGCGCCTTCCTGAGCGGCTATGTATCCAAACAAGTCCCGGTAGGTCACAGGCTCGTCGTCAACAACGTTGAAGACCGTTTGTACGGGGGTGGCCTCAGCGGTCCGGACAATGGCGCGAGCCATATCGACCACGTGGATCAAGGAAACGAAACCTGAACCGTCCGCGGGCAGGCGCAATGTACCTTCCCGGGCTGCCTTGCGCCAAGCGTCATCCGTGCCGGTGCCTGGCCCATAGAACAGGCCGCCTCGAAGTATGCACCAGTTCAGCGGAGATGATCGAACCATCCCCTCCATGTCGGCGGCGGATTGGATGAAGGAAGCGGGACGAAGGTCCGACGTCGGCGTCTCGTCTCGCGCTGGGATTATGGATCCGCCCGCACCGTACTCCGAGCAACTCGAGCAGGCCGCGGGTGTAAGCCAGGTCCGCGTGACTCTTCTGGACGAACTGAACGTCGAACCGGGCACGGCTGTCTGCCGGCACTCCGCCTTCGGTATCGAAGTAGCCACGAACGAACATGGCGGCTTCGCCTTTCGTGCGGACCGTTGCCAAACGCTCAGGGCGCCAGGTCGTCTCGATCACCCAGACGCGTCGAGCACCCTCGCGGGAGGGCCAACTGCGCTTCCCAAGTCGTCCAAGAAGATCCCCGAGGACCCGGAGCCACCGGAGGTCGGCTTGGGCGATCCGAAGCGTCCTGTGCAGTCGGTTGAAGGTACCGTCTCGGGAAGCACCACGCAGATAGGCCTGGATCTCGCTCGCCGTGGCACGGGAGATCTCGGTCTCGATGGCGTCGAGCGTCGAATCGTGCTCTGGCGCAGGCGGTGCGGTCACGCGGCCGTCCATCCCTTCAATAGTCTCATCGGCAGCGACCACTATGGAGTTCGGGAATGATTGTGGGGAAGGGCAGGACGCGACGAAAGCACGACGCCCGCTCCTGTCGGAGCGGGCGTTCGCTTTGACAACCCCATGGTGGCAAGGAGTCCGCCGGGTACCTGGAGCGTGTGCACCGCACACACGACAGGCCCTATGTTCTCCCTAGAAAGGAGGTGATCCAGCCGCACGTTCCCGTACGGCTACCTTGTTCGCGTGTTTCCCCCAGTCGCCTGGAGGCGCGGACTATCTCTTCATCCCCCCGGACCCGGCCCTTGCGGCCGGCCCATCGGGGGATGTCGGCGTGTAGTCTCTGAGGGGTCAACCCATCACGCACACGCCCGACGGGCGACTTCCCTGCTGATTGTCCGCCTCACCCGCCGCGTTGTCACCTGCACGCCGCTGGACACGCCGGCAAAGACTGCACAGGTAGCGCGGGATCCTTGCGGGGTTCCCAGCATACAGCCGAGTTTGGCATCCACTGTCGCCAGTGGAGGTCGCAACACAAGGGTTTACGACTTCACCCCAGTCACCGACCCCACCTTCGACGCCTCCCTCCCTTGCGGGTTAGGCCGGCGGCTTCGGGTGGAACCAGCTCCCATGGTGTGACGGGCGGTGTGTACAAGGCCCGGGAACGTATTCACCGCCGTGTGGCTGACCGGCGGTTACTAGCGATTCCGGCTTCACGCAGGCGAGTTGCAGCCTGCGATCCGAACTGAGACCGGGTTTGTGGATTAGCTCCCCCTCGCGGGGTGGCGACCCATTGTCCCGGCCATTGTAGCATGTGTGTAGCCCAGGGCATAAGGGGCATGATGACTTGACGTCATCCCCGCCTTCCTCCGGCTCGTCGCCGGCAGTCTCCCTAGAGTGCCCGGCCGGACCGATGGCAACTAGGGACAGGGGTTGCGCTCGTTGCGGGACTTAACCCA
>JAVKHQ010000053.1:0-14008 GCA_031459875.1 Candidatus Fervidifonticultor sextus | reverse complement strand
TCTCGTGGAGGTCATCGCCCGCGCCGTGGCGTTCTACCGCGACGAGTCCTGCGGCAAGTGCACGCCCTGCCGGGAGGGGACCCGGAGGATGCACCATATCCTGTCGCGGATCGTCCGGAAATCCGGCCGGGCTGGCGATCTCGAACGCCTCGAGACGTTGGCACAGCACGTCCGCGCGGCCTCGTTCTGCGGCCTGGGACAGAGCGCGGCTCTCCCGGTGCTGGCCACCCTGCGGCACTTTCGCGACGAGTACACCGCCCGGATCCCCGCGCGGGCCGGATCGTCCCCGCACCACGGGCAGTGAGGTGACGGCGATGGTGACCTTGACGATCGACGGGAGGGCAGTGACGGTCCCCGAGGGAGTCTCGGTGCTGGAGGCAGCGCTTGCCGCGGGCATCGAGATCCCCCACCTCTGCTCCCATCCTGAGCTGACGCCGTTTGGCGGGTGCCGCTTGTGCCTGGTGGAGGTCAACGGCCAGCCCGGGCCGGTCTCCAGTTGCGGGCTGAACGTCGCCAGCGGCATGGCGATCACGACGCACAGCGACCGGCTCAAGGCGCTCCGCCGGGAGATGCTGGATCTGCTGCTGTCCGGGCACCCCCTGCGGTGCTCCATCTGCGAGAAGGCCGGCGCCTGCCCGCTGCAGCGCTATGCGTATGAGTTCGATCTGGCGGAGAGCACCTACGAAACGGAAGTGCCCCTGCGGCTCTACCAGGACGACAACCCCTTCTTCATCCGCGATCACCAGTACTGCATTCTGTGCACACAGTGCGTGCGCGTCTGCCACGAAATCGTCGGGGCGGATGCCATCAAGGTTGCCGGGCGCGGCTCTGGGTCGTACATCGCGACGCCCTTTGACGGGCCCCTGGCCGAGGGGCCGTGCACCTTCTGCGGCAACTGCGTCCAGGTCTGCCCGACGGCAGCGCTCTGGCCGGTTGCGCGCCGCCGCCAGGGCCGGGAGTGGGAGCTCGTCCGCACCCGCACGGTCTGTCCCTACTGCGGGACCGGCTGCACCATCGAGGTGGCTGCGACCCAAAGCGGGGCGATCGTCTCGGTGACCGGCGTGCCTGACGGCCCGGCTAATGGCGAGTTCCTGTGCACCAAAGGCCGCTTCGGGCTGGGCTTTACGCATCACCCCGACCGGCTCCGCCGGCCGCTCGTTCGGCGCGATCTTGCCTATGCCGTCGGCTTGATCAGCGAGCCTCCCCCCGCCGACCTGGCCACCCCGCCGTGGGGCAGCCAGATGCGGCCAGCCGAGACCCACGTGGAGGTGGAGTGGGACACGGCGCTGGATCTCGTGGCCGACCGCCTGGCCGCCATCGTGCGGACTGCCGGGCCCGATGCGGTGGCGGGGATCGGCTCGGCGCAGTGCACCAACGAAGACAACTACGTCTTCCAGAAACTGATGCGGGGGACCATCGGAACCAACAACGTTGACCTCTGCGCCCGTCTCTGACACGCCCCTTCGGTGGCCGGTCTGGCCGCCGCGTTCGGAAGTGGGGCGATGACCAACAGCATCCGCGAGATCCGCGATGCCGACTGCATCCTGGTGATTGGGTCCAACACCGGCGAGTCGCACCCCGTGATCTCCTACGAGGTCGTGCGGGCCACGAAGCGCGGGGCCACCCTGATCGTCATCGATCCCCGGAAGATCAGCCTGATACGGCACGCCACCCTCCACCTGCGCCCCCAGCCGGGGACGGACCATGCCCTCTACCTCGGCATGCTGCATGCCATCATCGCGCAGGGCTGGCACGATGAGGCCTTCATCGCCGAACGGACTGAAGGGTTCGAGGAGTTGCGGGCCTCGCTGGAGCCCTGGACGCCAGAGGCCGCCAGCCAAGCCTGCGGTGTCCCTGCTGCACAGATCCGCGAGGCCGCTAGGCTGTATGCCCTGGGCCTCCGGCAGACGCCGAGCACCCCCGCGGCGGGAGAGACCGCTGGCGGTCGCCGCCGGGGAGCGTCGACGATCCTCTACGGCATGGGCATCACCGAGCGCGCCAACGGCACCGAGCTGGTCAAGACCCTGGCGAACCTGACCATGGTCGCCGGACAGGTGGGCCGACCGTCCACCGGCGTCAACCCGCTGCGGGGCCAGTGCAACGTCCAGGGTGCCTGTGACATGGGCGTGCTGCCCAACGTCCTTCCCGGCTATCAGAAACTGGACGACCCGGATGCCCGCGCGAAGTTCGCCCGCGCCTGGGCCAGGCCCGGGTCGAAACTGGCGCGGGGGCTGACCCTGCCGACCGCGCCCGGCCTGACGTTTCTCGAGCTCATCCGCGCGGCCGTGGCGGGCCGGATCCGGGCGATGTACGTCATGGGCGAGAACCTGGTCGTCACCAACCCGGACGCCACCCTGATGGAGCGGGCGCTGCGCGCGCTGGACTTCGTGGTCGTCCAGGAGATCTTCTTCACGGAGACGGCGCGGTTGGCCCACGTGGTGCTGCCAGCGGCCTCGTTTGCCGAGAAGAGCGGGACCTTCACCAACACCGAGCGTCGGTTCCAGTTGCTGCGGCCGGTGCTGCCGGCGCCAGGAGAGGCACGGCCCGACTGGCAGATCATCTGCGATCTCGGGCAGCGTCTGGGCCGGCGCCTGCGCCGTCCCCTGCGGTGGGACTATGGCTCGGCCGAAAGGATCATGGACGAGGTCGCCGCGCTCTGTCCGCTCTTTGGGGGCATCAGCCATGCGCGCCTGGCGCAGGGGGGCCTCCAGTGGCCGTGCCCGACCCCTGACCATCCCGGGACGCGCTTCCTCCACCAGGGGACGTTTGCGCGCGGGAAGGGCCGGTTCCATGTGACCGCGCCGGTCCCGCCCTTCGAGCCGACCGATCACGACTTCCCGATGGTGCTGTCCACCGGCCGGACCCTCTTTCACTACAACGGTGGCGCCATGTCGCGGCGGGCCGCGCCGCTGAACTGGCGCGTGCCCGAGGCCTACGTGGAGATCCACCCCGCGGACGCGGCACGCCTGGGCGTGCAGGACGGCCAGGAATGCCTGATCCGCAGCCGCCGCGGCCGCCTGCGGGTCCGGGCGCGGGTCAGCGACGTCGTGCTCCCCGGGATGATCTACATGCCGTTTCACTTCGGGGAGACCGCCGCCAACGTGCTGACGCATGCCGAACGGCTGGATGCCGGCGCCAAGACACCGGAATACAAGTTCAGCGCGGTCACGCTGGAAGCCGCATGCGTCGGCGCGAGTGGGGGAGAGCATACTCCCCCCGAGTAAGACGCGGCCATGCGGCTGCACCTCAAGATCTCGCTGGTGACCGTCGCCATCCTCCTGGCCGTCGGCGGCATGTCGGTGTATGCCCTCTATGCTTTTCAGCGCCGCGCGGCCATGGAGCAGTTCGAGCACATGGCGCAGACCCTGACCGCCACCATCCTCAACAGCCTCGAGATCACCATGGTCCGCAACAACCAGGAGGAGATGCGCGAGATCATCCGTCTGATTCAGCGGGAGGCGATGATCAGCGACGTGACGATCTTCCGGCGCACCGGAGCGGTCTGGGCCTCCGGGGAGCGCGCGCTGCCCCCGACGGGCCGCGTGGCAGAGGCGGTGGCCTGCGCGATCGCCAACTGCCGCCAGGTCACCATCGAGACCGAAGCCCACGACCTAGTGGTCATCACGCCGGTCGAGAACAAGCCGGCCTGCGGGGCGTGCCACGCGACCGCCCCCAGGGTCCTGGGGGCCATCGGGGTGTCGCTGCGCATGGAGCCCATCGTCGGCCGGCTCCGGCGCAGCGCGGCCCTGCTGGCGGCGCTGGTGGGGTTCGCGCTCCTGTTCGCCCTCGGCATGCTCAACCTGCTGCTCGGCCGCTTCGTGCTCGACCCCCTGGCCTCGCTGGTGGCGACGGTCCAGCAGGTGGCCGGGGGCGCCTACCAGGCCCGGGCGCCGGTGCGGCGCCGGGACGAACTGGGCGAACTGGCCCGCTCCATCAACGAGATGGCCGAGCGCATCGAGCACTCCACGGCGGCGCTGGCCACGCAGGTCGGCGAGTTGACCCGGCGGCTGACCAGCCTGGGCATCTTCGGCCGCGCGTTGACCGAGGCGTCGGATCTCCCGGCCGCCCTGGAGGAGATGGCCCACGGGCTGCGGGACGTGCTGCGGGCCGACGTGGTGGGAGTCTACCTGTCCGACGACGGCGGCTTCCGTCTGGCGCACCGGTCCGGGACGGGACCGCTGCCCGAGGCCCTCTCACCGGGAGAAGGGGTCATCGGCGCCGCGGCGGTACAGGGCGGGCCGGCCCGAGTATCCAGCGGCGTGCTGGCGGCCGCCGACGGGATCCCGCGGGCCGTGCTGGCCGCGCCCCTGCGCTCCAAGGAGGGGGTCCTGGGTGTCCTCGCGGCGACCCGGCGGGCGTCGTGGCCGTTTGCGGATGCGGATGGCGGGCTGATGGCGAATCTGGCCAACCAGATGGCGATCGCCATGGAGAACGTGCGCCTCTTCCAGGAGGTGCGCGAGAAGGAGGCCAACCGGGCCGAACTGCTGAGCAAGCTGATCACGGCCCACGAAGATGAGCGCCGGCGCATCGCCCGCGAACTGCACGACGAGGTCAGCCAGTCGCTCACCGGGCTCATGATGGCCATCACCGCCGCTGAGTCGTTGCCCGCCGACGCCCTCCGGCAGCGGCTGGAGACGATCTACGCCACGGCCGAGGCCACGCTGGAGGAGGTCCGGAAAATCATCCACGACCTGCGCCCGACGGCGCTGGACGACCTGGGCCTGGTCTCCGCGGTCTGGGTCTGCGCCCGCAACCTCCTGGAGGCTTCCGGGGTGAGGCTGACCTTCGACGCGTCCGGCTTCGGCACGCGGCGCCTGCCGGCGGCGGTGGAGAGCACGGTGTTCCGGGTGGCCCAGGAGGCGATCACCAACATCGCCCGCCATGCGCGGGCCAGCGCGGCGGTCGTTATGCTGCGGCTGTCTGAGGGAACGCTGGTCCTGGCCGTCGAGGACAACGGTGTGGGGTTCGACCCGGGCCAGGTGCTCGGCGGGCGCGAAGACCGGGGCGTCGGGCTCCTGGGCATGCAGGAGCGCGCGGCGCTCGTCGGCGGGCGGCTTGCCATCGAGTCCTCCCCCGGGGGCGGCACCAGGATCCGACTGACGGTGCCCCTTGAAGGGAGCGTGTGAGGGTGTCAGACGTCATCCGGGTCCTGGTCGTCGACGATCACGCCCTGGTCCGCGAAGGGATCAAGTCCCTGCTCTCGGGGATCCCGCAGATCGAGGTGGTCGGCGAGGCAGAAGACGGCCTGACCGCCATCGAACAGGCGCGGGCGCTGCGGCCAGACGTGGTGCTGATGGACATCGGGATGCCCCGCATGACCGGCGTCGAGGCCACCCGGCACATCCGGGAGGAGTTGCCCGAGGTCCAGGTGGTGGCCCTGACCATCCACGACAGCGAGGAATACCTCTTCCAGATGCTGCGGGCCGGCGCGGCCGGCTACGTCCTCAAGAAGGCGCACCCCTCGGAGATGCTGGCGGCCATCGAGGCGGCCATGCGCCAGGAGACCTACCTGACCCCGGCCATGGCCAAGGGCCTCGTGGTTGACTACCTCCGCCGGGTCGGGGAGGGCGAGGAGGAGCCCGGCTACCGCCAGTTGACCGACCGCGAACGTGAGGTGCTCAAGTTGATCGCGGAAGGGTACACCAATCCGGAGATCGCCGAACTGCTGCACATCAGCGTCAAGACCGTCCAGGCCCACCGCGGACGTATCATGGAGAAACTCGACCTGCACCGCCCGGCGGCGCTGGTGAAGTACGCGATCCGCAAGGGCCTGGTCGAGCCCGACTGACCCCGGCCCAGGGCACCTTCCCTGCCCCCCGTAGGGTCTTCCTTCGCCCCGATGTAGGCCCATTTCCCGCAAGACGTGGGAGTCTGCCGGCGCCCCGGTGGTGGATCTGCCGATGCGCCCCCTCCACCCAGCGGGTACTGTGGGCACGGAGGTGGAGGCCATGGTCGCCACATCGGATCGCAGCACCGGACCGCCCGGGGCGCCAAGACGGGACCGGGTGCTGCCCAGGACGGCCGTGTTGAGTTTCACCCTCGGTCTGGTCGCGCTGCGAATCTGCTGGCTGCCGGGGGTCAACTGCGCGGTGGCGCTGGCCGCGGTCGCCCTGGGGCTGGTCGGCCTGGTCCAGGTCCTGCGGGGACGCGGAGCGCTGGGCGGAATCGAGGAGGCCCTGACCGGCATCGTGCTGGGCATCGTCGTGCTGGGGCTCTCGATGTTCTTCGTGTCGGCGTTCCTCGCCGCCTACCGCTGACCGGGTGGGGTGGACGGCTGTGCGTCTGACCCGACGCCAGTTCCTGCAGATGGTCGGCGCAGGGAGTCTGGGGGTGGCGTACCTGTCGGCCGCGCGGCCGGCCGCCGCGAGCCTCCCGCCGTCGGCGATCCTGATCGACATCGCGCGGTGCATCGGCTGTCGCAGTTGCGAGGGGGCCTGCAAGGAAGCCCACGGGTTCCCGCCGGGTGCGTCCTCCGACCTGGGGGTGCGGGCCTGGACCTACGTGCGGGTACAGCGGATCCCCAGGCCAGTGCCGCACCTGACTTTGGGGGAGGCCTCTACGATGCAGCGCACCTACAAGGTGCAGTGCATGCACTGCGACGATCCCGCGTGCGCCTCGGCATGTCCGGTGGCCGCCCTGCGGAAGACGCCTTCGGGCCCGGTGACCTACGACGCCGGGCGGTGCATCGGATGCCGGTACTGTATGCTGGCCTGTCCCTTCCAGGTCCCGCGCTTCGACTGGCAGTCGCCGCTTCCGGTCATCGCCAAGTGCAACCTGTGTGCAGAGCGCCTGGCCCGCGGCGAGCGCCCCGCCTGCGTCGCGGCGTGTCCCGCCGAGGCTTTGAGCTTCGGCCCACGGCCGGCGATGCTGGCCGAGGCCGCCAGGCGCATCGCCGAGCACCCAGACCGCTACGTGCGGGCCATCTACGGCAGGGACGAGGCGGGCGGGACATCGGTCCTCTATGTCTCGGACGTGCCCTTCGAAGACCTGGGCTTTCCGGTGGTGGTCCGCCAGCCACTGCCGGCCTACACGTGGAGGGCGCTGGGGAAGGTCCCCGGCGTGATCGTGGGCCTGGGCGCGACGCTGTCGGCGCTGGAGGCCTTCAGCCGGAGGCGGCGAGGAGTGGGACGGGTGGGAGAATCCCCTGCACGGCCGCGAGGTGTCCAGCCATGACTGGAGTCCGTCACGCATCCCCCGCGCGCGTCCTCCTGTGGCTGGTGGTGCTGGGCGGGCTCGCCGTGGCCGTCCGCCGGTATCTCTACGGCCTGGGCGCGGTCAGCCACCTCTCCGACCGCTTCCCATGGGGCCTGTGGGTCGGCTTCGACATCCTCTGCGGCGTGGCCCTGGCCGCCGGCGGCTTCACCATGGCCGCCATCGTCCACATCTTGCACCTGAAGCGCTACGAGCCGCTGCTGCGGCCGGCCATCGTCACGGGCTTTTTGGGCTACCTGCTGGTGATCATCGCGCTTATGGTGGACCTGGGGCGGCCCTACCGCATCTGGCACGCGCTGGTCATGTGGAACCCGCACTCGGTCATGTTCGAGGTGGCCTGGTGCGTCATGCTCTACACCCTGGTGCTGGCCCTGGAGTTCGGCCAGACGGTGCTGGAGCGGACGGGGCGGACGGCGCTGCTACGCCTCACCCACCTGGCGCTGCCGCCGCTCGTGATCGTCGGGGTCATCCTGTCCACGCTGCACCAGTCGTCGCTGGGCTCCCTGTTCCTGATCGTGCCCGGCAAGTTGCACCCGCTGTGGTACTCGCCGTGGCTGCCGGTGCTGTTCTTCCTGTCGGCGCTCGCGGTGGGGATGGCGATGGTGACCGTCGAGGCGGTGGCGAGCGCGCGGGCGTTCGGGCGGACCCTCGAACTCCCGCTGCTGGCGGACCTGGGGAAGGGGACCTTCGCGGTGCTGGCGGTCTACCTGGCAGTGCGGGTCGCCGACCTGGTCCAGCGTGGGGCATGGCTGCTGGCCTCGGCGCCCACGCTGGAGGCGTCCCTCTTCCGCGCCGAACTGTGGATCGGCGGTATCGCGCCGCTGGTGCTGCTGGCGGCGCCGCGGATCCGCCGGTCGGCCCCGGGCCTCGCTGCCGCCGCGAGCCTGGTGGTCCTGGGCGTCGTGCTCAACCGGCTCAACGTGACGGTCACCGGTATGCTGGCCGCCAGCGGCGCACGCTACGTGCCTTCGTGGATGGAGGTCCTGATCACGGCCGCCATCGTGGCGGCCGGCGTGCTGGCCTACCTGTGGATTGTCGAGCACCTGCCGGTGTTCGGCGAGGAGACCACACCGGAACCGGCCGCGCCTGTGCCCGGTGCGTGGGCCGGACGGTTTCCGTTCCAGGTGCCGGACAGCCATCCGCGGCCATGGCCCGAACTGCAGGCTGCCGGCTCCGGCCCGGGAATTTCCACGGAGATCATCGACCCCCGCCGATAGAACGGAAGGGTGAGGGAGGGAGTGTTATACTTGGTCCATGACGCCCGAGGTGCGCACTCCAGTATCGGTTGACGAGTTCTGGCGCCTGGCCAGCCGGTTTCCCAAGGCGGAGCTCGTGGGAGGGCAGGTGATCGAACTGGTCCCTCCGGGAGTGCACCACGGAGTTCTGGCCCTGGCGATGGGCCGGCGGCTCCATGAGTATGTGGCCGAGGGCGGGCTCGGTGTCGTGATGGTCGAGGCCGGCTTCGTCCTGAGCCGGGATCCCCCGACCGTGCGCGTGCCCGACGTGGCTGTGGTGCTGCGAGAAAGGGTGCCGTCGCCACTGCCTGCGGGCTTCTTCCCCGGTGCGCCTGATCTTGCCGTCGAGGTGCTCTCGCCAGACGAGCGACCGACCGAGATCGCCGCAAAGGTCGCCGACTACCTGCGGGCTGGCGCCCAGGCTGTGTGGGTTCTGGACCCCGAGGATCGGACGATGACGGTGCACACCCGGCAGAGCGCAGTGACGTACAGCCGGACGGAGGTCCTGCGCGGCGCGCCACCCCTGCCCGGACTTGAGCTACGGCTTCAGGTCGTGTTCACGGACATCTAGCCTGCAGCCACGCGCGGACGATGGCCCTGGCCCGGTCCACGACGGCGGGGAGGGCGGCGCGGACCGGCTCGGAGAGGCCGTCTCCAATGCAGACCGCCCCCCGGCGCTCGACGGCCAGTACTCGGATCTCGTCGGGGAGGTCGAGCCCGGCAGCCGCCCCGATCGTGAGGGCTTCCCCGTAGCCCACATAGTGCGCCGAGGGGCTGCGGACCGACGTGGGGGTCAGGGTGTACTCGCAGACGGTGCCCGGGGCGAGTCCCGTGGTCTGACTGTCGAGCAGCAGGACCCTGCTGAACCCGACCACGGCGTCCAGGAGGGCCAGCCCGGATCGCGTCATCAGCTGGACGGGGAGGCCCTCCCCTCCCAGCGCCGACGCCGCCAGCAGTCCGACCGCATCGTCTCCCAGCAGGTCATTGCCGACGCCCAGGATCAGGATGCCGTCGGCCCCCGTCGCCCTCTCTCCCATGGCAGGACCCTCATCGCCTGATCTGCCGCAGCAGTTCACCCCTGCTGTTGTAGACCGACGCCACCAGCGGCATCTCCCCCGGCAGCGAGTGCGTGGCGCACCCGTGGCAGGGGTCGTAGGCGCGGAAGGCCATCTCCACCATGTTGAGCAGGCCGTCGTCGGCCTGTCCCTTGTGGATCAGCGAGCGGGCCGCGCGGTCCACCGACATGGCGATCCGCGCGGCGTTGTTCTGGGTGGCCACGATGAGGTTGGCCCTGGTGATCAGCCCCTGGTCGTCGGTCTCGTAGTGGTGGATCAGCGTGCCGCGCGGCGCCTCCACGACGCCGATGCCCACCGACGGCGTCGTGGTCGGCAGTACCCGCAGGTCGGCGCTGGTGATCTCTGGGTCGTGGGCCAGTTCCTGCAGGCGCTCGGCCGCGTAGACCATCTCGATCACCCGGGCCCAGTGGTTGGCCAGGGTGTGGTGCACGGGCTTGCCGCCCAGCGTCGCGTAGAACTCCTCGTAGGCCGCCTGCGCCAGCGGCGTGGCCATGCCGTCGGCGACGTTGAGGCGCGCCAGCGGCGCCACGGCGTACACGCCGCTGTCGGGCCCGTCCACGAAGCCCCTCCAGCCCACCGGCTTCAGGAAGCAGAACTTGACGTAGCTCCATGGCTCCACGTGCTCGGCGATGTACTGGAGGTAGCCTCGCGCCGCAAAGCGCATAGACTCCCGGCCCGACGGGTCCACCACGCGCAGGACGCCGTCGTAGAAATTCACCCGGTTGGCGCCGTCCACGAGACCCATGTAGTAGGTCCGGTGGGTGTAGGCGTCCGAGGTGATGAGGCGCACGTAGTCCGGGTTCTTCAGCACGACCTTCCGGAAGACTTCGAGGGTGAACGTGGCGAATTCGACCGCGCGCTGTGCCACCTGCTGGAAGCGCGGGAGATCGTCGGGCGCGATCCCCTTGGCGACGCCGCCGGGCACCCCCAGGACGGGGTGGATGGTCTTGCCGCCCAGGTAGGTTTCCAGGTCGCGCAGGTCCTTCCGCATGGCGATGACCTGCTTGCCCACCTCGACCCCCACGGTGGCCACCACGCCCAGCACGTTGCGCTGCGCCTTCGGCGCGGTCGGGCCCACGACGAAGTCCGGGCCGCCCAGGAAGTAGAAGTGCAGCGCGTGGTCTTCGACCATGAACAGCGAGTAGGCCAGCTCGCGCAACTTCCTGGCGGCGGGCGGAGGGGTGACCTGGTAGAGGTCGTCCAGGGCTTTGGTGGACGCCATATGGTGCGCCAGCGGACACACACCGCAGATCCTTGAGGTGATCTGCGGCATGTCCTCCGCCGGCCGGCCGCGCACGAAGGCTTCGAACCCGCGCAGTTCGGGCACCTGGAAGTAGGCGCGCTCGACCTCGCCAGCCTCGTCGAGGAAGATGTCGATCTTGCCGTGGCCCTCCAGGCGGGTGACGGGGTCTACGATGATGCGCCGGTGGCGCATGTAGACCTCGTTGCTGCGCTGCTGCGCCTCGTTCCACACCTGCCTCGTCGTCTCTTCCATGGCTGCAGCGCCTCCCTCAGGACACGGCCGGAGCGGCCGGCGCCTCTGCAACGACCTTCCGCCGCAGCCGCGACGCCGGCAGCGAGTACCGGTAGAAGGTTCCCACCGGATCCGGGATGGTGGCCAGGATCGCTTTAATCGCCTCGGGGTCAGTGGCGTCCACGGCGGAGGCGATGGCCGACGCCAGCTTCGCGCCCACATCCCGGACGCGGGAGGTGGGGCCGAAGCAGCCGGTGCAGGGCATCCCGCCGCGGGGGCAGAGGGCCTCACAGCCGCCCCTGGTCGCCGGACCCAGGCAGAGCAGCCCCTGGGCCAGCAGGCAGGTGCCGGGGTCGATGCGCACCCGGTGGGGACGCTGGAAGGCGGAGAGCACCAGCCGCTCGGGCTTCGTGCCCTTGAGCGGGCACTGCTCGCACAGCGCCACATCGGGCGCGAGCACGCTGCCCTTCGGCGGGAGCATCCCCGCCAGGACGGCGCCCACCGCGCCCTTGATCAGATTGGGCGTGGGCGGGCAGCCCGGGAGGTAGTAGTCCACCTCGATGACCTGATCGAGAGGGCGCACCGTGTTGCGAAACGCCGGCAGCGTGGTGAGGTGCCCGTCCCCCCGCCAGGTCTCCGCCGGTCGGGTGCCCTCCGGGTTTTCCACCGACGGCGCCTCGCGGTACACGGCGCGGAGGATCGTCTCCCGGTCCAGAAGATTGGCGAGCCCCGGCACTCCGCCCAGGTGCGCGCAGGCGCCGAAGGCGATAATGAGTCGTGCCTTGCGCCGCAGCAGGTGCGCCATCTCCTCCTGCTCCGAGGTGCGGATGGCGCCGTTGACGAAGGCGGCGGCCATCGAGCCGTCGGGCGTCGCTTCCACATCGCGGCGTTTGAAGTCGAGGGCCACAGGCCAGAAGACCACATCGACGGCGTCGGCGATGGCCAGGAGATCCTCGGCGAGATCCACGACCGCCTCCTCGCATCCGCCGCACGACGCGCACCAGTAGAAGGCGACCTGGGGTTTGCTGGTGGGCTGCGTCGTCATCCCGCTCACCTCCCGTCGGCAGCCGCGACGGCGGCTGCGGGGGTGGCTGCCTCCCGCAGTACCTCGGCGTCCCAGCCGGCCCGCCTGCCGGGGAGGTCCAGGGGGCCGAGCGCGCGCACCGCCTGCACCATCTCCCCGATGACGCGCGCGACCTTCTCGCCTTCCGAGGCCGAGATCCACTCCAGCCGCAGGCGTCCGTCCTCAATGCCCAGCTGGCGCAGCATCCGCCGCAGCAGGGTGACCCGGCGCAGCGCCTTGTAGTTGCCTTCCGTGTAGTGGCAGTCCCCCGGATGACAGCCGCCGATCAGCACGCCATCGGCCCCCTGCGCGAACGCCTCCACCACGAACTGCGGGTCCACCCGGCCCGTGCACATCACCCGGATGACGCGGACGTGGGGCGGGTACTTGATCCGCGAGGTGCCGGCCAGATCGGCGGCGGTGTAGGTGCACCAGTTGCAGAAGAACGCCACAATGGTCGGCTCCCATCCGTCTCGGGGTCCGACTCGCTCCTCGTCCATCGCGTCTCCCTCCCTGGGCCCGCTCCCCCGCTACGACGCCGCCAGGACGCCCTGGATCTCGGCGAAGATCTGTTCGTCCTCGAACAGATGCTGCCGGATGGAACCCGACGGGCAGGCGGCCACGCACACCCCGCAGCCCTTGCACAGCGCCTCGGTGATCTGCGCCTTGGCGGTCTCGGCGACGAACGTGATGGCGTTGTAGGGACACAGCGGGATGCAGGTCTTGCACCCCGAGCAGTCGTCCTCCACCACGTAGGCGGTGTTGGGCTCCAGTTCGATGCTTCCGGCGTCGATCAGGGCCAGCGCCTCGGCCGCCGCCGCCCCGGCCTGCGCCACCGAGTCGGGGATGTCCTTGGGGCCCTGGCAGGCCCCGGCCAGGAAGATCCCGTCGGTGAAGGTGCTGACCGGCGCCAGCTTGGGGTGCCGTTCCAGGAACCAACCCTCGGTGGAGCAGGAGATGTTGAACAGGCGGCGGACCTCCTCGGCATCGGCCTGCGGCTCCAGCCCTACGCTGAGGACCACCATGTCCACGGGGATGCGGCGGACCATCCCGGCCAGGGTGTCCTCCACCTGGATGACCAGCTTGCCCTGCTCCTCCGGGGTCTGCGCCCAGTCGGAGACCTGCCCCACCTTGCCGCGGATGAACCGGATGCCCTCCTCCAGCGCCCGGTTGTAGAACTCCTCGAACCCCTTCCCCGGCGTGCGGACGTCGATGTAGAAGTTGTAGACCTCGGCGCCGGTGCGCTCGCGGATGAGGTGGGCCAGCTTGATGGAGTACATGCAGCACACCCGGGAGCAGTAGACGTTGTAGTGCTGATCCCGGGAGCCGACACAGTGGATGATGCCGACCCGCTCGGGCTTCCGGCCGTCGCGCAGCACCACCTGGCCGCCGGTGGGCCCCGAGGCATTGATCAGGCGCTCGACCTCCAGGGCCGTGTAGACGTTGGGATACGTGCCGTAGCCGTAGTAGGGAATCCGCCTGGCGTCGAAGGTCTTGAAGCCCGTGGCCAGGATGATGGCCCCTACCTCGATCTGCTCCGTGGTCTCGGTCTGCTTGAAGTTGATGGCGCCGCGGTCGCCGCAGACCTCGACGCACGTCTTCTTGCATCTGCCCGACTTGAACTCGATGCAGGTCTCGGGGTCGATGACGACCACCTGGGGTACCGCCTGGGGGAAGGGGATGTAGATGGGCTTCCGCCGGCCCAGGCCCAGGTTGAACTCGTCGGGCACCCTGGCCTCCTTGTAGACGCAGGCCTGGATGCACTCGAGGCAGCCCACGCAGAGGTCTTCCTCCACGTAGCGGGGCCGGCGCCTGACCGTGACCGTGTAGTGGCCCACGAAGCCGTCCACCTTCTCGACCTCGGAGTAGGTCCACAGGGTGATGTTGGGGTGGGCGCGGACCGCCGTCATCTTGGGGGTCAGGATGCAGGCGGCGCAGTCGAGGGTCG
>JAVKHQ010000052.1:0-14375 GCA_031459875.1 Candidatus Fervidifonticultor sextus | reverse complement strand
ACCCCGTGGCGTCCTGGACGAAGATCCGGGAAGAACAGGACCGCATCGTCCGTGTCCTCGACACGAAGCGCGAGCTGCGGTTGCAGGGCCCGACCATCGACCTGACCGTGCGCACCGACGGCCGGCGCTGGATCAACGCCGCGGGCGAGCACAACTTCCCCGACGGCGAGGTATTCACTGGCCCGGTGGAGACGGCCACGAGCGGGCGCGTGACCTTCTCGTTTCCGGCGATTTACAGCGGCCGCGAGGTGGAGGGCATCACACTGACCTTCAAGGAGGGGCGTGTCGTGGAGGCCTCGGCGCGCAAGGGCGAGGAGTTCCTCCACGCCATGCTCGACCTGGACGCGGGCGCGCGCACGCTCGGCGAGTTCGCCTTCGGGACGAACTACGGGATCACCCGGTTCACCCGCAACATCCTGTTCGACGAGAAGATCGGCGGCACGGTGCACATGGCGCTGGGCGCCGCCTACCCGGAGACCGGCGGGACGAACCAGTCCGGCCTGCACTGGGACATGATCTGCGACCTGCGGCGCGAATCCGAGGTGCGCGCGGACGGCGAGGTGATCTACCGGGACGGGCGGTTCGTGATCTAGCGGTCGGACGGCGCGCGCCGGCGGGCGCGCATCAGGCGCGTTCGTAGTGCTCGATCAGGTCGTCGAACATCTGGTGGGTTTCCTCGCTGACCTCGTCAGCCATCTCGGCGTAGCGCGCATGCTCCATCGCCTTGGTCTGGATGTTGCTGAGCATGGCCGCCTCGATCTCGCGCAGGAAGCCGACGACGTCGTGGCGGTCGAAGTCGCCGAACTCACCCGACTTGAGGCGCCGGACGAACTCGTCGAGGCTCCGCATCTCCACCTGACAGAGCTGCTCGTAGATCTCCCACAGCCGCTCGGTCATCGGTATTCACCCCGCCCCGCGGGTTCTTGCTGGCCGTGTTCGCGCGGCTCGCAACGAATCCTCCTCGCGTTCCCGCGCCGCCCGACGGCACGGGCGGGGGTGGCAGCGCACCAAAGGCGTTTGCTACAATGGGGATTGCTCGAGCCGGCGTAGCTCAGTGGTAGAGCAGCGCACTCGTAATGCGCAGGTCACGAGTTCGAATCTCGTCGCCGGCTCCAGGATTGGCAAGGGGTTCTGAGCCTCCAACTTCTCGAGTGACTTCCTCTTGGGGCACGGGCGCACTTTGCGGCCTCGAATAGCCTCCGAAGAGTTTCATCCTTGTCGAGCTTGCGGCCCTGTGGTTCAGCGGCCCTCCGCGGACTCCAGGGAAGACCAGCCAAGGGAGGACGAGCCAGAGCTAAAGAGCTCTCTCCCCAGCGGCGGCGGGAAATCGCCCGCAAGGCGGCCGGGACACGCTGGAAGAAGAAGGCGGGCCGTGAGAGCGGGGAGTGAGGCTTCAGCCTATCGCTCGTCAAACGGAGCGTAAGCCTGGCCTCAAGCCGCGGATTCAAAGTCATTGCCGGCGCTACCTCGAAATCCGCGCTGAGGGAGCGGAGCGGCTTCCCGAGCGCCTGGCGGCAGAATGATGGGGGGAACTGTCGGGAGGGGAGAAATCTGCCGATGCAAAACTGAGCCCAACGGGTGGAGAACAGGCAATGCCCACCTTCAGCTCCGGCGAACGTCAAACACTGACCCGCTCCTGGGCGAAGTCCTTGCAAGCGAGGCTTCGCGAAATCCTCCCCTCAGGACCCAGCGAAGCCGACTTCCGGCGGGCAATTGAGCCACTCCTGGACGCCTTCTGCCGCCAGGTCGGGATCAATCCCCTGGCCCACGCCGAGTATACCCTCGCAAACGGACGCGCCGACGCAGTCTTCAACCGGCTCGTCGTTGAGTACGAACGCTCCGGTACGCTGAAGAAGCCGCCAGATGCGGCCACCAGGAACTCGATCCGTCAGGTGCGGGACTACATCGATGGGCTCACCCGTTGCAACTGCGCACTCAGAACGTCCTGCTCGCCCTGTACCACGCCCCTTAGGAAGCCCTCCGTGATCGCGAAAGCCTGACAGCCAGGCTCTTCGAGCAGTGGCGGCAGTTCTTCAGCGAGGCCATCGACTACTCCGAGGCGTTTGGGGGCCGCAAGCTGGAGCCGCTCCGGAAGTGGGTGCGGAAGGTGGGCCTTCGAGTCCGCACTGGCGCAGAGGCCGAACGCTTCTTCTTCGCCTTTCACACCTACTTCGCGCTGATGGCCAAACTCCTGGCCTGGCTGGCCCTTTCGCGGCACATAGCCGTGCGGCTTGGCGCGCCTTCATTCGGTGATCTCTCTGCGGCCGACTCCGATACGCTGCGCCGCCGTCTGAAGGAGGTGGAGGAAGGCGGCATCTTCCGCGCCTACGGCCTGGCGAACTTGCTGGAGGGTGACTTCTTCTCCTGGTACTTCCACGTCTGGGGAGAGCGCATCGAGGGAGGCCTGCGGGAAATCCTTCAGCGCCTGGATGAGTACGAGCCAGTAACCCTGGCGATCGTCCCCGAAGAGATCCGGGACCTGTTCAAGCAGCCATACCATTACTTGCTGCCGCGTGAAGTCCGGCACAACCTGGACGAGTACTACACACCCGACTGGCTCGCCCAGCGGCTACTGGTCCAGGTTGACTCGAAGTTCTCTACAGCGGACCGCCGCACCAGGGAGCGGGCGCTGCGCAAGAAACTACTGGAGGCCCGATTCCTGGACCCGGCCTGCGGATGAGGCACATTTCTTGTTCTGGTGATCGCCCGGATGCGGAGCCTCGGGCAAGCCCTCATGGTCCCGGAGCGCGACCTCCTTGAGGCGATCTTGCGCAACGTGGTGGGCTTCGACCTCAACCCGCTCGCCGTGCTCACGGCGAGGGTCAATTACCTGCTGGCGATAGCCGACCTGCTGGAGTACCGGCGAGGCGAGATCGGCATCCCCGTCTATCTCACTGATTCAGTCCGGACACCGGCAGAAGGTGAGGATCTCTACACGCGCGGCGCCTATGTGTTCTCGACCGCCGTGGGGAAGTTCTTGGTTCCCGCGGCGGTGGCGACCCCTGAGCGGTTCGACAGGTTCTGCGATCTCCTGGAACGGGCGGTGCGCAGCGGCCTGGATGCTGGAACGTTTGAGCAGCAAGTTACAAAGACTCTTGGCCCCGCGGCGAGCGAGTGGAGCACTCAAGCCGATGGCTATCTCCGGCACTATACAAGAGTTTGGTGGATCTCCATCAGCGTGGCGTGAACGGCCTGTGGGCACGCCTGCTAACTAGCTAGCGAGTCGGGCACCAACATCATCGGCCAAGGGAAGTGCTACCCCGGGCGTGACGGTCTCACAACAACGCAGCAACTTGACAGATTCGATCTGATTCGATCATAATAAACCACAAACAATCAAGGAATCGACCAATTATGGCGTTCCCACAAGAACGACGTCGGCGGATTCTGCAGCTTCTCGAGGAGGGGGGAAGCGCACGCACCGTCGAGTTACAGCAGGCGCTCGGCGTGTCCATCGCTACCGTCCGACGCGATCTCGAAGAACTGGCGCAGCAGACGCTCATCGAGCGGACGCACGGCGGAGCCCTGTGGAGGGCATTGGGAACCGCCTACGAACCTTCCTTCGCGCTGAAGTCCAAGAGAATGCGGGAGCAAAAGGAACGGATCGCCGAGGCGGCCGCCCGGCTAGTCTCTGCGGGTGTGACCGTGCTGCTCGATTCGGGAACTACGACCCTTGCGCTGGCACGCCAGCTGGCCGGAAAACCGATTACCCTGATCGCCCTGGATCTGCCTACGGCTCAGGCGGCGGCTGCCGGGCAGACCGAGGTCTTACTGATCGGCGGACGCGTGCGCAACGGCTTTTTCAGCCTCGTCGGCCCCTGGGCCGAGGAGACGCTGAGGGGTCTCAATGCAGATCTGTTCTTCCTTGCCGCTGACGCTGTGGACGACGAGACTGTGACCAACAGCACGGTGGAGGAGGCCGCGGTGAAACGTCTCGGCATCCGGGCGGCCCGGGAGGCAGTCCTGGTCGCCGATCACAGCAAGTTTGGCCGCAGAGCTCTGGCCCAGGTCTGCCGCATTGAGGAGTTATCCGCGGTCATCACGGACGGCGGCATCGGCGCCCATGAGGCGGTGCTTCGCGAGCGCGTCAAGCGGGTGGTGATCGCGTAGCCCATGGACCGGTTCATCCGGCTGTTCGGGACCTCGAAGCCCATTGTCGCGATGGTGCACCTCTCGGCACTACCCGGGACTCCACTCTATGACGCCCAGGGCGGGGTGGAGGCCATCTTCAGAAGGGCCCGTGAGGACCTAGCCGCGTTGCAGTCGGCAGGCGTGGATGCGGTGATGTTTGGCAACGAGAACGACCGCCCCTATGAGCTGAGGGTGGACGCGGCCTCGACCGCGACCATGGCCTACGTCATCGGTCGGTTGCGCGGGGAGATCGGGGTGCCGTTCGGCGTGGACGTGCTGTGGGATGCCCTCAGCACCGTGGCCCTGGCTGCTGCGACCGGCGCGCACTTCGCCCGCGAGATACTCACGGGCGTCTATGGCTCGGACATGGGTCTCTGGGAAGGGCGGGCCGCCGAAGCCCTGCGCTACCGGCGTCGGGTCGGGCGCGATGACCTTTTCCTGCTCTACAACATCTCCGCCGAGTTCGCCTCGCCTCTCGACCGCCGCACGGTGGCCGAACGGGCACGCAGCGCAGTCTTTTCGAGCCTGGCAGACGCGATTCTGGTCTCGGGACCGATCACCGGCGAGCCCACCTCTCTGGAAGACCTGCGGGCGGTCAAGCGGGCGGTGCCGGAGACGCCGGTCCTGGCCAATACCGGCGTCCGAGAGGAGAACGTCGCTGAGGTGCTGGCCGTCGCGGACGGCTGTGTGGTCGGGACCGCCCTCAAGGTGGCCGGAAACACTTGGGCGGCAGTGGATCCGGAGCGGGCCCGCCGTTTCATGGAGGCCGCTCGCGGCGCGCGGGTCCGGGCATAGGGGGCGACGGTCGGAATGCCGGTGCTCGGCATCGACATCGGGACGACGGCGTGCAAAGCAGTCCTGCTACGCGACGACGGGCAGTTGCTGGCGCAGGCCGAATGGTTCCACGACCTGATCAGCCCGCACGTCGGCTGGGCGGAGGAGGATCCCGAAGACTGGTGGCGCGGGGTCGTGGCCACGGTCAGGCAGGTGCTCCGGGAGCGTGATGCGTCCGGGGTGAGGGCGCTGGGTGTGTCGGGTATGGTCCCGACGCTCCTGTTGCTTGATGCGGCCGGAGCACCGATCCGGCGGTCGATCCAGCAGAACGATGCGCGCGCCGTGGACGAGATTCGTTTCTTCAAGGAGCAGTTTTCCGAAGACGAGCTGTTCAGGTGCACCGGGGCCACATGGAACCAGCAGGTGATCCCCCCCAAACTCCTGTGGCTTCGGCGCAACGAGCCGGAGAGCTGGCGTCGCATGAGCCGCCTGTGCGGTTCATACGAGTACTTGACCGGTCGGCTGACCGGGGCCCCTGCCTACGCCGAGGCTAATTGGGCGCTGGAATCCGGAATGTGGAATGTCTTGGAGGAGGCATGGCTCAAGCCGGTCCTGGCGCTTCTGGATCTGCCTCCGGAGGCCCTGGCATCGGTGCGACGCCCCCACGAGATCGTCGGGGAGGTGACCCGTCCGGTGGCAGACGAGACGGGTCTGCACACCTCCACGCGGGTGATCGCCGGAAGTGCCGATCACATCGCGGCGGCGCTGGCCGCAGGGTTGACGACGGAAGGCGAGGCCGTCCTCAAACTGGGCGGCGCGGGAGACTTCCTCTACGCGATCGTCGGATTCCGGCCACTTCGGGAACTGTTCATCGACTACCACGATCTCCCGGGACTCTTCATCATCAATGGCTGCATGGCCACATCGGGGAGCGCGGTGAAGTGGTTTCGGGACAGTTTTCGGCCAGGCGTATCCTACGCCGAACTCGACCAGGCGGCGGCCCGGGTTCCCCCGGGGAGCAACGGGCTGGTGTTATTGCCGTACTTTCTGGGCGAAAAGACCCCGTTGCACGATCCCCAGGCACGTGGCACCGTGCTGGGGTTGACCTTGTCCCATACCCCGGCGCACCTTTACCGCGCGATCCTGGAGAGCGTGGCGTTCGCATTCCGGCACCACGTCGAGGTACTCGAAACCGCCGGCCACAGGATCTCTCGGTTCTTTATTGTGGACGGCGGCGCTCGCAGCGGGCTGTGGCGGGAGATCACGGCCTCGATCCTCGGACGGGAGGTCTACCATCTGGCAGGCGGACACACGGGAAGTGCATACGGTGTAGCGTCCGTGGCGGGCGTGGCCGCGGGATTGTGGTCCTGGCAGGATATCAAGGCTCGGGTGAAGATCGCTGGCGTCACCGAGCCCGACCGCGAAGCTGCAGCTGTCTATGCCGACCTCTATGCCGTGTACCGCGAGACCTACCGCAGGCTAAAGGACCTCTATCCGCGGTTGAAAACGGTCGTTCCGGGGCAGAAAAACGTCGCGCAGGGTCTGATGGGCAGCCATGCTGGCAGGGCTTAGCGCGCTGGTCACAGGAGCGGGGTCGGGCATGGGGCGGGCGATCGCCCACCGTCTCGCGCGGGAGGGCGCCAGGGTCTGGGTGACGGACGTGGACGAAGGGGCAGCGCGCGCTGTGGTCGGAGAGATCGTGGCAGCGGGGAACGAGGCTACAGGCCGGCGTCTCGATGTGACGAGTCGCGCCAATCTCGAGGCCGTCGCAGCGGAACTTTACGCCAACGGTGGACGGCTCGACCTGCTGATCGTCAACGCTGGCGTCTCAACCATGAATCGCTTCCTCGATCTGAGCGACGAGGAGTGGGAGTTCAACTTCGCTGTCAACGCAAGGGGCGCGTTCCTCACCATGCAGACCTTTGCCCGACGGATGGTGCAGCAGGAGCCCATGCCGGGGCGTGAGCTGCGAGGGAAGATCGTAGCGATCGCTTCCATGGCAGCACGCCGTGCTGCGCCGCTGCTGGCTCACTATTCGGCTTCCAAGTTCGCACTGCTGGGGCTTGCCCAGGCGGCGGCCAAGGAACTGGCACCGCACCGGCTTACGGTCAATGTGGTGAACCCTGGGTATGTCAGGACACCCATGCAGGATCGGGAGGTCTTGTGGGAGTCCGCACTCCGTGGGATCACGGCGGAGGACGTGATTCGAGAGTACGTGCGGGACACTCCTCTTGGTCACTTGCAAACCCCCGAGGATGTTGCGGGCGTTGTCACTTTCCTGTGTAGCCCGGATGCAGATTTTCTCACCGGTGAGGCGATTGAAGCGAACGGCGGAGCATGGATGTCCTGAAATCTGGCGGACGACGTCTCGGGGCGGGGACATCAAGGAACGCCTGAAACCTGAACCGGTGGAGGGGGTGTGGTGCATGGCAGGCCTGAGGTCCAAGGCTAGGAATGGTTTGGAGCGGACTGCTCCGTCCGGGGGAGGGATCACTATGCGGGATGTGCAGTGGAAGCGCGCGGTTCAATACCTGACGGTCGTGGTGGTCACCGCGGTCCTAGCTGTAGGCTTGCTGGGTGAAGCCCGTGCCCAGGTCATCAGGCTGACCGTATACACGGCGCTGGAGAACGACCAGCTCGGACCCTACAGGGATGCGTTCGAGCGTGAGAACCCTGGCATCGTCATCGACTGGGTCCGCGACTCAAGCGGCGTCATCACGGCGCGATTGCTGGCCGAGCGCGCCAACCCCCGCGCCGACGTCATGTGGGGGGTGGATGTCATCAGCATTATCCTCCTCGACGAACTGGGTGCGATCGAACCCTACACGCCGCGAGGCGCCGAGCAGCTCAAGCCCGAGTTCCGCAGCAGCAAGAACCCCATGGCGTGGACCGGCATGGATGCCGTGCTCTCGGTGGTATGCTTCAATACTCGGGAGGCGGCCCGTCGTGGCATCCGCCGACCGCAATCATGGAAAGATCTGACGAATCCCACCTACAAGGGACTGCTGGTCATGCCCAATCCGAACTCCTCGGGCACCGGATACCTGACCGTGTGGGCCTGGCTGCAGCTGTTCGGCGAGCAGGATGGCTGGAAGTTCATGGACCAGACCCACGAGAATATCGGCGTATACCTCCACTCGGGGTCGGCGCCGTGCGTGCAGGCCGCGCGGGGCGAGTTCACACTGGGCGTTGGGCTCGACTTGCGGGGTGCGCGGCTCAAGCAGGAGGGCGCGCCCATCGACGTGTTCATCCCGCGGGAAGGGGCGGGATGGGCAATGGAGGCGACGGCCATCCACCGCGGGACGCGCAATCTGGCCGCCGCCCGGCGGCTGGCGGATTTCGCGGTGAGCCGCAGGGCGATGGAGATGTACAACCAGTGGAGTGCCATCGTGGGGATTCCTGGTATGTCCAACCTGCCACCGTTCTACCCGTCCGATGCCGAAGCGAAGATGATTAAGAACGACTTCGAGGGGATGGCGAAGAATCGTGACCGCATCCTGCGGGAGTGGGCCCGCCGGTACGAGGGCAAGTCCGCTCCCCGCTGACACTCGGAGCCCGCAGGGGGTGTCGGATTTGCGTCCTGACAGCACCGGCCCCGCGTGGCCTCGGCGTCGGTGCGTTGGTACCACGAACGCGTGGAGCATTGGCCGAGTGAGACCGACCAGTCGCGTGTCTGGATGAGAAGCCAACATCCCAGCACCCTTTCCTCACCGTGGATGAGCATCCCGTGCACGTGACCAGAACTCCTCAGGGACGGGCTCCAGCCCATCGTGGCCTAGCTCCAGCTCTTCGGGGAGGAAGAAGCCTGGAAGTTGATGGACCAGCTGCACACCAACGTGGCCTTCTACACCCACTCCGGTTCGGCGCCGCGCGTGCGGGCGGCCCGGGGCGAGCATACGCTGGGCATCGGGTTCGACATATGGGGGGCCCGGTTGAAGCAGGAAGGTGCGCCGATCGACGTCATCCTCCCGCGAGAAGGCGCGGGCTGGGACATGGAGGCTACAGCCATCCACGGCGGGACGAGGAACCGGGCGGCTGCGCGCCTGCTCGCCGACTGGTCGGTCAGCCGCAAGGCGAACGAGATGTACAACGAGCGGTACACCATCGTGGCCCTGCCGGGCGTGGCCAACATCCCGCCATTCTGCCCGCCCGTCGACGCAGCCAAGATGTTCAAGAACGACTTTGGGTGAATGGCGAAGAACCGAGACCGCATGCTCCGGGGGTGCGGACGACGGTTCGAGAGCGACAAGCGGACCATCTAGCCCCGTGGAGTTCTGAGAGGAGACCGCGAGCCCCCGCCTCGGTTCGGCTTCAGCGGGTGCCGGCGTGGCCATGAGAGCATCCCGCCTCCACGCCGCCGGGGCGGGGGACCAGGCGGGCCAGACGGCGGTTCCCGACCTCCAGGTCGAGGGCGTCGGGAAGCGGTTTGGCGCCTTCACGGCGCTGATGGACGTGTCGTTCGAGATCTTCCACGGCGAGTTCGTCTGCCTGCTGGGCCCCTCGGGGTGCGGGAAGACCACGCTGCTGAGGATCATCATGGGGCTGGAGGTCCAGACCCAGGGCCGCATCCGGCACCGGGGCCGCGACATCTCAACCCTGCCGCCGGCCCATCGCCACTTCGGGATTGTCTTCCAGTCGTACGCGCTCTTCCCGAACCTCACCGTCTTCGACAACATCGCCTACGGGCTCCACAGCCGCAGGCTGAGGCGTAACCAGATCAGCGCGCGTGTCAACGAACTCTTGGCGCTCATCGGCATGCCCGACGCGGCCAGGAAGTACCCGGCCCAGCTCTCTGGCGGCCAGCAACAGCGAGTGGCCCTGGCCAGGGCGCTGGCGCCCTCGCCGGGTGTACTCCTGTTGGACGAACCGCTCTCGGCCCTGGACGCCCGGCTCCGCGTCCGCCTGCGGCACGAGATCCGCGCGCTCCAGCGGCGGCTGGGCATTACCACCATTCTGGTCACCCACGATCAGGAGGAAGCGCTCACGATGGCCGACCGGATTGTCGTCATGAACCACGGGGTCATCGAGCAGATCGGCACGCCCTTCGAGATCTACCGGAATCCCGCCACGCCCTTCGTCGCGGACTTCGTGGGCGAAATGAACTTCCTGGACGGCGAGTTGGTGGCCCCCGGCGTGATCCGGGTGGGGGACACGAAACTGCGGGCTGGCGTCGCCGACGGAATCTCCATAGGCTCCCATGTCCGGGTCTGTTTCCGGCCCGAGGACGTAGATGTCCGTAACACCGGCGCCTCAACCACAAACGCCATAGCGGTGGAGATCATCGCTCTGGACTTCTTGGGATCGTTCTACCGCGCGACGCTGCGGCCGACGGCGGCCGGGACCGCCGAGGTCAGGGCCGACATCCCCATCCACCTTCAGCGCGAATACGACCTGGCCTCGGGCAAGATCATCACAGTGTCGCTCCCCCCCGACCGTCTTCGCGTATTCACCAGAGGCTGAGCGATCATGGCGACGGCGGTCGGGGGGGGCCGGGTCCGCCAGAAACTCGCGGGCGACGAGTGGCTGGCACGCGGGGGCCTGGCGGGCCTGGCCCTATGGTTGGCGGTCACCGTGGCCCTGCCGTTGTGGGCGCTCCTGTCCCGGAGCGTGCTGAGCCGCCAGGGGCAGTTCGTCGGGCTGGCCAACTACGCCGACTACTTCTCTAACCCCGCGCTTTTCTCGTCGTTCTGGAACAGCCTCACCATCGCGCTGGCGACCACGGTTCTGGTTCTGCCGACCGCGTTCGTCTACGCCTATGCACTGACCCGCACCTGCATGGAGGCGAAAGGCCTGTTTGGCGCCGTCGCCCTCATCCCCATCCTGGCCCCGTCGCTGCTCCAGGCGCTGGCGCTGGTCTACCTGTTTGGCAACCAGGGACTGGTCAGGGACTGGCTGTTCGGGCGCTCCATCTACGGCCCCATCGGGATCATCATCGCCGAGACCGTGTACTGTTTCCCGCATGCGTTGATGATCCTGGTGACCGCGCTCCGCATGTCCGACGCCCGGCTTTACGAGTCCGCCGCCGCCCTGGGTGCCTCACCGTGGCGAGTCTTCTTCACGGTCACCCTGCCGGGTGTCAAGTACGGCGTCATCAGCGCCGGCTTCGTCGTCTTCACCCTCACCATCACCGACTTCGGAATTCCGAAGGTGATCGGCGGCCAGTTCAATGTCCTGGCGACCGATGTCTACAAGCAGGTCTTCGGTCGGCAGAACTTCGAGATGGGGGCCGTGGTGAGCGTGGCCCTGCTGGTGCCGGCCGTGCTGTCGTTTCTGGCCGAGCGATACATCCGGCAGCGGCAGATGGCCCAGCTCACGGCGCAGGCCGTGCCATTCTCGCCTACCCCCAAACCGCTCACCGATCGGTCGCTGTTTGTGATCTGCACCCTCATCGCCATTCCCATCGTGGGACTCCTGGTCACTGCCGCCTGGGGATCGTTCATCCGATTCTGGCCTTACAACCTGGCGATGAGCCTGCGAAACTACGAGTTCTCGCGCTTTGAGACCGAGGGCTGGCTCCCATACTTCAACTCCCTGCGGATGGCGGGCCTGACCGCGCTGTTCGGCACGGCCATCGTCTTCACCGGCGCGTATTTCCAGGAGAAGACGCGTGCGGGCCCGGCCATCCGTTCGGTCGTCCAGTTGTTCGCCATGCTGCCCGTGGCCGTGCCCGGGCTAGTGCTGGGGATCAGCTACATCCTCTTCTTCAACCACCCGGCCAACCCGCTGGGCTTCCTTTACGGCACGCTGGCGATCATGGTGATCAACACCATCGCGCACTTCTACACCGTAAGCCACTTGACGGCCACCACCGCCCTCAAGCAACTGGGTGGCGAATTCGAGGCGGTCGCGGCGTCGCTGCAGGTACCCTTCTACCGAACCTTCTGGAAGGTGACGGTGCCCGTGTCCCTGCCGGCCATTCTGGACATCGCCGTGTACATGTTCGTCAACGCGATGACCACCGTCTCGGCGGTGATCTTCCTGTGGGTCCCCCAGACCCGGCTGGCCTCCATCGCGGCCGTGTACATGGACGACACCGGCCAGCAGGGAGCCGCCGCGGCCATGGCCATGATGATCGTCTACACCTCGGCGGCGGTGAAACTGCTCCACGTCCTGCTGTCGCGGTACCTGGACCGGCGGACACAGGCCTGGCGGAGGCGGTAGGCGCGTCTCCCACTTCCCGGGAGGCATGCCGATGACCCAGCCCGACAACGCCCGGCGACGATCACCCCCCGCAGCCGCTCGACCACCTCGCGCCGGATGCCCACCGTCGCCCTGGCCTCAAGCTGCGGATTCCAGCTCATTGCCGGCGCCACCTCGAGATCCGCGCTGAGGGGGCGGAGCGGCTTCCCGGGCGCCTGAAGGCAGAGCGAGGGGGAACTGTCGAGTGGGAGCGAGATCTCCAGATGCAAAACTGAGCCCAGCAGGCGGAGAACAGGCAATACCCACCGTCAGCCCCGGGGAACGTCACTGAGTACACGCTCGCAACCGGACGGGCCGACGCGGGCTTCAACCGGCTCGTCGTTGAGTACGAACGCCCGGGTACGCTGAAGAAGCCGCCGGATGCGGCCACCAGGAACTCGATCCGTCAGGTGCGGGACTACATCGAGGGCGCCCACGAAGACGTAGGACGCGAGGATGCTGCGGTCCTGAGACGCATCGAGACCGAGATCGACCGGCAGGCGGCGAGGCTGTGGGGGCTTACCGACCAGGAGCTCGCCGAGATCCAGCGGAGCCTGAAGGAACTTTCTGCCGCGGAACCCTCCGCTGAGGAGGAAGTAGCCGATGCAGCCGAAACCCCGTGAGCAGAACGTCGCCGACCTGACGGTACAGGCCCTGAGCGAGGTCCTGGGCGACCGCCTTGTGGCCGTGGCGCTGACGCAGCTCCTGCCTCCCGGGTGTAAGGCCGTCTCATTCCTCGCAAGAACGCCGGAGGAGTTCGAGGACCACTTGCCGTCTCTACCTGGACATTGCCCTGGACGGGAAAATCCTCTACGACCCGCGGGGGTACCTGGCGGAGCGGTTCTCACGCCTGCGGCGGCTCATCGAGGACCTGGGCCTCTACCGGGAGTCGACCGAGGAAGGCCACGAGTGGCGTGGAGGAAGCAGCCAACCGGGCCTTGGGCACCGAGGCTGAAGGTATGAGGCGAAGTTCGCCAGGCAGCGAGAGCGAGTACCGCCTGAACCTCGCCGAAGGTTCCTGAACGAGGCCCGCCAGGACCTGGGTCTTGCCCGCTGGCGCTCGTGTGTGGACAATAACCAGCTTGCCGTCGAGAACGCCAGGAAGGCCGCGCTCGCCATGCTGGGGCCGCTCGGGCGCACCCACAACCCGGCGGTCCTGCTGCGAAAGGCCCTGGAAGAGGGCCGGTTTCCGGCAGAGGTCAGGGCGCGGGTCGAGCGGATCACGGAATGTGCACGACTTCTCGGCCCGGACATCCACGCGCAGAGCGATTACGGGGCCGAGGCCGCGTGGAAGACGCCATGGGAGCTCTTCAGCGAGGCCGACGCCAAGCAGGCCCTGGCCCTCGCTGACGAGGCCGTGCACCTCGCGAGGGAAGTTGTCGGAGGCGGTAGCTGGTGAGGCCCCTGCAGGGGCTCAGGGCAGTGCTCAGGGAACTGGCCCGCGAGGCCGAGGTCTGCCCGTCGTCGGAGGCGCGGTCGAAGGCCTGCTGCGGCGGGAGGACGACGGCACGGTTCGGCCGGGGGGCACCTCCGGGTCAGAAACCTGATGCTGGCCGGTTGAAGGGGACACCCCTGACGCGAGACGACCGCCGCCTGAAAGAAGCTGAACGCAAGCTCGACCAGCTGATGAGGGAGAACGAGGTGCGACAGCAACGCCCGCAGGTGCGACGTTCCACCGCCACCGTGCCGAGAGGCGTCCTGGTCTCCGGTCTCATGCGCGAGGCTTTCTAAGCGTCCCGACGCGGACCTTTGGGGGGAAGGCAACCCGGCGCGCCGTCAGGAAGACCTCCGACCAGAGGTAGACGCCGGAGGCGAGAGGCGCGCATGGTCATCGAGGCACCACGCGGCGGATCGACGGGAGGCCGCCCCCTGTACGGATCTGACTTGGTCGTGGACGTGCTCCGCGCGCTCGGCGTCGAGTACGCCGCGCTCAACCCCGGTGCCACCTTCCGGGGGCTGCACGACTCCCTCGTAAACTACGGCGGCAACCGTCGGCCGCAGATCATCCAGTGCTGTCACGAAGAGATCGCGGTGGCGGTCGCGCACGGGTACACCAAGGCCGCGGGCCGGCCGATGGCGGCGATCGTGCATGACGTCGTCGGGCTCCAGCACGCCAGCATGGCGATCTTCAACGCCTGGTGCGACCGGGTGCCGCTCCTGGTGCTCGGGGGCACCGGGCCCATGGCCGCCGAGCAGCGCCGGCCGTGGATCGACTGGATCCACACGGCGCTCGTCCAGGGGCAGGCGGTGCGCGACTACGTGACGTGGGACGACCAGCCGGCCAGCCTGGC
>JAVKHQ010000051.1:0-15049 GCA_031459875.1 Candidatus Fervidifonticultor sextus | reverse complement strand
TGGCGCTTGCGAAAGTCGCTGATCGTGCGAAAGTCTGGGGCATTCCCCGCAGCCAGGACGCGAAAGGCCACGTCCTCCTGGAGCCGCCGCGCGATGCGCCGCGAGGCGTACACCCCCTGAGAGTACGCGTACAGCAAGACCTTGACCAGCATCGCCGGGTGGTACGGCGGGCCGCCACGCAGTTCGTCTTCATACACCGCCTCGATCGCGCTGAGATCGAAGCTATCCACCAGGTCGCCGATGAAATACGCAAGGTGCCCTTCGGGAAGCCACTCCCGGAGCGACGGCGGGAGAAGCAGCAGTTGGTCTGGGCTGTAGGGACGATACTCTTTGGTCGGCATGGACAGAGATTCGCCCTCAACTCATTGAACGCCTGTCCGGGAGCGATTTCTCGGACACGCTCCTAGCCTTGAACGGGTTCAGTTGCACCGGGATCGATGTATCCCCCGAGGTCCTTGCGCGAGCCAGGAGATTCATCGAAGCCGTCAAGGCCTTTGATGATGGGTTCCCCTCTATTGAACTACTCCAGGGTGACTTCATGACGCAGGATCTGTCCGACTGCGTCAGCCGTTATGACCTGGTATTCAATGTGGGAGTGATCGAGCACTACTTGAAGGAAAGCGAGCGCCGGGAGTTCCTTCGCAGGAAGTTGGCCTTGTGCAAATCGGGTGGCTACATTGTCTCGGTCGTCCCCTCTGGGGTACACCCATACCGCGAAGAGCAGAAACAGGAAGGCTGGGGCGGTTACAACGTACCGGAAGTTGACTATAGCCCGGAACTGTTGGCCACAGAGATGAGAGAGGTGGGAGCCCAACGGGTCATGGTCTTGCCCCATAACGCCTTTGGATATCTTCTCACTCGATCTCCTAAGCGCCGTTGGTTCAGGTATGTGGGGCTGCAGCTTCTGACGCCGCTACTCCCGTTACGGGTAATGTGCCGGTGCGCATATTCCTTCATCGCCATCGGACAGAAGCAATGAAAGTCTGCGTCGGAAGTCCCGGCCGCTTTACGACCTTTAACCTCGCACGGGAGTTGGAGCGACACGGACACCTCCATACTGTATACACGGGGTTTCCGCCGTGGAAGGTGGATGGTGTGCCGCGAGAAAGAGTCAGGTCGTGGCCGTGGCTCATCTCGACGCGCATGCTTGCCTCGAAGTGGGGCTTTCGGTGGTTCGAAAGGTCCTGGAACCGACTGGCGACCGAAAACTTTGACAACTGGATGTCTCATAGACTTGAGCCGTGTGATGTCTTTCACTGCCTTTCCGGTTTCGGGATTGGAACGCATCAAATCGCCAAAGAGCGCTATAGCGCCCTTACGATCTGCGACCGCGGCTCTGCCCATATTCTCTATCAGGACGAAATCCTGGCAGAGGAGTATGCGAGGTGGGGGATTGAGTATAACCCGATCGATCGACGGCTCGTCGAGCGGGAGCTTCAGGAGTATGACTTGTGTGATTTGATCTTCGTCCCCTCGAGCTTTGCGTATCGCTCGTTCGTCGAGAAAGGCGTGCCGGAGGCGAAGCTTGTAAAGATTCCTTACGGCGTCGATCTGAGCCTGTTTCGCCCCCTTCCCAAGGAGGACGATGTCTTCCGGGTGATCTACGTAGGCGCAATGAGCCTCCGAAAGGGGATTCCCTATCTCCTGGATGCGACTGCGGGTCGCGATGTCCCCAAGCTCGAGGTGTGGCTTATCGGGGGGTTGGATCCGGAGGTGAAGCCTTTCCTTGCTAGGTACGAAGGCCGTTACCGGTACTTCGGCATCATTCCCCGCAGTAACCTGTACAAATATTACAGTCAGGCGTCGGTCTTCGTCATCGCCTCTATTGAGGAGGGGTTCGGGCTGGTTCAAGCGCAGGCGATGGCTTGCGGTCTCCCCGTCATCGCGACAACCAATTCAGGAGCCGAGAACCTATTCACCGACGGCGTGGAGGGTTTCATCGTTCCAATTCGGGATCCGGAGGCAATCCGCGACAGGGTGCTCTACCTCCGTAAGCACCGGGATGTCCGCGACGAAATGGGGAGGGCAGCCCTGCAGCGTGTTCGGAAGCTTCGAGGATGGGAAAGCTATGGCGAGCAGGTCCTGGCAGCCTATCGGCAGGTGATCTCAGTCGGACGCTAGCTTGCGGTGCTTCCGGTTCGAGTCCTATGCGTTGGCGTAGGATTCTAGTCGTCGACACAACTCGGTATAGTCCCGTCTCACCGTTCTTCGTCGAGCCTCTCCGCCAAATGGCCGCCCGGTTCCCCATCGCGTGGGCCTTTGTTGACGACGCCCCCTTCTTTTCGCGCTTGGAAGGGCATCTTGTTGGGCGCGCCGCTTGGCGCCTTGCACGTCGGCTTCCGGGGCAGGCGCAGTTCGGCAGATATCTGGAGCGGGTGGCAACTGACTTTTGTCCGGATATCGTCATTGTGGTAAAGGGCGCGCACATTGACCCCAAGGTTCTCGAGCGCATCAAGGCGCGGACACGGGCGAGATTTGTCAACTACGCGACGGACGATCCATTTAATCTTCGCAACTCGACGCCTGCGTTGCTGGCCAGCATTCCAATATACGATCTCTACGCATCGCCAAGACGAGCCAACCTTGGGGATCTGACTGCGAAGGGCGCGCGGCACGTTGCTTTTGTGCGGTTCGGCTATAAGCCTGAGCTGCACTTCCCGGAAGCTGCACATGGTGGTCAGGGCTCGCGCTTTGACGCAGATCTGGCCTTCATCGGCGGATGTGACGAGACGCGAGCTCTGTTCGTGGAGGAAATTCTGCGGCGCATGCCGCGCCTGAAGTTGGCCCTGTACGGTGGCTACTGGGATAGAAGTCGATTGTTTCGGAGCTTTTACCGAGGCTTCGCGGTAGGCAGGGACTTCCGTCTTGCCGTCAGTGGTGCGCGTATTGTCCTGAACCTCGTCAGGCGGGCCAACCGGGACGGTCACGTCATGCGGACGTTCGAGGTGCCAGCTTGCGGTGGGTGCATGCTTGCCGAACGAACGCAAGAGCAACTTGAACTGTTTGAAGATGGCCGGGAGGCTGTGTTCTTTGACGATGTAGAAGAGATGGTTGCACGAGTCGAGTGGCTACTCAAAGACGAGAGCGCGAGACAGCGCATCGCTTTGGCAGGGCTCAGGCGTGTTCGCGATGGTCGCCATACCTATGCGGATAGGTTGCACGAACTGCTCTCACTCGCCGAAGAGATACTGGCTTGAGAGCGTGTAGAGTGCCAATATGAGGGGTGGTCAGCGAGCCTTAGTGGCGGTTTTCTTGGCAGCCGCGGGTTTGTCCGGCGCCCTTGTCGGACACGTACAGATCCCTTTTTGGCCCTTCCTGCTACTGGTCAGTATCGCGGCGATCCTTGGGGGCTGGGGTCTGACAGCGCGTCGAGGCGGGCGATCCCGGGAGATACCCTGGATTGGAGGCCTCATGCTGCTTCTGTTGGTCCTGAACTGGTATGCGCCCGCGGCTCCTAGCGTAACCGTTCGTCTTCTAGGATCCGCTGTAGTCTTGGCCGGCTTGTTTCCTGCTTACCGTTGGGAAAGGTCCGAGAGGAGAGACGTCCCTCTTCTGCCGCTGGTTGGCGGGATGTATGCGCTCTACTTTGGCCTGCCGGTATTCTTGAGGCAACGGTTTACGCGAGCCGCGTACATCGCCAGCCCGGTCATTTCTGAGGTTGCGATCACCGCTGCGCTCCTCCTGGTTCTTGTCGGACTTGCTGGGTTCTATGTGGGCTATTACTTGATGCGCGGCGGAGAAAGGGCTCAATTGTATGCCTCCACGCGGGGCGTATGGAGCATTGCCATGACTGTACTCCTTGGCGCGGCAGGGACGAGCGCCTACGTGGTTCAGCTACGCATCACGCTGGTCTCGGAGCTCCAACAAGTGGTCGAGCTTGTCTCGAGCCTAATGATCCTGGCGGCCTGTTTGGGCTACGTTGCGGCTATGGATGCGGGCAGGCGTCGCCCGTTTGCTCTGTTGGCGCTCGTGATGCTAATAGGTGCTCGGTTTGTCCTTGGCCTGGGAACTGGCTCGCCCGCCCAATTCTACCAGATCCTCATCCCCTTGCTGATGCTGGCCGCGGTTCGGCGGCGGCGCATTCCCGTGGAGTTGGCGGTTGTGGGACTGTTGATCTTTCTCCCCGTGCAGGCGGCGAAGTTCCAGTTTAGAGAGGCCTGGTGGGTAGGCGACCGCACTGCTCCAGCCAGCCCATGGTCAGCGGGGGCAGCCTATATAGGGTTAGCGATAGACGCAACGAGCAGCATGGATCTCGACATCGCTATCGATGGGCTCTCCAGCCGGTTAGGCTACTTGACCACTCTCGCAGATGTTTTGGAGCTAACGCCATCACAGATCCCGTACTGGGGAGGACAGACGTTGCTTCCGCTCGCCACTAAGCTCGTTCCACGATTTCTTTGGCCGTCGAAACCCGTGGAGGTGACAGGACAAACGTTTGGTCATCGGTACGGTTTCCTACAGCCTTGGGATACTGCGACATCTTACAACATGCCTCACATCATTGAGCTCTACGTCAATTGGGGAGTTATTGGTGTTGTCATTGGTATGGTGATACTGGGAGGCGTCTATGGAATCATACACCGAGTGTCCGTCCCGCCCGCTTACGGATGGGAGCGCCTAGCTACTGCCGCCTACACGATGGGTGGACTTGTCCTTATTGAGAGCGGAATTTCGCAGACTATATCCGGAGTGCTGTATCGTGCTGCTTTTGTCTTTTTCCTTGGCACGATGCTCGTTGGTCCGTCAAGCCTAGCACTGCGCAGGAGGCAACCTCGGTCAGTTTCGCTGGGAAGCACCCCCTGAGGGATTTGACTATTCTCGCCGTCCAGCTTATCGCAACTCTCGGCCGGAGGGGAGAGCCCGGGGCTGTGGCCCATGATGCAAGAGGCTGCCACCCACTTCATAGTCCTTGCACCTGATGTCTGGGAGTACGGCGGAGTTGGACGAGCCACTAGGACGCTGTTACGCACGTTGTCCGAGCTGTACGGTCCGGAGCACACGAGTGTACTTTCCGTGTGGGGCAGGCACGGTGCCTCTCCCTGGCGGGTCTTATGGACCGGGCGTGAGGCGAGGGACGCGGGAAGGGTTCCCTGGACGGTCAAGGTGGGTTTCGCGCTTGCCGCCCTGCGGCTGGCCCGCTCGTGGTGTCGGCGGCTGGTGATCGTCGCCTCTCACCCCCATTTGGCTCCCGTCGCGTGGCTGGCCGCGCGGGCTGCTGGAGCGCGGTGGGCGGTATGGTGCCACGGCCGAGAAGTGTGGCGGCCGGTGCGGCCGGCGGTGCGCGGGGCATTGCGGCGGGCCGACCTGGTGGTCGCCCCCAGCCGGTTTACCGCCGGCCTGCTCGAGCGCATGCACCAAGTCCCGCCCGGGCGCCTTGTCGTGCTGCCCCACGCGTTGCCACCTGACCTGCCCCTGGCCGAGACAGGCGTGGCGCAGGGGCTGGCCGCGGGTGACGGGCTCCTCCGGGTGCTGACGGTTGCCCGCCTGGTTCCCGAGCACGCCTACAAGGGCGTGGACACGCTGCTGGCCGCATGGCCCCTGGTCCTGCATTCGGTTCCCGGAGCGCAGCTCGTCGTGGTGGGCGACGGCCCCGACCGCCCGCGCCTGGAGCGCGAGGCCACTCGGCTAGTGCCCGACGGCCGCGTGCGGTTCGCCGGGCGTCTCGACGATCGCGCTTTGGCGGAGGCCTACGCGCAGGCGGCGGTCTTCGCGCTGCCTGCGCGCACGCGGGTCGGACACGGGGCGGCAGGTGAGGGCTTCGGCCTCGTGTTCCTGGAGGCCGCGGCCGCGGGCCTTCCGATCGTCGCCGGAAACGGCGGGGCCATCCCGGAAGTCGTGCGCGACGGCGAGACCGGCCTGCTGGTGAAGCCTGAGTCACCGGAGGAAGTGGCCGCGGCCATCGTCAGGCTGCTCCGTGATCCCGACCTCGCGCGGCGCCTGGGCGAGGCGGGCAGGCGGTTGGCGCAAGAGGAGTTCTCCTACGAGCGGTTCCGCGAGAGGCTGGCCGGGCTGGTCGAGCGGTTGCGGCAACAGGCGTGAAGGCGCTGCGGATCCTGAACGTGACCCAGGTGTACGATCTGGCGACGTCCGCGAGCGGCCAGGCGACCAAAGTGGCGGACATTTCACGCCATCTCGCGCGCCGCGGGCACGTGGTCACCGTGTTAACCGCTGCGCGGGAGGTTCAGGTGATCCGTGAGCGGCGCGGTGGCGTCGAGGTGGTAGGCCTGCCTGCTGTCTTCGGGTACCGCGCCATCACGGTGAATCCCGGCGTCGTCGGCTTCTGCCTGCGCCGTCTGCGGGGGTTCGATGTCGTGCACCTCTACGGCACCTACGACCTCCTGGGCCCCGTCGTCGCTGCCTTCTGCCGCCGGTGGCGCGTTCCTTATGTGCTCGAGTCCCTGGGCATGTTCCGCCCTATCGTGCGCAACATCGGTCTCAAGCGCGCCTACCGTCGCCTCCTGGGCTGGCCGGTGGTGGCCGGGGCGGCACGCGTCATCGCCACCAGCGAACTGGAGCGGGAGGAGCTCGTAGCCGACGGCGTGCCGGCGGCCAAAGTCGTGGTGCGGCGCAACGGCGTGGAGCCTCCCGGCCCTGAGGAGATCCCATCGCCAGGGGCCTTCCGGCGAGACGCCGGGATCGGGCAGAATCAGCCGCTCGTGCTGTACCTGGGGCGGATCTCAAAGAAGAAGGGACTCGACTTGCTGCTGGAGGCGTTCGGCGGCGTGCCCGCGGCAGCTGCTCTGGCCATCGTGGGCCCCGACGACGGCGACGGGTGCCTTCAAGAGCTCGATCGGTTGCGTGACCGCCTGGGGCTAAACGGTCGCGTAGGGTTCATGGGTCCCCGGTTCGGCGCCGACAAGTGGTCCGCCCTGGCCGACGCCGACGTGGTCGTGCTGCCGTCGCGCAGCGAGAACTTCGGCAACGCGGCGGCGGAGGCGGTGGTCTGCGGCGTGCCGGTAGTCGTCACCGACCGGTGTGGGATCGCCCCGCTGGTCGCCGACCGGGCGGGGCTCGTCGTGCCCTGTCACGTGGACGCGATTCGCTCAGGGCTCTCTCGACTGCTCGAAGACCCTCACCTGCGGGCGCGGCTGCGCACAGGAGCCCTCGAAGCGCGCCGCGACCTCTCGTGGGACGAACCTGTGGCCCGGCAAGAGCAGATCTACCTGGAAGTGCTGCAGGAACAGTCGAACCACGACACGGCTTTGGCGCGCTAGAAGAGGGTCAGTCGCGCGCCTTTGATATGTGCGGCATCGCGGGGCGGTATGGCCCCCCACCACTCGCTCCCGAGCCCGTCTGGCGGATGGTCGACTGCCTGCGCCACCGGGGGCCCGACGATCGGGGCGTCCACAGCCCGGCGCCCACCGTGGTGCTCGGCAGCACCCGTCTCAGCATTCTCGACCTCTCGTCGGCTGGCCGCCAGCCCATGCCGAACGAGGACGGCCGGGTGTGGGTGACGTTCAACGGCGAGGTCTACAACTTCCGCGCCCTGGGGGCCGACCTGGAGCGTCGAGGGCACGTCTTCCGGTCGCAGACCGACACCGAGGTGGTCGTCCACGCCTACGAGGAATGGGGCGCCGGCTGCGTGGGCCGGCTGCGGGGGATGTTCGCCTTCGCCATCGCCGACGCGCGCGAGACCGGGCCCCAGGGCGAGGGGACGAGACTGCTCCTGGCGCGCGATCCTCTTGGCATCAAGCCCCTGTACTACGCTGCGGTCGGCGGGCGGTTGCTGTTCGCCTCAGAAGTCCGGGCCCTGCTCGCTTCGGGCCTGGTGCCGACGCGGCTCTCAACCGAGGGGCTGGCCGCCTACCTGCTGTGGGGGTCTGTGGCTGAGCCGTTGACCCTGGTAGACGGCGTCCGGTCGCTGCCTCCGGGCCACCGGCTGACGGCGCAGGTGAACGATGGTGCGCTGCGGCTGGAGGTGCAGTCCTACTGGCACCTGCCGGTCGCGCCCGCGGCTCGTGACGGCATGGCAGACTCCGCCCGGGACGAGTCCGTGGCGGCGCTCCGCCGCCTTCTTGCGGAAACCGTCGGCCTCCACCTCGTCGCCGACGTCCCCGTGGGCGTCTTCCTGAGCGGCGGCGTGGACTCCACGTGCGTGGCCGCGCTAGCCGCCGGGGCCCACGGCGCGATCTCCACGGTGACGGTGGCCTTCCCGGAAGAGGCCGACAGGAACGAAGCCGCCCTGGCGCGCGAAACCGCCCGGCGGCTCGGCACGCGCCACCACGAGGTGGTCCTCACAGGTCCGGAGGCGCTCCAGCGGATCGACGAGGCGGTGGCGGCGCTCGACCAGCCCAGCATGGACGGGATCAACACGTACTTCGTCTCGTGGGGGGCCCGGCAGGCCGGATTGAAGGTGGCGCTGTCGGGGCTGGGCGGCGACGAGTTGTTCGGCGGCTACACCACCTTCGCCGCAGTCCCCCGATTGGAGGCCCTGGCAGCCCTGGCGCGCCGGGCTCCCGTCCTGGCGGGGTGGGCGGCGCGACTTACCCGTGCGCTCCCCGCGCTCAGTCCGGATGCGCGCGGGAAGGTCGCCGACCTGCTGTCCGCCCCTGACCACCTAGCGCACCCCTACGCCGTGGCGAGGGCGCTCTTCCCGCCGCGACGGATGCTGGCGCTGCTCAACGGCGCTGGACCTTCCGTGCCGGTCGGCCCGTGGGCCGACCGCCTGACCGATCTGGCGACCCGGACCCGCGGGCTGGGCTCGTTCGGCCGGGTTTCAACGCTGGAGCTCGGCACCTACCTGGTCAACACCCTGCTGCGCGATACCGACGCCATGAGCATGGCGCACTCGCTCGAGGTGCGGGTGCCGTTTATCGACCGCGAGGTGGTAGAGTTCGTAGCCGCCCTGCCCGACGCCTGGCGGGCCGGCCGCGTGGGGCCGCGACGCGGCCCCAAGGCCCTGCTGCTGGAGGCGCTGGGTGACCGCCTGCCCGCCGCCGTCGTCCGCGGCCGGAAGCGGACGTTCACGTTGCCGTGGGAGCGGTGGCTGCGCGGCTCGCTGAGGGGGAGGGTGGAGGAGGGCATCGAGGCGATCCCCGAGCCGCTGCGGCCGCTGCTCGACCCGGCGGAGGTACAGGTGGTCTGGCGCGACTTCCTGGCCGGTCGGACGGGCTGGTCCCGGCCCTGGGCGCTGTACGTGCTGAATGAGTGGGTGCGCAGGCATTTGGTGGTTTGATCCTCATCCGGTCCCGGTTAGGGTTTTAATCCCACACGAGAGTGAGAGCCTCGGATTTGGCGTCGAGGAACAGGCGTGGTCTCAGGTGGCCCGGCGGAGTTTCTTTCGAACCCATGCCGTCTCTCGGGCGGTCATGCGGTCGTCCCGTTGGAACTCCTTTACCCGCCGGTCGCTGTAGAGTTCGACGGACGGCAGCATGGTCATCCTCGGTGTGAACGCCGTCCGCCGGGTGTTGCCAGACCGGTGGGTGCTGTCATTGTACGGTCGTTCCCACCTGGCTGGGTTCCTGCGCCGTGCGCTCAACCGCTTTGTCCCCGAGGGTTTGAGTTCCGTCCGTATCGCGGGTGGTGGTCTGCAAGGCCTGCGCATGGAGCTCGACCTGAGACGCGAGAAGTACCTCTGGCTCGGCACCTACGAGCCCTGGGTCCAGGAGGCGATGAGCAGGTACGTGCGCCCGGGAGATTGGGCGTGGGATGTGGGGGCCTTCATTGGTTATCACTCACTCTTTCTGTGGCGGCTCGGGGCCAACGTTGTCGCCTTTGAGCCTGATCCCATCAACTTTGAGCGACTCCTGACGAATCTCAGAGCCAACGGCGCGCATAACGTCAGGGCATTCAGGCTGGCTGCCGGACGCACTGAGGGTCATGCCCGTTTCCAGCGCTTGGCGGAGCATCCGAGTCAGACGCGCCTGGAGCATGATGGCCGCGGCGACTGCGCTGTTGTGCCGTTGGACAACTTGCTCGCAAGCTACCCAGCTCCTCGGCTGGTGAAGGTCGACGTGGAAGGATCTGAGGCGGACGTACTGGCAGGCGCCTCCATCCTCCTGCGGCAGTGTCGGCCTGTGTGGATTGTGGAGGCCCACGGGACGGTGGAGCGTGTAACTGCCAGCTTCGAGTTCGAGGGATATGAGGTGAGCCCTATGGGGAAGGGCGTGAAGGTCGACCCGCAGTTGCCCGTGGGGGGGCCCGCCCATCTCCTGGCGGTGCCGCAGTCATGATCATCCTGGGCCTGAACGCCTACCATAGCAACGCGTCGGCCGCCAGATATTGTGGTCAATCCGGGGCTGAAGGTGCAGGTGTGGGAAAGCGACCTGGCTCAGTAGTGGTACCGCGCCTGCAGGAAATCGATGCGGTCTTCGGTGACGCGGTACACAATCCGGTGCTCCTGCGTCAGCCGTCGTGACCAGACGCCCGGTGCGAGGTATTTCAAGGGCTCCGGCTTCCCGATTCCGGCGAAGGGGTCCCGGACAATGGCACGGACAAGGTCGAGGGCGCGCAAAGCCACCCTCCGGTCTGTTTCGGCCCAGTAGCGGAGGTCCTCGATGAACTCGGGGTGGAAGACGGTGTCGCGAGCCCTGCGCGCGGCCCGGCGATTACCGGCGTTCGAGTGCTTTCCGCAGGGTCTCCACCGAGCGCGGCTTGCCTTCCCGTGCGAGGGTGCGCCTCAAGGCGCTCAGCAGCCGCTCGGCGTTCTTTGGCGACCTGAGCAGGTGTGCGGTTTCTTGCAGACCGGCCAGCTCGTCGGCGGCGATGAGCGCTACTTCCGGTCTTCCCCGCCGGGTGATGATTATCGTTTCCCGGTCCTGGACCGCGCGCTCGATGAGGCCGGCCAGGCGCGCCCGAGCATTGGTGTAACTGGTCTGGACTGGGTGCGGTTGTCAAGGTATCGCGGCGTGGCCGTGATTCGACCCTGATGGTCATTCTGGGGATCAACGCCTACCACGGGAACGCCTCGGCGGCCATCGTGTGCGACGGCCGGCTGGTGGCAGCGACCGAAGAGGAGCGGTTCAACCGGGTCAAGTACGCTGCCGGCTTCCCGGCACGGGCGGTGCGGTACTGTCTGCAGGCGGCCGGCGTCACGCTGGCCGAGGTGGACCACGTGGCCGTGCCCCGCAATCCCTGGGCGCGGGTCGGCAGCAAGGCGCTGTACGCGCTGCGGCTTCCTCGCTTCGCGCTGGACCGCTCCCGGGCCCTCGTCCGTTTCGCCGGCCTGCGGGACGAGCTGGCCCGGGCGTGCGACGCGGATCCCGCCGCCATCCGGGCCCGGTGGCACCGCGTGGAGCACCACCGGGCGCACCTGGCCAGCACCTTCTTCGTCTCACCGTTTGAGGAGGCGGCCGTGCTCTCCGCGGATGGTCTGGGCGACTTCGCCAGCACCATGTGGGCCACCGGACGAGGCCACCGTCTGGAGGTGCACGGTGCGGTGGAGTTCCCGCACTCCCTGGGCCTGTACTATACGGCCATCACCCAGTACCTGGGCTTCTGGAAGTACGGCGACGAGTACAAAGTGATGGGGCTGGCGGCCTACGGCGAGCCGGCCTACCTGGAGGAGTTCCGCCGGATCGTCAGGGACAGCGGTGGTGCCGCGGGCGGCGGGGCGCTGGCCCGCCGCCCGGTGATGCGTGCGCCCCGGCCCTTCGCCCTGGGCCTGGAGTACTTCGTCCACCACCGCAACGGGCCGGACATGACCTGGCGCGAGTCCGACCGCACGCCGGTGTTGGGCCGCCTGTTCTCCGACCACCTGGCGGCGCGCCTGGGGCCCTCTCGCCAGGTGGGAGAGCCGATCGAGCGGCGCCACCAGGACGTGGCCGCCACGCTGCAGGCCCGCCTCGAGGAGGTCTACTTCGACCTGCTCGACGCCTTGTACGCGCGTACCGGGCTGCGGGCGTTGTGTCTGGCCGGCGGGGTCGCGTTCAACTGCGTCGCCAATGGCAAGATCTTCGACCGTACCCCCTTCGAGCGGGTCTACGTCCAGCCGGCGGCGGGCGACGCCGGGCTGGCGGTCGGCGCGGCCTTCTACGTCTACCACCAGGTGCTGGGGCACCCCCGGTCCTTCGTCATGGACCACGCCTACTGGGGTCCGGAGTTCGACGCCGCGGCGATCCGCCGGGCTTTGGATGCGGCGGGACTGCGCTACCGGGAGCTGCCCGAGGAGGGGCTGTGCCGCGAGACGGCGCGGCACGTGGCCGAGGGCAAGATCGTCGGGTGGTTCCAGGGGCGGATGGAGTGGGGCCCGCGGGCCCTGGGCAACCGCAGCATCGTCGTCGACCCGCGACGTCCCGAGATGAAGGACGTCCTGAACCGTCGCATCAAGCACCGCGAGCCCTTCCGGCCCTTCGCGCCGTCCATCCTGGCGGAGGCGACAGGCGAGTACTTCGAGCGGGCCCACCCCTCGCCGTTCATGATCCTGGCCTATCCGGTGCGCCCCGACAAGCGCGCGGTGATCCCTGCCCCCACCCACGTGGACGGCACCGGCCGCCTGCAGACCGTCAGCCGCGAGACCAACCCCCGCTACTGGCGGCTGATCAAGGAGTTCGAAGGGCTGACCGGCGTGCCGGTGGTGCTGAACACGTCGTTCAACGAGAACGAGCCCATCGTCTGCACCCCGGAGGAAGCGGTGGACTGCTTCCTGCGGACGCAGATGGACGTGCTGGCGATGGGGAATTGCCTCGTGGAACGCTGCGGCCAGGCCTCTAGCGAATGACGCGGACCTCGACCCCGGTCCGTGCATAACCAGGTCTTTGTGTCAATATTTTCGGTCTCTCAGGCCAGGCGGTGACCCGGGTGCCGGGTCAGGAAATGGCGAGGATCCTGCTCTTCAATCAGTACTTCCCTCCAGATAGCGCGGCCACCGCGCGGATAGCGGCCCTTGTCGCCGCTACCCTGGCGGAACGTTATCAGGTGACAGTGCTCACCGGACGGCCCTCCTACGACCCCACCGAGCGCCACCCGGCCTACCTGCTCCGCCAGGAGCGAGGGGACGGCGTGGTCGTCGAGCGGGTCGGCTCCACCGCCTTCCCGCGCCGCCGCATGGCCGGGCGGCTGGCCAACTACCTCACCTACCTGGCGCTGGCGGTGCCCCGGGCCCTCACCGTGCCGGCCGACCTCGTCCTGGCCATGACCGACCCGCCGGTGGCAGGTATCGCCGGGGCGCTGGTGGCGGCGGTGCGCCGGCGACGCTTCGTCTACAACGTCCGCGACCTCTACCCTGACATGGCGGTGGCCGGCGGCCTGGTGCGCCCGGGACCGTGGACGGCGGCGTGGGACCGCCTGCACCGCTGGGCGCTGCGCCGCGCGCACCGGGTAATCGCGCTGGGCGACGACATGCGCGACCGCCTGGTCGCGAAGGGTGTCGCGCCCGAGCGCATCGCTGTCGTGCGCGACGGCGGCCCGGCGCCGGCCGCGGAGACCGTGGCTCGCGATCACCCGGTCGTGCGTGCCGTGCGGGGCCCGTACGGCTTCGTTGTGCTACATGCGGGCAACCTGGGGTTTGCGGGGGCCTGGCAGACCCTCACCCGGGCCGCGGCCCTGCTGGACGGGGCGGGCGCGGGGCTCGTCTTCGTGGGTGACGGCGCGGCCGCGCCCACCATCGACCGCGCGGCCGAGGCGCTGCCGCAGGTGCGCCGCGTGCCGTACCGCCCGGCGGCCGAGGTGCCCTACGTGCTCGCCGCCGCCGACCTGCATGTCGTCACCGTGCGGCGGGGCCTGGAGGGGGTCGTGGTGCCGAGCAAGCTCTACGCCGTCCTGGCGGCCGGGCGGCCCGTGCTGGCCGTGGCCCCGGAGGCCAGCGACGTTGCCCGCATCGTCCGGCGGTACGGGTGCGGCTTCGTGGCCGACCCCGACAATCCGGTTGCGGTGGCGGCCGCGGTGCGGCAGGCCATGGCCTCACCGGACCTGCTGGAGACCATGGGCCGCCGGGCCTTGGCCGCGGCGGCGGACTTCGAGCGGTCGGTCCAGCTGGCGCGGTTCGTAGAGGTCGTGGAGGAGGCGCTGGCCTCACCGACGTCGAGGCGGGGCCGGTCCTGAGGGGGGAGGGGGATGACGGTGCGCGTGCTGGTCACCGGGGCCGGCGGGTTCATCGGGCACCACCTGGTGTGCTACCTGGTGGACCGGGGCTGCTGGGTGCGGGGGGCGGACATCAAGGCTCCCGAGTTCGAACCCACCGCGGCGCAGGAGTTCGTGCGGGCCGACCTGCGCGACCCCGCTGCCTGCGCGGCCGCCGTACGCGGGGTGGACGAGGTCTACCACCTGGCCGCGGACATGGGCGGCATCGGCTACATCACCGCCTACCACGCCCAGGTCGCCCGCAACTCGGCCCTCATCAACCTGCACATGCTCGAGGCGGCGCGTCAGGCCGGCGTGCACCGCTTCCTCTTCTCCTCGTCGGCCTGCGTCTACCCCCGCTACCGGCAGGAGAGCCCCGACGTCACGCCCCTGCGCGAGGAGGACGCCTGGCCGGCCGACCCCGAGCCCGGCTACGGCCTGGAGAAGCTCTTCGCGGAGGAACTGTGCCGGTACTACCGCCAGGACCACGGCCTGGAGACGCGCATCGTCCGCTTCCACAACGTCTACGGGCCGCTCGGCACCTACGAAGGCGGGAAGGAGAAGGCGCCCGCCGCCATCTGCCGCAAGGTGGCCCTGGCCCGTGACGGCGACGAAATCGAGGTTTGGGGAGACGGGCGCCAGACGCGCTCCTTCATGTACGTGGACGACTGCGTCGAGGGGATCTGGCGCCTCATGCGCTCCGACTGCCCCGAGCCGCTCAACCTGGGGACCGACCGGCTCGTGACGGTGGACGAGCTGGTGGACATCGTCTGCCGCATCGCCGGCAAGCGGCTGCGCAAGCGCCACGACCGGGGCAAGCCGCAGGGGGTGCGCGGCCGCAACAGCGACAATACGCGGCTGCGGCAGGTGCTGGGGTGGGAGCCCCAGGTCCCGCTGGAAGAGGGACTGGCGCGGACTTACCGCTGGATCGAGGGGGAGCTGCGCCGGGCGGGGCGGATCGCGGAAGAGGCGGCGGAGGGAACCGCGTATTGCCCACGTCGAGGTGAGACAATTGCGCCCTGAAATTATGTGAGGGTCCAGCGCCTCCCCT
>JAVKHQ010000050.1:0-16514 GCA_031459875.1 Candidatus Fervidifonticultor sextus | reverse complement strand
CCCCCGCCGGGGCGGGGCCCCCCCCGCCACACCTTCAGCAACCCGCCGCGCCAGGTCGTGTACGCACACGGCCAGGGATTCATGGCCCGCACGTGATTGACGATCTCGTGCGCCGGACGCCCCCAGGCGATCTCGCCGTCGGACTTGGCCAGTTTCTTCGTGTACGTGGCGCGCGTGTGGTCCTGCGGCCGCCGCGGGGCGCGCCCCTGCGCGATCAACGCCACCGCCTCGGCCAGCAGCGCCGCGCCTTCCTCCGCGAGCCGCGCTTCCAGGTCGCCGGCGGTCTCCTCCGGGGCGATGGGCACCTCGCGCTGCAGGACGATGTCGCCGGCATCCAGGTCCTCTGAGACGTACATCACGGTGACCCCCGTCACCGTCTCACCGTCGGCGATGGCGCGCTGGATCGGTGAGGCGCCGCGGTAGGCCGGCAACAGGGACGGGTGCAGGTTGACAGCGCCCAGCGGCGGCAGCGCCAGCACCGCCGGCGGGATGATCTTGCCGTAGGCCACCGTCACCAGCAGGTCCGGCCGCACCGCGGCCAGGTCCGCCTGGACCGCCGCCCCCCTCAGGCTCTCTGGCTGCCACACCGGCAGCCCCAGCGCGCGGGCGGCGACCGCGACCGGCGGCGGGGTGAGTGTTCGGCCCCGCCCGGCCGGACGATCCGGCTGGGTGACGACCGCCACGACCGACGTCGTGCGCGCCAGCGTCCGCAGCGACGGGATCGCAAAGGCGGGCGTGCCCAGGAAGACCACGCGCAGGGACGAGGTCTGCGATGGGGTCATCGACCGGCGATCGCCCCGGGACTACTCGGCGGCCGGGACCGCGTCGCCCTCTTCCGGCGTGATGACCCGGATCGTGCTCCGGTCGCGCACACGGTCCAGGAAGAGGATCCCGTCGAGGTGGTCGATCTCGTGCTGCAGCACGCGGGCCAGCAGCCCATCGGCGTGGATCGTCACCCGTCGGCCGCGGCGGTTCTTACCGCGCACGGTGATCACCGCCGCCCGCGGCACATCGCCCAGCACGCCGGGGATCGAAAGGCAGGCCTCGGTCGCAGTCTCTTCGCCGTCGGCGGAGAGGATCTCGGGGTCCACCAGTGCCACCGTGCGGTCGGCCACCTGGGCCACCAGCACGCGCACGCTCTCGCCGACCTGCGGCGCGGCCAGGCCCAGGCCGCGGGCGGCGCGCATCGTCGCGAACATCTGCTCGATCAGCTGCTGGACCTGACGCGTGACCCGGCCCACCGCCCTCGCCCGACGCCGCAGCACCGCGGCCCGGGGGCTGTCGGTGGTCACGATCTCCAGCACCGTCGCGGTCGTCATACCGCTCCCCACGATAGCACGGGCCTGGGGGCCCTTCAACGCATCGTCGCCTCACGGCGCCCAGGAGGACCTCCCCCTCGTGGAGAAGGATCAAGGACCAGATGAAGCTGGACGGCCTGCCCCGCCTGCTGCTGGCCCGCTATCCCACACCCCTCGAAGATGCCCCACGCCTGGCCGAGGCGCTGGGCGTGGCCCGGCTGTTGGTCAAGCGTGACGATCTGACCGACCTGGCCCTCGGCGGCAACAAGGTCCGGAAGTTGGAATACCTCCTGGGGGAGGCACTGGCCCAACGTGCCGACACGATCATCACCACCGCGAGCGCGCAGTCGAATTTCCTGCGCCTGACCGCCGCGGCCTGCCGGCGCATGGGCCTGCGGCCGATCCTCGTCGTTCGAGGCCGGTCCGACGCACCCGTGCGCGGCAACCTCTTGCTGATGCGGCTCTTCGGCGCCGACGTCCACTATGTCGACACGGACGACCCGTATGCGGCCTCGACCGTGGCGCTGATGCACGGGCTCGCCGATGAGGTGCGAGCGAGGGGCGGACGTCCCTATCTGATCCACCTCGGCACCTTCTCCGGCGGCCGTGCGGCCCTCGGGTATGTGCAGGCGGCGTTCGAGCTGCACGAGCAACTGGCCGACCGGCAAACGCGGTGTGATCACGTGGTGCTCGCCGACGGATCGGGCACCATGCACGCAGGGCTGCTGCTCGGGCTGCGTTTGGCCGGAGCCGGAAGCCACGTCATGGGCGTCTCGGTGAATACACCGGCGATCGAGTTGCGCGCCCGCATCGCCGGCCACATGCAGGCCGCAGCCGACCTGGTCGGGGTGCCCTCTCCGGTATCCGACGTGGAGATCGACGTCACGGATGCCTACGTGGGCCCCGGATACGGCATTCCCACCCCCGAGAGCCTTGAGGCCGTCAGGCTGGCGGCAGCCAGGGAAGGCCTGCTGTTTGATCCGGTCTACACGGGCAAGGCCTGGGCCGCGGCGAGCGACGCGGTCCGCACCGGCCGGATTCGGCGCGAGGCTGTCGTGGTCTTCCTGCACTCCGGCGGCGCCCCCAACCTTTTCCTCCACGCCGACGCGCTGGCTGGGGTTGCCGCAGGGCACGGCGCCGTGACCCGCTGACCGCCAGACGGCCCATCCCCATGCGGATCGAGTCGGTCCGGGCCCTTCCGTTGCTGGCGACCCTGGACGAGCCGCAACGCACCGGGGTGGCCACGTTTTCGCAGATGGCCGCCACGCTCGTCGAAGTGCGATCCGATACCGGCCTGGTCGGCTACGGCGAGTGCCTGGCCCGCTACTCGCCCCGCATTTGGGCCGCCATCGTCGAGGACCTGCTGGCCCCGCTGGTGGTCGGCGCCGACCCGTTCGACACTGAGGCGCTGTGGGGGCGGATGTTCCGCGACCTTCGGTCGCTGTCCGGACATTCCCGTGGCATGCTGGTCGAGGGTCTCGCGGGCGTCGACACCGCCCTCTGGGACCTGAAGGCGCGGGCGCTGGGTGTACCCCTGCACGCCCTGCTGGGCGGGGCCGTGCGCACCCGCCTTCCGGCCTATGCCTCGTCGGTCATGGTGCGCGAGCGACGGCAGATGGAGGCCGACGCTGCGGCCCTGGTGGAGCACGGCTTTCGAGCCATCAAAATCAAGGTCGGGACCGGGGTCGGAGAGGATGCGGCCAACGTCCGGGCCATCCGCCGCGTGGTGGGAGATCGGGTCGACCTCATGCTCGACGCCAACGGTGCCTTCCGGGCGGCCGAGGCGATCGATCTGGCCCACCGCGTGCAAGACCTGCGCATCGCCTGGTTCGAAGAGCCGGTGGTCGCCGATGACCTCGAAGGCTACGAGCGTATCCGGGCCGCGACCTCGATCCCGCTGGCGGCGGGAGAGGCCGAGTTCACGCGCTTCGGCGTCCGCACCCTGCTGGACCGGCGCGTCATCGAGATCCTGCAGCCCGACGTGGCCCGCGCAGGAGGCATCAGCGAAACACGAAAGATCATCGACCTCGCCAGCGCCCATCACGTGGCCTACGCGCCGCACGTCGGCTTTTCGGCGGCCGTGTGCGTGGCCGCGACCCTGCACCTGGCCGCAGCCGCGCCCAACTTCCTGACGTATGAATGCATCTACACGACCAATCCGCTGCGCGAGGCACTGACCGTCGCACCCGTGGGAGGACCCGGTCAGCTCATCGACGGGCAGATCCCGGTTCCCGGCGGCCCGGGGCTGGGAATCGATTTGGATCCAGACGCCGTCGCCCGCTATCGCGTCGTCTGGTAGGCGCGCATGGGCGGTGTCCCTCCAGGGGGCTCCGGGCAAGCGCTGGTCCTGCGGGAGTGCCGGGTGCTGGACGGACTGGGCGGTCCGCCCGCAGAAGGCGAGGTATGGATTGTCTCAGGCCGCATCGTCGAGCCTGGCTCCGCACGGATGGCCCGGGAGGAATCGCTGGCCGGTCGGGTCGTCGCCCCGGGTCTTGTCGACATGCACGTGCATCTCTGCCTGGATGGGGGTTCGGATCCCCTGGGTGCGTTTAGCGCCGCCGGCCCCGAAGAACTCGCACGCCTGATGCGCGAGCACGCCGAACGCACGCTGCTGGCCGGGGTGACCACGGTTCGGGATCTCGGGTCTCCCACGGGCCTGGTCGTGTCGCTGCGGGATGACATCGCCGCCGGGAGTGCCCGCGGGCCGCGCATCGTCGCCAGCGGCGCGCCGATCACCTCGCCTGGAGGTCACCTGCACCAGATGGGCATCCCGGTTCGGGGACCGGACGCCGCCCGGGCCGCTGTCCAAAGCCTCCAGGCTGCCGGCGTGGACGTGATCAAGATCGTGGCAACCGGGGGAGGCTCAAGCCCCCAGACCGATCCGCGCGCCTGCCAGTTTACGGATGACGAGATGGCGGCCCTGGGGGAGGAGGCCCGCCGCCTCGGCCTGCCCGTGGCGTGTCACGCGCACGCTGATGCGGGCGTCCGTCAGGCGGTCGCCGCCGGGATGCAGACCATCGAGCATGGCAGCTTTGTGTCGCCATCCACCCTGGAGGCCATGGCCGCACGCCGCATCGCCTTCGTCCCGACGCTCGCGCCTGCTATCCATGCTGGAGTCCTTCGCCCAGCCGATCCGGGCCGTGTGCCCACCAGGCGCATGGCTGCGGTCGGCGAACGGTGGGAAGCCCGGCGGGCAGCGGTCCGGGCGGCGCTGGAGTGCGGGGTCCTGGTGGTGGTGGGATCCGACGCCGGGGTGGCCGACACGCCGCACGGAGGGGTGGTCACCGAGATTCTCGCGCTCCACGCATGCGGCATGTCGCCGGCGCTCGCCATGGCCGCGGCAGGACGCGTGGCCGCTGGCGTGTTGGGGATCCCCGACATCGGAATTCTCACCCCCGGAGCCCATGCGGACCTGGTCGTGCTGGAGGACGACCCGCTGGTGGATCTCACCGTGCTCGCTCGTCCCCTGGCCGTCATGCAGGCGGGCCGCTGGGTCCGGCCGCCTGCACCCTGAGGGCTGTCTGGAGCTACTGCTGGAACCGCGGATCCAGGTAGTCCCTGACCGCGTCGCCGAAGAGGCCGACGCTGAGCACCACGACGGTCATGACTGCGCCCGGGGCCGTCGCGATCCACCAGGCGTTGTGGAGGTAGTCGCGACCCTGGCTGATGGTCACGCCCCACGACGGCAGCGGGTGAGGGATGCCGAGGCCCAGGAAGCTGAGCGCCGCTTCGGCCAGCATCTGGAGGGCGATCTGCAGGGTGGCCAGAATGACCAGCGGCGTGAGCATGTTGGGCAGCAGGTGGACCAGCATCACCCGGCTTCCTCTGGCGCCCAGCGCACGCGCCGCCTCGACGAACTCCTTCTCGCGCAGGGAGAGCACGGCGCCGCGTGCGAGCCGCGCGTAGACGGCCCACCGGATCACCGAGAGGGTCAGCACCACATTCAGCAGCGACGGACCGAGCATCGCCGCCATCAGGATGGCCAGCAGTAGCGGGGGAAAGGCCAGTTGGAGGTCCACCAGCGCCATCAGGGCCGTGTCGATCATCCCGCCGTAGTACCCGGCCAGGAGCCCGAGCAACGTGCCGGAGACACCCGCCATGAGGACCGTGCTCACGGCCACCAACATCGACACGCGGGCGCCGTGGATGACCTGCTGAAGCAGGTCGCGCCCCAGCTGGTCGGTCCCCAGCCAGGCGATCCGCCCATCGGCCAGCCGTGCGCCCGGAGGCTGCAACCGCTCCTCCAATCGCAGCGCCAGTGGATCGTAGGGCACCACGAGAGGTCCGCCCAGGCCCACCAGCGCGGTCAGCGCCAACACGACGCCGGCGATGACGACCCGGCGCCCCTTGCGCGTGGTCACGCGTGATCGCCGCCCCGCGAGGGGGCGATCCGCCGGTGCCGCGGCGGACTGCCCGGCCATCACTGATACCGGATGCGCGGATCCAGGTAGGCGTAGGTCAGATCCACGACCAAATTGAGGAACACGAACATGGCCGCCACGAAGGTGATCGCCGCCTGCACCACCGGGTAGTCCCGGTTGTTGATTGCCGCCACGATCAGCCGGCCCAACCCCGGCCACGCGAAGACCGTCTCGATCACCACGACGCCGGCCACCAGCGAGCCGAGCTGCAGGCCCAGCATGGTGACCACGGGAATCAGCATGTTCCGGTAGACATGGCGGACCAGGATCCCGGTCTCCGTCACGCCCTTCGCCCGGGCGGTCCGCACGAAGTCCTGGCCCTGGGTCTCCAGGATACCGGCACGGATCAGGCGGGTCATCACCCCGATAAGCTGCACCGCCAGCGTGACGGCGGGCAGGACCAGATGCCACAGCGTGCCGCGGCCAAATGAGGGCAGCCAGTGCAGCGACCGGGCGAAGACCAGGATGAGGACCAGGCCCAGCCAGAAGTTGGGCACGGCCTGCCCGACTAATGAGAAGATGCCGATGGCGTGATCCACGGGCGACTGGACCCACCGTGCCGCCAGCGAGCCCAGCAGGAAGCTGGTCACGACCGTGAGGGCTGTGGCGGCAGCCGCGAGTTCAAGGGTCGCGGGCAGACGCTCGAGGACGATCCCGAATGCGGGCCTGCCTTCATGGTACGAGCGCCCCCAGTCCCCGGCAGCGGCCTGCCGGAGAAACAGCACGTATTGGACGGCGAGGGGACGGTCCAGGCCCATCTTGGTCCGCTGTTCGGCCAGCAGCTCGGCGGTGGCGAACGTGCCGAGCAACACCGACGCCGGATCGCCCGGAATGACCCGGACGATCAGGAAAATGAGGGTCACTACGCCCCAGACGACCAGGAGGGCTGCGAGGATCCGGCGGAGCAGGTACCGGGCTATGGCGTCACAGACACCTCAGTCAGGGTGAAGATCTCGCTGGGTGGGACCTTGAATCCCGAGACGCGGGTGCGGTACGCATAGACCTCCAGCGACTCAAACAGGAAGACCCCCGGCACCTCACTCCAGAGGATCTCCTGGACTCGCTTGTACAGCTCACACCGCCGTTCCGTATCGACGGTGCTGGCGGCCTGGTCGAGCAGACGATCGAGCTCGGCGTTGACGTAGCCCGTGCGGTTCGCCCTCGAGTGATAGAGCCGGCCCAGGGAGTAGTCGGCATCTCCGGTGACGGCGCCGGTGCCCAGCAGGTTCAAATCCCAGTTGAGCTTGATCAGGTCGTCCACCCAGATGGCTCGGGGCTGCAGGGTACTTCGCACCCGGATCCCGACCAGCGCCAGCTGTCCCACGATGGCATCGGCCACCTCGCGCTCTTTGGGCAGAGCGTCGTTCCACTTCATCTCGGCCTCAAAGCCCCGACCCAGGCCCGCTTCGGTCAGGAGCCGGCGGGCTTCCGCGCCGCTGTACCCATACGGCGCCATCTTGGCGAAGCAGAGCACATTGCTGCCGATGGGGGCCTCAGCCGGCTTGGCGATCCCCGCCACCAGGGAACTCGTGATGGCATTGATGTTGAGCGCCCGGGCCACGGCGCGGCGAACGCGGACGTCGTCAAACGGCTTACGGCTGGAGTTGATCCACAAGAACCGCGTGTAGAATGTGGGGCCGATCTCAATCTTGATGGCGGGATTCGAACGCAGACGCTTGATCTCTTCGGGCGTCAACTGGACGGTCATGTCGATTTCGCCGGTCTCAAGGGCCGTCACCCGCGCCGAGAGTTCCGGGATGTCCACGAAGACCAGCCGGCGCACTTTGGGAATGCCCGGCCGCCAGTAGGTCGGGTTGGCCTCCAGCACGACCCGGGTGTCGCGGACGAACTCGACGAACCGAAACGGCCCGGTCCCGACCGGCCGTTCACCAAACGCCGGTGTGGGCGGTGTCCCGGCGGGAACGATGGCCAGCATCGTCAGATTCGAGAGGAGCGTGCCCAACGGGGTGGCGGTCCTGATGATGACCCGGTACGGGTCGGGCGTCTCCACCGCAGTGATCGGCGAGAAGAGGGGAACCAGCGGTCCGCGCATCTGCTGTGCGCGCTCGATCGACGTCTTGACAGCCGCCGAGGTGAACTCCTGTCCGTCGTGGAACCTCACACCGCGCCGCAGCGCGAACTCCCAGGTCGTAGGATCGAGGCTCCGCCAGCGTTCTGCCAGGGCCGGCTGGAACCGCTTGGCGCCCGGATCCCAGGTGATCAGCGTGTCGAAGAGGTGGCGGGCCAGGATGATGGTGATCCGTTCGGCCGCCGCGGTCCCGTAGGGGTCCGGCGAGACGACCCGTTGCGGATACGCGATCGTCAGCGTGCCTGGTGTGACGGACGGCCCGGCCTGCGCGGCAGCCGATGCGAGCACCGAGACGGTGACCCACACGATGATCCGTGGGGAGCCTCGACGCCACCGTGTCACAGCACACCCCTCCTTGCAGCGTGTCCTGATGGTTGACGGCCTCTGGCCGTCGGTAGATTCGCCGTCCTCAGGCGATCCCCCTGTGGCGGCTGGGCCGGCGGGGTCGCGGGTAGGCGGCGGAGAGGGTTTGCCCCCACCCCCTGCGAAGATTCGAAGGCATGCAGCGCGCTCCCGAGCTCCTCTCCCCGGCGCTCAGCCGGTTCGATCCCCTCCCCCGCATCCTCTTTTTCGCGGACTTCGACGGCGGGCTCAACGGGTACACGGCACTCATCGGCAACTACGAAGGATCCCTGGACTCCCTGCTGCCGGAGTACCGCGATCTCCGTCCCCCCATGCTCAGCAACCTCAGCATGTGGGACACGGGCTCCGCCGGCGGCCTGGACGGGACCTACGCCCTGAAACTGGCGACCCGCCCCCAGGCCGGCAGCCTAGCCGTGGCCGTCAAGCGCTTGACCTGGCGCCGCCCCGGCCGGATTCAGTTTGAGGCGTACTTCACCTTCAAACCTGAAGCCACGGAGTTGCAGCTGTCCAACACCGATGTGCGCGCCGTCGGCTTCGGCCTGGACCTCCAGGACGGGGATCGCCGGACCGGCGCCCGGCGCGTGATGCCCCACCTTCGGTACCTGAACGCGCTGGGCGGCCAGATGGTGGAACGGTGGCAGTTCAAGCGCGCACCGGAACCCATGCACGAGATCGGCACGACCGGCAAGACGCGCTCCCACTTCCATCTGGCTCCGACGGGCTGGGAGGATGTGCCAGACGGCCACCAGCAGTTGTGCTACAACGAGATCGCGACGAAGCAGAACTGGCACTACGTCAGGTTCGGGTTCGATCTCGACGCGATGGCTTTCACCGCGTTCCAGTGCAACGACCGCACCTTCGATCCGTCGGGCATCGCCCCGATGATGCTGGGGGCCATGCCCAACCTGTGGTGCATGCTCAACCCCTTCATGTGGGTCGAGACCGACCTCGACAAGCGCGCCTTCCTGTACGTGGACTCGGTCCTCCTCTCTGCCGAGTGAGCGATGCGCCAGAGCCACACCGCGGTGATCGAGCGCAACGTCTGGTGGGAGGGCGCCTTCGCCACTGAGCCGTACGAGGCGGCCTGGGCCTCCGAGGCACTCTTCTTCGTCCGCACCCTCGAAAGCCGCGGGCCAGAGGGGGGAATGACAGCCCGCGTCCAGATCTCCCCGGACGGGATGGTGTGGTGCGATGAAGGCACCCGCATGACGCTGCCGGCCGCACCAGGCCTGGACTTCTGCCGCGTCCGCCACTTTGGCGGGTGGCTGCGCTTGTGCGGGGAGTTGCCCCCTGAATCCTCCCTCAGGGTCATCGTCTACCTCGTCCTCAAGGCGTAGCCGCTACAGGTCGTGCGGGTCCACATCGGCGGTGATCCGCACCCCACGGGGCACGCCGTCGCCGACCAGGATCGGCCAGAGCGCCGCCCGGATCGCCGCGCGGTCGGGAGCCTTCAACACGATCTGGCGCCCCACCCGCCGCCCTCCTGCAACCGAAAGCGGCCATGGTCCGAACACCTCCAGCGACGGCGGTGCGGCCTGCAGCAGGCGGGTGCACACGGAGTCGGCGGCCGCCGCTAACCCGGCCGTCACCACCACCGCAGCCAGGATCCGGAAAGGCGGATAGCCCAGTGCCTGGCGCTGCGTCAGTTCCTCGGCGTAGAAGGCCTGCAGGCTCGGCGACTGGGCGGCGCGCACCGCCGGGTGGTCGGGGTCTGCCGTTTCCACCAGGACGCGGACCTGCGACGCGAAGGCCACGCTGCGCAACAGGGCGAGCGCGCGTTCGGACGCCCGGAACTCCGGCCGGTGCAGCCAGCGGTCGGCGGCCACCACCCCGACGAGATCGGGACGCAGCCCTTCCAGATGGGGCAGGACCAGCGGTGTCGCCACCACCACGCCCCCGCCGGATCGCAGCGGCGCCAGCCTCACGGGCGCGTCGCGGCCGGACCCCACCACATCGCTGTCGACTCGCCACACCGCAGGCGTCCACTGCCGCACCACCGCGGCGATCCGCTCGGTGCCTGCGCCCAGCGGGTGCAGCCGCGCGGCCCCGCACTGCGGGCAGGTGGCGGGCGCCCGGAGCGTGCGACCGCAGAGCCGGCACCGGAGCAGGCGCTCGCGCCGGTAGTAGGGCATAGCCGTCGCGCACTGGGGGCAGCGGGGCACGGCCCCGCACTCGGCGCAGTGCAGCCCGCCCGCATATCCCTTGCGATCGACCAGCAGGACGGCGCGGCCGCCCGCGCGCACCGTCTTGCGCACCGCCTCGCGCAGCGGCCGGCTGATGGGCTCCCCCGGATCGGGGCGCCGGCGCAGGTCGATGACGCCGATGCGCGCCCGGGGGGACGGCAGCGCGATCAGGTGGAGGCGGCCGGCCCGGGCCGCCGCGTACGATGTCACGGTGGGCGTGGTGGCCCCGAGGATGAGGACGCCCTGCAGGCGCGTGCGCTCGGCGGCGACTGCGCCGGTCACGTAGCGCGGCGCCCGCTCCTCCTTGTGGCCGCTGGCATCCTCGTCGTCCACGATGACCAGCGCGGGATCGGCCAGGGGCGCAAACACCGCCCCACGGGTGCCCACGGCGAGGACGCCCCGCGCACCGGACAGTCGGCACCAGCCGGCCAGGCGCGCGGGGGGGGACAGGTCTCCGTGCACCATCACAGGCGCCATCCCGGCCGCCGCCGCCTCGCCGGCGAAGGCCGCAGCGGCCTCGGTGGAGCCGAAGGCGGCGATGGCCGACCATCCGGCCGCGACCGCGCGCCGCACCGCGGCCAGGTACGCCGGCGTCCGGCGCCACCCTGCGAAGAGCAGCGCCCGCGGCCCTCCGGCCATGGCCGCCTCCACCGCGGCGTCCGCCCGGCTCGTCGCACCGGATGGCATCGGTGCGTCAGACCCGCCCCCGCCTGCGCCACGCGCGCCTGCCCTCCGAGGGCCGGCGGGCTCAGAAGAGTTCCAGGCGCCCTGGCCGCCGTGCATGCCGCGGATCGTGGCCGTCACAAGGCGCGCTTCTGCCAGGGCCTCGGTGGCCTCAGGAGCGTGCGCGAACAGGCGCCCGGCCTGCCGGAGCGACAGCGGCCTGCGGGCGAGCGCCTCAGCCACTGCCCGCACTGTCGGGGCGAGTCCTCCGGGGACGGGGGCGCGACAGCCCAGACGAAGGCCGGACCACAATGCCTCCCACGGGACGGCAGCGGCGATGGCCTCCCCGACGGACGCCAGGTACTCGCGCGCGACCCACTCGGCGAGATCAACGACGGGCGGTGGCACCAGCGGGCACGGATCCACCAGGGCCAGAATCGACCGAAGGCCCTCGCGGGGTGGGGCCGGACCCAACACGATGCCCGGCAGGAGGCGCCGGCCGAACGGAACCACCACGCCGGCACCCCGCGGGGCACCGGCCGCCGCGCCGGCAGCAAACGTGAACGCGGCGTCGCCGGCGCGCAGCGGGAGGTCGAGCGCGACCAGGAGGGGCGGTGGTGGAGTCATGGGGGTGAGCCGGCGGCGGTGATGCCTGGAATGCGCGCCTTTGGCGCGCGCAGGGCTACCGCGCCCTCGCGGCCGGCCGCAGCCCGCGGACCAGCCGCTCCAGGGCGTCTGCAATCACCTCGGGATCCCACCGGCTCGTGTCGATGACCAGGTGGTAGGGCGTGCGATCGGTCATCTCGATGCCGTAGAGGGCCCGGTACCGCGACCACTCGCTGCGCTCGCGGACCGCCAGTTCCGCCCGGGCCGCCTCCGCGGCCTGCCCTTCGCGGGCAGCCACCCGCGCGGCACGGACCTCTGCGGGCGCGTCCAGCCAGACCTTCAAGTCGGCGTCCACCATCCAGCCAGACAGGCGCGACTCCACCACGCACGGCCCCTCGCGCGCCAGTTCCCCCTGCAGACGGTCCAGCTCACGGTCAATGGTCGGATCGCCCTCGGCGAGCCGGTTCAGGTCCACGACGGACAGGCCGCGGCGCCGGGCCACCTCGCGGAAGACGCCGCCGGCGGAGATAAGCCGGATCCCCAACCGCTCGGCCAGCGCGCGCGCCACCGTACTCTTGCCGACGCCGATCGGCCCGCCAATGGCCACGACGACGGCAGGCACCTCATTCCGAGGGTTCGTCACCGACCTCCCGCGCGTCGTACCGATGGGCCAGCGTCTCGGGCTGGATGGCTGAGAGGACCACGTGCCCGCTGTCAGTGATGACCACGGCCCGGGTCCGGCGGCCATAGGTAGCATCGATCAGGGTGCCGCGCTCCCGGGCTTCCTGGACGATGCGCTTCACAGGGGCCGAATCCGGGCTGATGATCGCCACGATCCGGTTGGCCGCCAGGATGTTGCCGTGCCCGATGCTGATCAGTCGCGTTTCCATCGTTCACTCCACGTTCTGCACCTGCTCGCGCAGGCTCTCCAGTTCGCTCTTCATGGCGATGATGGTCCTGGCGATCTCCAGGTCGTTGGCCTTCGCCCCGATGGTGTTGGTCTCGCGGCTCATCTCCTGCAGGAGGAAATCCAGTTTGCGGCCCACCGGCCCGTCTGCGCCCGCGATCGTCTCTTGGAACTGCGCCAGGTGGCTGCGCAGGCGGACCAGTTCCTCGCTGATGTCGCTACGTTCAGCGAACAGCGCCAGTTCCGCCGCAATCCGGGCCTCGTCCACCGGAGCCTGGTCCAGCAGTTCGGCCAGGCGGACGCGCAGCCGCTCGCGATACGCCCGCGTGACCTCGCGCGACCGCCCGGCGATGACCTCGACCATCGTGGCCAGCGCGGCCACGCGCCGCTGCAGATCGTCGGCGATGCGCTGGCCCTCCGCCGCCCGCATGGCCACGAGGCCATCGGTGGCCGCGCGCAGCGCCGACTCCAGGACGGGCCACAGCGCCTCGGGGTCCCCGCGCTCATCCTCGATCTTGAGCACCTCCGGCAGCGCGGCGATCTGGGCCAGCGTGACCTCGTTGCGTGCGCCCACCGCCGCCGCCAGGTCGCGCAGCGCCCGCGCATAGGCCACCGCCAGGTCCACGTCAGCCCGCACCGTGCGCGGCCGTCGCGCCCCCTCGTCGCGGGTCACGACGACTTCGACCCGGCCGCGGTGAATCCGTCTCTGGACGAGGGCTCGGACCCGATCGTCCAGCGGCGCCAGGTCGCGCGGCAGCCGGATCTGCACTTCGCTGAAGCGGTGGTTCACCGAGCGGACCTCCACCGCCAGCCGACCTCCGGGGACGTCCGCGGTGGCTCCTCCAAACCCGGTCATGCTGCGGATCACGGGCCTTCTGTTCGGCCCGCTGCAAGATCGTTCCTGCCCGAGAGGGCCGGCGGCCTGCGCGGGCGCGCTTGCAGCCCCACCCGGCCCTGTCGTATCGTGGCAGCGGCATGGATGCCAGCCCGTCGGCCTCTGCGCTGCCCCCGGCCTCCTTTGACAGCATCATCCTGGCTGCGGTGGCCGCCGAGTGCCAGGATCTGGCCGGCGCGCGCGTGCAACGGGTCGTCCAGGTCGGGCCCGAGACCCTGGCCCTGGTCCTGCGCCGCAGCGGTGCTGTGCGCACGCTCCTCATCTCGGCACATCCCCAGTGGTGCCGGATGCACCTGACGACCGAGGCTGCGCCCACCGTGCCCGGTCCATTCGCGCAGATGCTCCGCAGCCGGCTGGAGGGCGCCGCGCTGCGGGCGATTGAGGCAGCGCCCTTCGAACGCCTGGCGACCTGCACCTTCGACACGCTGGAAGGCCCCCAGGACCTGATCGCCGAGTTGATGGGGCGCCAGGCGAACCTGATCCTGACCAGCGGCGGGGTGATCGTGGGCGTGCTCAAGCCCGCACGACCCGGGCGCACGCGGGATCTGCTCCCGCAGCGGCCGTACGTGAGGCCGCCGCAGCCGAAACCGGACCCACGGACCGTCCTGGCAGATCACCTGCTGGCAGCAGCCCCATCAGACCGCCCGGCCTGGCGCATCCTGCTCCAGGCTGTGGCAGGAATCGGACCGGCCATGGCCCATGAGGCCTGCCTGCGGGCGGGCGTGGATCCCGCCGGATCCCTCGATCGGGCCGCCACCACGCGCGTCGTCGAGGTACTGCGTGCCATTGCCGAAGACACCCTGGCCCGCCGATTCTCCCCCCGGCTCTACCAGGATTTCGACGGCCGGCCGGTCGCCTATGCGGCCTTCCCGATGCGTGCGTATGCCGGATTCCGCGAGCATCCCGCGTCAATGAGCGCGGCCGTGGAGGCGGTGATCGCCCTGGCGGAAGCCGCGTGGCGCCTGGAGGGCGCGCGGCGGGCGCTGGCGGCTGCTGTCGCACAGGCCCTGGGACGGGTGAAGCGCGCGCTCGAGGCCGTCGAAGCCGACCTGCGCGAGGCCGAGGCCGCCGAACAGCTGCGGCAGTACGGCGAGTTGCTCCTCGCCTACCTCCCGCAGGTCGCCCCGGGCGCGACCTCCGTGGAGGTTCCCGGCTTCGACGGCCAGCCGACCCGCATTCCGCTGGACCCGGCGCGCTCGGGCGTGGAGAATGCGCAGGCCTACTTCAAGCGCTACGCCAGGGCCGCCGCCGCACGCCGTCGCCTGCCCGCCCGACGGGCCGCCCTTGAGGGGGAACGCGCTTTCCTGGAGGGACTGGCGACCGCCATCGCGCAGGCCGAGACCGAGGACGACCTCTGGGAAGTCGAACAGGACCTGATCGCCGCCGGGTTGTGGCAGCCGACGCGAGCGGGCGCCCGCGCGCACCCGGTCAGCGCCGGCCGCGTCTTCGCCATCGACGGCTACCGCGTGCAGGTCGGCCGCAGCGCGCGGGAGAACGACCACCTGACCTTCGAGGTCGCCAGACCCGACGACCTGTGGCTGCACGCGCGCGGGATGCCCGGCGCGCACGTCATCCTCACCGGCGGCGGCCGGGAGCCGCCGGATGCGGTCGTGGAGGCCGCAGCGCGCATCGCCGCGCACTACAGCGCCGGCCGCGCCTCGGGCAAGGTGCCGGTGGACATCACGCGGCGACGCCACGTGCGCCGCCTTCGCGGCGGGCGGCCCGGGCAGGTGACCTACACGAACGAGCGCACGCTGATGGTCGCACCGGGCCTGCCCGCATCGACTCGCTGAGGGCCCGCGTCCTCTGCATCGCACGCATAGCTCTTCCTCAGACCTGAGGCCCTCCGCCGCTGGACTAGCGGTTTCTCAAGACGGGCATACCATTGTCGATTTGTTGAGGGACGTTCTTCTCTTCTCCTGAGCCGGGAGGGCGAACTGTATGACAGGGTCCCAAAGACATCGCTCGGTCAAAGTGGCCCTGCTGGGCCTGGCCTTTTACCTCATCTTGGCGCTTGGCACGCTGGTGCCCGCGGCGGAATCTCAGGATACGGAATCCGTCTTTGCGGGATCGAGGGCGAGCGTGGCCGCCGTTGGATCCGACACTCCCGGCGGGGTGTCTATCGGCAGCGCTTTTGCAGCGGCCGATCGCCTGGCGCTCACCGCCCATCACGTCATCAGGGACGCTCGGCGCGTCATCGTCCGCTTCCCCGATTATCCTCCGGTTGATGCACGAGTGGTTGCAACGGACAGCGTCAATGATCTTGCGGTGCTTGCCATCCCCGCGCTGCCTGTCCGTCCCCTGCCATTGGGTGATGTCGCGCAAGTCCGCGAAGGTCAGCGGATCGTTGTCATCGGATATCCGCGGCCTGAAATCCTCGGTGTTCAGACGCCCACAGTCACCGAGGGTATTGTCAGTGCCGTCCGTGGAGGACTGCTGCAGATCCAGGCGGCAATCAGCCCTGGCAACAGCGGGGGGCCGATCCTGAACATGCGCGGTGAAGTCATCGGGATTGTTGTGGGGTCACTGCGAGGACCCCAGCAAGGGATCAACTTCGCCTCGGCGGTCAATGCGGCGAAGCCGTTGATCGGCCACGCGGTCCTGAGCACTCTGCCCTTAACCTCTCCGACCGAGTTTTCACCTCCATCGGCACCGACTCCCCCGAGCGCCCCCCAGCCCGTCATGGCCCTTCTCCCTGATGGGGCGACGGGTTGGACCATCATGTCTGCGACAGGCATTGGCCCCCTGAGGATCGGCGCCAGGAGGGATCAGATCGAGGTGACCATGGGGGTCGCAGACGAGACCCGTGTCTTGGAAGATTGGGTGGTCAGCTTTTATCGCAAGTACGGCCTAGCCGTAGGCTACGGAGGCTCGAGCAGGCTCGTCGACTTCATCAACGTCGGGACCGGCAGCTTCGCAGGCGTTACTCCCACGTCTGGTGTGGCGATGCTCCGGTCGTTTTTCGCGACACCCCTAGCAGGATGCTGAAAAATGTTCTATATCTTGTGGCTTCACAAGATGCCACCAACCATGTATAGTCTCGTCGAGTTCAGGCATGCATCTCACCCTTTCCACGGAGTGACAGACGA